>DAOPJV010000011.1:0-130808 GCA_035399845.1 Phycisphaerae bacterium | reverse complement strand
TGTTGCGACGCTGATGGTGGCGCGCAAATCGATCATCGTGACCCCACCCCTGAAGGGGTGGGCCACCCGGCGATTTGGTGATTTCGTGGTCTGCGTGGGCTCAAACGCCCTCGACATAATTGGCGCCGAACGATGTTCATTCGATTCCTGATTGTGTGTTTGGTCGTGGGCGCGTCCGCGTGCCGTCGCGATACACCGCCCCCGACGACTCACCCGACGGAACGTGAAGTCAACGAGGTTCCCAAGGCCATTCACAAGGCCGAGGAACTCGCACTCGCATTTGTTGCGGACACGCAACACGACAAATACGCGGAGGCGCCGCCTAAGTTCCCGGCGGACTTTGAGTTGTCGGCGAAGGACCGCGAAACTGCATTTCGCTTGCTAGAACAGTACATCAAGGCGCATTCGTGGACTCGGAAGGTTGCGGTGATAGAGGTTTTCGAGGGAAACGAAGATTCGGCGAGCGTCTACCTGAGCAGTCCTGACGGCGCCCTGTTGGCGTTGTCGTGTGGATATCGATATGACACGGGCGTGTGGGAACTCGACGCGTACGAGATTCCCGCGCGTACGTTTGCACGCCCCAAAGGGGAGTCATTTACGAAGTACATCGAACGCCAGATTCAAGGGTATCGCGGACGCGCCGCGCCCTATGCCACGGGACCGAAGTCTGACGGTGTGTATATGATTGACGCGAGCCAGTGATTCGTTGGCGCAGGGGCGTTGCGCGATTTCGAGCAACGGCCGGGTGGTCCACCCCATACTCGATGATGTGTGGTCGGGGTGCTGACGGGAGCGCGCAAATCGATCATCGTGACCCTGCCCCTGAAGGGGTGGGCCACCCTGCCACCCGTCCAGTTCTTTAAGTCATGAAATCACCAAATCACCAAATTGCGGGCGGCTTCTTTGTCCCTGTTCGACGCGTGGGCCGGCGTTGCGGTAACATGCCGTCAACGAAGAAGGAGGAGCCCGCAGCATGACTGGTCGCACCTGGCCCAACGTTACGATCATCCGTCATCCCGTCGTTCAGGAGCGGCTGACTGTCATTCGCGACAGGAACACGGGCGTCGAGCAGTTTCGGCGGCTGATCGGGCTCATCGCCCGGCTCATGGCCTTCGAAATCACCCGCGACTATCCGACGACGCCACGGACCGTGGAGACACCGCTGGAATCGTGCGACGGTTGCATCCTCTCCCGCGGTCTGACGCTGGTGCCGATTCTCCGCGCCGGGCTGGGCATGGCGGAGGGCGTGCATCAGCTGCTGCCGTCGGCGCGGATGGGGCACCTGGGCATCTATCGCGACGAGAAGACGCTGGAGCCGATCACGTATTACAACAAGCTGCCGCCGAACATCGCCGAGACGGATGTGATCGTGATCGATCCGATGCTGGCGACGGCGGGTTCGCTGATCGCCGCCATCGACGTCATCAAGGGCACGGGGGCGACGAGCATCAAGGTGCTGTGTCTTGTGGCGGCGCCGGAGGGGATCGACAACCTCAACGCGAAGCACCCGGACGTGCAGATCTTCACGGCGTCCGTCGATCGCTGCCTGAACGACAAGGGCTACATCCTGCCGGGGCTGGGGGATGCGGGCGATCGGATTTTTGGAACGGCGTAAGAGAAAGCCGAAAGCCGAAATCTGAAAGCTGAAAGCTCGCGAACTCAGGTCGCTCACATCTTCAGCGACTTCTGGCGACTCTTGGCTTGACGATTTTCGCGTTGGATTGGCGTCAGCCTTTGAAGGTGGAGACCCACCAGGTATTTCCGCCACTGTCGACGAAGCCGCCCTGGCGTTCGTTGTAGAACTTGTCTTCCATCGGCGCCTTGATCGTGGCGCCGGCGGCGATGGCGCGGGCGAAGGTTTCGTCGGCGTCGGGGACGTACAGGTAGATCACGCTGGTCCAGGGCGTCGCGCCCTCGGGGAATCGGCCCGCTTCAACGACGACAACGGAATCCGCGACGCCCATCTGAACATGGCGTCGCGTCGAATCGTGGGCGTGTGATTCGATTTCGACGGCGTCAAACACATGGCGCAGGAAGTCGGGCAGATCCAGCGGACCACAGATGTAGGGCCGGATCGCGGAATGGCCTCCGCGAATGTAGGCGAGGGAATCCGTCATCGAGTCGCCTCCTCTTGATGGGTGTTCCCAATCATGCCGATCACGGTACGCCATCGCAAACACTATTTCCGGCGGCGCCGCCGATAAACGCCCGTCGGGCGCCGGGAATCGGTCGTATTGCGGCCGTGTAACTCGACGTCCGGGATGGCGGGCTCGCCTATGATCTGGTAGCGGAGTTCACCGCAAGCCGAAAGGAGGCGAACCATGTCCCTCCGCTGGTTCCACCTGGTTTTCCTGTTATTCGCCATCATGGGCGCCGATTTGTTCGGCGGCTGGGCCCTGCACGAGTACGCGTCGGTCGGCGACCGCGGCATGCTGGGCATGGGCGTCGTGAGCATGATCGGCGGGTTCGGTCTGGCCGCCTACGTGTTCTGGTTCGCCCGGAAGGCGGAGCGGCTGCACCTCGAGTGACGTGTCCGGCGCGAGCCGCTCAGCGCGGATCGCGTGCGGGGCTCGGCTCGACGGATGTGGGATCGTCGTAGCGGCCTGAATACGGGCGCCGCGATCGCGGCGCCTGCGTGGCCAGTGCGCGATCCCTGGGTCGCAGGGGACTGCGATCGTCGTCTGTGAGCTTCTCGATCCGATGCGCCGCCCAGCGCTGGTTGGACTGGATGCCGGCTTCCTCTGTCTCCAGCACGTCGTGATAGAGTTCGATCGCGCGGGCGCGATCGTGCAGGCGGTAGTCGTACACGACGGCCATGTCGAATCGCGCCGCGTGGGGCGTCTTCGGATCGAGTTCGATCGCCCACCTGAAATACCGCAGGGCGAGCTGATTGTCGGGATCGTCTTCCCGCAGGAATTCCTTGTAGATGACTCCTGTGTAATAGGCGGCGTCATCGACCTTGTCAGATGTCGGGTATTCACGGAGAAGCGTTCGGAACTTGTCGACGGCCGTGCGTGCGTCTTTCGTGTTCAGCTTTGTAAAGCCGATGAAGGGCACGCCGACGAATGTGTCGTACAGGGTATAGGCCTCGTCGTAGAGTTTGTCGGCCTCGGGGATGGACTCGATCGGCATGACGGCCGACGACTTCTCGGGCGGATCCTCCGACAGGTAGGGATAGACTTCGATCTTCTCCGTCTGCTCGCGCTGTCGTCGGGCCCAGTTCGCCTTCTCCGTATTGCCGCTTTCCAGGTAGACGCGTTCGAGTTCGATCAGGCGCTCGATGTAGGCCTGACGCGCCGCCATCATGTCCTCGACTTCGTCGGCGACGACCGGCAGTTCCGCCCTCGGTCGATCCGGGTTGTAGTCGTCTTCCGGCGGTGTGATGTCCGTGACGCGTTTGTCGTGATGGCGTGTCGAGCCTTCGCAGCCGAACAGGGCCACATGCGCCAGACCGATGAGAATGGCGAGCGCGACCTTGTGATACGTGAAATCGACGGACATGGCGATTCATCCTTGAATGCCGGCGCGGGTTCGGGCGAACGATCGCGCCGATTTCGTCCTTGTTTCTGCGAAGCGCATTGCACTCCGCCGACGCGTCAGCGTCAAGCGAATTCGGCGCCTCGTCCGCTACACGCACACGACTTCGCGCGGCGTCATGAAGGCGAGCCACGTCTTCTTCGGTCGCACGCCGAACGCCGCCTCGACGGCCTGTGCGTAGATTCGCACCTGTCCCGCGTATTCCGCGGCGCGCTGCGACAAGCCCGCGCCGGACACGCGGTCCGTCTTGTAGTCCAGAACTTCCCAGCCGGCGCCATCGTCGAACAGGCAGTCCACAATGCCGCGGACCACGAGGACGTCGTCAACATCCATCGCCGCGGCGTCGGGGCGATAGCGCGTCGGGTCCGTCGCGAGCGTGAACGGCCACTCCCGCAGGACGCGGGCGCCGGGTTTCCGGAGGCGACTTCCGAGCTCCGTTTCGAAGAACCAGGCGACAGCGTCGAGATCGATGGCGCCCGCCTGTTCGGGCGTGAACTGACGCGCCGCGACCATCCCCGCCAGTTGCGCCTCGATGTTCTTACGATCGCACGCCTGGGAAAGATCGAGCCGCTGGAGCAATTCGTGGGTCCACGTGCCGACCTGGGTGGACGCGGGCGCCGCCTTCTCATCGGACACGTTCAGCGGGTGAAACTGCCGGGGGTATTTCGGCATGGCGTCGCCGGAGGCCGGGGCGCCGGCGGGATCGTCGGGCTCCTCCAGCAGGTTCCAGCGCCGTTTCAGTTCGCTGGCGGCCACGACGGCGGGGACCCGGGTGAGCGTTTCCGCCGCGTACGGCGCCAGGAGGCGCCGTTCGATCGTCGCGATGAGGGGGGCGTCGTCGTCGGCGATCGATCCGGCGGGAATGAGGGCGGCGAACTTCTGCGCCTTCTGCGTGGCGGCGTCGCTGTGCGGCGCCTCGAAGGACCAGTGACGCATCATCTCCAGTGAATACCGGGTCACATGAAAAAGCGCGCCCTGGCCCGGCGTGTCGCCCCATGCGACGGCGCCCTCGGGCGCCGTTGTCAGTGACGCGAGAAGCCACTTCATGCTGTTCGACGCTCCCAGTCGCTCGGCGAGAGGAAGGACCGGCGACGCGTCGTTATCGACAGCGACGGCGTCGACGGGTGGGTCAACGAGCTTTTCGGTACCGACGACGATCAGCCGCTCCTTCGCGCGGGTCATGGCGACGTAGAGGACGCGAAGTTCTTCCGCGATGGACTCGCGTCGGACGGCGTCTCCGACGAGGCGATGGGGGAGCGTTGGATACTGGAAATGGCGTGTCAGGTCGACGCCTTCCAGACCGACGCCGAGTCTGCGATCGACGAGGACGCTCTGCTGGGCGTCCTGCAGATTGAATCGCTTGCCGGACTCGGCGAGAACGACGGCGCGGAACTCCAGGCCTTTGCTCGCGTGGATCGTCATGATGCGGACGGCGTCGCCCTGAGGGGCCACGGCGCCGGCCATCAGTTCCTCACCGCTCTCACGGAGTTCGTCGATGAAGCGGATGAAGTGGTTGAGCCCCTGACGCCGGAAGGCGCCGAACTGTCGCGCGTACTCGTGGAGCTGGATGAGGTTGCTGCGGCGCTGCTCGCCACGGGGAAGTCCCGAGACGCAGGAGAGGTACCCGGATTCTTCGAAAATCCGCCAGAGTGTGTCGGCGATGGGGCGGCGAGCGGCGATGGCGCGCCATGCGTGGAGCTGGTCAAAGATGGCGGCCAGGCGCAGGCGGAGCGATTCGTCCGGACCGGCGATGGCGTAGTTCCGGACCGCCTCGTGGAAGGGGCGCGGTCGATTGCCGATCCTCTCGCAGGCTCGGATCTCCGCGAGCTGCGAGTCCGTCAGGGGATCGCCCATGAGCGGTGAGCGGAGCAGGGCGCCCAGGGGGATGTCCTGTCGCTCGTTGTCGAGAAGCTGGAGCAGGCAGATGATGTCCAGCACCTCGATGGCGTCGAAGAGGTCGCCGCTCATCGTTGACACGGCGGGGACGCCCTGGGCGAGCAGGCGGCGGAGGAAGAGACTGATGCGGGCCTTCATGGAACGCATCAGGATGACGATGTCGCTGAGGGCGTAGCCTTCGGCGCGCAGGTGGTTGATGCGTTCGGCGATGACGTAGGCTTCGCGCTCGATGCGATCCCAGTCGTCGGCGCCGCCTTCACCGTCGCCTTCGTCTTCACTCGCGTCGGTCGTGGCGCCCTTTGGATCCTGAAGCAGGTGCACTTCACACGGGACGACGCCGGCGGGGCAGGGATTCTGATGGAACGGGACGAGTCGGGCGTCGCCGTCGTAGTCGATACCGCCGAGGTCGCGGGACATGAGCCGCTCGAAGACAAGGTTGATGGCGTCGATGACGGGGCGTTCGCTTCGGAAGTTCATGCTGAGCGGAACGACGTCGCCTTCGCGCTGCGCCGCGGCCAGGAAGCGATCGCTGCGAGCGATGAAGAGCCGGGGTTCCCCGAGGCGGAATCGATAGATGCTCTGCTTGACGTCGCCGACGGTAAACAGGTTGTTCGGCCGATCGGCGGAGGATTCCGTGCTGACGAGCCGCAGAATCTCCGCCTGGATCGGGTTGATGTCCTGAAATTCGTCGACGAGAACGTGGCGGAAGCGGCCGTGCAGACGCTCGGCGACGTGATGCGTCTCTTCGCGCAGCAGATCGAGCGTGTAGCGCTCCAGGTCAGAGAAGTCGAGTTCGCCGAGTTCGCGTTTGGCCTCTCGATAGGCGTCGCGGACGCGCTCGACGGCGGTCAGCAGCGATTCGACGTGCGGCGCCGTTGCGGCGATACCGGCGGCCCAGTCGGCGCATCGAAAGCGGCCGAACCGGTCCACGACACGCCTGAGCGCCTTGTCGAGTTCCTTCCGCAACTCGTCCGCGAAGTTGTAGGCGGCCTTGTCCGCGTCGCTCAGATCCTTGAAGCGTCTGGATCCGCGCGTCGGCGGTTTGGGCGATTCGACATCCATCAGCATGTCGGCGCAGATGCGATCGATCGTGGCCTCATCCCGATGGGCGTGGAGCTGTGACAGCGCGGCGTCCGTCAGAACGTCGACGGCGTCGAAGGCGGGCGCGAACCAGCTGGTGGTCTCGCTTTCGGGCAGGCGGTCGCGCAGGCTTCGCGTCGTCGCCTCGAGTTGTTCCAGCGAGGCGGTCAGCGCGTCCGCCAGGGACGTCATCCATGCCGGCGAGAGCGTTGCCGAATCGGCGTTGCGATATTGCTCGCGGGCGCTGGCGAGCCACTCGTCCGGTCGATCGTGCGATTCGAGGAAGGCCGCGATGTCCAGCACGCGTTGTCGCAGGGAGGGCTCGTGCGATCCGTAGGCCGAAAGAAAGTCGAGAAACGCCGCCGCGTTTGGCGCGTCTTCGGCCGAGAGGTCGTTGAAGACGTCCTTTGCGCACTGCTTTCGAAGCTGCACGGCCTCCAGTGGCGCAAGCAGCGGCATCCGCGGCTCCAGATCGACGAAGGCGAAGTAGCGATTCAGCAGATTGCGACAGAATGAGTGAATCGTGGAGATCTGCGCGCCATCCAGCAGGGCGAGCTGCCGGCGGATGCGGCTGTTTCCGGGATCGCGCCTGCGCCGCTCGCGCAGGGCTTTGGCAATGCGCTCGCGCATTTCTGCGGCGGCGGCGTCGGTGAACGTGACGACGAGCAGTTCGTCGACGCGACAGGGATTCGGCGCGTCCGTCACGAGATAGGCGCAGCGTTCGGCGAGGACGGCGGTCTTGCCGGAGCCGGCCGCGGCGGAAACGAGGACGCTGCAGTCGATCGTCTCGATCGCGCGTCGTTGATCCTTCGTCCACGCGGTCATGACGCGCCTCGCTCGTTTGACTGCGTTTCCGCGGTCATTCGCTCGATCACTTCCGACTTCTTCAGCTTCGGGCACTCGCGAACGCGCCCCTGTGTGTATTCGAACCGGCAGACGGAGCGATAGTCGCAGTGTTCGCACGGCAACGAGCGCCCCAGCCGCGCGGGTCGCACGCGGATGTCGCCGGCGAGCCAGGCGTCGCACAGCTGCGTCATCTTCCGGCGAACGAAGGCGAGTGTCGTCGAGAGCTCGCCCGGGCGAAGCGCATCGGAGTTTTCGTATCGAGCCAGGCCGCCATCCTTCAGCAGGGCCGCGTTGAACACGGGCGACGACTGCGTGGGGTTCATCGGCGCGATCGTCGTCAGGGCGTCGAAGTCGATGACGCCGCGCGGCCGCAGTTGTTTGAAGGGTGTAAAGGCGTCGTCGTCCGCTTCGTCCGGATGATCGAGCTTCTCGCGTTTCCAGTTGATCGGCAGCAGCATCGCCCCGGCGGTCTCGATATCTCCCAGCTTCAGCGCGTCGGCGTGATCGCGAATGACGAGCAGGTAGGCGAGTAGCTGCAGGGAGAGACCGTGGTAGATCGCGTCGAGCGCGGGCGCCTTGCGAACATTGCGCTTGTAGTCGAATACAACGGCGAGGTTCGCCGAGGCGCCGGCCAGCAGGTCGATGCGATCGATCTTGCCGCGGATCGAGACCGTCTCACCCGACGCCGTCGTCAGTTCGAGGGCGGGCCATTCGGATTTGCGGCCGTAGTTCTTCTCGGTTCCCACGGGGCGCAGATTTGTCCGGCCGACGGTCGATCTGTGTCCGCGCAGGAACGCCGGCAATTCGCGATGGCTGCGCCAGGAAAGGCTGCGACGCTGCGCGTCATCGAGATTCAGCTCGTCGGCGAATTCGGGCAGGACGTTGACGCAGAGGTCGTCGACGCGATCCGCGATCGCCTGTTCGGGCATCTCGGCGAGCGACTGACCTGTCTCGATCAGCTCGTTGACGAACTGCTCCAGTACGGCGTGATAGAACTGTCCCCAACGCGTGTCGGACAGTTCGTGGACGTCACGGGGGCGAAGTGTCAGACCGTAGCGGGCGTAGTGCTGGAAGGGGCACTTCGCGAAGGACTCCAGCCGCGTGACGCTCATGTCGTGCGGCGGCGCCCAGAGCGCGTGGCGCGCCGCCTCGGAGAGTTGGGCGTCCGTCGATGGCGGAAGGGCCGCAAGCGCCCGACGCACGCGCGCCCCGATGGGCGAATCCTCTTGCGCCGCGACCCAGTTGTAGAGCGAGAGCGCTGTTGGATCGACGCCGGTGTTTCCGTCGTCGGGTTGGGGTCGTATCGCCCTGCCGAGGGCCTCGGCAATATGGCTCGCCAGATCGCTGATTGTCGAAATGCCGTCGTCGCACTCGCCCTGGGTTCGGCGCAGGGCGTCATCCCCGAGGGCCGCCCGCAGATTCGCCCAGTAGAGGGACGGCTGCATTTCCCTGCCATCGGCGTTTCGCTGGGGCCGGCTGACCCACAGCAGTTCATTCGCGCGCGTGACGGCGACATACAGGAGCAATCGCTCCTCGCGCAGCCGCTCGAGTCGGCTGCGGCCGAGAGCGGCGCCTTTGCCTTCGAGAAACGCCCGCTCTTCGTCGCCGAGCAGGCCCTCGTCGACGACGCGATTCGGCCAGAGTCCATCGGCGAGGCCGAGCACGAAGGCGGCGCGCAGCTTCGGGTTCTGGCGACCTCGATCGACGGCGCTCACAATGACCTGGTCGAGCGTTGGCGGAACCAGTCCCAGCGTGAGTTCGGACAGACCGGACTCCAGCGTTTCGCGGAACTGGCGGCCGCGCATGTCGACATCGCCCAGGGCGGCGACGAGTTCCTCCAGGAGTCCGCAGACGCCGCTCCAGACCTGCAGATGCTCCGACGCCTCATCCAGATCGCCGCGCGCTTCCGCGTCCACGCTCCACGTGTCCAGCGTGCGGCGTACATCGAAGCGTTCGATGGCCGCCGCCAGACGCAGAATCCAGTCGCGGCAGGTGGTCGGCGTCGCTGCGCCCGGCCAGAAATCGCCGAAGCGATTTCGCAGGGACTGGCGGGCCGCTTCGACCTGCGCGATCGCGGCCCTGGCGGCGTTCGTGCGGCGATCCTCGAATCCCGGCGGCTTGCGGGTCCAGGGCGTGTCCCATTGGACAGGCGTGGAGAGACCGTTGGCGAGCGTGTAATTGTCGATGGCGTCCGCGTCATCCGCGGGCACGCCGGCAAAGCCGCTCTTGAGGATCTGCGTCATCGACGCTTCGAAGGACAGACCACCCACGATTGAGACAAGCCCTCGAATGAAGCGAACGAGCGGATGATGATGCGTTGGGCGCCGGCGATCGATGAAGAAGGGAATGTTGTGTCGCTGCAGTTCGGCGCTGAGGAGATCGTGATAGGGCTCAAGACTGCGCACGAGAATCGCAATGTCGCGATAGCGCAGCGGATGGGTTTCGCGCCGCGTCAGGTCGAGAATGGCGCGGGCCGTCGCGCGGGCCTCATCGCGGAGATCAGTCGCCACCACGAGCTGCGCTTCGGCGGGTTGGGAGGCCATCTCCGGCGTCGACGGTTCATCCACTGTGGCGCCGGGTTCGGCGAACAGGCGACGTTCGAGATTCGCCAGCGTGGGTGTCGCGTCGAATCGGGACGGCGAACCCGCGAGTCGCCTGACGGGGGCCAGCGCCGCGCCGGCCTCCGCGAAGGCGCGAAACAGATCGGCCATTGTGACGCGCGTCTTGGCGAACAGATCCGCGGCGTCGGGACCTTCGTCGTCGCGCCCGGCTTCGTCATCGCGGACGCCATCGGGATCGAGCAGGATCGCCACATCCAGCGAGGCTGTGAGCCGGGACATCTCGACGAGCGTCGTGAGCTGCTGGCGCGTGAAGCTGGCGAAGCCGTCCACCCAGACGCGGGCGCCGCGCAGCCACTCGGCCTGCGCCATTCGCGATCGCGCCAGGGCGAGGACACCGTCGGGATCGACACGATCATCGCCCAGGTAGTCGCAGTATTCCCGATAGAGGATGGCCAGGTCGTGCAGACGCGGGAATGTGGGCGCGTCTTCGGATTCGGCGGCGTGGGCGCAGGCGTCAAGCCGTTCGACGGAGACGGATTCGCGAAACAGTTCGGACAGCGCGGAGGCCAGTTCGGCGACGAAACCGCCGCGATCGGCGAGTCGGCCGAACTCCCGGAAACGCTGGCGATGTCGCCCGAGCAGATAGCGGACGGCCATCTGCCGGCCAATCGGCGTGAGGGGCGTCGGCATGCCGCCGGTCGATTCGCTGAGAATCCGCTGGGCGAGGCGCCTGAAGCTGAGGACCTCGCAGCGGCCGAGCGTGGCGCCATCGGACTGGGCGAGGAGTAAGCGTTCGGACTGAAGCGCCGCCTGTTCTGGTACGAGGAAGATGAGCCGGGGCCCTTCGGCGCGATCGCGCGCGAGTTCCTGCCGAATTTCATCCAGGCAGAATCGGGTCTTGCCCGAACCGGCGCGACCGGTGATAAGACGTACCGACAAGCGACCCGCTCCTTCCAGAGTCCGCAATTGCGGCGGAATATCGGATCAAGGTAACACGAAGCGGGCGCCCCATCAAAACGCGTCCCGGCGTCGATGGGCCCGCGAGGTAGAATGGACAGCCGCCGGACAGGCGCGGGTGAAGCTCGAAGGGAACGTCCGTAAGAAACGTGATTGCCGATTCTCCGACAACTTTGCCTTACTGGTGGGAGTACCTGCGACAGTTCGACACGTATTTCGTGTTGTTCGCCGTGGCGGCCGCTGTCACGTTTGTCGCCACACCCATCTACATTCCGATCGCGCGTCGCTTCGGCTGGACGGATCGCCCCGGCGGCCGCAAACGGCACGCTCGCGTGACAGCCACGATGGGCGGTCTCGTGATCTTCGCGACGGTCATCGCCGGCGCGCTGATCGCCATGCAGTCGAACAACCTCGTGGGTGAGAAGCTTCGCGAGAGCCGCTATCACGTATATGGGCTGATCGTCTGCACGTTGTGCATGCTCGTTCTGGGCGTGGCCGACGACCTGCGGGCGCTGCGACCGCGCGTGAAGCTGCTTGTGCAGGCGATCGTCGCCGTCGCCGCCGTCTGGATGGGCTTCCGCGTGGACGCGATCACGCTGCCCTGGTGGGATTCGCTCGTCCTGCCGCCGATTGTCGGGATGGCGATTTCATTCCTGTGGATCGTCGGTATCACGAACGCGATCAACCTGACGGACGGTCTCGACGGTCTCGCTGTGGGAATCTGCCTGCTCGCGTCGAGCGTGAACGCCGTCGTTGCGATCTGGCTCGGCAATCATTACATGACGGTGATGATGGTGCTGATGGCGGGGGCGCTGCTCGGCTTTCTGCGCTACAACTTCCATCCGGCGCGGGTGTTTCTCGGCGACACGGGATCGATGGCGCTGGGCATGTTCCTCGCGATGGCGTCGCTGCGATCGGCGCAGAAGGCGCACACGGCGGTCCTGATTCTGATTCCGCTGTTCGCGCTGGGGTATCCGATTTTCGACACGCTGCTGGCGATCGCCCGGCGATCGCTCAGGGGCCAGCCGCTCTTCTCGTCGGATCGCGATCATATCCATCATCGGCTGATCGATCGCGGCGCCCGGCCATCGACGGCGGCGATTCAGATCTACATCGCGAGTTTCATTCTCTGCCTGCTGTGCATTGCGGCGGCGGCGGCGAATCACCTGATCCTGGGGCTGGGCGTCGGTTTCGTGCTGGTCATGGCCGTCTTCAGCGCCCGCGTGCTGGGATATCTGGAGTGGGGCGGCTGGGTCGCGCGCTGGTCCGACCGTGAAGAGACGCGCATCCTGCATGCCGCGGCGAATCTGGCGCGGCTGAAGCTGCGCCGTGCGACAAACGCCACGGAGCGCGCGGCGGCGATCGCCATCATGGCGAGGGAACTCGGCTGCCACGGGTTTGAGCTGGTCAGCGCCGGCGAGACGATCCTGAAGCGTCGTCTGACTGACGACGCTCCCGCATCGCAGAAGACCATTGATGTGATCGTCAACGACGAACTGACGCTGCGGCTGTTCGTGGCCGACAGCGCGACGATCGATGACGCCCGCCTGCAGCTGGTGGAGGAAGTGGCGTCCTGTTGGCGGGGCGATCGCGAATGAGCGGCGGCCGGCACATCCTGTTTGTCAACGAGTTCTATCATCCGGATATCTGCGCCAGCGCCGCCGTATTGAGTGATCGCCTGCCGCGGATCAGGCGGCTTCGGCCCGACTGGACGATTCATGTCATTGCCGGCAATCGTGCGTGGGACAATGCGTCAGTTGTGTATCCGTCGGATGAAACGCATGAAGGCGTTCACATCATTCGCGTGGCGCGGCCCGTCGTCCGTCGGCGCAGCCTGATTCAGCGGGCCGTCGGTTTTGCGGCCTTCCAGCATCGCGCCGTGAGGGCCGGATGCGCCATGGATCGTGTTGACTGTGTCATCGCGACGACGGCGCCACCGCAGGGCGCGGCCATCGCGCGGAAGATCGCACGGGCGCGTCGATGCCCCTACATCTACTGCGTGCTCGATCTCTATCCCGACCTGGCGGCCACGCTTGGGAAAGTCCGTGACAATTCCTTCCTCTATCGTCGATGGCTGAAGACCGACACGCGGGTGATGCGGGAGGCGGCGCGTGTGATCTCCATCGCCGAAGAGATGACAAAGCGGATTGCGCGCACGCGCGACGTTCCGAACGAGACGCTTGGCACGATTCACGATGGCTTTGATCCCATGCGCATCGCTCCGCCCGCGCCGGACGCCCCGAATCGATTCGCGGCCGAGCACAATCCCGACGGGCGATTCGTCGTGCAGTACGCCGGCAACATGGGGCTGTCCCATCCGTTCGATTCCATCCTCGAAGCGGCGATTCGGCTGGGTGGACATCAGGACATTCAGTTCCAGTTCATCGGCGACGGTCCCCATCGCAGGATGATCGAGGAGCGACTGCCGTCCAACGCCAGACTGATTGACTACGTGCCGGCCGATCGATTGTGGGAGGTGCTGCACGCGGCGAATCTCTGCCTGATCTCTCAGCAGGTGGACATGTTCGACAAGGCGCTGCCTTACAAGGTCTACGGGATTCTCGCCGCCGCGAAGCCGGCGATCTTCATCGGGAATGAGCGTTCGGAGATCGCGCGATGGCTCGCGGAACATGACGCGGGCCGCGCCGTCCCGCAGGGCGACGCCGACGCGCTCGTCGAGGCGATCAAGGCGATCAAGGGCGACGCGACTTCGGCCGCGGAGATGGGACAGCGAGGCCGCGCGCTGTTGGACGCGAAACTCCTCGCCCGGCAATCCGCCGAGTCGTGGGTGGAAGAAATCGAACGCGTGATGGACTAGAACACTGTGTATCCCGTTTGCGATGTGTGTGACCGGCGACGCGGTTACGCAGCAGGACGAATCGAATTCACGTGGGTCTCATACGCGTCGATTCGACATGAGTCGGACTTTGGCAGAAATACCGGAAATGGCGATGTGTTACGATGGGCACATGTTACCCAACAACAGACTCGATATGAACAACTGGATGTCGCCACTATTGAATACGCCGTCACCATTGAAATCACCGACACATGTGGGTTGAACAACTACAAGTGACGCTGGTTGGCTCGCGACGCCTCGATGGCATGCGGCTCCAACGACGACATCATAGACTCCGGATTCGGACGCTGTTACTTGGCTGATGGTAAGCGCGCTGGTACGGACGCCGCTGTAGGGTAGGGCGTTTCTAAGCGGAATACCGTCACGTCGCCATTGATAGGAAACGGTGCCCGTCGCGACCACTTCAAGAGAGACTTCGTCTCCACTAATTGCCGTCTGGCTCTGAGGCGATTGAGTTATTGCTGCAGAAAGACCATTATTCAACAGTGTCATGACCTGCCCACTATCGGTGAGCAGTGAGGCGATGTCGGCGAGCCCGTCACGATCAAAATCACCTGTGGCGACAAACACCTGCCCTGCGCCGGTAGGAAAATCGATCGGCTCGCCGAATCCACCTTGTCCATCTCCGGTTCGAACAGAAACAGAGTCGTATTCATAGTTTGAGACAATCAGATCCGGCCGCCCGTCATTGTTGACATCATCGAGCGCCATTCCTGTCGGACTTCCGGGCGAGTCGTAGACTTCGCCCTCGCTGAATGTGCCATCAACCAATCCGAATCGAACGACAATCGTGATGGCGTTGGAATCCGCAACATCAGGGAGCCCGTCTCCGTTAAAGTCGAGCAAGTCAAACTTGCGTGGATTTCCGCCCGCTCCGTATCGAACCGGCAATGAGAAGAACCCATTTCCCGCGCCTGCAAGTACGACGACGTTGTTACCCGTCTCATTAAGGACGATGAGGTCGAGTACGTCATCGTTGGTCACGTCGACGACTCGAATCTGCACTGGGAACCCACTTGCCCAAAGACGTGATTCGAGTTGAAACGTCCCGTCGCCATTGCCGAGCATGACGGATACGTTCTGATCGCCATCGTATCCGGCAATCGCGAGGTCGGCGTTCGAATCGCCGTTTAGATCACCGATCGCGACAGAGCTCGGGTGGATCGTCGGATTGAAAATGAAGAAGTTCAGAGTGGACGTTGCATACGTTCCGTCACCGTTGTTCAGGAGTATTGTAATATCGTTTGAATCATGATTCGCGCTCACAACATCCGGGAGACTGTCGCCATTGAGATCGCCAATGGCTGAGCACCAAGGAGCCGTGCCGACCGAGATTGCAGTAGCCGGAGAGAACTGGCCACTGCCGGTTCCTCGAAGTAATGAAAGGCTGTCTTCGCCCGAGTTGGCGATCAACAGATCGAGATATTCGTCGCCATCAATGTAGTCACACAGAATGTGTCTTGGGTTCATGCCCACGACATGTGCCGATGGAGAGGCGAAAGACGGTGAGCATTGACCGTACACATTCCCCGGACCCGCAAACGCCGACATCAGGATCCAGGTGATTACGGCATTCCCCGCACCAATTGTGACACGACGGAACGACTTGCGCTCGCCAAGTGTTGGATTCGTGAGATTCGTCATTCCGCAATCCTCTCTCTGCTGAAAGTCGATCCCGAGTGATTCGGACTCGCCAAATAGGTGCCCAACGCCTTGACAAGCGTCAGTTGTCTCTCTTGTGATAGGCTGTCCGCCGGGAATATATGCGATCGCATCTGGGGTCTGGTAACGAATTCTGTCGGCTGAATTGACTATTATCGAATGCTACCACCAAATATTGCGCAAATTGCTCGGCGCAGTGAGATGTTGCAAGAGATATTGCGCCTGACCAGGTTGGAGACTGACTTCCAGCGCGACTGTCGTCAGTCCTGCAACTGTGTCGCCAAAGGTGTTTCCAGGTCGTCGACCAGGGCCCGAAGGGGTTCCGCCACGCTCCACGCCTGCCAGGGGCAGCCATTGGGGGCGTGAGGCGCGTCGCCGTCCGCGATTTCGCTGATCCCGCTGACACCGGCCTCGTCAAAGTGCTCGATCAGGCGATCGAAGAACGTTCGCGCGTGCGGGATCGCGGTTTTGCCGTGCGCCTTGACGTAGGCGCTGACAAAGGGACCGATGAGCCACGGCCAGACCGTTCCCTGGTGGTAGGACTCATCCCGAGTCACAGCGTCTCCCGCGTAGCGTCCTCGATACTCCGGATGGTTCGGCGCCAGCGTTCGCAGGCCCATCGGCGTGAGCAGCTCGCGCTCACAGATGCTGACCACACTCGTCCATCGCGCGTGATCGAGGACATCGTGCGGCAGGCTGATCGCGAGCAATTGGTTCGGTCGGATGCGATCGTCCGTTGTTCCGGGCTTGTGATCGACATCGACGATATCGAAGAGGCAGCCCGTCGCGTCGTTCCAGTATCGCGCGTTGAAGGAGGCGCGGCACTTCTGCGCCAGGTCGCACCACGCCTTCGCGCGCACGCCGTCGCGGGCGTGGACGGCGAAGTCCATCGCGATGCTGAGCGCGTTGTACCACAGGGCGTTGATTTCGACGGGCTTGCCGATGCGCGGCGTGATCGTGCGATCGCCGATCTTGGCGTCCATCCAGGTCAGGGCGTAACCCGGTTCGCCTGTTGCAAGGAGAGCGTCGGCGTCGACGCGGATGCCGTGGCGTGTCCCGTTGACGTGGCTGTCGATGATGTTGCAGACGATCGGGTAGAGCGATTCGCTGATGAGCGCCCAGTCCTTCGTATGTCGAACGTAGGCGTCCATCGCGTGGATGTACCAGAGCGTCGCGTCGCACGTGTTGTACTGCGGCGGCTCGCCGTACGGCGGAAAGCGATTCGGGATCATGCCGCCATCGACGTGGTTGGCGAACATGCGAATGATCCGTCGCGCGTCGCCGTAGCGCCCCGTCGAGAGACAGAGGCCCGGCAGCGAGATGAACGTGTCGCGACCCCAGTCGCCGAACCAGGGATAGCCGGCGATGATCGTTCGCAGTTCGCCCTCGCGCGTGACGATGAACTGCTTCGCCGATTCGCGCAGGTTTTCCGCGAACTGGGCGTAGGGGCATCGATCGGCGCTGTGGCGACGCGACGGGGCGTCGTCGGCGTGCGCCGCGGTTCGATGGGACGCGGTTTCGCCGCCATGATCGGCGCCGCTGTGCTTATTCCTGCGTCGTCGCTTTCTGCGTCGCAGTGAGGGCTTTCCGATGGACGCGCGCTCCCACATCGCGTCGGCGCCACCCAGCAGTCGCACGCCGGCGGCGACGTATGCGGCGGAGGTCCTCTCGCCCGTCAGGGAAACGCGGATGACGCCGGGCGTGAAGAGGTCCTGTTCGAAGTCGAAACCGCGATCGCGCTCGACGGGGAGCTGGAATCCGTAGTACCAGTCCTCGCCGCGTTCGAATCGGCCCGTGTGTCGAATCTGAAGGACGCTCGACGCGTCTTTCCATCGCACATCGATTGACTGGGCCTCGCTCGTCACGATCGCCTTGCCCTGCGCGTCGGCGCGGGTCAGATGATGGAAGTGGCGATTCGTCGTCAGCGGTCGAATCGTGAGCTCCGCCGAGTCGCCTTCGACGAGGCGGTAGCGGACCACGACGGTGTCCTCGCCCTCGATCATCGCGAGTGACTGCTCAATCACCGCATCGCCGGCGCGCCATCGCCATCGGGGCCGCGGGCCCGCGACGAACGACGTCAGCAGGGCGTAGCCCTGCGGGTGGATCGCGCCGCTGTAGACATTGGCGCCCAGTTCATAGGTCTGCAGGCCGACGAGCGCGCTGACATCGAGCTTGGCGAGCAGCAGGCTGCGCCTGACGGGTGGCTCCGTCGCCGCGACGAGCAGGCCATGGTAGCGGCGCGTCAGCGCCTGGCTGATGGTCGCCGAGGCGTATCCTCCGCGTCCGTTCGTGACGAGCCACTCGCGCTCAAACGCCGTATGCGTGTCGAACGGACCGCGAAATTCGTGGTGGTTCGCCTGTGCTTTCGTTGTCGTCGGCTTTTTCATGTCAGTCAGCAACATGACGTATCACGATGCCGCCTCCGGCCGACCTCGTCAAGACGCGATTCGGCCTGATGATCGCACGCGCTCGATCGTCGCGTGCGCCAGCGTGACCGCCGCAGTCGGTGAATGCCGAAAGAAAAGCGACGGTTCCACGAGTTCCAGCTCGTTCATCCGCAGGACGCCGTCCGGGCAGCGCAGGAAATCGGCGCGGGCGTAAAGCGGGGCGTGTGCGACGCCGGCGACGGCGCGCCTGGCCACGCGTATGTCCTCGTTATTCAGTTGTGCGGGCTCGTCGTGGGCGCCATAGTCGTCCTGCACGCGATAATCGCCCGGGACGGGGGTCTTTCGGACGGCGTGTGTCGGCTCGCCCTCGACAAAGATGACGGAATATTCGCCTTCCGTCTCCACGCTCTCATAATAGGGCTGGAGCATCATGGCGTGCGTGGCCAGCCACTGATCCAGATGGCGCTGCGCCTGCGCCATGTCGTCGGCCGTCCGCCGAAACCGCATCGTTCCGACGGAGGAGGCGCCGACGACGGGCTTCAGGAAAGCGCGATCCCAGTTTCGCTCGGCGAGCAGGCGCTCGACGCTCGCCGCCTCTCCCTGTTCGAGCCAGCGGGTCGGAATCGTCGGCACGCCCGCCGATTCGAGGTCTCGAAGATAGCGTTTGTCCGTATTCCAGCGAACGATCTCGGCGGAATTCAGAAGCAGCGTTTGTCCGGCGACGCGCTGTGCCCAGTTGACAAAACGCGCTCGGCGTTGCGAGTAATCCCAGGTCGTGCGGATCAGGCAGGCGTCATAGACCGACCAATTGACGTTGTCGTCATCCCATACCGGTTTCTCGATGGTGATGTCCGCGTCTTGAAACGCCGCCTCCAGGGGGCGATCGTCGATCTCCCACTCGGGCAGATCCCGGCATGTTGCGAGGGCGATCTTCACGGCGTCGCTCCATTGACGGCGGGACGCCCAAGTTCCGCGAGGAGCTCCGCGACGCTTCGCATGGCGGGGGCGAGCTTCGCCGCGGTCCTCGCCTCTCGCAGCGCGGCGTCGAGGTTTCCGATGTCCTTCAGACCTCGGGCGAGCTCGCAGTGCGCCTCGGCGCTGTCGGGCCGGATCTGCGTCGCCAGCTGCAGGGCGTCCACCGCTTCGACGAGGCGCCCCTTGCTTCGCTGGTTGGCGCCTTCGGCCATGGCGGCGGCGTAGGCGCGATCGAAATGGTCACCGGCCCGCCGTGTGTCGCCACGAATCTGGAAGATACCACCGAGGTTGTAGTTTGCGCGAATGTGGTCCGGCTGTACGCGGATCGCGTTTTCAAATTCCTTTGCGGCCGCATCGAAGTCCTGTCTGCGGAGGGCGATGTTCCCGAGGTTGTAGAAGGCGTCGCCGCGTTTCGGATCGAGTGACAGGCAGGTCCTGTAGGCCTTTGCGGCCTCGTCATCCCGACCGAGGCTCGAAAGCGTGATGCCGAGATTGTATTGAATCGCCGCTTCCTTCGGTTTCTGGATGGCGGCCCGTTCAAGGAGTGGGAGGGCCTCCTCATGCTCGCCGATCCGGCTGAGCAGGGCGCCGAGCTGGCTCAGGGCGTTGGCGTAATTCGGCGCAATGGCGATGGCGTCACGATAGCCGGCGATCGCGCCGCGAATATCGCCCAGCTTGTAGACGGAATGGGCGAGATTGAAGTGGGCGCGTGGGTTGTCGGGGCGCAGTTCGATGACGGACTTCCACATGTCGAGGGCGGAGGCGTAATCCCGATTGCGTTCGAAGGCGCGGGCCCCCAGGGCGACGCAGACGACGACGCCACCCGCCACGACGATCTTCATCGCGCCGCTGTTGTCCGAGGTGGTCGCCGCCGGGCGGCCCAGGAATTGATACGCCATGAGCGTGACGAAGGCGATGATGGCGGCGAGCGGCAGGTACATTCGATGCTCGAAGGCCAGGTCGGCGATCGGGACGAAGCTCGACGTCGGCGCCAGAATCACGAAGAACCAGACGCCGAGAAAGGCGGCCGGCCGTCGCCGGATCGCGCCATACAGGACGAGCAGCAGGGCCGCGATCAGGATCGTCGCGGGGATTGCGATGGACGCCATGTCCGTCTCGACCCCCCAGTCATAGTCGAGGCAGAGCTGCGCCGGCCAGAAGGTCAGCTTCAGGTAATGGAGGATGATCTCGGGCTGCGTCCCCGCGTACTCGAGGGGTGTCGGCAGGTCCTCGTTTCCAAAGCCGGCGCTCCCGCCGCGTGGATTGACGAGGAAGATCCACACGGCGATCACGATCGTCGCGAAGATCGGCGCATACCAGCGGCGACGGCGTTTGATGGCCTCGATGAAATGACAGTCGGAGACGAGGATTGCGTCGTAGGCGAGCAGGATGAAGGGCGCCGTCGCCAGGATCTCCTTGCTGAGCATGCCGACGGCGCAGAGGGCGATCGTGATCCAGCCCCAGCGAATCTCGGGCGCCGTCGTCAGCATGCGAATAAAGGCGTACAGCGACGCGAGATAGATCAGCCCCGCGAGGCTCTCGGCGCGCTGCACGATGTAGGTCACGCTCTCCGTCTGCAGCGGGTGCAGCGCCCAGGCCAGCGCGATAACGAGCGCCAAGGCATCGGCGTGACGGCCGAATCGATCCGCGAGTTTCGGCAGCCGGAGCGTGCGCCGAATGACGCCAAACAGCGCCCAGGCGGCGCCGATGTGGATCAGGAGGTTCAGGGCGTGATAGCTCCACGTGTCGAGGCCGCTGATGGCGTAGTTGAGACCGAACGTGGCGTTGACGATGGGGCGGCCCGCGACAGTCGTTTCCGCCGGCGGCGCCAGGAGGCGCCAGGGCGCCAGCGAACGGATGGATGTGTTGTCGATGATGCCCGTCTCGTCGTCAAAGAGATAGACGCCGGCGAAGGAGTTTGCGTAACAGGCAATCGTGGCCAGCGCGATGACAGCGAGATGGAACCCGCCGCCGCGCACGGGCGCCACGGAGACGTCCGGCGCGCCGGCGCCGGGGGGCGTCGTTGGGCTGTCGGCGATGGGCGTGTCGCTCATTGCCGCGAGTATAAGGCGAAGGCGCGGGGTCGAGTAATCGGTTCGCCATCGAGTGCGAGGCGTGGGCTTCAGCGTTGCTGGCGCCGTCACAGTGTGAATTCATCGGACCTGGGCGCGGGCGCCTGTCGGGCGCGAATCTGATCGACTTCATCCTCCGTGAGGCCCAATGAGTCGAGTGGTTTGTCGAAACCGTACAGCGTGCCGCATTCGGGGCAGCGAGGAACGGCGAGCCCCTGAAGGTCGTAGCCGCAACGAATGCAGCGTTTGTCGGACTGGCCTTCCCGGGCCTTCCTGTCTCGCCACTCCAGGAGCTCCCTGCGTTTGGCGTGCGATCGTCGAATCAGGAAGACGAAGAAGGCGCCGATGGGGAGCAGCACCAGGGCGCAACTCAGCATCACGCCGCGCTGCATGAGGAGCGTCAGGAATGAAGTCATGATGCGACTCCCGGCGGCGCGGCCGAACGGACTGCGGTCATGGCCTTAACGGGAACGCGCTGACGAGCGAATGCGCAGGTCCGCCGGCTTCGTTCGGATCCAGCCGACGAATCGCTGGATCTCCGGATGCGACGACAGCGTCTCGATCGTGTTGAACGAGTCGGCCAGTTCCTTTTCGGACAGCGTCGCATGGACGTGGGCGTGGCAGGGCTTGCAGAGGTCGACCGTCTCCTGTCGGCGTTCAGCGTCGTAGAGCCGGCGCGTTCGTTTCGTGCGATGTTTCATCCGCGGGATCAGATGATGCCGCGTTGTCCGCACGCCGGCGCGGCCGCAGAGGGCGCAGGCGCTGGATGAATCGGGTCGTCCGGCGTTCATGTCGATTTCGAGGCCCGCGTGGACGGACCGACTCCTTTTTTTCGCTCCGTGATCTCGCGGATTTCCGCCTCCGTCAGTCCGAGCTGCGACAGGCTTCTCGTAAACCCGGGCGCCGCGTCACATCGGGGGCATTGGGCCAGCATCGCGAGGCCTCGCAGGTCGAACCCGCATCGCAGGCACGCCTTCGCCGTCCGCCGTCGCTGAAGATCGGATTCAGTTTCGCGCGTCGGGAACAGGCGATCGACGGGATCCTCGCCGCCGAAACACCAGAGAAACAGGGCGTCGGGGATGGCCTCCAGCAGGAACCAGCCCACGAGGAGAACCGCGAATCCGATCATCGCCCCGGCCATTTCGTCGCTCCTCAGGGGCGTTTCTGACGTCAGGCGTCGCCCCGCATTCTAACGCGATCATGGCGAGTGGCTCTCGGACGGGGGCTGGCGGGGGCAAAAAACCGCTATTCACTGCTGGCGGCAGAACTTGCCGATCCTTATGATGGAATGTTCCAGGTTCATCCGGACCATTACGGCTCGAACCGCTCGGGAGGTTCCCGCGGGGCAGGAGGCCCTGCGACGTAAACCGCTGCGGCATGGAGGCTTGCAGTCGCTCATGATCCTGAAGAGACTCACATCCACCGGCTTCAAGAGCTTCGCTGACAAGACGGAGTTCGACTTCAACGCCGGCATAACCTGCATCGTCGGGCCGAACGGCTGCGGCAAGAGCAACGTCGTCGACTCCATCAAGTGGGTCCTCGGCGCCCAGTCCGCCAAGAGCCTCCGCGGCAAGCAGATGCTGGATGTCATCTTCAACGGATCGGGCACCCGCAAGAGCGCCGGCATGGCGCAGGTCGATCTCACCTTCGACAACACCGATGGCACGCTGCCGATCGACCAGACCGAAGTCACGATCACGCGGCGGCTCTATCGCTCCGGCGAGAGCGAGTACCTGATCAATCGCAGCCCGGCCCGGCTGAAGGACATTCGCGAACTCTTCCTGGACACGGGCGTCGGCGTGGACGCCTACAGCGTCATCGAGCAGAACCGCGTCTCGGCCATGCTGGACGCCAACGCCCTGGAGCGGCGGAGCATCCTCGAAGAGGCCGCGGGCATCAACAAATACAAAGTCCGCAAAAAGGAAGCGCTGCGGCGGCTGGATCGTGTGAATCAGAACCTGCTGCGCGTCCAGGATGTTGTCGAGGAAGTCGAGCGTCGCCTGCGCAGCGTCAAGCTCCAGGCCGGCAAGGCGCGGAACTACGAAACCTATTCCCAGCAGCTTCGCGAGCTCCGCAGCCGCTACGCGCTGGCGGAATTCCATCGACATTCGACGGCCCGCGATGAATTCGACAGGGAGATCGCCGAGCGAACGGACGAGGCGACACGGCTTCGCACGGGCATCTCCGACAACGAGGCGAAGACGAGCGACGCCAACATCCGCATCGTTGACCTGGAGAAGGAAACGCAGGCGACGGAGTCGAAGATTGCCGCGTGCCAGTCACAGATTTCCGGGACGCAGGAACGCATCGTCGCCTTCGAGCGTCGCATCGTGGACCAGGAGGCCGTTCTGGAGCGATCGCGCGAGCGGCTCAGCGGCTTCGACGGCCAGATGTCTTCGCTGGAGACGCGACTCGACGAGCAGACGCAGCTGTCTCAGCGCGTCGAAACGGAACTCGTCGAAGTCCAGGCGGAGCAGACGCGCATCCAGGAAGAAGACACGGCCTGCGCCCTCTCGCTGAACGAGAAGAAGGCCGCCCTGGAAGAGCTCAAAGAGAGCATCATCGAACTCGTTCGCCGGCAGAGCCAGTTGCAGAACGAGCTGCATGGCTACGACGTTCAGTCGCAGTCACTGGGCGATCAGAAGCTGAAACTGGAGGCGCGCGACGCCGAAGTCGCCGAGGAGCTGACGCAGGCCGAAGCGCGCCGCGAGGAACTCCGGAAGCGCGTGGCCGAGCTCACCGAACGCATCGCGGAACGCAACAAGCGACTCGAGGAAACGAAGGCGCGGCTCGCCGATGTCGGCCAGCAGCGCGCGTCGCTCGTCGATCAGCTCGGCGCCGCCAAGGAATATCGCAGCGGTCTCGAAAGCCGTCGCGAGCTCCTTGAGGAGATGGACAGCAAGCACGAAGGGCTTCTGGCCGGCGCCCGCGAAATTCTCGAGCAACGCGACGCGGATGAGACCGGCGAGAAGTTCGGCTACATCCTCGGCGCCGTAGGTGAAATCTTCGAAACGGAAGTCGCCCACGCGGGCATCGTCGAAGCGGCCCTCGGCGGCATCGAGACGGACCTCATCGCGACGGATCGTTCGCGCCTGATCGCCGATCGCGACGCCCTCGCCGAGCTGCAGGGGCGCATCGAAGTCTTCTGTGTGGACGCCGTGCCGACGTTTGTCGCCGGTCCCGACCTGTCGGCGCAGGAAGGCTATGTCGCCCGCCTGCTCGACTGGGTGAAATATCCCGAGGCGTGCGCGCCGCTCGCTCGTCGCCTGATGGGTCGCACCTATGTCGTGGAAACGGTCGACGCCGCCACGACGATGCAGACGCTCGATCCGCACGCGCGGTTCGTGACGATGTCGGGCGTCGTCGTCGAGCCCGACGGTCGCATGAGCATCGGCGCCCTCGGCAGCGACACGGGCATGATCAGCCGTCGCAGCGAGCTGCGCGAGCTGGCGCGGGAACTGGAAGAGGTCAAAGCGCGGATCGCGCGCTTGTCGGAAGACCTGGCCCGCAGCGAGTCGGAAGCGTCGAGCCTCGAATCGACGATGCAGGAGCTGCGATCCAGCGCGTACGAGCTCAACACGGAGCGCGTGCAGGAGCAGGCGGCCCTGACGAATGTCGAGAACCGCATCCGCGTTCTCTCGCAGGAGCGCCCTGTCATCGCATCGGATATCGCGGCGCTCTCAAAGCGGCTGTCGGAAATCGCCGAGAAGGCGGAAGCGGCCCGGGCGACGCTGAAGGTCGTCGAACAGAAGAACGTCGAGAGCGAGCAGCGCGTCGGCGAATTCCAGACGGCCGTTGATGAATGCGTCGCCCGTCGCGCCGAGATTGCGGAGCGGCTTACGGCGATGCGTGTGCGCGTCGGCGAGCTCGCGCAGCAGCGCGGCGCCGTCGCCCAGAGCATTCGTGAGCTGCAGGCCTCGCGCATCCAGCTGGAAGCGGAACGCGATCGCGCCCAGCGCGACTTCGGCGAGGCCCAGGATCGCATCGACCAGTCCCGCAGGCAGATCGAAGAGGCGAATGAGGCCCTCGGCGAACTCAAGCGGGAGAGTGGCGAACTGCAGCAGGCGGGCATGACCCTGCGGCAGGAGCGCGACGATCTGCGCGAGGCCGTGGACCAGTTTGTGAAGGATGCGCGGCGCCTGCGGAGCGAACTCGATCGCGTCGAGGCGGAACTGCACGAGCGGCAGATGAAGCTGCAGGAAGTCCGCGTGCGGCTGGAAGATCTCGTGACGCGCGTGGCGGATGAGCTCAGCGTCGACCTGGCGGAGCAGTACCAGACCTACGTTCCCGACGAGGAAGAGGACTGGCCGGCCGTCGAGGCGCAGATCAACGAGCTGCGCAGGAAGATCGAGCGGCTCGGCAGCGTCAACCTGGACGCCATTCGCGAGCAGGAAGAGCTCGAAGAGCGCGAGAAGTTCCTCACGGAGCAGCTCGGCGACCTTCGCGACAGCGAAAAGCAGCTGGCCACACTCATTGAGAAGCTCAACAAGGAATCGGAGCAGCGCTTCAAGGACACGTTCGCGGCCGTTTCCAAGCACTTCACGTCGCTCTTCAAGAAGCTCTTCGGTGGCGGCAAGGCCGAACTCGTCCTGCAGGATCCGGAGGATGTGCTCGAGTGCGGCGTTGATATCATGGCGCGACCGCCGGGCAAGGAACCGCGAAACATCACGCAGCTGTCAGGTGGTGAGAAGACCATGACGGCCATTGCGCTGCTGCTCGCCGTCTTCCGCAGCCGGCCGTCGCCGTTCGTGCTGCTGGACGAAGTGGACGCCGCGCTGGACGAAGCGAACAACATGCGCTTCAACAACGTGGTCAAGGAGTTCGTCGAGCTGTCGCAGTTCATCATCATCACGCACAGCAAGCCGACGATGAGCATCGCCGACGTGATGTACGGCGTGACGATGCAGGAAGCCGGCGTGTCGAAACGCGTGAGCGTACGGTTCGACGATTCGAGCGACTCGCAGAGCGCAGTCGCGTGAGGAAGTTTCGAGTGGCGAGTGACGAGTCGCGAGCAAGCAATGTGGGCCATGCCCACCAACGCGGCGATATGTGATGGTTGGGCCGGGCGGCGCCCACGAAGTCCGCTGAAAGTGTCTCGGAGCATCCGCGTCCTTGCTTTCCGCACAGGCTCATTCCTTTCAGCAGCAGTCGCGACTCGCGATCAGTCTTTCCTGGATCGCGGGCTACACCAACGTTCTTACACTGATTGTCTGCGGTCAGGCGACGTCGCACATGTCGGGCGTGACGTCATCGTTCGGCCGATCGATCGCCGAGTCGCGGCACGCTGAGGCCCTCTATCTCGCGGCGCTGCTCGTGGCGTTTCTGGGCGGCGCCCTGCTCTCCGGTCTGCTCATGGAGTTCGGCCGGGCGCGACGCTGGGATTCCATGTTTGTTCTACCGATGAGCGTCGAGGCCGTGCTGCTGGCCGTCTATGCGATCATCGTCGACGGCGGTGCGGCCGCGTCGGAGGGCCTCGGTCGGGTTCATGTCTGGAGCGCGATGATCCCGGCCGTGGCCATGGGCCTGCAGAACGCCACGATTACGCGCATCAGCGGCGGCGTGGTTCGCACGACGCATGTGACCGGCGTCGTGACGGACATCGGGATCGAGTCGGCGTCATTCATCGCGCGCCGCCTGAGTCGCCGGCGCGTTCGCGTGGCGCCCGGCGCCGTCGGTTCGCCGATCCGAGCGCTGCTCCTCGTGAGTATTCTGGGAAGTTATGCGATCGGCGCCGGGCTCGGAGCGCTGGCGTGGGGGATGATCCCCGACTGGGCGCTGGTTCCTGCCGTGGCGTTCGTCATCTGGATTGTTGTGATGGATGTGCGCAGACCGATCGCGTCGATCGAGCCGCGGCTCGCCGGCAGCGCCGCCGTCCCCGGAACGCTTCCGGCGGACGTGGCCGTCTATCACATCCAGCAGCCCGGAAAGGCGGCCGCGGCGCGCCGAAGCCGAATGCCGAATCTGACGGCGTGGGCCGATCACCTGTCGGCCGATGTCAGCGTCGTCGTACTCGATCTGACGGGGGCGCCCATCCACTCATCCAACGCGTCGCTTGATATTGTCGCGCTGGCCAGGCGGCTGGCCGACGAGCGGAAGACGCTGATTCTTGCGGGCGTCGAGCGAACGCAGGAGGTACAGTTGCGACTCGCCGGTCTCGGCGCCATCCATCCGCGACCGCGCATCGTGGCGTCGATGCCGGAAGCCGTCGACGTCGCGACGCGCCTGCCGCGGGGCTCGGATTAATCCTTCGGACCGATTGACAGACGGTCCAGGATTTCGAAGTTCGAGAAAGCACGGACGATCTGCGAAGTAATGCCCGCGATTGTCGGGCAGGTGAACGCTCTGAAAGAGCGAAACATGAAAGCCCGGGGTCAGCGCAGACCGCAAGGCGGTCGTAGCGCAACCCCGGGTTCACGTAGCTTATCTCGAATCCAGCCCTGATAGGGCGGCACATTGACGAGGCGCCTTCGCTGACGGTTGCATCTGTAAGCCGGCGCCTCCGCAGGCGCCACGTAACAAGGAACGCAACATGCCGTCTGAGTCACAACATCCGGACAACGCGCCGACATCGGAAAGCGCGTCGCGCGTGACCATCCACATGGTCGCGAGCCTCGATGGGTTCATCGCGCGGAAGGATGGAAGCGTCGACTGGCTTGAGATGGTCAGCGACTACGAGCAGGGGGACGAACTGGACGCGGTGACGATCCAGGCGGTCCTCGACAGCATCGACTGCTACGTCATGGGCTCGCGGACCTATGAGACGGCGATGGCGTTTGAGGCGAAGGGCTTCGGCTGGGCCTACGGGGACAAGCCGACATTCGTTCTCACGACGCGTCAACTGGCGAAGGCGCGGGAGAGCGTCGAGTTCTGTTCGGGCGATCTCGCGCAGCTCGTCAGCGGCCGGCTGCGACGACAGTTTGCCGGTATCTGGTTTGTCGGCGGCGGCGCCGTGTCGGGCGCATGTCTTCGGCTGGGCCTCGCGGACGAGGTTCGCTATTCCGTCATGCCCGTGTTGATCGGCGAAGGGATCCCGTTTTTTCAGGGGCTGGACAACGACATCCCTCTGCGCCTCGTGGAGGTGAAGGCGTACCGAAGCGGAATGGTCTCGCTGCGCCACGAGGTAAAGGGCGGGAATGGGTAGGGGGGGGCGGTCGGGCTGGCCATAGAATACGTGCGCCCTCCGCTCCTTGACAGTCGCGCCTCTGAGCGGGCGCCGCAATCGACGATCGAGTATGGCGTCAAGCCGATACGACGGCGCCTTCCGGCGCGCCCTGTCTCGTGACGGGACTCACTCGCTGTCTTTTTCGGGTGCGGCGTCGTCGGGCTTGGCTTGATTGGCGGCCGGCAGATCTTCCGGGCGCCGTTGTTCTCTCTCCAGGACTGTCGAAAGGCGCCGTTTGAGTTTGTCGAAGACTCGATCGAGTTCCCTCTGGTGTCTCGTAAGTTGCGCCGCAAGTTTGGTGGAATCCGGGCGCTCGTTCGGCGGATTCCAGGACGGTTCTGCGTGATGCGCCAACGTCGACGCGTCAGATGGGGCGGGCGCTGTCGCCGTCGCGTCCGCATCGTCAGCCGAATTCGTATCCACTTTCCTGACGACTGTCTTGGCGTCGCCCGCGGCGCCGCCGACGCCATCCTGATTTGCGCGGGTTTGTGTCGTGTCCTCGCCCGTTGTGGAAGTCCCGCCTCTTGCGTCGGCATCGAGAGGCGTCGCCGTCGCGTCCGTCATTCGCCGAAGGATGGGCGCAGCATGACGGCGACTGTCCTCAAGGATTGCCCAGGCCGCGGCGATCTGCTCGGGCTTCAGCTTGGACTTGGTCATTCCGCTGTGAGAGACTTGTATATCCGAGTGCTTCACAATCCAACGGCGAACATAGGCCTCCCAAAGGTCCGGGTTGATGGAGACGCCGGAAAGACCGAAATCCTCGGCCTCGCGCTCCCACCACTTTGGAAAGCGGTTCAATCCAATGTTCCGTTGAAATTCCAAATACGCGCGCAATTCGGGGTAGAAGGACGACGTGTCCATGGCTCGCCAGTCGTCGTTCGACATTGTTTCGCCGCCGCCCATGTAGCGCACTTCCGCAAGGTCCGTCTCACCTGTATGCGGATCGAATCGGGAGAGAATGACTGCGCCTGTCGGCATATTCCAAATGTCGGGCGTCAGCTCCGTCGGGTGTTCCGGCGCGTCGAACGCCACGGACTCGAACGTCACTTTTACTCGAAATCCCGTCTTCGGCGCATGAACCTCAAATCGTCCTGGCCACCAGCGATTGTCGACGAACTGGAAGTCCGTCTTCGCCGACGCCAGCAGTTCTCGATGACCGTTCGGGCCGACGATCGCTTCTTCGATTTCCACAATCGCATTGTCCCGTTCCGGGTCGATCCGCCAAGTGACTTCCGTGCGCCGACCGTCTGTTTCCGATTCAGCCGTTGAGCGCTCGGTCACGATCTTGAACCTGTCGCTCGATGTCACTCGCCATTGCCATCGATCGCCACTCGACAGGAGCGTGTCGCGCAATGTCTTCGGCGATCTGTCGCGCGGGTCGTTTGCGATCAGGCCGACGCTCCGCGGGTCCGTCAACATCGGATCGCCCCCTTCGACCTGGCCTCTTGCGGCGCCGCCACGCCCTTCCACGCGTTCCCAACTGACGCCGGCGGATCGACTTCGAATGGTCTGCCTGTAAGCGCAGGCGTTGACGACGCCGACGAGCGCCTCTCCCGTTGCTGGGACTTCGAGCACGACGCCGTCATCGTCACCGAAGTTGGTCCAGGCGATGTCGTCGCCACTGATTCGCGCTTCGTAGCGCTTTCGCGTTGGCGCGAGGGTCCCTGGGAATTCGCGGTCGACCACATAGCGAAAACGCGCCGCCTTGAATTCATCGCGCCGATGGAATGCGTCGAGGAGAATCGCGGGGACCTCGTTGTTCCAGCCGACATCGATGCCGCCAGCGCAGGCGATCCAAATGGCGGATGCCAGGAGTGAAGTCATCATTGGGAAATTCCTCCATAGAATCGCCGATCGCCGACTCAATGACTGTTGAATCGGCGCCTCCGCCGGGTGGCGACGCACATCCCGCGATAAATGCGCAATGAGAATGCGGCGGGCGCGGCGTATTTGAATCGTAATGTTGACCGATTGGGTTTTTCCTGCAACAAAAAAACTGCTGGCGGCGCCGCTGACTTGCGGCGTATGAGCGGCGTTGGCGAGACGCGGATGTTGGGGAGGGCGATCGGCGCCGTGAGCGCACAGAGCCGCTGGTGTCAGGGAGCGGTCGGCGTGCGATCGTTCGGACAGCCTGTCCGAGCGATGAATGTTAGAGAGTGTCACGCGGGGGCCGGGGCCGCAATCGGGCTGGCCTTCGATGTCGTGCGCCCTCCGCTCCTTGACAGTCGCGCGCGTGCCACTTGTGGCTAGCCGAAGCTGTCAGTGAATTGGATTCCGACATTGGAGACGAAAACACGCCGAAGGCGTGACGTAGCCGGAGCCCAGGGTCAGCGAAAACCGCGAATGCGGTTGGAGCGCAGCCCTGGGAAACAGGTCAGAAGACAATCGGAAGTTCTGAAAGAACGTTCTACGCGACGCGTCGCGCCGAGCGTTGTTCTAATGCCACCCTTTCAGGGTTCGCCGCCGCCGATGGATGTGTCCCCGGGTTGCGCTTCGACCGCGTCCGCGGCCTGCGCTTCACCCGGGGCTTCGGCTATGTCGGCCCTTCAGGCCGGACGATCAGACGATTGACGTTGGCACGCGCGCATTCCGAGCCACGCGCGTCAGCAAGTGGGCGCGCGTATGTGTCGAACCGGCGCGATGATTATCCCACCAACGCCGCTCTGGCGAATCTCATGGCGATCCCCGCGCCACATCGGTACGCTACCCACGCATGACGACAAACATCGTTGAAATCGCCGCCGAGCTGGAGCGCATCGTCGACGTGTGGCGTGATCGCCTTACGGAAACGCCATCGGAGACCGCCCACGCGAAGCCGTCGGCCGATCGCTGGTCGATATCCGAAGTGATCGGCCATCTCGTCGATTCGGCGTGCAACAATCATCAGCGATTCGTCCGCGCCCAGTCGGCCGACGCCCTGGTGTTTCCGAATTACGCGCAGAACGAATGGGTGAGCGCCGCGAACTACCGGGCATTGGACTGGCCGTCGCTGGTCGCGCTCTGGACCAATTACAACCGGCTGCTGGCGGTCCTGATCCGGAATCTCCCCGAGCGGCGCCTCGCCACAGCGTGCACGATCACACCGAACGAACCCTGCACACTTGGTTTTCTCGTCACGGACTACCTCGATCACATGGAGCATCACCTGGCGATTCTGGAGACGCGGGTTGGCGCGTAACGGGCGGCGGGGCGGCGCGAGGATACATGCGTCGTTGGCGCGCGCGTGCCACTGGTGGCTTGTCCACCAGTGGCTGGGGCGCAGCGTGGATCGGTCGGTAAAATGGCGACTCGGGCCCGGATCAGTGAAGCCTGACGATGAGCTTCGAGGCGCCGACGCGGCCGGGAATCATCCATGAATCGTAGGGTTCACGTCGTGGCCGATGCGCTGGCGGGCAAGCCGACCCGTGGCACGCGCGCGGATACACGCGTCTTTGGCGCTTAAGGTTTGCATGATTCGCCTGTTGAAACGGTGAGCGCATGAGTAGTTCGTCAGATCCCATTATTGAGTGCAATGGCGCACAAATCGGGCGATTGATTGTCCCGGAGTTTTCCCTTTGCATGGGGGAGCTTGTGTGTCTTCATTTGCCGCATGGGATCGCGTATGGAGATCATTGTCCCGAGGCAATCGCCGGTGTTTTCAAGGGTGTCCGTGCATGCTCAGATATCAAGGTCAGGATGAATGCTGTTGAAGCCAGGGCCTATCGTGAACCTTCACATTGGGTTGAGAGGCTGTGGTTTCGAAAAAGGACGGTTATTCAGTATCTGACCACAGAATTGGAAGCGCCTGAAGCCGAAGCGTTAGCGTTCCTGGAGGCGGTGAATATTCATCCCAATTGGAAACACTGGAGTTTGTCCTGGAAACATACGCTTCTCGTGACGTTATTTGATGCTCTCAGGAGGGGGGATTTTGTCGTCTTTGATACCTCCGGGCTCGGGGGAGGCGTCCTCAAAGTACACGACTATATTCAAACGAGAATCGCCGGGAAAGCCGCGATTCACCTCTCATATCCATCAATGCTGGGCTATCAAGAAGACGACTATGAAAAATGGAGAATTGCTGCGAAGGGCGCGGTGCATCTCTCATGTCCAATTTTCCAACCCTATAGAATGTGTGCAAGCTATGCGAAGTGCATAGATTGTTATTTTGCCATCCAGCGGCCGGGTGGCGAGGGTGGGCATGTCCTTGAGGCTGTCAGTGAATTGAATTCCGACATTGGAGACGAACACACGCCGAAGGCGTGACCGAGCCGGAGCCCAGGGTCAGCGAAAACCGCGAATGCGGTTTGAGCGCAGCCCTGGGGAACAGGTCAGAAGTCAAACAGGAGTTTTGAAAGAACGTTCTACGCGACACGTCACGCAGGCCGTCTTTCATATGCCACCCTTTCAAGGTTCGCTGCAGAGGGTTGATTCGTCCCCGGGTTGCGCTTCGACCGCGTCCGCGACCTGCGCTCCACCCGGGGCTTCGGCGATGTCGGGCTTTCAGGCCGGACGATCGAACGGGCGTTGTCAGGAGAATGAAATGACCCACCATTCGCTTCAGTACGAAGCAGTCGGCGCGATGTTGATTCAGGAATTCTCAGAGTTCCTTTCAGAGCATGGTGTTGTTAGTTGCGAGAACGGCGAGCCGCTGGCGTATCCGATTCTGCAGATTGTTTGCAGGCAAGTGCTGGCAGGACCATCGCGGTTCGAAGCGCAGCATGGGGAGGCGCCGTCCGATGACCTCCGGCGGCGATTCATCCGTTTCATCGATCGTCTGTTCGAGTCCGGAGATGAACGTGTTCGAGACCTCGTTCGCGAGGAGGTCCTGGACACGCTGATCGATCGTCGGTGTGTTTCCGAATTTCAACCGATGATGGGTCATGCGCTCAGAGACGCGTTGCGCGAGATGGCGCATTTGCGCGAGACAGAAGACGACGATACGAGTGAGTTCGGAGAATCCACCGAGCCGTTCAGCCTGGATGCGTTTGTTTCCCTGTCGGATGCCGCTGAGCTCTGGGAGTACGCCTGCGGATACATGAAGCCTGGCATGACGGAGGACGGGACGGATGAGATTTGTCGTGGGTTTGATTCGCTCGATGAAGTTCACGCGACTGTAGCGCTGCAGCTGGTGATCCGCAGGATGTCCACCCGGGTCCTGGATCTTCTGATTCGTTCCCTGTCGCATCGGGACCGCGGTGTTCGCATTCTCGCGTGCCGCAGTTTGCAGGGCGTACCCGGAAATCTGCTGACGCCGGAGAGAATCGACCGGGTACGGGAGGAGATCCGTTCATGCCCCGAGGCGGCCGAAGTGGCCCCGACGCTTGTCGAAGACCTGACTCGCCGCGTTGCCCGATGATCAGCGCCCGATGGAATGTTGGCGTCGCACGTGTGCCACTGGTGGCTCGTGCGAGGTTGAATGAGGACTCGAGGGTTGAGACAGCGCAGTCGATCCACAAAGAACCCCGCGTGATCGCAGGGCGGAATTCGCTCTGAAGGAGCGAGACAATTCAGCCCGGAGTCAGCGCAGACCGCGAAGCGGTCGAAGCGCAGCCCCGGGTTCGCTCGACCGCTGGGACGAGATTCCCTTCTCGTCCCCACTCCCCGCGGGAATCCCTTCCCGCAGGCGCCCGTGCGTCACGATGAACCTGTAACGCCCCTTCGGGGCCTGGCCATGACGTCGGTCAACGTGACCCAGGGTGGCGCTTCGTCCGCGTTGCGGACTTCGCTTTACCCTGGGCTCTCCTGTTGCGCCCCGATGGGGCGTCGAGGGCGCGGCTCTGTCGTCAGATCGTTGAGCGGCACGCCTGCCCTGCAACGCGGGCGTGCGGCCGCCGAGCAAGCGGTCAATCTCACGCCAGCTGGCGACCCACGCGCCCGCGCGGTCCTGGCGGGAGACTCCCCGCTGGCAGGCGATTCCCCGCTGGAACGAGATTCCCCGCTGGTACGAGATTCCCTTCTCGTACCACACTCCGGCGGGAATCCCTTCCCGCCACAACGCTCGACTGCGAATCCCATCTCGTTCCCGCCTCCGCCTTCCCGATCACGACCGTCAGAATCTCACTCAGCGGGCCGGTCCGTTTGCCGCGCTGGCCCTGGATCGTGTACTCGATGCGTTCGGCGCCGGCGGGGAGCGTCTCATCGTTGAAGCGTTTTTCGCCGGTCACGCCGAGGAAGCTGAATGTCGTTTCGCCGGGCAGGCGGCGTCGAATGATGTAGGTCGTTCCGCTGGTTCCGCGCGGGTTGGCGGCCTTCCACGTGAGCGTCAGCGCCCCGGACGGCGCCACCAGCGTGACAGCGAGCCGCCGCGGCTGGGCGGGCGGCGGTGTCGGCGATGGGTCGGCCGGCGGGGGGATCTGGGCGGCGTTGTAGATTTTGCTCGGCGTCGCGCTGAGTTCGGCGCAGGCCCGGATCGAGCGGACGGCGTCGCCGGCGCCCGCCTGCAGGTCGGCCAGGGCCGCCCGGGCCCGCCGCGTCGCCACGGCCGCCGCCTGCTGCGCCTCCTGCTGGGCGATGATCGCCTTCGCGGCGGCGTCGGTCATCGACGTGAACTTCGCCGCCTGAACGGCTGACATGCCGATGGCGGCGGGATCGGCCGCAAAGACCGGCGCATGCGCCTGACACCACTCGACAAAGTCGGCCCGCGGGCTGACGGGATACGTGCTCATAGCGAAGGCTCCCCGCGCGACGGCGCGGCTGGATGGCGATAACGCGGGTATCGGGCGGATTGGTTCGCTGGTTGCGGTCAGAATGCAGAATGTGAAATGCAAAATGCAGAATGGTGGCTGCGCCGCGGCGTTGGGTGGCGAGTTTGCGGCATTGGCGCGGGCGGATGGCGCAGATGTTGCGGCAAATGTTGCGTTTGGTGGGGCGGCTGGGGCGATTGGCGCCGCAAACGGGGCGAAGGGCGCTGCAAATGCGGCGTTTGGTGGCGCTTTCGGTTTGATTGGTGCGGAATTGGCAGCGAGCGGGGCGTTGGACGCGGCATTCAGGGGTCTTGATGTGGTCGTTACCACAGGCGGTCTGTCGGTTCGACGCCGCATTGCCGATGGCGATTCGCTCGACGGGTTGGCTTATTCGGGATTCGGGTCTGCATGCGCGAATGTCAAGGGGGCGGCCGCCCCCTTAACGATCCCCCGCTGTTGGCGAGGGCGGGCGGCGACTCGTCTATGATACAGGCGCGGATTGCAGCGAAGCGGTCGCGTACTGTACTGGACTACGTCGTGATTTCTGTGACTAACCCGATTTCTTGCGCTATGGGCGTGTATAGGTCGATGTCGGTTGCGTTACTGCTGATTGTGATGATCAGCGCATAGCGGCACGTCTTTTCAACGCAATTTAGGTGTTTCCGCTCTCGCCACCAACCGCTTGTTGGGAAGATGGCGATCTGGTCACACCGTGCCACATCGGCAGCAGGGGCCTTGAACCAGTCGGAGTGTATAGATCCGTTTGATCGATTGTCGTAGCCAATCTCCCATTCGATCGGGTCGCTCGTTGACGGACGTTCAGCTCCATCCTCCCACTCAGCCTTGCTAACTCGACGTCGAAATGCCGTATCACCTTCACTGGGGCCCCGCATTCTGAATCGCAATCCATGTGACGCATATCGATACTTCGATTTCCAGCCACGCCCTTGCGGACTGGGCTCAATGAAATAAGAAAGCGTAATTCGTACCGTGACATCCTGATTGTGGAGGTCACGAAGCACGTCGCGCGGCCAAGGGAGCGCGTGGAGTGCGAATTTGTTTGGTTTGGCTTCTGATCCAACCCGTTTGAACGGTTGGATCGCACCTTGATGGATCAGGGAAACACAATTCTCGACAGTGTGCCGAGCCCGACCTAGGTCCGGTACGCCGTACCCGAAACAGCGCAGCCGCTTATGCTTGTCGGCTCTGCTAGTTCCAGGGACCTGACGACACATCTCATCAGTCCACTCGGCAGAGTGGACGAGCAGGCCACGTACCGTTTCAGGCCAGAGTCGGGGATACTGCGCCATCAACAGAGCGCCGTATCGAGACGCAAGTGCTGTTGCGGCGCTCGTGTCCCGCATCGTAGTCAATTGCCGTCCCGACGCATCCATCGTTGTGGTCAACAGACATAGGTCGTCGCAGTGGAGGATCTGCGCATCGGGTGATTGAGCATAGTTGCCCCCCTCCATAACAATGTCCGGCTTTAATGGCCACAATTTGTTATCCCAGCCAACAGATGTTCTGCTTGAGGGGCACAAGCCACTGGCGGGAGCGACTGGCGTATGACCATCGAAGTCGGCAGACTGGATGTGTACTCGACTTGTAAAGGCGCCGACCGTTAGCGCGTTCCAACTCTGGCCCGGATCTTCGATTCGAGACGATGCTATATTGCTTTCCAAGTAGGAATAATCCGGTGTGCTTATTGGATCGACGTTACCCGCCGAGATGATGAAAAGACGGCGAATGTCATCTAGGTACCCGGACGCGTATTCATCAATGCCTGCAGACCACTGAGACGGGCGACCGTTATCGCGGCCTCGGTCATCCGCCGTCGCAGCCATACACACAACGCGCGACCTTCGCGGCTTGTTTGCCTCCGCCAGAGCGACGCTAGATTGAGTTACTTTTCCCCACGTATCAGGTGCGTGGCGCTCACCACTTCGAAAAAGCTGAACAGACTCAAGCCAATATTCCAGTTGCAGAGTATCAGCGCCTGCGAGGTTTTCGGGGAGGGACTCGCCGAAGAGCACCAACCCAGCCATTTCAGTGCCATGACGCCAGATTGGGTCCACTCCGCTCCAAGCAGGATCAAGTGAAAGCACATCTTCCTGTGCGAGTGCGGCTGACAACAGTGGGTGGGCAGATTGCACGCCGTAGTCGAGAAGGCAAACCGCGGTGGTGGCCGCCGTGGGTGGGTCCAGGCGTTGCGCCAGCTCGTTGACATGCGCTGCCTGATCGGTGGCGCCCAGTTCGACGTACTCCGTGGGGATTTCCTTGGCGCGGCGCAGCTCGGCGAGTCTGTCCAGAACTGGAACAAACACTCCCATCCACTCGGCCGCCGCGCCCCATGCCAAGAAGACAACTCGCTCTGGAAATCGAATCCAATTTCTGCTAAAGCGGAAATCAGCTGCGGCCAGAACAGCCTTGAACTCGTCTAGTACTGTTTCCGGTGAATCGTCGCTCTTGATTCGTATCCAGACCTCCCACCAGATTTGTTCAGTGTCTGTTGTCGGGAAGAGCTCGGCTTCGTCGGTCCAGAACGATTGCAGAACAGGGAATCGGACCTCGCTAATCCCGGCGACCAGCTTCTCGTTTCGGGGACGTGGGGATTGGCCTGTTTCTGTTGGTTCTGGCACTCCTTGACCATACGATTCAATCTTCTTGACAAACCCTGATAGTTTTCCTTCAGGGACAAAGACAGTCGCAATAATTCGATTCTCGCGTCTGGTGACGGACCGAAGTTCTGTTCGAAGTGCACGATTTTCGAGACTGTCCAGTTTCAGTTCGTAGTCGGCTTCGCTCGTGATTTCCAAGCAAATATTGTGTATCTCGTGACCAGTCTCGTCTGCTACTTCTTGGGCGACACGTTCAGCTTGACTTATATCGCTGAGCAGTTTTTGTGCGTGCTGGCGAGCATTTCGCGTGGGGATCCTAAATCTGCCTCGAGTGTTACTTGGATTCGTGTAGTCGATTTGTTGGCCTGGAGTCCGAACTTCGATATGAGGATGTTTCGCCATCCTTTGGCCCCTAACGAGATCAACGGTCTCCCTGTGATGGATGCCTTCGATGCCGGAGCGCCTTGCGTAGCTCTTCCGCTTTGATGGTGGTCCGATCTGACAAAACCGCTTCCTTGGCGGCATCCTCACAGGCTTTGACAATATCCGCATGGGACATGCCAGTGCACAGGCCCAATACGGATTTCCATTGTGACCATAACGGACCGAAGGCTGCGAGTCGAGCCTCGATCAGTCGCCTGCTCATTTGGCCGTTCGGCTTTTCGTAGTGAAGTACATCATCAAAGCGACGAAACAGTGCAGCATCTAATGCGTTTTCGAGGTTGCTGGCGCATATGACGATGCTCCCGGAATTGTCTTGTTCAAGAAATACGAGAAACGAATTGAGTACCCGCCGGATTTCGCCGACATCGTGGCCGGATTGACGATGTGTCCCAATGGCGTCGAATTCATCGAACAGGTAAACGCCACGCGATTGTTGCATGGCGTCGAATACGAGCCGGAGCTTTGCGGCGGTTTCGCCCATGAATTTGGTGATCAGCGTGTGAAATTGGACCGTGAGCAGAGGTAGATGCAGCTCTCCTGCCAACGCTGTCGCTGTCATTGACTTGCCGCAGCCGGGGGGGCCGAGAAGGAGGAGCTTCCGTCGGGGCATAAGGCCGTGCGAGTGTAGGCGGCTAACTTGGCGATACTCAAGTAGTACTCGCTTGAGCCGCTCGCGAAGCGAAGCCGCTAGGACCATATCGCCGAGGCGCGTCTTGGGGAAAGACGCTGATACGAGCCCTGATAGCTCGCCTGTTGGCTGGGCGATCGGAACCGTCTCTCTCTCTTGGCGATTGCTTGGCGTGCGTTTGCGAGCCTGTTCAATGAGCGTCAAGAGATCCCTTGCGAGTTTGTCTTTACCGCCTCGCGCAGCATGCGCCGCAATTTGAGAGGCCACGGAAAGAAACCGCTGCTGGTCGTGTTCCGTGAAACTCTCGATTAGCGCTTTTAGTTGCTGGGCCGTTGCCATTTCGGTTGCGGACTCGTAAGTGGACGATATGCAGGTAGGCGATGTCACACGGCGACATTCGTCCTGTGTATTCTAACCTATCGCGGCTCCCGTATCATACATATCGGCACTTGGCCCGATCCGGGGCACGCCGAGGCCTAGAAGGCGCAAAACCGGCCGTCCCAAAGCGGCAAAAAAACGGTGTGGGCGAGCACCGGCGTGGTAGGTTAGGTATGAGCATCATGCCGTGCCAAAAGCGGGGGATTTCTGTGGCGGCCGCCCCCTTGACACCTGCGCATGCACAGCGACGACCCGCGGCGCCGATCGCGCGGACGAACGCCGGGCACATTTTGAACAACGCTGACAATCGATGACGCCCGGCGCGACGCGACGGGTACGAATCGACCACGCGGTCCGTTCGGTATGACGGCGACGCGGGCTCGGATCGGCGCCGGTTCCTGTCTCTCTGGGAAAGGTCGACGCGGCCGGGAATCGTCCATAATTCGTGGCGTTCATGGCGCGGCCGATGCACTGGCGGGCAAGCCGACCAGTGGCACGCGCGCGGCCGGGAATTGTCCATGAATCGTGGCGTTCACGTCGTGGCCGAGGCGTTGGTGGGCAAGCCGGAGGCTGTCCGGGAATTGTGACGCCCCTTCAGGGCTAATTTCGAGAAAATAATCCAAACCCGGGGTTGCGCTTCGACCGCGTTGCGGTCTGCGCTGACCCCGGGCTATCCTGTGTCGCTCCTTCAGAGCGAAATCATGCCTGCAAACACAGGCGCCTTCTCACAATTGGCTTGCTCGCGCCAATCCGTCGAATTTCCGGACAGCTTCGGGCTAGCCGTCCAGTGGCACGCGCGCCAACGCGGCTGGGAATTGTCCATGATTCGTGGCGTTCATGGCGCGGTCGAGGCGTTGGCGGGCAAGCCGAGCCTGTCCGGGAATTGTGTCGCCCTTTCAGGGCTAAACCCGAGGAAAAACGCTTACCACGGGTTGCGCTCCGACCGCTATGCGGTCTCCGCTCCACCCGTGGCTAAAAACTGACGCTCCTTCGGAGCTGTGTTGGCCTTGGAAACACTGGCGTTTACGACGGTTCTGCAGATCGGAAATCCTCACTCGAATTCCCGGACAGCGTCGGGCAAGCCGACCAGTGGCACGCGCGCGGGGGCGACGGCGCCGCAAAGCGCGCCGTTCCTGTGGGATGGCCAGGTGCGGAGGCGTGTCGCCAAACCGCCCTTGATGGGGCGGGCGATTCTCAATTCGTCCCCGCCGGGGCGAGTCGTCGCCGGCGCCGCAATCCGACCCAGCCGACACCTGGCCGACACCCAGCCGACACCTGGCCGGCCGACACTTGGCCGGCGACTAAGATCGCAGTGAGAGAGTTGTCCCTGGAGTCGAGTGACCGCGGTTCGGGCTGCTGGATGCGGTCCGGAAGGGTCGCGGCGTTGTCGTCGTCTGGGCGGGCGCCGTGGCGCGGCGGGAATGCCGGCGGAATTGCGTGCGCCAGGGACGCCCATCGGTCGCCGGAGGTCACATCATGTCTCATTCTCGAGCGACGGCGCGCCGCCGTTTCGCCATCGTCTCCGCATTTTCAATCCTACGCCTGCTGGTCTCGCTCAACTCAGCGAGCGCCCAGGTTGTCGAGGTCATCGGCTTCCCGGGCGGCGGGTACAACGTCGCCTGGTTTACCGCAAGCGGTGACGCAACGACGCTCTTCGGCATGACGTCCGGCGCCGGCCAGCGGATTTTTCGATGGACGCAATCCGGCGGATTCGAGTTCCTCGACGCGCCGGGATTCGAGGATGCGACGCCCGGCGCCGTCAATCGGGATGGCGACGCTTTCGTCGGCGGAAGCAACGGGAACGCGATTCGCTGGTCGGCGGCCGATGGATACGAGACGCTGCCGCTGCCCGCCTCGCTGAGTGGGAACCCTTCGTTCGCCACCGCGATCAGCGGCGATGGAAATGTCATGGGCGGAAATGTCCGAGTGGGACCGACGCAGTGGGCGGCCGTGCGATGGACGCGCGTCGACGGCGAAACTCAGGTCGAGGAACTCAGCGTTCAGGCGCCCGCGGTATGGAGCGTGATGGTGCGGGATATCAGTGACGACGGCAATGTGATCCTCGGGACCATGGAGATCGGACAGTTCGACCACTACTACTCCTGTCTCTGGACGAACGGCGCGTTGAGCGCGCCGCCGATCGACGTTCAGGACCTTGGGCTCGCCGGACTGAGCGCCGACGGTTCCGTGGCCGTTGGAAATCAATTCGGGACGATTCTTGCGATTCGCTGGACGGAGGACGAAGGACCGGTCGACATCGGCATGACATCGCAGAATATCGGTTCGGTCAGCGGCGATGGCTCGATCGTTGTCGGACGCCAGGATCCTCTTGTCTGGTCGAGCGAGACGGGGACCTTTTCGCTTCATTCGCTGCTGCAGAATCATGGCGTCGAGCCGCCGGATGGCTTTCTGTTCTCGCTGGAGAGCGTCAGTCTCGACGGCGTGACCTACCTCGGGACCGGCTGGAGTTATCAGGGAAGCTCGGCCTCCGGTATCTGGCGGGTGACACTGCCCTGCCTGACGATCACGGGCGGGGACATGAACTGCGACTGCGCGCTGGACGCGAACGACATTGTTCCATTCGCACAGGCGCTAATCGATCCCGATGCGTATCAGGCCGATCATCCGCCATGCAATCGCCATCTCGCCGACTTCGACGGCGATGGGAATGTCGATGGGAACGATGTCGCGGGATTTGTTGGCGCGCTGCTGGCGCCATAGTCGCGCCCCAATCGCTGAATCCGCGGGCCAAATGACTTCGCCGCTTCATCGTCGCGGCCGACGCCGGCTCCCTGCGCTAAAACGGATCAAAGTTCGGCTGCCAGATCGTGCCGTTGGGGTTGGTCACGAGGCGTGTGTCCCAGTTGTAGGCGCCGGCGTGGCCGTCGGCGAAGGCCATCGTCCAGTTGGCGAACTTGCAGTGCCAGCCCTTGCGCGGCGGGGCCGCCTGGTTCGGCAGTGAGAGCGACGCGCGATAGGTCGAGCTGTAGAAGCCGTGCTCCATCCACAGGACGAAGCGGGACGCGTCGCCGCCGATCATGTAGCGGGCGATGCGCGCGGCGTATTCGTCGTGCGGATCGCCGTTGTTGTCGAAGACAAAGTCGCCGGAGTCGCCGCCGCTTCCCCAGTAGCCCTGCATGAAGCGCGAGTTGAGACCGTAGCTGCTGCCGTTGGCCTCCCACGACGAGCGCGTCGTCTCGGGCTCCCACGTCGGTGTCGAGTCGCCGATGAGGGCCGTCTGCCACGATCGATCGTTGGGGCAGATGTAGAGATCGATGATTCCCTCGGGCGGCGCCGTGGGGTCGATGTACTTGTTGAGCGGTCGGATGTTCGTCGGATAGAGCGTGCTGTCTGTTTCCGGATCCGCCTCCAGATCGGGGTTGGGCGCCTTGAAACCGCCGAAGACCCAGGGCGTCACTTCCGTGACGTTGTAATAGACCTGCGGCGGTCGGCGCAGGGCGGGCCCCACGGTGTACCACGGCAGCGTGTAGGTCTTCTGATCGTCCCAGTAGAGCTGCGTCGCGCCGCAGATCTCTCGAAGCTGGGCGAGGCATTTGACCTTGGCGGCCTCGCATCGCGCCGACGAGAGGGCGGGGATCAGGATCGAGATCAGCAGGGCGATGATCGCGATCACGATGAGCAGTTCGAGCAGGGTAAAGGCCGACAGCGCCCGCCTGTGTGGCGCGCGTCGGCCGATCGCGTTGTGTGTTGCTATGTTCATGACCAGCATCCGGTTTCTGGTGTTCGTGATTCGAGTTGGCGCGACGTGCGATCGCATGGCCTTCAGTTCCGATTCGTGATGGGCCGCTTTTCTTCCTCCGGAATGTCCGGCGGCGGCTCCGGCGGCGTCTTCTTCGGATGGCAGACGGGGCAGAACCCCGACGCGCCCGGGACTTCCGGCCCGAAGTAGAGCGTGCCGCAGACGGGGCAGCCGATGACCTGGTAGGCCGCCTGCTCCCTGCACATGTTGCAGAGAATCGGCGGCGCGTTCTCCAGCTTCAGGGCCTCGGCGCGATCGCGCGGCAGTAGTTCAAACGTGGCGTCGCACTTGGCGCAACGCCAGACAGTGGCGTAGGCCGGATCGTTGGAGTGATCCTCCTCGCCGGCGCCTCGTGTCGCCCAGACGACGGCGATCGTCGCGACGATCAGTAACCCGAGGGCGATGAGTTTGTTTCGTTCCATGGCGTCACAACCTGGCGCCGGTCCGGATCGGGGACCGGCGCCGTAGTGGCTCGCAATTGAATTGTCCTCGGCGCCGGCTTACGGATTGGAACAGTCAGTTCCGGCGCACATCGTGAATTCGCCCTGATAGACGCCCGACATGGCTTCGCAATCCGGCACGTTGAGTTCGACACACGTCAGGTTCGGCAGACAGCAGGCGCCGACGCGGGCGTCGGGGCAGGTGAATGTCTCGCAGCTGACGTCGAAGTAGAACACGGTATCGGGTCCGTTGCACTCGCCGTAAAGCGTGTTCTGGCAGCTGACGCCGTCGCAGCACACGCCGGGGCGCGCGTCGAGACAGACATAGGTGGCGCAGTCCTCGCCCGGGAAGAAATCGTGGGCGCATGTGCCGCGGACCTCATTGACGCATGTGACACCGTCGCAGCAGGCGCCAGTGGCGCAGGTGCTGACTCCCAGGGGAGTGTAGGTGCAGGCGATGCCGTCGCCCAGATAACTGCCGCCCTGGCTGGCGCAGTCGTCCGCCGTCGTCACGACGCAGTCGGGAATCTCGGGGACGCAGCAGGCGCCGCCGCACGCGCCGGGTTCACAGGTCGACGCGTCGCCGAGCCATGTTCCCTGGTAGTCGATGAGGCACGTGTTGACGCCGGCGACGATTTCGCAGACGCGCGTTTCACCGTCGGTATAGCAGCAGGCGCCGGGGCAGACGTTGAAGTCGCAGTCCGTGCCGTCGCCGCCGTAGTGGCCGCCGATGACCTGTTCGCAGTAGTCCTGGGTTTCGATGGTGCACAGACCGCCGTCGGGCGGGCAGCAGGCGCCGCCGCAGACGATGTTGAGAACGCCGACGCCGGAGGGCGTGCCGTTCTCCGTACCGACGCGGATCTTGTAGCAGAGACCGGCGATGGCGTCGAAGCGAATCGCGGCGTCCTGTCCCGCGCCACCGTTGCCGAAGCAGAGCTGGACGGGGGCGGGCATTTCGGCGTTGTTGCAGACGATCAGATTCGTCTCGCTGCTCGGCGGGCAGGTCACGCAGTCGTCGTAGACGCCGATCGTCGTGTTCGAGCTGTCGCCGAGGTCGTAGCTGCCGCAGGTGTCGATCTGCACGACGCCCGTGCAGGACGCGGTGTAGGTGAACCAGACATCGTTATCGATGAAGTTCTCCTCGGCGAGGCCCTGCCAGCAGCCGTCGAAGAACTGCGGCAGTTCGTCGCCATCCGTCGTCGCGCCACTGAGCGTGAAGAGGTAGCTTCCCTCCGTGACGGGCGTGGGGTTGGCGCAGTCATCGTTGGCCGGTGGGCAGGCGAAGAACTCGCAGGAGAACTGACCGAAGTCATAGGTTCCGCCCTGCGCGAGGCAGTCGTTTTCCGTGATCTCGACGCACTGGCCGCCGCCGATGCAGCAGGCGACGCGGCAGGGATTCGGATCGCAGGGGACGCCGCCCTGACCGTTGGGCGTGCCATTCATGGCGAGGCAGTCGTCGGGATGGATCACGATGCACTCGCCGTTGGGCTGTCCGAACTGATCGTTGAGGCAGCAGGCCGTCGGCGCCGAGAAGCAGGTGTTCGGTTCGCAGACGCCGCCTTCAAAGAAGAAGCCGTTGTTGTTGGCGCAGTCGTTCGCCGGATCGAGCGAGGTCGGCGCGCCGAACGTCTCGCAGGTTCCGTCGAGGTAGCAGCAGGAACCGCCGAGGCAGGGCGGATCGAGTTCGCCGCAGGTGGCGCCGAACGTGAACTGATGGTTGAAGCCGACGAGCGCCTCGCAGGCTTCGCTGGAGGCCACAGTCTGGCAGCGTGGAATGAACGCGCCGTCATAGTAGCAGCAGGCGCCGCCGGAGGGCGGAATCGGCGAGGGCGCGACGCCCGTGAGCAGCACGTTGACCATGCCGGGAATGTCCGCGGGATCGACGACGCCGTTGAGGCTGAAGTCGCCGTGGCAGACGTCGTCGGCGTCCGTCGACTGGCCCAGCACGGCGGTCGCGAACGGCTGGACGTCGTCGCCGTCGACGGCGCCGTCCTGGTTCATGTCACCGTCGCCGGCCGACATGGCGAACTGGCGAACGCTGACGAGTTCGATGTTGATGACGCCGAGGATCGTCTGGCCCGTGATGTACCAGTGCTTGCGATCGCCGCCGGCGTAGTTTTCGAAATTGGCCGCGGGGATGCCGCAGGCGTTGAGGTCCGCGAGGTCGGCCGACGGCCAGGAGGCGTTGTCGGCGTCATGAAGCTTGAGCGTCTGTGAGAAGCCGAGCGAGCCGATGGAGAGCGTGATCGGATCGAATTCCATCTGATCCTGGGGCGGCAGGGCGGACGTGATGGCCGACGTGATGAAGGACATGCTTCGCACGCCGCCGGCGGTCAGGACGTTCTGGCCGCCGAGACCATCTCCGACGGTCATCTTCATGCCCGTGATCTGGATGCCGAACGTCACGCCGGGGCTGAATTCGAATCCGGATTCGGAGTCGGCCAGGCACGAGAAGACGACGCGGGCGCCGAGGGGCGTGCCGGCGAACGGAAATTCTTCGAAGGTGTTCTGTGCGACGCGACCTTCAACGACGACGAGAACTTCGGCGGCCGTTGAGAGGCGTGGCGAGAAAATGCAGCAGACAGTCAGCGTCGCCAGCAGGGCGACTTTATGGAGAGGGTGCGCGGACATATTGATCGATGCCTCCGTGGATCGAGGGGAAAGCCTGTGTTCCGAGGGTGGTTGGACCCGAGTGGCGCCGTGATCGAGAGAATGCGACGGCGCGGCGCCCGCAGCGCGACGTTCGCGCCGATGCGGAGTCGTATGGCCGGTTTGACCATGGCATGATGCGTTGTTTGTCACTCCCTTGGCCGCCAGACGTATTCTACGGGCGTCGGACGTCGACACAAACGTGGCATGTCACGCCACGTGTGGAATCGTGTCACCGACTCGCAGGGTCGAAGCGCGCCACGCATGGGCGTGGCGCGCCTGCGATGTTCGGTCAACCCGGCGAAATCCAGCTTCAGGCGCGTCGTCGTCGAAGGACGAGCAGGCCGCCGAAGGCGACGAGGGAGAGCGTGGTCGGCTCGGGGATCGAGAGCGACGAGCCGGGCGTCGTGATGTCGTTGCTCGCGACGGTCCCGTGGATCGTGATCTTCACGAGGTTCGACAACGAACCGGCCGAGAAGGCGATGTCCGTGAAGTCCACGTCGAGCAGTTCGCTCGGCGCAGCCAGACCCGGGTTGTATCGGATTTCCCAGGTGAAATTGTCGATCGGGAAGCTCGGATTGTCGCCGAAGTCACCGGCGACGAAGCTGAGACCGATGAGATCCGTCAGGATATTCGACGTGATGAGGTTCGCGAATTCGGCGTCGGATGAGAAGTTGAAGCTGGTTCGCAGGCCTTCGCCGAGACCGTCGTTCACGTCGAAGTTCGGATCGTTGAGCGTCCAGGAGCCGCCGGCGCTGGCGAAGTTGTCATCAAACGGGAAGCCGCCGGTTCCGGCGGAATCGACAACCTGCAGGTCGCCGACGCTCAGCGCCGTGAAGGAACCCGAGACGGCGCCGACTGTGAGATTGACCGTCGGATCGAGAACGGGGTACTGGCGGGCGCTGGGGAACGTATCGAAGCCGTTGGCGTTGTCCGCCTGGAATTCGAGTGTGACACTGTCGCCGATGTTCTGGGCGTTGGCTGACGTGGCGATCGATGACACGATGCACATTGCCGCGAGCGCCGCTGTGATACCGAAAGAACGCTTCATTTCCTGAACTCCTTTGCATGGGGCCGATGCACGGCCAGACCTGCACGAATGGAAAATGGCACGCCCGGAACCCTGGGTGGAGACGAGATCGCCGCGCTGTGCGTCCTGTTGGGAGAGGACGGTTCGCAGCGCCGCGCCTTTGTCGGAAGTTCAGATCTCGATCCCCCTTGGCGCCTTTCAGCGTGACGAATTCTCGACGGGTTGTCAATATTTTTCACCGTTCGCATTGATAATCCTACGTACATCCGGTCCATGCCCGCGGACGCCATCGACGGGCGTCAATGAGGCGGATGCATAAGTCCCAATTGAACAGGAGGTTGAGTCCGACAGTCAGGTTGGATGGGCGGAATCGGTGGGCGGCGCGATCGGCGGCATCGGCGCGCCGCGAATGGCTCGGATCGACGGCGGATCGGGCCGCGTGAATCCTCAGCGGTCCGGCGTTCGACGTTGAGGGCGCCCCGTATTGTGCAAAAGTGCTCCGATAATGTGGTTTTTACGAAACGTCATGGTTGTGGTGGATGCGTGGCGTCGGCTATTCTCAGTGTGCACGCTATGGGGGAGCGGCCACGTGGTCGCCGGGGGAAATCAAAATACGCCGTGGGACAGCCTGTATCTGTCGCGACGCGATTTGCACACTCGCAGTGCGTCAGTGCACAAGGAGCCATGCATATGACTTGCAGGGTCGGATTTGGAAGGGTGGCCATCGCCATCGCAGTGATGTTCGCTTCGTCGATCGCTTCGGCGGCGACGATTGCGCCGGGAACGTATCAGCTTCACAACCATCCGGACGGCGACGTGAATCCGCCGCCGTACGGCATGCGACTGGACGAGCTGTATGACGTCTCGCCGGGCAACGACGTCTTCACGCTCAACTTCGACCACGCGATGTCGAATGTGACGCTGGTTTACGACGACAACGCCGGCACGATCGCCATTTCCGGCGTCGCCTACGGTGGCCGCGACACGGGCGCGAACTACGCGAATGACAGCTATCTCGGTCTTTATCAGCTCGACTTCCTTTACAACGTGGGAGTCGGCCTGGTGGGTGGTGACGACGATCTCATCGTGATCGCCGGCGCCAATAAGCAGAACTTCGGTTCCATCACGCCGCTTGACGCCGGTCATCCGGACTTCAACAACCCGACGACGCTCTTTGACGTTCGCGACGGAACCTACAGCTTCCGGTTCGGCGACGAGAACAACGATCTGGGTCATCGCGGCTTCGCCGGCATCTCCGGCTGGGGCTGGGTCGGCTTCGACAACGAGGCGCATCCCGGCGCCGCCGATGACTTCCTGTTCACGGCGGAACTGATCCCCGAGCCCGCCAGCGTGTCGCTCATGCTCGTTGGTCTCGGCGCGATGATCGCCCGACGGCGACGCTGAATCGCCGCTTCGGCGCCGGAGGCCTGACGAACGGGTCGAGGGCGTCGAATCCACTGAAATTTGCAGACTGAAACGGCCGATCCGTCAGGATCGGCCGTTTTTTTCATGTAACGACGACGTATTTCCAACGGCCGGGGCGGTCAACAATTCGCGGCGAGGGCATTAAGATGTTCGCTTCAATCCCAGACGGAGAAGCGATTGCCCCGCGTTGCCAAGACTATTCAGGACGTGCTCGATCGGATGCCCCGGCCCGCCGCGCGCTGGAGCCGCCTGTTCGGGCTCGGCGTCATCGTCGGTGTGCTTGGCGGCTGTGCGGCGGCGGCGCTGGAGTGGGGGCTTCACAAAGGCACGCACGCCCTCGTTGGGCGAATCACGGCGCTGGCGGGCGCCGCCGCGCCGGCGTTTCATTTCGACTGGCGACTGATTGTCCTGCCGATGGCGGGTTGTCTGCTGTCCGGCGTCATCATCCGGTTGTTCTGCATTCACAGCCTCGGAATTCACGGGACCGACGCGCTGACGCGGGCGTTTCATCGCCAGATGGGGGATCTGCCGCTCAAGGCGCCAGTGATCAAAGGTGTCGCGGCCGTCGGCGTCATTTCCTCCGGTGGTTCCGCCGGGCCTGAAGGACCTATTGCGGCGCTGGGCGCGGCGCTGGGCTCGGCCGTGGGGCGCGTCTTCCGGGCGACGCCCCAGGAACGGCGGGTCCTGCTCATCGCGGGTTGTGCGGCGGGTGTTGGCGCGATCTTCCAGTGTCCGCTTGGCGGCGCCCTGTTTGCGACGAGCCTGCTCTACAGCGAAGAGGAATTCGAAGGCGGCGCGATCGTGCCTTCGTTTGTCGCCTCGGTCATCGGCTATACCGTGTTCGTGTCCATCAACGACGGCTTCGACAAGGTCGGCGTCGGCACGTTGCTCCGAGACACGGACAAGCTGGCGTTCTCGTCGGCGAAGGAGCTCATTCCGTACCTCGTCCTCGCGGCGCTGTGCAGTCTGGGCGCCGTCATTTTCAGCGTGTCGCTGAAGACCGTCGAACATCGGATCGTACCGAAGTCGCCGATTCCGCGATGGATGCTGCCGGGGATCGGCGGACTCCTGACGGGATTGATCGCCTGCGCGCTGCCGCAGGTGATGGACGGACAATACACGTTTATCCAAAGCGCGATTGACGGCCAGTTCCAGCAGGAGGGCGGCGCGATCGTTTCGCTCAGCGACATCGGTCTCAGCACACTGGCCGGGCTCTTCCTGGCGGTCGTTGTGGCGAAGTGCATCGCGACGGCGCTGACAGTCGGGAGCGGTTCGGCGGGTGGCGTCCTGGGCCCGAGCGTGTTCATCGGCGGGGCGATCGGGGCATTCCTCGGCGCGATCGTCGACGCCAGTTTCCCGGGCGTCTTTGGCGACGACCTTCGCAAGGCGCTGATTCCCGTCGGCATGGGCGGCGTTCTGGCGGTCACAATGCGCACGCCGCTCGCCGCGATCGTCATGGTCATGGAGATGACGGGCAGTTACGGATTGATCGTTCCGCTGATGCTCGTGTGCATGACGTCGTACGTGCTCGGCCGTCGCTGGGGTCTGAATCACGAGCAGGTGCGCACGCACGCCGAATCCCCGGCGCACGCGGGCGACGCCATTGTCCATCTGCTCGAGTCGTGGCGCGTGCGCGACCTGATGGAGCCGAAGTGGGAAGATACCGTGGCGCCGGAGACGACGCTGCCGGAAATGGTCGAGCGCATCCGTCCCGGAACGCGCCCCGTCTTTGCCGTCGCGAAGGGAGACGACCTGCTCGGTGTCGTATCGGTTCCGGACATTCGCTCGTTCATGGAAGATCCGGCGCTGGCGAACTTCGTGATCGCGGCGGACATGATGACCGTCGATCTGCAGACGGTGGACGAGGAGACGGAAGTCTATCTTGCCCTCGATCTCTTCCGTCGCAGCGATCACCAGGTGCTGCCTGTTCTTTCACACGATCGGCGGCACAAGTGGATCGGCATGCTCAGCCGCGAACGCGTGTTCGAGGCGATTCGGGAGGCGATGGCCGAGACGCAGCAGGCGATGCTGGAGGAACACGCCGGCCTGACGGCGATCGAGCAGGAGGGCCAGCTTCACAATCTCGTCATGGGCGTGACGCCGACGAGTCGCGACATGATCCAGCGGCTGATCGTGCCGATGGACGCGCTGGGCAAGTCGCTGCGTGACGCCGATTTCCGCCGGCAGTACAACGCGCAGGTGATCGCCATCGAACAGCCGGACGGCAGTGTGCAGTGCCCGCCGGACATCGATCGTCCGCTGCGGTCCGGCCAGCGACTTCTGGCGATCGTCTGGAACGATGCGGTTCCGCCCGCTGAGAACGCCGACGCCGGCGCGTGATTCGCGACGCGCCGGGCTTCGATTACACTCGCCATCTTGAAGCGATCATCCGCCAATCCGATTCTGACGCGCAACGACATCCCCGACGTCGCGCCGCGCGTTCGTGATGTGAGTTCCGTATTCAATCCCGGCGCCATCTACTGGCGTGGCAGATACATCCTGCTGCTGCGCGTTCAGACTCGCGGTCGCGAGACGCTTCTCATGATCGCGGAAAGCGATGACGGCGAGCGATTCTCCGTGCGTCCGTCCATTGTCGACATCGCCGGTCTCGATGACGTCGGCGCGACGATCCACCACATCTACGATCCGCGCCTGACGGCGATCGGCGAGTGGATTTACATCGTGTTCGCGGCGGACTGCGAAGGGGGCTGTCGGCTCGGCGTCGCGAAGACGGCGGATTTCTCCTCATTCGAGCTCGTGTCGTTCGGCAGGGATGACGACGTTCGCAACGGCGTGCTCTTTCCCGAGAAGATCGACGGTCGGTTCGCGCGGCTGGAACGGCCGAACCGCGTGGCGCTGGACAGCGGCGTGACGACAGGGTCGGAAATCACGCTCGCCATGTCTGACGATCTGATTCGATGGGAGACGATCGGAAGCGTCATGAAGGGCCGCTGGCATTACTGGGACGAGCTGATCGGATCGGGACCACCGCCCGTGAAGACGCGTGACGGCTGGCTGCACGTCTACCACGGTGTCGCAACGCATCTGAACGCGGGGATTTATCAGGCGGGCGTGGCGCTGCTGGACGCCAGCGATCCGACGAAGGTGATCGCGCGGGGGCGGAACAACATCCTTGAGCCGCGCGAGCTGTACGAGCACGTCGGCCAGGTGCCGAACGTTGTCTTTCCGAGCGGCATGATCGTCGACGGCGTTGGCGCCGATGGCGTTGCCGGGCCGGAAAGCGTCGCGCGGCTCTATTACGGCGCGGCGGACACGGTCGTGGGTGTGGCGACGGCGACGATCGGCGAACTGCTGGCGGCGTGTCGCGAGTAGGTGCGAACGGGCGCGTCATTGAGAAAGGACTGAAGCGATGCGAATCGGTTTCTTCGGCGTCGGGCTCCTCGGGGTTGTGGCGATCAGCGCGGGTTGTCAGAACGACGGGCGCGTCGTTGTCCGGACGACGAAGGGCGACGTTCAACTGCCGCGGGACTATACGTGTGTTCGGGCGGCGGGGCCCGTCAGCATCGATGGTTCACTGGATGACCCCAGTTGGTCGGCGGCGGCGTGGTCGGAGGACTTCGCCGATATCGAGGGATTCGACAGCCCGACACCGCGCTATCGCACGCGCATGAAGATGCTGTGGGATGACACGTATCTCTACATCGGCGCCGAGCTCGAGGAGCCGCACGTCTGGGCGACGCTTCGGAACCACGACGACATCGTATTCAACGACAATGACTTCGAGATCTTCATCGATCCCAACGGCGACGAGGCCGAGTACTACGAAATCGAGATGAACGCGCTTGAGACGATTTTCGATCTGTTTCTTGTTCGCACGTATCTGCGCGACGGACCGGCGCTGCATGACTGGGACATGCGAGGCCTGAAGAAGGCCGTGCGCGTGAACGGAACGCTGAACGATCCGACGGACGAGGATCAGGGCTGGAGTGTCGAGTTTGCATTGCCATGGCGATCGCTGAAGGAGGCGGCGGGCTGCGACGCGCCGCCGAAGCCGGGGGACACGTGGCGCCTCAACTTTTCGCGCGTCGAGTGGCGGCATGAGATCATCGATGGCAAGTACCAGCGTGTGTCCGGCGTCAAGGAGGACAACTGGGTCTGGTCGCCGCAGGGCGTCATCGACATGCATCGACCGCAGCACTGGGGCTATGTGAAGTTCGCGTCGGGCCGGACGATCTGCACGCTCCCTGTTCAGCAGGCCGATGACGAGACTCTGAATGCACGCGATTGACTGGAGCATCATCGCCGGTCTGATGCTGGTTCTGATCGCCGGCGCCTGGACGACGCGACAGCACGCCACGAGCGTCGCCGGGTATCTCGCCGCCGATCGCTGCGGCGGTCGCTATCTCATCGCCGTTTCCGACAACATGGCCAAGCTGGGCGTCGTCACGCTCGTCTGGTATTTCGAGCTGAATTACGACGCCGGCTTCACGTCCATCTGGTGGACGCTCATGGAGGAGCCGGTCCTCATCGTGATGGCGCTGTCGGGCTGGGTGATCTATCGATTCCGCCAGACGCGTTCGATGACGATGGCGGAGTTCTTCGAGAAACGGTACAGCCGCCGGTTTCGCATCTTCACGGGGCTCGTCGCGTTTGTCGCCGGCATCATCAACTTCGGCATTTTTCCGTCCGTGGGCGCTCGGTTTTTCATCCAGTTGTGGGATCTGCCCGAGACCTTTGTCGTGATGGGCGCTCAGTGTGAGACATTCATCGTGATGATGATCGCGCTGCTCGCCGTCCCGATGGCCCTGCTGCTGCTGGGCGGGCAGATCGCCGTGATGGTGACGGATTTCCTGCAGGGCGTTGTCGCCAACGTCGCGTTCATCGCGGTGATTATCTGTCTGTTGCTCCAGTTTTCCTGGCCGCAGATCAGTGAGACGCTGATGGCCCAGCCGGCCGGCAAATCCATGGTCGACCCGTTCGACGTCGGCCAGGAGGAGAACTTCAACGTTCTCTATTATGTCATCACGGTCATCACGCTGTTCTACGGGGCCTACGCCTGGCTTGGGACGCAGGGCTACGCCGTTTCGGCGATCAACGCGCACGAGGCGAAGATGGCGTACATCCTCGGCCAGTGGCGTTTCCGCGTGTTAATGCTGATCGTGATCGTGCTCCCAATCTGCATCAAGACATTCCTGACCCATCCGGATTTCGCGGCGCAGGCGAGCGCGACGAATGCGGCCATTCAGGCCGTGAGCGAGGCGCAGATGCAGACGCAGTTGCGGACGCCGATCACGATGCGGGCCATATTGCCTGTCGGTGTGATCGGACTGGCCTCGGCGGCCATGCTGGGCGCGTTTATCAGCACGCATGACACGTATCTGCACTCGTGGGCCGCGATCTTTGTGCAGGATGTCGTGGCCCCGTTCAGCGGACGCCGGTTCAGCGAGAAGACGCACCTTCTGCTGCTGCGATGTTCGGTTGTCGGGATCGCGGTGTTCATTTTCCTGTTCAGTTACAAGTTTCGGCACCTTCAGTACATCGCCATGTACCTGCAGTTGTCGGGCGCAATTTTCGTGGGTGGGGCGGGCGCCGCGATCATCGGCGGTCTCTATTGGAGCCGCGGGACGACGAGCGCCGCGTGGGCCGGGATGATCGTCGGGATTCTGCTGTCGGGAATCGGCGTCGTCGTGAAGCAGCTTCCGCAGAGCGTCTTTGTTGGCCTGGCGGCGCCAGGATCCATCTGGGCGCCGATCGGCGAAGCGTCGCTCTGGTTCCGCAATAAGTTCACGGGCCAGGAGATGAGCCTGATCACGATGTGTGGCGCATCGGGGACCTACGTGCTCGTTTCGCTGGCGCAGTGGCGAACGAAGTTCAATCTCGACAGGCTGCTGCATCGCGGCGAGTACGCGATGGCGGGCGAATCGTCGCTGTCCATCCGGGACGCCCGCGGATTCTGGGAGCGGCTCGGTTTTTCCAGGGAGTTCAAGGGGACGGATCGCGCCGTCACCTTCGTGACGCTGAGCTGGCCGCTCTTCTGGTCGATCGTGTTCTTCGGCGTTCTGGCGTATCGAACGGGCGCGACAATTTCCGCGTCGTCATGGCTCGCCTATTGGCGTGTCTGGATGTGGGTCGTGCTGATGGCGGGGATGATCGTGACATGCTGGTTCACGATCGGCGGATTCCGCGACCTGCGCCGGCTCTATCAGATGCTGCGCGCGAAATCCTCCGATCCGACGGACGATGGATACGTCGAGGCGGATCGGGCGGGCGTCGGCTTCGAAGTCGTGACGGACGGCGCCGAGCTTGGCGCGGCTTCGGATCCGGATCAACATGACTGAATGACACACGCAGTCAACAGGATTCGTCGCGGCGCTTTCTCCATTCTCGTCCTGATGCTGACATGTCTCGGCGCGCTCATGGGCGGCTGCGCCGGGCCACGTCCGGGGACGCCGCTCAAACGCAGTGGCGACGAGATCGTCATCTGCGGACAGCTCTTCCATACGGGGGCGCCCGTCGTTCTGTGGCTCGATCACAAGGGGTATGACGCCTATCGCGTCGAATGTCGATTTGCGACCGATCGGCGAATGCCGGCAAACCCCGTGAACGACTCGGGGCCGAATCGCTACGATTCATTTCGCAGACACCTCTCCGAGGAAGACGCCGCGCAGGTCCGCGCCGACGGCTGGTCGCTTCCGTTGCTGCAGAAGTATGTCGATCTGTTTGTTCTGCACTACGACGTCTGCGGGACGTCGAGGCGCTGCTTCGACGTGCTCCACGATCAGCGGGGCCTGAGCGTTCACTTCATGCTGGATCTGGACGGGACGATCTACCAGACGCTGGACGTGAAGGAGCGGGCGTGGCACGCGGGAACGGCAAACGATCGCAGCGTCGGCGTGGAAATTGCAAACATGGGGGCGTACGAGGAGGCGTCGAAGCTCGACGCCTGGTATCCGCGGGACGCGTCGGGCCGCGTGACGATGGCGCCGCCCCTGACCGGAGGGGCGACGGGGTTGCGCACGCCGGGCTTTGTCGCCACGCCGGCCCGGGGGGAAATCGTTCGCGGGCGCATCAACGGTCGGGACCTGAACCAGTACGACCTGACCGACGCGCAGTACGCGTCACTGATCCGGCTGACAGCGACGTTGTGCAACGCGCTGCCGAGGATTCAGTGCGCCGCGCCGCGCGACGCGGATGGCGCGATTCGCGACGGATTGCTGGCGGGCGACGAGCTGAACGCGTTCAGTGGAATTCTGGGGCACTACCACGTGTCGAAGACGAAAGTCGATCCGGGCCCCGCGTTTGACTGGTCGCGACTGCTCGAAGGCGTTCGGCGCTGTCGATAGCGCCGTCGAACGCGCCCGTCGTGTGAAGACGTACGTCTAATTCGTCGCGGTGTGCATTGCGCGTGGGCTGGCGATTGATCTGCGCCGCGTCGAATGCGGCGCGCGATTTGCGGGCGCGCGGCGCATTAGCGCGATATTAACCACGTTCGTATCCCTTTCCCCCGGAAAATGCTTGCGATTGGCCCCTCTTGCACATATTATTTAGTGTAGGAAGGACTTTACGGATTGACGGCTCGGGTCGATTCAGACGCCGGCGCCGCCCTTCGGGGGATTCCGGGGCCAATTTCGCGCGACGCCGCGCGGCGGAAACTCCCTCGAAAAAAGTCCAAATCCGGAGGTTATTGTGTTCGCCCAGCCATCGGCGACATCCCTGAACGTGCTCGTGCTGAATCGCCATTACCTGGCGGTCAGGATCATCAACGTTCGTCGCGCTTTCACGCTGCTCTTCAAGGAGCTGGCGGAAGTGATTCACGTCGACAACGGCAGGTACCAGGCGTACGACTTTGCCGAATGGTGCGACCTGAGTCAGCTTGCGCACGAATTTGAGCCGGACGAGCATGACTGGATTCGGACCGTCCGATTCGATCTCGCCGTGCCCCGGATCATTCGGCTGGCGTTCTATGACAGACTGCCGCGACAGGAAGTGAAGTTCAACCGGCGGAACCTGTTCGCCCGGGACAACAATCGCTGCCAGTACTGCGGTCAGAAATTCCCGACGAGCGAACTGTCGCTTGACCATGTCGTTCCGCGCAGCCAGGGCGGTGGCGCCACGTGGGAAAACATCGTGTGCGCGTGCGTCAAGTGCAATATCAAGAAGGGCGGTCGCACGCCGAAGCAGGCGCAGATGCACCTGATCCGGCTGCCGTCGAAGCCGCGGCGCAATCCGTCGATTACCGTCAAGCTGGCGGACAATCGCTATGCGAGCTGGAAGGCGTTTCTCGATAACGCCTACTGGTCGGTCGAACTGCGCTGATGCCGCGGACCCGTTTCTCCGGTCAATCACAAGGGCCGCGTTCCAGCAGGAACGCGGCCCTTTTTTTGTTTCGTTTCAATCAACTCTCAGACGCGCGATTCGCCATTTGCGAACCGCGTCCCCCGGTATGCGAATCAGGGATCCTGCAGTGCGCTGGGGATATCGGAGAGTCGCTGATATGTGACGAACAGGCCCTGCGACACCGCGCCCGGCTGGCCGCCGGAGAGAATCTGGAAGTCCGTCGTGATGAGGGCGTCGATAAATCCGATCGGGACGCCGAGCGCCTGGCCGTTGAAGTTGAACACGTCGCCGACGCGCGTCGGGTTGTTGACCGCCTGGACGGCGATCTCCTGGCCGGAGACGCCGCGGATCGGATTTCCGTTGTAGGAGACATAGAAATTGCCGTCGCCGGCGACAGTGCGATCGTAGAGAATCGCGCCGATCGCTTCGCCGTTGGCGCCGAATCGCAGATCGATCTGACCGAAGACTGTCTGCGCCCGCCAGGCGCCGGCGATCACTCTGACCGTCGTGTCCTCTTTCATGATGACGATCAGGTCCTGCGTGATCGGTGTGCAGTCGTCGTCGGCGTCCGCCGCGACATTGACGACGCGATCCGCCTGCAGGTAGCCCGGTGAGATCACGCTGATATTGAACTGTCCCGTCGCGTCGTAGGCGATCTCGAAGTCTTCGCAGTCGCCCTCACAGCTTCCGACGAAGTACTGGCCGCCGTTCAGCGAGAACGCGATCGTCGCGGCCGGTAGTGTGTCGCCGTTTTCATCCACGATTGTGAGACGGACCGACGGGACGTTGCTCGTTCCGCAGGTCGAGCCGCCGCCGGGCAGGTTGACGCTGGGGCAATTGCCGCTCATGCCTGTTGCGAACGGGAGCGTCGCGCAGACGAGCAGTACGGTACGTAAGGTGTGCTTTTTGGGCATGATCAAGCTTAGGCGTGTTTTCAAAGGGGAATCAAGAAATCCGGCGAGGAGGGGGCGATCCACAAATGTTCTCGGCGCAAGGCTCCGGGCGCCGCGGATCAATCCGGATTATCGCCGATCCGGCGGGCGATTGCGAGCGATTGGGTTATGAGACCTGGCCGGGGCGGGCGCGTCCGAAGCGCCGACCAAGGGTACCTCTCGAATGCGAACGGCGGGGGCGCCGATTCGCGACGAGTCACTTCGTTATTGGGAGGTATCGCATCATGTTCAGGGGCGTGATTTCGGATCTCGTGTTGCTGTCGCTGTTGGCGGGGATTGCGTCGAACGCCGTGTGCGTGTCGGGCTGCGGTATCAATCCGAACCTGACGGATGCACAACAGGATCGTGATCTGGCGTCGAAGATGGCCTGGGTCGACAAGGCGATCAACGTCGCGGAGCGGCACAACGTGGCGTATCGCGTGGAGGTCGAATCCTCGGGAAAGCCCTCGATCGGCGAGACGGTCGATCTCTACCTCGACTCGGGCGTCTCGGCCAAACTGATGATGATCGGCAACGCCGCGGCGGCGCCGACGGACATACCGCGGCCCGACAGCCCGGCGCCCGATGGCGCGGCGCCAACGAACAACGGGGCAGGCGCGCAGACGGAGACGTCGGGGGGCGGGGCGTGACAACGCGACAACGACAACAGATGCGGCGCGGCGCCCCGATCGCAGTTGGCGCGGCGGCGCTGGCGGGCGGGTGTATGAAGGGGCGGGAATTCAGCGCCGTGAAGGCGCGCGTCGACGAGATGCGTCAGGATTTCGGCGCCGTCCAGACGAAGCTCTCGGCGGAGACACGGGTCAGTACGGGCGGCGGCGCGTTTAACGAACCCGTGACCGGCTGGATCATGGCGGCGGGCTACGCGTCGGTTCCGGCGACCATCTTCCTCTATCTGCTGGCGCATCGCTTCCGGATTTTTCGCCGGATGAAGGACCGCATTCGCGGGGCGCCGGCGTAGCAGACGACTCCTCCTTTCCCCACCTGGCGCCCGCGGCGTACGGCGACGTCGCGGGCGCCCCACCGTTCTTACAACAGTGAAAGCTGGTCGCAGAGTCGACGGAAATAGGTGAACGGGTCTTCGCCCTCCCAGGGAAACTGGAAGACGCGTTCATCGCTTTCGTAGCGAACGCCGACGAGTTGCATGCCCGTTTTCATGCGCGCGAAAATGCCGGCGACACAGGGAGCGCCGTCGTCGGCGCGATAGAAGGTCAGCGTGTCGCCATCCTCCACACAATGCCAGCGATCGTCGGGCGACTCGGCGCGGCGGCCGAGGGAGGCGTAGTACCAGGCGGCGTGGGAAATCGTCAGGGCGTGATGGGCGCGCAGGTCGAACTCGCGCGCCTGCGACCAGGGTGTCGCGTCAAAGTCGCTTGTCATCGCCCGGGGGCCTCTCTTGGCTTCGGCGCGCCTCTTGGCCGAGGGTTCGATCTCGCGGAAGGCGGGCGGCGGCCCCGTGAGGAAGAGGAGCAATTGTGTCGCCGGCGTGGCGCCGGACAGGGCGCGGGCGGCGGACTCAACGGCGTGGACGAGCGCGAGGAAGCGCTGGACGTCGGCGGCGATCAGGCGATCGGCGTCGTAGACGATGATGGCGACCCGTCGGGCGGGACCGTCGGCGAAGCGCGCGGCGAGATCCGGCAGGAGGGCGCCGTCGAGGTCCTTCGGTTTCGTGGGGACGTCCAGGACGCGGCCGATGTGGAGTCGAAAGCCGTGTTCGTCGTACATCTCGGCGCCGGGCAATTCGCAGAGGACGAAGTGATGTTTGACGAGCTGGCGCCGGAGGTAGTCCAGGTCGCCGTCGGCCGCGGCGTTGCAGGTCGGACCAAGGAAGCCGGGGGAGAGGAGGGTGGGGGCGAAATCCTCGAATGCGTGGTTGCTCATGGCGGCGATTCTACGCTGTCTGAAGTCGGGCCCGAGGGGCGAAGTGTGACAATTGTATCCGAATCGTAACGGTCGGCGCCGACCGGCGCGCCGCGATGACCGCCCTGCGTTAATTGAAGCCCGCACAGACGTTTACTACAATGTCGCTTTCAGCGGTTCATTTTCAGATTTGTCCGGCCTTTTCGATTGTGATTCTCGATGATGGTACAGCTTCCCCAGGTCAAACAGGAAAAGGTTGAGACGGAGATCGGCAGCCACTTTGTGGCGAACTACCCACCGTTTTCCGTGTGGTCGCGGGAGCATGTTCCCGCGGCGATCGATCGGCTGGACGCCGGTCCCTATCCTGAGACGCCCCTGGGGCTGTATCTCCATATTCCCTTCTGCCGGAAGCGCTGCCGGTTCTGTTACTTCCGCGTGTACACGGACAAGAACGGAAGCGAAGTTGATATCTACATGGACGCCCTCGCGCGAGAGGTGGACGCGTACGCCGATCGGCCGGGGCTGGCCGGGCGGCAGTTCGAGTTCGTCTATTTCGGCGGCGGCACGCCTTCGTTTCTCAGCAGCCAGCAGCTCACGCGAATGATCGAACGGATCAACACGCGCTGGACGTGGAGCGCGGCGAAAGAAGTCACGTTCGAGTGTGAGCCGGGCACGCTGAAGGAGAGCAAGCTTCAGACGATCAAGGACATCGGCGTGACGCGCATCAGCCTCGGCGTGGAGCACTTCGACGACGAGCTCCTCGAGGCCAACGGTCGCGCCCACAAGTCGCCCGAGATCTTTCGCGCCTATGACTGGATTCGCCAGGTCGGCTTTCCACAGGTCAATATCGATCTGATCGCCGGCATGATGGGGGAGACGGACGCCAAGTGGCGCGACGCCGTCGGCAAGGCGATCGCGATGAAGCCGGACAGCGTCACGATCTACCAGATGGAGATGCCGCACAACACGGTGCTGTCGCGCGAGAGCAAGGCGAAGGGCGAGGCTCCGCCGATCGCCGACTGGCCGACGAAGCAGCGCTGGGTGGATGAGGCGTTCGATCGTTTCCAGGCGGAGGGCTACATCGTCTCCAGCGCCTACACGCTCGTGAAGCCGACGGAGCGAAGCGGCTTCGTCTATCGGGACGCCCTGTGGCATGGCGCCGACCTGATCGGGACGGGCGTCGCATCGTTTTCGCACTTTCAGGGCGCCCACTACCAGAATGTCGATGGCTGGGATGAATACGTCGAGCGCTGCGGGAAGGGCGAATTGCCGATCAACCGGGCGCTGCCGATCACGGATCATCAGCGCCTGATCCGCGAGATGATTCTTCAATTAAAGACAGGGCGTCTCAGCGCCGGGTATTTCCGCACGAAGTTCGGCCAGGAGATTACGGGCGTGTTCGGCGAGGCGTTTGATTCGCTCGTGAAGGAGAAGTTCGCGGAAATCGAGGGCGATGAGATCCGTCTGACGCGAGCCGGCCTGCTCCAGGTCGATCCGCTGCTGAAGCGGTTCTTCGAAAGTGAGTTCCGCGGCGTCCGTTATACATGATTCCACGAATCGACGATTGAGCGGGCGTTTCGCCGCAAGGCCCTGAGGGGCGGCGTCGGCGTTATCGCCCGCGGCCTGCAGCGCCGCAATCAGGCACGGGAAGGTTCATGACAACGCATATTCAGGATACGGCCGACCCGCGGATGGCGCTCGGCTCGATCGCCGGCGAGTACTTCGGTCCGGACATCATCGACGCGCCGATTCTCGTGCCGGGCGGGGATGTGCCGGCGCCGTTCGATCAGCTCCTCGTCCACAACGAGCACATGACTTCGCGGCTGGGCGCCTATCACGGTGAGCGGGTCGCGCTGGAGGTCCTGGAGGATCGGCGGAACGGGGATACGTATCAGCGAAAGATTCTGCTGACAGTCGCCAACAGCCACGTGGTGGAAGTCGGTGTTGTTCGAATCCACCTGAATCACACGGCGGACGATGTCCGCGAGGAAATCCTCTCGAAGAAAACGCCACTCGGTGATATTCTCACGCAGCACAATGTCCTTCGGCGGATTGAGCCGAAGTGGTTTCTTCGGTTCGATGGACCGGCGACGTTGTGGTCGGCGTTCGATCGGTCGCTCGATGGACCTTTGTATGGACGCGTGGGCGTGATCCACTGTGACGGCGAGCCGGCGATCGAGCTGCTCGAAGTGGTCGCGGGGGATCGGTTGGGGTAGGTCGCTGGTATTCCGCACCGCTTGAGAGCGGTGGCACACAGTACACGACGTGGGGTTATGACGAACGCATACGACTGCATCATCATCGGCGGGGGGCCTGCGGGGGCTACGACGGCGACGCTGCTGGCCAAACATGGTCGCAGCGCGCTCGTGCTGGAGCGGTACCCGTTTCCGCGGCATCGCGTCGGCGAATCGCTCATGCCGCAGACCTACTGGACGTTCAAGCGACTTGGCATGCTGGAGAAGCTCCAGGCGATGGACTTCCCCGTGAAGGAGAGCGTCCAGTTCGTCACGGCGAATGGCAAGGAGTCGGCGCCCTTCTTTTTCACGGATCGCGATCCGAATGAATGGTCGCGCACCTGGCAGGTGCGCCGCGACGTGTTCGACAAGATGATGATCGACAACGCCGTCGCGAACGGCGCGGAGGTCATTCACGGCGCGAACGTTCGCGAAGTGATCATGGATGGCGAACGGGCGAAGGGCGTTCGGGCCATCGTCGATGGCAAAGTACGCGAGTTCGCCGCGAAGGTTGTGGTGGACGCGTCGGGCCAGTCGGGTCTGCTGTCGCGGCAGCTGGGCCTGCGCGAGCCGGACGAGCGGCTGAAGAACGCGTCGATCTACGCCCACTATCGCAACTGTGAGTGGGAGGAGGGCCGCAACGCGGGCGCGACGATCATCATGCACACGCGCGATCGCAATGGCTGGTTCTGGTGGATCCCGCTGAATGAGAAGGATCGGCTCGTGAGTGTCGGCGTCGTGGCGCCACCTTCGTATCTGTGTACGGGGCGGGGCGACGATCCGGCCATGACGCTCGACGAGGAGATTGCGAACTGCCCGGGGCTGCAGAGCCGGCTCGGGAAGGCGGAGCGCATCGGCAAGGTCTATGTAACGGCGGACTTTTCCTATCGCTCGCGGCGGATGGCGGGTGATGGCTGGGTCCTGATCGGCGACGCCTTCGGCTTCCTCGATCCCGTGTATTCGTCCGGCGTGATGCTGGCGCTGAAGAGCGGGGAGTACGCGGCGGACACGATTCACAAGGCGCTGGAACTCGGCGATACGTCGGCGTCGCGGCTCGGCGCGTTCGGCGGCCGGTTTGTCGCGGCCATGCAGACGCTTCGTCAGCTCGTGTACGCCTTCTACAACGAGGACTTCAGCATCGGGAAATTCGTCCGAGACAATCCGAAGTTCGGCGATCACATCGTACGTATTCTGATCGGTGACGTGTTCAACAACGAAGTCGGCGCGGTCTTCGACGTCATGCGGCAGCGAATCGATCTGCCGGGACCGATTGAACTGGAAGAGAATGCCATCGCCTGAAAGGGCCTTCATGAAGAAGCTGGTTTATGCGCTGATCATCCTGCTGGTCATCGCGCATCAGGATTTCTGGTACTGGGATTCACAGGAACTCGTGTTCGACGTGGTTCCGATCGGTCTGGCGTATCACGCGGGCGTTTCGATTGCCGCCGCGATTCTGTGGGCCGCCGCGATCAAGTTCTGCTGGCCCGACGACGTCGAGCTCCTGGAAGAGGAGATTGCCAGGGACGCTGAGACGAAGGGAGGCGGCATATGAGTCCCGCACAGACCTCCGTCTGGATCATTCTTGGTTACCTGGCGCTTCTCGTCGGTCTCGGCATTGTCACGAGCCGGAAGTTCAAGGGCACGGCCAGTGATTACTTCCTCGCGTCGCGCGGCATCGGCTGGTTCCTGCTCGTCATGTCGCTCTTCGGCACGACGATGACGGCGTTCGCGCTCGTCGGGTCGACGGGGGAGTCGTTCAAGGCGGGCATCGGCGTGTACGGCATGATGGCGTCGTGGTCGGGCATCGTGCATTCGGCGTGTTTCTTCCTCGTCGGCATCAAGCTCTGGTCCCTCGGCGCGAAGCACGGCTACGTCACACAGATCCAGTTCTTCCGCGATCGTTTCGAATCGGACAAGCTGGGCGTGCTGCTCTTTCCCGTCCTCGTCGGGCTCGTGATTCCCTATCTCCTGATCGGCGTGGTTGCGGCCGGCGGCACGATCAACTCCGTGACGGCGGGGGCGTTCCCGGACCTGTTTGCGGGTGGCGGCGTCGGTCCAGCGGCGGATAAAGTCGGCGGCATTCCTTACTGGCTGGGGTCCGGCGGCATCTGCATCGTCGTGCTGGTCTACGTCTTTCTCGGCGGCGTGCGCGGGGCGGCGTGGGCGAACGCCTTTCAGACGCTCGTGTTCATCCTGCTGGGCCTGATTACATTCGTCGTGATCGCCGACAAGCTTGGCGGCATGAAGAATGCGACGGCGATGGTCCTGGAAAACAACCCGCACGCCGCGCGTCGCACAGTCCGTCCTGACGATCCAATGACGCGCTACGTGGAGGCGAAGAAGCAGTTCGACAACACGCTCGTGAAGTGGCACAAGGCGCCGAAGGACAAGCGAGGCCCCGTGCCGAGAGCGCCGGAGAAGCCGCACGGCATCACGTACCTGCATTTCCTGACGTACATGTTCATTCCGCTGAGCGTCGGGATGTTTCCGCACCTGTTTCAGCACTGGCTGACGGCGAAATCCGCGAGCAGTTTCAAACCCGCGGTCATTCTGCATCCGCTGTTGATCATGATCGTGTGGGTGCCGTGCGTCCTGCTGGGCATGTGGGCGACATCCGCGATTATTCCGGGCAAGACGGATCCCGTGATCCCCTGGGGGCAGGGGAATCCGAATCTCGTGCTGGGTCAGATGGTCGCACAGCTGACGAAGACGGGTGGCGCGGGCATTCTGCCGGGATTGCTGACGGCGGGCGTTCTCGCGGCGATCATGTCGAGCCTGGATTCGCAGTTTCTCTGCATCGGCAGCATTTTTGCGAACGACGTCGTCGCCCATTACCTGGGGCATGACAAAGTGAGCGATCGGCAGAAAGTTCTCTGCGGCCGCATCTTTGTCATCCTGATCGTCGCCGTGACCTATGTCATCTCGCTGCAGCGCCCGGGGAGTGTGTTCACGCTCGCAGTCTGGTGCTTCAGCGGGTTTGCGGGGCTGTTTCCGCTTGTGTTTGCCGCCATCTACTGGAAGCGCACGACGAAGGCGGGCGCGTACGCGTGCGTGCTGGCGATGGCGGGAACGTGGACGTGGCTCTTCTCACAGGCGGACTGGGGCGCGAAGCGTGAGTTCCTCTTCCTCGGGATGATGCCCGTGGCGACGATCGTCGCGGCGTCGACGCTGGCGCTGGTCGTTGTTTCGCTGATGACACCTGCGCCGAGCGAGGCGACGCTGGCGAAGTTCTTCAGGCGCTGACGCAACGCCACGCGATTCACAGATCACAATCGACAGGGATCGGCGTCAACGCCGATCCCTGTTTCATTTCCCGCGAATCTTTCGTTTGTCGAGTCGGGGAGCGTTGCCGAAGTCGCCTGATCGCGCCTACAATCCCGACCCGAATGGAACCCGAATATATCGAAGTCAGGAACGCGCGCGTACACAACCTCCAGAGTGTCTCGCTGCGCCTGCCGCGGAACCAGCTGATCTGCTTCACGGGCGTTTCGGGGAGCGGCAAGAGTTCGCTCGCCTTTGACACGCTCTACGCCGAGGGGCAGCGCCGCTACATCGAATCGCTCAGTTCCTACGCCCGGCAGTTCATGGGGCAGATGGAAAAGCCGGATTGCGACCTGATCTCCGGATTGTCCCCGGCGATCGCCATCGAGCAGAAGACGACGGGCTGGAATCCGCGATCGACCGTCGGCACGGTCACGGCGATTCACGACTTTCTGCGCGTGCTCTACGCGCGCATCGGCCTGCAGCACTGCACGCAGTGTGGCGAGCCCATTTCGGCGCAGACAATCGACCAGATCGTCGGCGCCATCCTCAGCGAGTTCGGCGACGGCCCCGTTCCGAACCGCGAACTCAAGGGAGCGGCGGGCGCGACAGACAAGGCGAAGGGCGCCCGCGTGCTGATTCTTGCCCCCGTCGCCCGCAAGCAGAAGGGCGAATTCCGCGACACGTTCGAGGATCTTGTTCGCGAGGGTTATGTCCGGGCGCGCGTCGATGGCGAAGTCGTCTCGCTGCGGGACGATCTTTCGCTGGAAAAGAACCGGCGGCACGACATCGAAGTCGTGATCGATCGCATTCGCGTGTCGGCGTCGGGCCGCGCCCGGCTGGCGGAGGCTGTGCAGAGCGCCCTTGGCGTCGGCAAGGGGACGCTGATTGTGACGCCGATGGCCGACGATGACGAGGCGGAAGGCAAGGCGGGCAAACGCGGGGCGTCGGACGAGAAGATCTTCTCCTCGAAGTACGCCTGCACAAATTGCTCAATTTCCTTTGAGCCGCCGAGCCCACAGTTGTTTTCGTTCAATTCGCCGACAGGCATGTGCACAACCTGCGGTGGTCTGGGCGAACTGTTCGATTTCGACGTCGATCTGCTGATTCCCGATCCGAAGAAGACCTTCTACGCGCCGTGCGTGGCGCCGCTGAGGACGAAACCGGGGCGATGGCGTCGGCACATGTTCCAGGGGGTCGCCGACGCGCTGGGCTTCGATATCAAGAAACCCTGGAAGGACCTGCCGAAGGCGGCGCAGGACGCGCTGCTCTTCGGGACGGGCGATCGGCATATCACGTTCACCTGGCGAAGCTACGGCAAGGTCTTCAAGCATGGCGGCAGGTTCGAGGGCGTCGTCGCGGAGCTTCGGGAGAAGTATCGCAAGGCGAAGGCCGGGTTCGTTCGCGAGTACTACGAGAAGTTCATGCGTCGCGGCGCCTGCCCGGAGTGCAGCGGCGCGAGATTGAACGCGCAGGCGCTGGCCGTGCGGCTGCCGACCGGGGCCCGAAAGCGGGGCCCCAACCTGACGGAACTCTGCGCGATGTCGATCGGCGAGACCTGCGAGTTGTTCGAGCGGCTTTCGCTCACGCCTGTGCAGCAGGTCATCGCGGAGGAAGTGCTGAAGGAAGTGCGGGCGCGGCTGAAGTTCCTGCTCGATGTGGGGCTGCATTACCTGTCGCTGGAACGCACGGCGCCGACGCTCAGCGGTGGCGAGCTGCAGCGCATTCGCCTTGCGGGGCAGATCGGATCGGGGCTCGTCGGCGTGATGTACGTGCTGGACGAACCCTCCATCGGTCTGCACGCCCGCGACAACAAGCGGCTGCTCGACAGTCTGATTCGACTGCGCGATATGGGGAATACCGTGATCGTCGTGGAGCATGACGAGGACACGATGCGGGCCGCCGATCACATCGTGGACTTCGGTCCGGGCCCCGGCGTTCGCGGTGGTCGCGTCGTTGCGGAAGGGGACTACGCCGCGATCACGGCGAACAAGACATCGCTCACGGGTCAGTTTCTCACGGGGGAGCGGGAGATTGCGATTCCGGAGCGACGGCCGGTGGAAAGGCTGAAAAGTCAAAACGTCAAAAAGTCAAAATCCAAAGTGAAGAAGAAGAGCGCCGGCGAAGCGAGCGATACGGCGTCTAACAAGCGGCGTGTTGTGAAGAAGGTGTCTCAGAAGAAGCGGCGTTAGTTGATGTGACGGTTTCGCGACATCTCATGCTTGCCTTTGGGGGCAAGCATGCCACCCAGCCATAGGGTCGGCGTCGCGCGATGGCATGAGGCGTTCGATGTTGAGCGATGGGCCTGCGTTTGTGAGTTGAGATTGAGGTTTTCTCGACGTCACATGCTTGCCTTTGGGGGCAAGCATGCCACCCGAAACAAGGAAGAATGATCGCCCGATGGCGAAGAAGAGAAAGAAGACAACGAGCCTTCGCCGGTTCGAGCCGAAGCCGATGGACGTCAATCCGTGGCTCGTGATTCGCGGCGCGGCGCAGAACAACCTGCGGAACATCGATGTCGAGATTCCGCTGGGGCGATTTGTCTGCGTGACGGGCGTGTCGGGCAGCGGCAAGAGCTCGCTGGTGAATGACATCCTGCGCGAGGCGCTCGCGCGGGATCTGAACGGCGCCGAGACGGCGCAGCCGGGCAAACACGACAGCATTGAGGGCCTGCACAATCTCGACAAGGTCATCGATATCGATCAGTCGCCGATCGGTCGCACGCCTCGCAGCAATCCGGCGACCTATATCAAACTCTTCGACGAGATTCGCACGCTCTTCGCCAGGCTGCCCGACAGTAAGGTTCGCGGCTACGCGCCGGCGCGTTTCAGCTTTAACGTGGCGACGGGTGAGAAGGGCGGTGGTCGCTGCGAGGCCTGCGAGGGGAACGGTCAGAACCGCATCGAGATGGACTTTCTTGCGGACGTGTGGACGACGTGTCCTGTCTGCGAAGGGCGGCGATTCAATCACGAGACGCTCCAGGTTCATTATCGCGGAAAGAACATCCACGACGTGCTCGACATGGACGTGCAGGAAGCGCTCGAACACTTCGACGCCATTCCGAAGGTCAAGGGCATGCTCGACACGCTGCACGCCGTGGGCCTGGATTACCTCAAGCTGGGCCAGGCGAGCACGACACTCAGCGGCGGCGAGGCGCAGCGCATCAAGCTGGCGAAGGAACTCGTCAAGCGGAGCACGGGGCGCACGCTCTACCTGCTGGACGAACCGACGACGGGGCTGCACTTCGAGGACATCCGCCGGCTGCTCGAGGTGCTGCACGGCTTCGTCGACGCGGGCAATTCCGTCGTCGTGATCGAACACAATCTGGATGTGATCAAGACGGCCGACTGGATTATCGACATGGGACCGGAAGGCGGCAGCGGCGGCGGCGAAGTCGTCGCGACGGGCGCGCCGGAAGAAGTCGCCGCCAACCCGAAGAGCCATACCGGCGAATCGCTGCGCGAACTGTTCGAGAGTAGCGGCGGCGCCAGGTTGAAGACCGGCAGGGCTTCAAAGCGGAAGAAATCGCAGGTTGGCGAAGCGGCGCCGGCCGGCGAAAAATCGCCAGATCGCCAAATCACAAAATCGCCAAATGACAACGATCTGCTCGTCGTTGGCGCCCGGGAACACAACCTGAAGGATCTGACGGTCCGCGTGCCGCGCGGCGCGATGACTGTCTGTTCCGGCGTGTCGGGCAGCGGCAAGTCCAGCTTCGCGATGGACACGGTCTATGTCGAAGGCCAGCGGCGCTACGTGGAGTCGCTGTCGGCCTACGCCCGGCAGTTCCTGGGGCAGTTCCAGAAGCCGAAGGTCGACCACGTCTACGGTCTCTCGCCGGCGATCGCGATCGAGCAGAAGGCGGCGAGCAACAGCCCGCGTTCGACAGTCGGAACCGTCACGGAAATCTACGACTACATGCGCGTCCTGTGGGCGCGGATCGGCACGCCGCATTGCCCGAAGTGCGATCTGGCGATCGGCACACAGTCCAGCGAGGAGATCATCGACAAGGTTCTCTCGCTGCCGAACGGGACGAAGGTGTTGCTCTGCGCCCCGGTCGACCCGGTTCAGGGCGAGACGTGGGAGGCGATGCTCAATCGCTTTGCCGCGCAGGGGTATGTTCGCGCCCGGATCAACGGCGACGTGCATTCGCTGGACGCCCGGCCGAACATCGACGCGCGGCGCAAGCACAGCGTGGAGCTGGTGATCGATCGGGCGATCGTGAAGGCGGATCGCCGCGGTCGACTTGGCGATTCGATTGAGCATTGCCTGACGATCGGCAAGGGCGTGCTGCTGCTCATTACGCTGGATGACGCGGGCGGCGAGGCGAATGTCGATCGTTTCTCGCAGCATCTGGCCTGCGACAAGTGTCGCACGAGTTACGACACGCTGACACCGCACAATTTCAGCTTCAACGCTCGCGTGGGCTGGTGCGAGGCGTGTGAAGGGCTGGGCGTGCAGCGCGGCACGAGCGCCGAGTCGATCCTCGTCGATCCGTCGAAGTCGATCCTGGCGGGCGGCGTGGTGGGCTGGAGCGGCGCCGAGTCGAATCCGATGCTGCGGGCGATGTTGACGGCGCTGGCAAGTGCGATCGGTTTTGCGCCGAACCTGCCCGTTGGCGATCTCGACGCCGATCAGCGGCGCAAGCTGCTCTTTGGTCTCGGGGAGACGTGGATACAGGCGACTGTTGAGCCGGGCGCGAAGGGTGCAAGCAGCGGGGCGTCGTTCCGTTATCAGTGGAAGGGCTTCTTTCCGGCGATTGATGAGGCGACGCGCAACAGCTGGCAGTATCGCCATCGATTGAAGGAACTCGTGACGGATGTCGCCTGCCGCAAGTGCCAGGGGGCTCGGATCAATCCGCAGGCGGCCGCGACGCGCTTCGGCGATCGTCGCATCGGCGATGTCTGTGACATGCCGCTGGCGGACGCGGCGGCGTATTTCAGGAAAGTCAAACTCACGCAGCGCGATGGTCGCATCGCCGGCGAACTGCTGCATGAGATCAAATCGCGACTGCGTTTTCTCGTCGATGTCGGGCTCGGGTACATCACGCTGTCGCGTTCGGCGCCGACGCTCAGCGGCGGGGAGTCGCAGCGCATCCGCCTCGCTTCTCAGATCGGCAGCGGTCTGACGGGCGTGCTTTACGTGCTGGACGAGCCGACGATCGGTCTGCACCCGCGCGACAACCGGCGCCTGATCGACGCGCTGCATCGTCTGCGTGATCTTGGCAACACACTGTTGATGGTCGAGCACGACGCGGAGGTGCTCGCCTCCTCCGATCACATTCTGGATTTCGGACCGCAGGCGGGTGTGTATGGCGGCGAGGTCGTCGCCGAGGGGCGGCCGGCGGCGCTGAAGCGCGACAAGAACTCAATGACAGGGCGCTACCTGTCGGGCAAGGACGCGATCGCCGTGCCGACAAATCGACGGGCGATCGCGGAGCTCGTGGCGCCGGATGGCGCGATGTCCAAAGCGGCGCTCGACGATCCGAAGCGGCCGACGATTCAGATCCGGGGCGCCCGGCAGAACAATCTGCGAAGCGTCGATGTCGCGTTCCCGCTCGGTCGGTTCACGTGCGTGACGGGTGTGTCGGGTTCGGGCAAGTCGTCGCTGATTTCGGAGATTCTCTTCCCCGCGCTGGCGGCTCGGCTGCATCGCGCGAACCTAACGCCTGGGGCGCATGGGGCGATCCTCGGCATCGAGCATGTCGATAAGGTCATCAACGTCGATCAGCAGCCGATCGGTGTCACACCGTCGTCAAATCCGGCGACGTACACGGGCGTGTTCGATCTCGTGCGGCAGGTCTTTGCGCGACTGCCCGAGAGCAAGGTGCGCGGCTACACGGTGGATCGCTTCAGCTTCAATCGACCGGGTGGTCGCTGCGACGACTGCAACGGTTTCGGGCAGGTGTGTCACGAGATGCACTTCCTGCCCGATGTGTGGGTGCCCTGCGAGACGTGTGGCGGCCGGCGCTATCAGCGCGAGATTCTGGAAGTGCGCTACAAGGGCAGGAACATCGCGGATGTGCTGGAAATGCCCGTGGTTGAGGCGCTGGAGCATTTCCAGAACGTGCCGAAGGTGCGGCGGCTCCTGCAGATGCTGGAGGATGTCGGGCTTGGTTACATCACGCTGGGGCAGAGCGCGCCGACGCTGTCAGGTGGCGAGGCGCAGCGGGTGAAGCTGGCGGCGGAGCTCGGGCGGCCGAATACCGGCCGGACGGTCTTCATTCTGGATGAGCCGACGACGGGCCTGCACTTTGACGATGTGCGCAAGCTGCTCGATGTACTGCATCGGCTGGTCGACCTTGGGAATACCGTGATCTGCATCGAGCACAATCTCGATGTGATGAAGACTGCGGACTGGCTGATCGACATCGGTCCCGAGGCGGGCGGCGAGGGTGGTCGTGTTGTTGTCGAGGGCGCGCCGGAAGTGGTCGTCGGCTGCAAAGCGTCGCACACGGGGCGGCTGTTGAAGGCGACGCTGGAGGCGGGGCCCCGGCGCGAGCGGGAGGTTTATGACCCGAAGGCGGCGGCCGAGACGGAGATCGAGATCGCGTCGTCGCCGCTGCTGGACGCCGAGGCGGTCGAGGAGCACGCCGTCAAGATGCCGTGGGAGCGGAACGGCCGCGCCTGGCACACGGGTTCGCGCACGAGCCGGAACCATCAGGAGATTCACTGGGAAGGCGAGGCGCTGTCGTTCGTCGTGGATGAGATTGAGAAGCTCGGCGGCGATGCGCTGCAGCCGACGGACTGGAACGATCGCGCCCGCGTGGAGATCACGGCGAAGGCGCCGAAGGGGCTGGCGCAATCGGCCGTGCCGTGGTTCCTGCACGCGTTGACGGGCGGCGAGTGGATTCTCGATCTGCTCATCCGCACACCGGCGAACGCGATCAGGCAGGCGCCGCTGCAGACGGCGCTGGGGCTTAAGACGCTGAACGATCGCGACGACATCCATCGCTACGGCGACGACCAGCGCGTGCGCGTGCGTCGCATTCAGCATGGTCTCGATCAGACGCGCGTGATGGTCTTCGACAGGAAGGAGATCAACACGCCGGCGTTCCGGAAGTTCCTGAAGACGGCCGTGGCGGCGTACCTGGCGCATGTGGAGGCGCTGGCGTCGGCGGGCAAGTCGGCCGAGCCGTGGAAGGAAGACGGCAAGGCGTGGCATCTGTCGCAGAAGATCATGAAGCCGGGCAGGAAGAAGAAGTGGGAACCGATGACGCTGACGCTGCTCGTGGGTCAGATTCAGAAGCTCCTGCCGAAGGCGAAAGTGATCTGGGACAAGAAGGTCTTCGTCGAAGTGACGACGGCGGCGGGCGATCGCATCTGCAAGATCATCACGCATCAGCCCCAGGCGTTGCGCGTGGATGTGCATCTGGCGCGCGGGGCGTTTTCGGAGGACGCCGTTCGATCGCTCGGTTTCGAGCGGGAGTTCCAGCGCCCCGGGGCGAGCGGGGCGGAGTTTTCGTTCTACATGCGCGACATGAAGGAAGTCGATCGCGATCAGTTCAAGCGCGTCCTGGCGGCGTCCGAGGAACACGCCCTGGCGGCCGCGCAGGCGTAAGGCACGAGCGGGGTGGCATGCTTGCCCTCAAAGGCAAGCATGAGTAGTCGAGGATGCGCGGCCTGCGTCGTGTGTGAAGCCATGGCGGCGCTGACGATATCCACATGCCCCCCTTGAAGGGGGAGCATGCCGCCCAGTATGCGTGCAAAGTCGCGAAACCACACCGAGCCGCGACCGTCAGGGAGTCGGTCGCGCGGCGTCGAGATCACGGGCGAATTTCTGCAATGAGCGCCCGGGTGGCATGCCGACGCTTTACGTCGGCATGGGGTTGACGCGCATGCCTGCGCTTCTCTCGACTGCCGGCATATGGTCCGCACAGCGGACCCTACGGGGGACTACGATTCGTCGCTCCTTCGGAGCGAAATCACACCGAGCCGCGACCGTCAGGGAGTCGGTCGCGCGGCGTCGAGATCACGGGCGAATTTCTGCAATGAGCGCCCGGGTGGCATGCCGACGCTTTACGTCGGCATGGGGTTGACGCGCATGCCTGCGCTTCTCTCGACTGCCGGCATATGGTCCGCACAGCGGACCCTACGGGGGACTACGATTCGTCGCTCCTTCGGAGCGAATCGTTCCGAGCCGCGACCGTCAGGGAGTCGGTCGCGCGGCGTCGAGATCACGGGTGAATTCCAGCAATGAGCGCCTGTGTGGCATGCCGACGCTTCACGTCGGCATGTAGAGAAGTCGCGCAGGCCTACGCTTCTCTCGACTGCCGGCGAATGGTCCGCACAGCGGACCCTACGGGGAACTGCCGGCATATGGTCCGCACAGCGGACCCTACCAGGGACCGCCGGCGAACGGTTCGCACTGCGAACCCTGCGGCGGACGTGTGACTTTGCGGCCAGCGTGACGGCGTCGCCTCTGTGACATGCAAGCGTGTTTTTCTTCTTGCCCTCATCGGGATCGCGCCGACAATACGCCGCCGTGAACGCACGACTCGCATCCGGCCATCTCGAAGTTGTCCACGGTTCCATGTTCGGCGGAAAGACCGAGCATATGATCGCGCGGCTGAAGGAGGCCGAGGCCCGCGGGGATCGCGTGCTCGCGTTCAAGCACTGCATCGACGATCGTTACATCCCCGACGCCATCGTCACGCATCCCGGCGATCGTTACGACGCGGTTCGCGTTCCGGACGCCGCGTCGATCCTCGAGCACATCGGCATTGCCGACTTCATTGCGATCGACGAGGGGCATTTCTTCGGGATGGATCTCATTCCCGTCATCGAGGAGCTCTGCGGCCGCGGCAAGTCCGTTCTCGTCGCCGGCATCACGAACGACGCCTGGGGGCGGCCCTTCGAACCGATGCCGCAACTCTGTGAGATCGCGCACAGCGTGGTCATCCGGCAGTCGCCATGTCGTGTCTGCGGCAAGCCCGCGCCCTACACGCAGCGCATGTCGGAGATCAACACAAAGCACATGGTGGGTGGTCTTTCCGACTACGAACCTCGCTGCAGGGAACATTTCACACCGCTGGCGACACCGCCGGAGGTCCGCTGAATGGACTTCGTGCGCGGTTTCGGCGGCGTCATCGCGTTGATGTTCATCGCGTGGCTGTTGTCGTCGGACCGACGGCGATTCCCCTGGAAGATCGTGATCGGCGGTCTCGTGCTGCAATGGGCGCTGGCGCTGTTCATTCTGAAGACCGACCTGGGCGACGCGATATTTACGCGGATCGCCGAACTCGTGAAGTCGGTCCTGGATGGCGCCATGGCGGGGGCGACATTCGTCGGCGAGATGGTCACGCCGGAGAAGACGCCGTGGTTCATCAACGTCGGCGTCATCATTCTGTCGACGATCGTGTTTATCTCCATGCTCGCGTCGATCGGTTACTACTTCGGAATCCTGCAACGCGTCGTGCGCGGTATGGCGTGGGTCATGCGAAAGAGCATGGGTGTCAGCGGCGCCGAGAGCCTGGCCGCCGCGGCCAATGTCTTTCTCGGCCAGACGGAGGCGCCGCTTCTCGTTCGACCATATATCCCCACGATGTCGCGGTCCGAGCTCATGGCGATGATGACTGGCGGTTTTGCGACTGTCGCCGCGGGCGTCCTCTTCGTGTACGTGAGAATGCTCGAAGACGCAGCCGGCGGACTGAACCTCGATATTACGCGTCATCTGCTGACGGCGTGTCTGATGTCGGCGCCGGGCGCGTTCGTGATGGCGAAAATCATGGTCCCGCCGACAGCGACGATCGATTCAGACGTTGAAGGCGTGAGTGGCTCGTCGGATGACGTGGTGGTGAACGTCGCCAAGCCCGGCGAAAACCTGCTGGACGCCATGACCGAGGGGGCGTCGCAGGGGATGAAGCTCGCCATCAATGTCCTGGCCATGCTGATCGCGTTTGTCGCCCTGATCCATCTCGTCGACGCGGGGCTCGGTGTGATCGGTTCACAGGCGTGGTTCGCGCCGACGCTCGAATGGCTCGGGCTGAAGACGCTGTCATTGAGCGGGCTCCTGGGGCTGGTCTTTCGTCCCGTGGCGATGATGATCGGGATCGAGACGAAGGACTCCGGCCAGATTGCGTCGCTCATCGGGACGAGCATGGCGACCAATGAGATCATCGCCTACAAGGGCCTCGCGGCCATGGTCAAGGATCACACCGTCTCGGATCGGTCGGTCTACCTCACGCTCTACGCGCTCTGCGGCTTCGCGAATCTCAGCTCGATCGGCATCCAGATCGGCGGCATCAGTCCGATGGCGCCGGGACGTCGCGCCGAACTGGCCCGCCTCGCCCCGAGGGCCATGCTCGGCGGCGCCATGGCCTGCTGGATGACGGCGGCCATTGCGAGCACGCTGATTTAGCGGCGTGGGGCGATGTGACGCCGGTGGTCCGTGCGACCGTTTCCTGAAGGGCCGGAGAATTTGAGCGTCAGTGGCCGTGGTCCCAATGCGTGATTCCGGCCAATCCGCTACACTTCCCGGTTCCATCTGAGCGTTTGGCCGCGACGCCGACAGGGCGCGCGATTGGCCCATTTTTGACAGGGAGGCCGCGAATGGCCTGGAAAGCGTTAGATCGAACCGAGTCCCCGTTCGACAAGGATGCGCCACCCGTACTGAGCGAGGCGATCCGCGAGAAAATCCGCTCCTTCTTCCCGCGCTACGAGACAAAGCGGGCGGCGCTGCTGCCGGCGCTGCATGTCGTGCAGGACGCCCTGGGGCATGTCAGCCACAAGGCCATGGCCGAGATCGCGGAGGTCCTTGAGATTCCGCCGGCCGCCGTGCTGGACACGCTGACGTTCTATACACACTTCTGGAATCACGAGAAGGGAAGCAAGGTCATCGTCGCCTGCCGCAGCCTGTCGTGTCAGTTGACGGGCGCCGAGAAGGTGCTCGACGCCATCAAGGGCGAACTGGGCATCGACGAGCACGGCACGACGGAAGACGGAATGTACAGCCTGATCACGGAAGAGTGCCTGGCCGCCTGCGATCATGGTCCCTGCGTCCTGATCAACGAAAAGCTGCACAAGTGCGTCAGGCCGGAAGACGTCGCCAAGCTCCTGAAGGATCCGAAGAATTCGGAGATCGAACCGCCGCGATCGGATCTGTTTGACGGACCCAGGGGGGCGGCTGCGGCCGCAAGCGAAGGTGTCGGCAAAACGTCGGATATTCAGGAGATGCGCGAGTCGTAATCTCTGTTGACGGATTCGCCAGTCTGTCGGATCCGGGGCCTGCGAAAACGAGAGAAGCGCCGAGGCATGACGCCTGAATCCCCCAAAAAACCTGAACTGACCTTCGGCGACCTGCAGCCGCACATGATCGACCTCGGACGGGGCGATCAGCGTGTGGCGCCGCCGACGGAGAATCCGCCGACCTCTGGAAGCGAACCTCCGAAGTCGCTCGGCGCGGCCGAGCGATCCTGGAGCCGACTGGAGCTGTACGGCTGCTTCTTCATTCTGATGGTGGCGATTCAGGTCGCACTCGGCCCAAAGATCCAGCTCTCGCAGTGGGAGATGAACGCCGACAGCAACGCCGCCGTGGCGGAGGCCGTCGCCTGGCAAAAGGGCCGGCTCGACATTCCGCCGACGCGCAAAGGCGAACTGTTGTGGATGTATCCGAAGGTCAACGAAGAGGATCTGAAGGATCCCGGCGTCCGGCTGCATGATACGGCCTACAACCCGAACGATCACAAGTACTACAACGTCTTTCCGCCGCTCTTCAGTTTCCTGACGATCGCAGTCTCCCCGTTCCACAACTATGTCGGTATGCCCGAGACGATGTGGCGTCCTGAGATGATGACGCTGGTGATCTTCTGGCCGCTCTGCATCACGACGTATGTCGTGTTTCTGCGCCGCGTGAAGCATCCGGTATGGGCGGCGGTCCTCGCCTTCGCGTTCATTGGCGGAACGGCGGTGCTGCCGAATCTGAATGAGACGCGGCACGGCTATCTGGGGCAGATGGATCACGTCATGTCGCAGATCGGTCTGCTCATTCTCGCGGCGGACCTGCTCGGAAAGCAGCGCATCTGGCCGGCCCTGATCGGCCTGATGATCGCCGTCTATGCGCGGCAGATCACGTTCCTGTACGGGCTGGCGATTCTGTGGGTCGGCTGGAAGCGATTCGGCGCCAAGGGGTTCATTCTGTCGGGGCTGGGGCTGGCCGTCGTGGCGGCGCCGCTGCTGACGCTGAACACGATGAAGTTCGGCCATCCCCTCGACTTTGGCTACAAGTACATCTACGCGGGGCGCGAAGACAGCTACATGGGAGCGCGCTGCCTGAACTACGGCACCTTCTCGCCGCAGTTCATCCTCGGCGTCGACGGCGGCCACGGCAATCTCTACTACATGCACGTGGCGCCGCCGCGGATCAACAGTGTTTCCGTGAATTCGATCGACATCAGCGAGTCCAACCAGAACGGCACGAGCCTCTGGATCACGACACCTCTGGCGTTGTGGGCGCTGATCGCCATCGCCTGGTGGTGGCGCGATCCGAAGGCCCGCACGCTGATGCTTGCGACGATCCCCGTCATGATCGGGCTGTCCATGTACCACAGCCCGGGCTACATGGAGCACGGGTACAACCGATTCGCGATGGATTTCCTGCCGATCTGGCTGCTCGTTGTGGCGCCGTATGCGATCGGCGGCGAGGGGCGCTGGCGGAAGTGGCTGACGGTCGCGATGATCGCCTGGGGCGTCCTTTACTTCAATCTGATCACGCCGAACGCGCAGGTCAAGGCGAACCCGGCGATGGCTATGGCAGTGGAGACGATGACGTATGGCCAAGTTTGAGCCCGCACTGACGAAGAACTTCGGCGTCGAGGGCATTCGCACGCTCGAGGTTTACAAAAAGCATGGCGGCTACGCCACGGCTGAGAAAGTGCTCAGGGAACTGAGCCCCGAGAAGGTCATCGAAGACGTCAAGGCCAGCGGTCTGCGCGGCCGCGGCGGCGCAGGATTCCCGGCCGGCATGAAGTGGTCCTTCCTCCCGCCGGATCGCAAAGTCACGTATCTCTGCGTCAACGCCGACGAGTCGGAGCCGGGCACGTTCTGCAATCGCGTCATCATGGAGGAGGATCCGCATCAGCTGCTCGAGGGCATCCTGATCGCCGGCTTCGCCACGAAGACGACGACGGCCTACATCTACATGCGCGTCGAGTTTCACGAGCAGTTCCACATTCTCCAGAAGGCGCTGGACGAGGCGTACGCCGCCGGCTGTTTCGGGAAGAACGTCTTCGGGACGGACTACTCGATCGACTGCTACATTCATCGCGGCGCCGGCGCCTATGTCTGCGGCGAGGAAACGGGCCTGATCGAGAGCCTCGAGGGCAAGCGCGGCTGGCCGCGCATCAAGCCGCCGTTCCCGGCGATCGAAGGCGCCTTCATGAAGCCGACGGTCGTCAACAACGTCGAGACGCTCTGCTGCGTGAAGCACATCTTCGAGCGCGGCGTCAACTGGTTCACATCGATCGGCACTGACACGTCGAAGGGGCCCAAGCTCTATACCGTCAGCGGTCCCGTTAATCGGCCCGGCTGTTTTGAGGCGGAGCTGGGTCTGACGGCGCGCGATTTGATCTTCGGCGACGACTACGGCCGCGGCATGCGCGACGGCAAGAAGGTGAAGGGCTGCATCCCCGGCGGCCTGTCCGTCGGCGTGCTGACGGAGTCGGAGCTCGACTGCCATCTGTGCTTCGACGACGTTCGGAACTATGGTCTGCTCGGCCTGGGAACGGCCGGCGCGATCGTGATTCCCGAGGACGTCGATATTCGTCACGTGCTGAAGAACATCGCACGGTTCTACTCGCACGAAAGCTGTGGTCAGTGCACGCAGTGTCGCGAAGGCACAAACTGGATGTACAAGATCGCCAGCCGCATCGCGGCGGGAGCGGGGCGAATCAGCGATCTGGATCTGCTCGTCAACATCACGACGAACATGGGCATGATGCCGGGCCTGAGCATCTGCGGCCTGCCCGACGGCGCCGCCTTCCCGATCCGCACAATCGTGCAGAAGTTCCGGGCGGAATTCGAGGAGCACATCCGCAATCAGAAGCCGGGCGCCGTGGAAACCGTGATTCGCAAGACGAATCCCGCGGCCTACGAACTGCCGATCCTGGGGCAGCGACCTGTCGTTGTCTGATCGGCGCAGCCTGGATCATGAGTTTCGAAGCCCGCCGGATTCGACCGCGCGTATTCGCCGCGGCGGCGGTTTCACCTGGTCATGGGCCCAGCAGCGCCGCGACGAAACCGGCCAGATCCAATCCGTTCACCAGTCCGTCGCGATTCATGTCACCAAGAAGAATATCGCACGCCGGCCAGTTCGCCATGTAGGCGTCGGCGTCGACGAGCGCCATGCCGAATGGCGAGATATCCTGCAGATCGACCACGTCGTCGCAGTTCATGTCACCGTAGAGAGGTCCGTCCCACCAGAATCCGGCGCCGAAACCGGACTGGACGATGTCGGACGGCGCTGTGTTCTGCGCCGCGTCGAAGACGACGAACAGGGCGTCATAAGGGTCGGCGTTGGCGGGATCGTCCAGTTCGAACCGGAAGTTTGCGCTGAAGTCGCCCGAGATGACGGCGACGACCACTTCGTCGCTCATGACGCCCACGGAACTCGCGTCGATGAACGTTGCGGCGCCGGTGAGTGTGATCGTCAGACGCGTGTTGTGCGGGACCTGGCCGGAGAGCGTGTACAGCGTTGAGGTTCCGAGCCAGGTGGCGGTCGTTGACGTGTGTCCCGTGTAGGTCAGGTAATCGTGCGTCAGTGTGTTGAGCGACACTTCGACCATCTGATCCAGGCCCCAATAGAGTGCGGTCAGGTCCGTGAGGTCGACGTTGGTGAACTGGAACGTGATTCCACCCGCCGCGCCGGCGTTTTCGCCGACCGGCGTGACGGTCACATCGTTGGGCGGCGGATAGGCGGGGCCCTGCAGCGTTGCGTGGGCGAAAGACGTCGACAGGGCGGTCGTGAATGCCGCTGCGATCGCATACTTCCTGATCATGACGAAAGCTCCTCTTCCCAAAGGCGCGTCAGTTGAACGCCGGCGGCACGAATGTGCACAGATGAGTTTCACCGGCCCGAATGTTGCGGGGATCATTGTGCGGCGACCGCACGGGGTCCAGTGAATTTCCTCGTTTTGCGACGATATTGTCCAGGCGGCGCCATCTGTATGGCATGCTTGACTGAGATTGTGTGCCAGCATTGTGGCACAAGGAAACAGGGCGGCGTCGGCGCGATCCCTGGACGATCGGTTCGCGCCGGGAGCTGGCCATTCGGCCGAAGGGCGCCAACGCCGACAAGCGTCCGGTGTCCCTCGGTTCGCATCACGTCGCGGTTCCGTGGATCGATGATTCGGCGACGGGATCTTCGGCCACGCGTCACGTCGTTGATCCGCCGGGACGGAGGGGCCGTCGACGGCGTCCCTGCTGACGGAATCGCGGGTCGTCAGGGAGTTTCATGGACAATGTCCGGCGACGCGCCGGGAGGTGGATCGCCGGGCAGGATTTCGACCCGTTGTTGTCGCCCGCCGCGTCGATCGGCCAATTTCTTTGACATTCCCGCTCAAACGGCGTGTGATATTCCCTCGAAAAGGAGGTTCATCATGGGTCGTCGAGTCATCGTCATCGCGGTTCTTCCGCTGTTGTCAATCGGGTTCTTTTTCTGTGCAGGCTGTCGGCCCAAAGCGCCCGCGACGCCGGCCACACCGGCGATTGCCGTGACGGCGCAGCGGCCTGACGGGGCGATTCTCTTCCAGACGTACTTTCAATACGACTTCAAGAAGGATGGCATGGGCGGCGCCGGATTCTTCATTCGCACGCCGGAGGGGAAAAACGCGGCGGTGATCGCAGCGAGCAGTGTCAAAGCCGACATGCCGGCGCTCGTGAGCGTCAACGCGGTCAACATCGGTGACTACGCGCCGCTGGCCGTCATGGCGCAGTCGTGGGGGGAACCCGGCCGTCCGGGGAAGTTCGAGCCGACACCCGACTATCAGCACGATTACATCGTCATGCCGATCGGCGAGATGGCGATCGAGCGCACACTGCAGCTCGACGATCGCGCCGGCCCTGTGCAGGGCGAGCCCGTCTGGTTTCCATTCATGACGGAGCATGAACCTCGGGGCTACCTCTGGATGGACGGCGTGGTCGATGAAGTCTGGCCGGGGTACATTCGCGTCCGGATCGACTCGACGAAGACCGTTCGTTCGCAGGAGGGCGCCCCGATCGTCAGCGGAACGACGGGAAAGGTCATCGGGATCGTCGCTCGCGCAGGAAAGATCCAGCAGAAGACGGTCCTCTGGCTCTGTCCGGCGGATTCGATCCGGCAGGGAATGAAAAAGGCGAAGTCGTTCCCGATGTTGAAAGATGTCGTCAGGGGTGGTGGCGCGTAGCGTCGCCGTTGTGAGCGTCTGAGCCCGGGCTCAGATGGAACGCGAGGACTTCGGGGAGGAAGCGATGCGTCGATTTGAGACGATCGGGTTCGGGCTGATGCTGGCGGCGATTCTGACGGTCGCGCCGGCGATGGCGCCGTCTGACAGTGAGAAGAAAGAGGCGCCCGCCATCGAGCCGAAGATCGTGCAGGTCCACGAGGGGCGACACTGGATCTGGTGCGTCCGGGAGGATCACTTCAAGGCGCATCAGAAGGACTACGAAGCGCTCTACGAATACGCCGACCAGGCGTTCGATCACCTGTGCGCCTGTTGGGGAATCACGCCGGAACGAACGAAGTACTATCTCCTCGCCTGGCCGAAGACCGGAGGCGGATTCGCGGTGGGTGATATTGGCGAACTGAAACACCTTCCCGGCGACAATCATCCGGGAATCGGGATTTCCTACGACCTGTTCTATGAGACAGATCAGGGTGTCAAAGGATGGTGGGCCGTCGCCATCATTACACACGAGATGACGAATCTCGTGCTGGGGCAGACCGTCAGTGGCGGCTGGCCGGTCGATTGGTGGGCGAACCACATCAGCCCGTTCCCCAAGATGACGGCGGTGCAGATTGAACTGTCGCTTCGTCCGGATGTGGGCGTTGGTCACGCCCGGCAGCTTCAGAGCCCCCAGGACAGGATGTTCGCAGAGCTCAAGGACCAGTTCGGCTGGTCTCTCTTCCGCAGGGCGTTTGAGGCGGCGCGTGAGGACGGGATCAACTGGGACCGGATCGGCGAGAATCCGTCGGCCCTGCGTACGAATTATGTCTGCGCCTACCTGCAGCTGTCCGCGCCGGAGGACCTGCGCAAGCGCCTTGAGGGCGTTGTTCCGAACTACGATGCGAAGGTTGTCGAAGCGATTCTGTCCGCCCGCAGGCGATGGAAATCGATGGAAGCGACAGACGGCGCCCGGCTTGAACGGCGCGAGCGCTTCCTGCGCGGTCACTACGAGTAGGCCGGCCCGGGTTATCGGCTGATCACAGGGCGCCATCGAATCGCGGGGCGCCGGCGGTCCTGTGCCGGCGCGAGCCTTCGGGGGCGGATTTCCGGTGGACAATTGGGGCTTTGGGCGCGTCGGGATGCTGTTACCGACACTCGTTTCGCGGTATAATTCGGGCTCCGCGGGGGAGTGACTGTTCACAGTCGACGCCCTCGTACTTAAACGCTCGCTACGTAACGCTGGAGGAAGATTCTGATGCGACGAAAGGCATCTTTGATTGCGTCTCGCCAACCGGGGTTGACCTTGATCCTCGGCGTGTTCGTGACGGCGGCGATCATCATCGGTTGCGGCAAGGTCAGTCCGTTCTCGGCGGGCGCCTTTAACACGTTGTTTCCGGGGGTCCCGGTGGCGGCGGGCGCGGGTGGTGGCGGTGGCGGCGTGGTCGCGGGCGACTACACCTACTTTGACGACATCCCCGTCGAGCTTCAGACGATCACGTCCGAAGTTCGAAACGCGTCGCCGTATCCTGTGGCGTATCGCATGTTGTTTATCGTGACGGCGGGCGTCCGCGCGGACGGCAAGGAGGATGGTTTCGTCCGGAACGACGCCGACATTCAGAATTACATCCGCGCCGGCTATCGAGACGTCATCGCGTTCGATCAGCCGATCGGCACGTCTGTGAGTTACTCCTGTAATTTCATCTACCTGCAGCGCGGATCACGGCTGCTGGTGAAGGAGTTCGGCGTTGGCGAGGGCTTCGGGCTTCCGCCGCTTGACGCGAATCTGGAGACGCCGGACGAGATCCCGCCCGTGGGCAATCTGCATGTGCGATCGGACAACGGATCACCGCTGGTGCCGGTTCCTGAATTCATCGCGTTCATCAGCGGCGACGACGGCTTTGAGTGCCAGGATCCGTCGGACACGTGCACGGCCGTCTCGTTCCGATTCCTGCAGAACAATCGCCCCAATCCGCTGCTCGACGTTACGTCCACGCGTATCCAGGGAACGACCTGCGGACAGGGGACCGGCCGAACGCCGGCGAGTCGCCTGAACCTCGATCCGACCCGTGCGTCATCCCTGACGCAGTATCCGCTGGGCGGCGCCATTGTCTGGGTCGCGCTCGATCCGGAGCGAACGGGTTCGTTCACCGACGCGGAGGACCCGGATCCGAATCGCGACGTCGTCTGGCTCGTCACGGACGCGAACGGCGACATCGAGCACCAGCCGAACGACGGGTAACGCCCCCGGGGCGATTCGCTGACCTCACACGTTGTAGTGAAGTACTCAGATCGCAGGTCCGACGTCGTCGGACCTGCGATTTCCTTTTATGGCGGCGCCCGGATCGCGCGGCGCCGGCGTTCGCCTGCGGCGTGCGATTTATCCCGCGATGAGTCGATCACGCGGGGGTGTCACAAAGCGGGATTTGCCCTATCATATCGCCTTAGTTCGTGATATTTTTCACGAACTCTGACGGGCGACGGTGGAAGACGCTCCCCAGCAGGCGCGGTCAAACGATTGACTGGCAGGGGCTTACTGACGTCGGCCGAGGCGGCTTTTGTTTCCGGCGATCTGTGTCGTCGGCGCCCAAAGTCGCGGATCGAACATCGGATCGACGGGAAAGAGAACGCCCTCAGGCTGACGCCCATGCCAAAGATCATCATTGATGGAAAAGAGATCGAGTGCCGGGACCGGATTCCCGTTCTTCAGGCGGCCCTGGAGGCGGGGATGGACATCCCGCACTACTGCTATCACCCGGGCCTCAGCGTCGTCGCTTCATGTCGTCTCTGCCTGATGGAGATGAAGATGCCCCATCCCCAGACCAAGGAGATGGGATGGGCGCCGAAGTTGTTTCCGAGCTGTCAGACGCCGGTCCGCGACGGTCTGGAAGTCCGCTTCGCCTCGGACAAGGTGCAGGAGAATCAGAAGGAATGCATGGAGTATTTCCTTCTGAACCATCCGCTCGACTGCCCGGTCTGCGACCAGGCGGGCGAGTGCTACCTGCAGGACTACAGCCAGAAATTCGGCGACGCCACAAGCCAGATGGTGGAGCCCAAGAACAAGAATCCCAAAAAGGATGTCGGTTCGCGCACGCTGCTGTATTCGGATCGCTGCGTGATGTGCTCCCGCTGCGTGCGCTTCTGCGATGAAGTCGCGGGCACGGGGGAACTGGGCATTATCAATCGCGGCAGCCGCGCAGAGATCGATGTGTTTCCCGGCGTTCCCCTCGAAAACGATCTGCAGGGAAATGTTGTCGACATCTGTCCCGTCGGCAGTCTGCTCGACAAGGACTTCCTGATGGACCAGCGCGTCTGGTTTCTCAGGAGCGTCGACAGCGTCTGCAACGGCTGCGCCGTCGGCTGTGCGATTCACGTCGATCACAACAAGAATCAGGTCTGGCGTCTCAAGCCCCGCTACAACCCCGGCGTCAACGACTGGTGGATGTGCGATGAAGGCCGCTTCGGATTCAAGTACGTCAACGACGCGAACCGCCTGACGGGGCTGAAAGTCCGTCGTGGCGTCGAAGCGCAGACGGCCGAATGGGCGGCGCTGGACGAAGTGGCGCGGCTGAGACTCGGACGCGTTGTCGAAGAGAAGGGCGCCGGATCGATCGCCTGCATGCTGTCGCCGTTCATGTCGTGCGAGGAGGCGTGGCTGCTGGCGACGTTCATCCGCTCGATTGATGAGAAGGCGGCGCTCGTGATGGGCCCCGTTCCGTTCGAGGGGGATGACAGGAACTTCCCCGTCAATGCGAATGGCGCGACCCCGAAATTCACGATTCTCGCGGAAAAAGCCCCAAATCGCCGCGGTATCGAGATGATTCTCGAGGCCCTGGGCGGCGAATCGCCGACGCTGGAGGAGTTCCTGGCGAAGGCGGGCAAGGGCGGTTACGGCGCCGCCTGGTTTGTCGGCGGTTATCCGAAGGAGTGGGTCACGAAGGAGATCGCGACCGCCGGCGACAAGACACCTTTCACGCTCGTGCAGGACCTGTTTCCGAGCAAGCTGACGGACGGCGCCAATGTCGTGATCGCAAGCTGCGCCTGGGTCGAGCGATCGGGCTGCTTCGTGAATCATCAGGGGAAGATCCAGCCGTTTGAGTCGGCGATCAATCCGCCGGATGGCTGTCAGCGCGACGGGAACTACTTATTTCAACTGACGGGTGAATCGGGCCTCTACAACGCGGCGCAGGTCCGCGATAGGATGGCCGCGTCGATCCCCGCGTTCGGGCAGTTGCACGTCGCGCCGGCGCCGCCGGCGCACGCGCATTAGGAAGACGTAAGTCGCTGGCGTCGCCAAACGGGCGCCGCGCGAAGCAAATAGGGATGTTGCGAACTTGGCGCTGCTACGAGCCATCATGAAGCATCCGATCCTGTCGGGGCTGCTCGCCGTCTCGATCGGCGGAATCGTCGTTCTGTCACTGATCGTCATGTTCATGGAACAGATCAAGTGGCTGCTGGCGGACCAGTTCTGGTTCAGTGTCATTCTTTCGCTGGCGATTTTCGGCGGTGTGATGACAGCCGTCGCCTACTGCATCCTGCTTGAGCGAAAGATCTCCGCCTGGATCCAGGATCGCTACGGTCCCAATCGCGTGGGTCCCCTGGGGCTGCTTCAGCCGCTGGCGGACGGCGTGAAGCTGCTGCTGAAGGAAGACATCACCCCCGGCCATGTGGATCGGGCGCTCTTCGTGCTGGCGCCGTTCATGATGTTCGTCGTCGCGTTGATCGGCTACGCCGTGATCCCGTGGGGCGGAACGTTCAAGTGGCCCTGGATGAACGCCGACGCCGCGCCGCTGGTGGCGCAGGTTGCGAGCATCGACATCGCCGTGCTTTACATTCTTGCCGTGGGGTCGATGGGCGTTTACGGCGTCGTGCTGGGCGGCTGGGCGAGTAACAACAAGTACGCGTTTTATGGCGCGATGCGCGCCGCGGCGCAGATGATCTCCTACGAGATCCCGCTCGGGCTTGTCGTCCTCACCGCGATTGTGACGGTCGGCTATCTGCTGCCGGCGGACCAGGTGATGGACTGCCTGCGGCTGGAGGGCGCCGTGGCGGCCCAAAGCCACAACGGCGTCTGGCTCGTCGTCTACCATCCCGTGGCGGCGCTGCTGCTGTTCATTGCGGCGCTGGCCGAGGCGAATCGGGCGCCCTTTGATCTGGCGGAATGTGAGCAGGAACTCATCGGCGGCTTCCATACGGAGTACAGCGCCATGAAATGGGCGATGTTCTTCCTCGGGGAGTACGCCCACATGATCACGTCCAGCGCCTTCATGATCAGTCTTTTCTGGGGCGGCTACACATTGCCGTACTGCACGGAACTGAATACCTCCGGCGAGTGGTACTGGATGCTTGCGCGGATGGGCGTCTTCGGCGCGAAGATCGGGGTGTTCATCGCGGCGTACATGGTGGTTCGCTGGTCTCTTCCGCGATTCCGATTCGATCAGCTGATGCGACTGGCGTGGAAGAGCTTCGTCCCGATGGGGCTTCTGATTCTGGCGGCGCAGATCCTGATCGTTCACTTCGGATGGTCGCAGTGGCTGTCGCCGCTGGTGAACCTCGGCGTCCTGGTGGGTGGGGCGTTGGTATCGCTCATGAGTTCGACGCCGATCACAGGACGGCAGCAGAGTCTGCTGGTTCGAGAAAAGGCGACACGAGAGAAGGAATACGAGTTACAGCATGCCGGCGTCTGACTGGAAAACCAAGGATGTCATCAACGTCGATCAGCCGACGCTGACCAAGGCGGAGCGCCTGTACCTGCCGCAGATTTTCGGCGGTTTCAGGACGACGCTGCGTCACATGTTCAGCGTGCATGTTCGTAAGAAGAAAGTCATTCAGTATCCCGAGCAGCGCCGCCAGCTCCGCAAGGAGATCTATCGCGGCGTCCATCGGCTCAATCGTGACGATCAGGGCCGTGTCGCGTGCGTCGCCTGTTTCATGTGTGAGACGGCCTGCCCGGCGCACTGCATTCACATCGTGGGGCAGGAAAGTCCCTGGCCCGATCGCGAGAAGTACCCCGCGCAGTTTGACATTGACGAACTGCGCTGCATCTACTGCGGCATGTGCGAAGAAGCCTGCCCTGTGGACGCCATCGAACTGACGCCGGAATTCCATCTTGTCGGCCGATCCCGCGAAGAGATGATCTTCGACAAGGAGAAGCTGCTGATGGTCTTCGATCGAACCAAGGATGAAAAGCCGCGGAAGAACCCGCGGATCACTGGATATTGAATCAGACGCCCATCGACGCGCCGCGGGCGGGCGTCGGGCCGATCGGACAGCGGAACCTACAGCCTTGACTGACACACTCGTCTATCTTGCATACGCCGTCGCCGCCGCGGGCGCCGCCGGTGTCTATCTCGGCCTGCCGAGAGAGTCGAAGCCCGATCGTCGCGGTCTGCTTGTCATCATGGCCGCCGTCTCGGCGGGCGTGTTCTGCCTCGTGATGCATCGGATCATGGGCGACGCGGCGAACCACGTCGCCTTCGTGGTTCTTTCCCTGTTCGCCATCGGCGGGGCGGCCCGGATGATCACCCATCCGAAACCCGTCTATTCCGCCGTGTACTTCATCATCGTGATTCTCAGCACGGCGGCGATGCTGGTGCTCGCCGGCGCCGAGTTTCTCGGCCTGGTGCTCGTGGCCGTGTACGCCGGCGCCATCCTCGTGACCTACGCCTTCGTGATCATGCTCTCGCAGCAATCGACGATGCACAGCGATCACTTCCGCAATGCGCTGGACTATGACCGCTCGTCGCGCGAGCCGGCGTGGACGGTGATCGCGGGATTCGTACTGTCGGCGACGATCGCCGGCATGATCGTGCAGCGGAGCTGGCCCTCGTTTGACGCCGCCCGCGCCGCGAAAACGGCGGAGCACAACACGCTGCGACTGGGCGAACTGCTGATGACGGACATGGCTGTGAGCGTGGAGCTCGCCGCGGTCCTTCTTCTCGTCGCGATGGTCGGCGCCATCGCCATCGCGCGAAAGCGCATCCCGCACGACGAGACGTTCGAGACGCGACGACCGCTCGGCGAGTCCGGTCGAACGGCGCCGCCGTATTGACGACTGACGCCGGCGGCGCGCGTTGGGCGACCCCGGCCTGGATGGAGTGAATTCGACCCCGTGAACCTTGCGACACCACAAGCCCTGATGCTCGTTGGCGCCCTGATCTTCGGATTGGGCGTGATCGGCTTCCTGGCGCGCCGAAACATGATCGTGATGTTCCTGTCGACGGAAATCATGTTTCAGGGCGTGCTCGTGAACCTTGTCGGCATGGGGCTGCTGCACGGAAACCTGCAGGGGCAGGCGATGGGCCTGTTTGTGCTCGTGATCGCCGCCGTGGAGGCGGGGCTGGGGCTGGCGATCGTCGTCATGATGTACCGGCGACGCGGCACACTGGACGCCGAGAGCTGGCGAACGATGCGCGGCTGACGTTCGGTTGAGACACGGCTCGACGAGATTGATTCCGCACCTGGATTTGGGCGACTGACGACAAACGACGATGGAAAACCTCAAGACGCTCGCCATCCTGATCCCGATTCTGCCGCTCGTCAGCATGCTGCTCGTCGGCGCCATCGGACTACGAATTCTCAAATCGCGTTCGCACTGGCTTGTGATCAGCGGCGTCGGCGGCTCGCTCGTCCTGGCCAGCCTGATCCTCGGCGATGTGCTGTCGCATTCGGCCCGTGACGCGGGCGCGGCGCATGTGACGGAGGCCGAGTCGGCCGTCGGCAATGCGGCGCTGTCGAAGTCGATCCCGCTGTACGACTGGTTCGTCGTCGAGGCGGATCCGGCGCAGGGCGCCCGGGAATCCGCGGGCTGGCTGCAGATGACGTTCCGCGTCGATCAGCTCACCTGCGTCATGCTGATGACCGTACTGACGGTCGGCCTGATGGTCGTCATTTATTCGACGGGCTACATGCGGGATCATCATGGCCACGCCGAGCGCGGCTACGAGCGGTTCTTCGCCTTCCTCGGTCTCTTCGTCTTCTCGATGTGCATGCTCGTTCTCGCGGGCAATTTCCTGGTCCTTTACATGGGCTGGGAACTCGTGGGCCTGTCGAGCTTCCTGTTGATTGGCCACTATTACCAGAAGCCTGAGGCGGCCAAGGCGGCGAGGAAGGCGTTCATCGTCAACCGCGTCGGCGACTTCGGCTTCGCCATCGGCATCTGGCTCATCTATCTGACGTTCGGCACGCTGGATTACCAGCGCGTCTTCGACCTCGTGGCCGGGGTCGCGAACTTCGACGCCCACAGTCACCAGGCGTTTGACGCCCTCGTCCACTCGACGCTCGGCGCCAACGTCAATCCGATGGATTTCAAGATTCTCGTCGAGAGTCGCATCACGTGGATCGCGCTGCTGCTCTTCTGCGGCGCCATGGGCAAGAGCGCACAGTTCCCGCTGCATGTCTGGCTGCCGGACGCCATGGAGGGACCGACGCCCGTCAGCGCCCTGATCCACGCCGCGACGATGGTCACGGCGGGTGTCTATCTCGTGGCGCGCTGCTCGGTCATCTTCGCCAGCAGTGAGATCGCGATGTGGTTCGTTGCGACGATCGGCGCGGCGACGGCCTTCTTCGCGGCCACGATCGCCCTGACCCAGTTCGACATGAAGCGCATCCTTGCGTATTCGACGCTCAGCCAGCTCGGTTACATGTTCCTGGGGCTCGGCGTCGGCGCTTTCGACTCGTCCGTCTTCCATCTGTTCACGCACGCGTTCTTCAAGGCCTGCCTCTTCCTGGGCGCCGGAAGCGTGATGCACGCGATGGGCGGGGTGATCGACATCCGCAAGTTCAGCGGTCTTCGCAGACAGATGCCCGTCACGCATGCGACATTCCTGATCTCGTCGCTGGCGCTGGCCGGTTTCCCGCTGCTGTCGGCCTTCTGGAGCAAGGACGAGATTATCCACGCGGCCTTTGAAAGCGGCTTTCCGCTGTTCGGCTGGATCGGTCTGATCACAGCGGCGCTGACGGCGTTCTATACGTTCCGAATGGTTGCGATGGCCTTCTGGGGACAGGAGCGCATGGCGCCCGGTGTCGAGCACGCCCATGAGGGCGGGGCGTGGATGAACTTCCCGCTCATCTTCCTGGCCGTCGGCGCAATCGGGGCCGGCTACTTCGGTGTCCACATGGTCAGCGGTGGCGGATTCCTGGGCGTGTTTGAACCGCATGGCGCGTTTCATCATTTCCTCGAGCCGGTCATCGCGTCGGCGAAGGGGATCCTGAGCGGTCACGGCGCCGAGCACGCCGTGGCGCACGCCGGCGGTCACACGCTGATGTACGTGTCGGCGCTGATCGCCATCGGCGGCATACTGCTGGCGAGCTACCTGTACACGAAGCGCCCCACGATTCCGTTCGCGATCGCGGCGGCGTCCGGTTCGCTCCATCGCCTGCTCTACAACAAGTACTACGTGGATGAGATCTACGACGCCGTCTTCGTGCAGCCGCTGCGTCGCCTCGGGCGATTCTGCTTCGGTGTCGATCGGAACTTCATCAACGCCATCCTGTATGTGCTCGGGAACATTCCAAGGGCCATCGGTTTTGGTCTTCGATCGGGCCAGCAGGGGGCGATGCAGGGTTACGCCCTGGGCATGATCATCGGCATCGTCGCCCTGATCTGGATCGTATTGAATGGCGTGGGTTGATCGTCATTCGGGGTATCGCCGTCCGATGGGGCGGTAGGAACTTAGAAGTCGCATGACTATGCCGTTGTTATCCATATTGATTGCCACGCCGATCTGCGGCGCGATCGTGATTTTCGCGACGTCGCTGGATCCGGCCACGATCCGGCGCTTCGCCCTGGGCGTGTCGCTTCTGACGTGTGTCATCGCCGTCGTGGCGCTCGCGACGTTCATGGGACAGACGGCGGACCTCTCGAACGGCGGCCAGCTGCTGGTCGAGAATCACACATGGGTTGCCAGCGATGCGGCCGTCGCCCCGCTGCGGCTGAGCTACAAGCTCGGCGTCGACGGCATCAGCCTGCCGCTGATGCTGATGACGGCGATGCTTACGATGCTGGCCATCTGGGCGAGCTTCACGGCGATTCAGACGCGCCATCGCGAGTACTACGCGCTGCTGCTCCTTCTGCTCGGCGCCATGTTAGGTGTCTTCTGTGCGCGGGATCTCCTGCTGTTCTACGTCTGCTTCGAATTCACGCTGATCCCTCTGTATTTCCTGATCGGCATCTGGGGCGGCGCCGAGCGGCAGAAGGCCGCCAACATGTTTTTCCTGTACACGCTGGCCGGCAGCATGCTGACCTTCGCGGGTGTGCTCTACCTGGGCTGGAAGGCGTCGAGCGTCGTCACGGACGCCGGCCGTGCGTTCACCTTCGACTTTGATGTGATCTACCAGCTGTGGTCCAGTGGCGGACTCTCTGTGACGGAACAGTGGTGGCTGTTCCTGGCGTTCTTCGCCGGATTCGCGATCAAGGTGCCGCTCTTCCCGTTCCACACGTGGCTGCCGCTGGCCCACGTGGAGGCGCCGACGGCCGGGTCCGTCATCCTGGCGGCCGTGCTGCTGAAGCTCGGAACCTACGGCTTCATTCGCGTCAGCCTGCCCGTGTTCCCGCAGGCCGCGATTCAGCTTGGCCAGGTCATGGGTTTGCTCGCGGTCATCGGAATCATCTACGGCGCGCTGGCCGCGTGGGTGCAGACGGACGTGAAACGGCTGGTCGCCTATTCGTCAGTCTCCCATCTGGGGTTCTGCCTGCTCGGCATGTTCTGCATGAAGATGGCGGGGCTGACGGGATCCGTGCTCTACATGGTCAATCACGGCCTGAGCACGGGCGCCTTGTTCCTCATCGTCGGCATGATCTACGAGCGCTACCACACGCGTGAAATGGATCAGATCGGCGGTCTGGCCCGCAAGATGCCGATCATGGCCTTCTTCCTGATTTTCTTCACGATGTCCAGCATCGGTCTGCCGGGTCTCAACGGTTTCGTCAGCGAGTTCCTCGTTCTGATGGGGACGTTCATTTCCGCGCGTGTGGACAATGATGTGGCCGGGCCCCTGGGCATCGGCTACGCGATTCCCGCGGCAACGGGCATCCTGTTCGGCGCGATCTACATGCTTTACATGGCTCGCCGCGTCCTGTTCGGGCCGCTGAAGGAGCCGGAGCACGGCTTCGACGGTTCGACCGGCCTGTCACAGGATCTGAATCGCCGGGAAGTCGGCATTCTGACGCCGATCGCGATCGCCTGCATTTTCCTGGGCGTGTATCCGAAGCCCGTGATCGAGTGGATGGAGCCGTCGCTGGCCCCGGTCCTCGAGCGCGTCGCCGGGGCGTCCTCCGGGGGCTGGCAGCGCGCGACGGCGGAGCGTGAATCCGAGGCGGGCGAAACGCCGGGCGTGGCGACGTCGTCGGCCGCGTCCGAAACACTGTCCGCGGAGATTGTTGGCGCCGAGACCCAGGGCGCCGACGAGAGTGAGCCGCTTGTCCTGTACTCGACGTCGTTCGATTCGGAGGCGCTTCGATAATGTCAGCGATCGTCGAGCTGCTGCTGCCGGAGATCATTCTCTGCGTGGGCGCCATTGGCGTGTTGTTCTTCGGGCTGTCGAAGGAGTTCTCGAGGCGTTCCGTCGTCTGGTCGATCATCTTCCTCGTCGGCGCGATGTTCGCGACCTACAAGCTGTCCCTCGCCTCCACGGGTGACGAGGTATTCGCCGTTACGTCGCTTCACGCCGGCCCCCTGACGCAGTATGTGCGAATGATCGCTTATGCGATCGGCATTCTCGTTGTGCTGGCGTGTCGGCATGTGCCCGAGGACGAGGAGCGAGGCGAGTTCTTCAGCCTGATTCTCTTTTCGTTCGTGGGCGTCTCGCTGACGGCCATCGCGAACGATCTCGTGCTGCTGTTCCTGGCGCTGGAGCTTGTCAGCGTTCCGACCTACATCCTCATCGGACTTTCCCGTCGCGACATTCGCGCGCAGGAGGCGGCCGGTAAGTACTTCTTCCTCGGCGCCTTCGCCGCGGCCCTTACGCTTTACGGATTCAGCTTCCTGTATGGCGCGGCCGGGACCATGACGATCTTCAGCGACGGCGCCGCCTTCGCGCGACAGAGTGGCGCCAGCTACCAGTCGATCGCCGAGTGGTTCGCCGCCGGCGGTGTGGCGGAGCGAATGCAGGATCCGCTGCTGGTCGTCGGATTCATGCTGGCGCTGGGCGGCCTCGCCTTCAAACTGGCGGCCGTGCCGCTGCACTTCTACGTGGCGGATGTGTATCAGGGCGCGGCGTCGCCCATCACCGGCATGCTCGGATTCGTACCCAAGATCGCCGGCCTGATCGCGATCACGCACCTGCTGAGCATCGTCCAGTGGCAGATCAGCGGTACGTCGATCTACTGGGGGCTGTGGATCGTCGCCGCCGCCACGATGACGGCCGGCAACGCCCTGGCCTTCATGCAATACAACGTGAAGCGCATGCTCGCGTATTCGAGCGTGGCGCATTCCGGGTACATGCTGATGGCGCTGCTTGCGGGGCCCGGCGCCAACAACGCCGACTCGCCGATGCGCAACGGCGTCGCCGCGATGCTCTTCTACATCGCGCTTTACGGCGCGATGAACCTTGGCGCGTTCCTGGTCCTGTCCTGGTTCCGCAAGCCGAGTGTGGACGACACGGACGAGTCCGCTGAATCGCTGGATGACCTTGCCGGCGCCGCGCGTCGGCATCCGTGGGCGGCGCTCGCGCTGGCCGTCTGTGTCCTTGGACTCATGGGCTTCCCGCTGACAGGTGGATTCCTCGGCAAGCTCTACATCTTCAGCTCCGTGCTCAGCGCGACGGCGGATATGTCGTCACACCAGACGTCGCTGATCGTTCTCGTGCTTATCGGCGCCCTGAACGCGGCCGTCGGCGCCGCGTATTACCTGCGGATTGTCGCGGCGTGCTATTGGCGTGAACCGTCAGGCAAAGTCACGACGTCGGCGTGTCCGGGGCTTCGTATCGCCATGGCGACCTGCGCGATCGTGGCCCTGCTCGGCTTCGCCTGGCCGGGACAACTGATGCGGCATTCCGTGACGGCGGCGAGCCAGGGGATCGACTATCCGCGCAGCCTGAGAATTCAGACGGCGGACGCCGCGGACGCAATGACGGAACCGCGAGCCGAATCCTCCCGCTGAGCGCCGCGGTCGTGGCACGGCGCCCGAGTGTCACGTGGTATCCATCCGATTCCATCGCTAGAATACGCCTGTCGGACTGTTGAGCGCGCCGCGTGGCGCCGATGCTCCCTCGCGACGGGAACAGATCCATGCCCGGGAACGAATCCAAGACAAATCGCATGAAGCTAGAGACCGTCGAGCCGCTGGGTCAGCGCGTCCTGATTCGCAAGGACGCCGACAAGAAGGTCACCAAGGGCGGCATTCAGTTGCCCGACAACATTGAGATTCCGACGATCACGGGTCGGATCGTGGCCGTGTCGGCGCAGGTGGAGAACGACGAGGACTTTCCCATCCGCCAGTACGACAAGGTGCTCTTCAATCCGAAGCGCGCCATTCCCGTCGACTTTGAGGGCGACAACCAGCTCTTCGTCGTGCCCGTCGAAGATGTTGTCGCCGTGTTTCGCAAGTCCGCCAAGTAGGGCGGTCGCGACAGGGCGACACACGCCTGTCGCACGGCCCGGTGTCAGAACGTGTCACTTTCTCATTACTGACTGCCAGGTGTCTGGCAGATGGCGCCCCGCGTCGGATTTTCGATTGCGGCGTCGCCGGCGAACGTCGTTTAATAGCGCATGAAGGAGGGCCGTCGTCATGCGCAAACGAGCGATCTTTCTTAAGTCTGTCGCGCTGGTCATGGGTGTCGGCGCCGGGCTCGCGATGGCTGAGACCATCATCGGTACGACGTCCGGCAAGGTCTATCATAACCATCCGGACACGTGCGGCTCCGCAAAGCGCATTCAGCCTGACAACACGAGGCGATTCGCTTCGAAAGAGGAGGCGGAGCGCGAAGGGCGTCGTCAGTGCAGGACGTGTGCGCGACTCGACGAGAAGGCAAAGGAGGATCCGCCGGAAGATGCGCCGACGAAACGCCGATCGTCGTCCGGCGAGGTCGGCGCCACGCGCGTGGCGCCGCCGTCCGCCGGCCCTGTCCGCGTGGTGTCCGATCCGTCAGCCGAAGCGCCGACACGCCTGCCTCAGTTCGCGCATGCGACACGCGTACTGGACGGCGGCACGATCGAACTGGACGTGGGGGACAAGGTTTGCCTCCTCGGCATCGTCACACCGCTTCGAAATCAGCCGGCGGCGCGCGATGCGCTGCGGTTCATCAGGGAGCAGACGCAGGGGCGACTTTTGCGGTTGACGATGTTCAGTTTTGTCGGGCGGGGCGCCGATCGGGACGCGCTGGGGCGATGGATCGCCTCCGTCGAGCCGGAAGGCGGGCGGGATCTCGCCGGCGAACTGCTGTTCAATGGCTACGCCTGGCTGGATCGGGGGGCGGCGTCGGCGCGAAGCGATGAGTACGCGCGGCTGGAAGAGGCGGCCTGGAGCGCGCATCGCGGCGTCTGGCGTGCGCTGTCAGGGCCGGATGGCGAGCGAATCGTCGTGACGGGCCGAGGCGCGACGGAATACCACGACCAAAAGTGCGAGCATGTTCCGCATCTGACGGATCCGCTGAAGCTGAAAGTCAACGAGGCGCGTTCGAGGCGACTGGCGCCGTGCCGGCGGTATCGAGCGAAGGGCACGGAGAAGACCGGGCAGGATTGATCTGTTCGCGGGCCCGGACGCGCGATGCGCGACGCCGGTCATCTTCAGAAAAATGAAAAGCGGCGTGAGTCGTGTTCACGATTCACGCCGATTCCTCTTGTTGACTGCGATGATCAGGCGCCAGGTCAGGTCGCCGCGGCGCACTTGGCCATCGTCTGCTGAATCTTCTCACTCAGCGTTTCGGCGGTGAAGGGCTTGACGACATAGTTGTTGACGCCGGCCTTGACCGCTTCGAGGACGCGGGACTTTTCCGCTTCCGTTGTGACCATGATGATCGGAAGGGACTTGTCCGTTTCGCGCACCTTCTTGATCAGTGTGATGCCGTCCATGTTCGGCATGTTCCAGTCGACCAGCATCAGGTCCGGTCGCTGATTGGCCAGGCACGACAGGGCTTCGAGACCGTCGGCGGCTTCCGTGACGTCCGTCAGGCCGAGTGTCTTCAGCGTGTTCTTCTGGATGTTTCGAATCGTTCGCGAATCATCCACGAGAAGGATCTTCATGTTCATGTTCAGACTCCCACCGTCGCCGGCGCCTTCTTCGTGATGAGCGCGACTTCGACGTTGAACTTACCGAGTTTGGTCTCGCACGGAATGACGAGGAACGGCCACACTTTGGATTGCGAAACGCGATGGCCCTTGCCGATGATCACGCTCGGCAGCGAAATGCTCGCGTCGTATCCATGGAAATCCTTCTTTGCGTTACCGGCGACCATGTTCGCCAGCTCGCCGATCGCGTCCGTGAAATCGGCCGAATCGGGATTGAGTTCGGCGCCGGCAAACGTTGAGGCGACGGCGCACGCGACGGGCATGTCGAAACTCAGAATCACGCTTCCCTGGACTTCGCCGGAAAGACCGATGATGCCGGACACTTCCGCCGTGACGAGTTCCGCTTCCTTCAGCGACGGCTTCCCGACCTTCACGTCGATGCTCATCATCGTCTTGAAGACGTTGAGAATCGACCCGACAAATGCGTTGACGAATTTCACATCCATTGTGATCCCATTTCTTCTGACCACCGCCCGTCGAGGCGGACTCGTTCCGCGTCCGCTCTATTCGTCGGTACGATTGGGGCGCGACTGAATGATCCGATCGCGCCGATCGGCGAAATGGCGCCTGATAATCAACAACCGCGCAGAGGCGGCCGTGGTGAATATTCGGATTTTTCCTAAGGGGACGTGAGTTTTACGGGACAGCGGTTGGCGGATTCGGAATCCGAAGGACGGCGTCGAGCGGAACGGCGTCGGCCCGGCGGAGCAGGTCGCTGAAGACCGATATGGCGGACGTGTCCGAATCGCCCGACGGAAGGGGGCGCAGTTCGTACAGGACGTTCGTTCGAAAGTCATCGACCTGCGACGGCATGCAGCGACAGAGCAGCGTCGTGATCTCGTGGTCGTGGCCCTCGATGTAAACGAAGGGGCCCATCGGCTGCGGTCCGTCCGGCAGAATCCTGGGGACGATGGTGTCGGGGGCTTCCGCGAGCGAGCGTTCCACGGCGAACCGGCGATCCGCGGGCGCGGCGCCGAATTCGTTCGATGCGGCGTCCTCGATGGACTGGGCCACGTAGACGAGCCTCGGGCCTGTCGGTGACAGAACCTCCCAGAAGTTTGCGTAGCCGTTCTCGTCGAGGGTCATTCGGAAGCCCTGCGTCCTCGTCCGGGCGACGTCGGGACCGCGCTCGACGTCGTAGATCCAGAGAAACGACAGTCGGTTCCGATCGATCCCCGCGAGGGTCGTTGTGTCCTCATGGTAGTAGATGACGCGCGTGTCCTTCTGGGTCGCGGCGTCTTTCCGGAGCAGGGCCTCGATGGAGAGACCGAAGTGTTGATCGGCGAAAGGCTCGGCGATTTCTCGGACGAAAAGCGGCGACATCCCGATAATGCGCTCCGGCGTGTTCTCGCCGCTGGGCTTGATGAAGTCCGCCAGCGTGAACTGCCGCGTTGTGCGATCGTAGTACGCGGCGGTCTCAGTCGGGGCGGGGTCCGCCGGCCGACTCGTCCGGACGGGCGGCTGTGTCGTCGCATTCGTCGTGTCTGGAGATTCCCTGCGGCAGCCCGGCGGCAGGGTGATGACCAGGATCGCCATTATGCGGAGCCATCGGCGGGAGCGGCGCGAGCCGCATGTCCGAAAATGGGGGCGATCCGTTTCCGGCGTTGTTGTTCGACTCGGCGTCAGGTGGGGCGTTCCCGGGAACATTCCGGATATAATAACGCCTTTCTGACCCTCGCCGAACCCCGGATATCGCCTGCGTTATGCGTCGACGACTCCTATTCGCCATCGCATTGTTCCTCGGTCCATTGAGTGTCGGTTGCGAGACCGGCTCGCCGATCGCCTATGTCCTGCCATCGCTGGACGGGACCTGGAACATCACTTTGTCGGATGTGGCGGGAACGCTTCGCGTTGTCGTCGATGGCGGGCTGATCACGCAATACGATCAGGGCGACGGAACGCTTCAGCCGATCGAGGAAACGCCCGCGTTCATGCAGACGGGCGGTCGGGTTTCATTTACGTTCCAGGCGACGCAGGCCTTTGTCGGGTACAACAACGGCGAGCCGTCGGAGTTCATCATCAGTGGCGTGGGCGATGTCGGCGAGGATGGAAGCGTCGATCTGACGCTGACGTTTACAAGCCTGGATGGCGCCGCGGAAGGGATGTCCGGGGCGCGCATGGCGCGATGATTTCCGCGGCGGACTGATCGCGTGTCGACGCGGGCGTGGTCTCACACGCCATCTTTACTCATCACGGAGCTGGCGAACCAGCATCTCCACAACTCTGTCGATTTCCTGTCGCGTTGTCGGTCGGCCGACGCTGAATCGAATTGCGCCGATGGCGCGTTCGCGATCGAGTCCCATTGCCGTCAGCACGCGCGAGGGTTTGGCGTCGCCGGCGTGACACGCGGCGCCGGTCGAGGCGCAGACGCCTTCAAGCCGCTCCAGCAGCGAGCCACCGACATGGCCCGGGAAGCTGACGTTGAGCGTCGAGGGGAGTCGCACTGTCGGATGTCCGTTGAGGACCACCTTGTCGCCAAGCGTGTGCTGAAGCTGGCCCCAGAAGTAGTCGCGCAGTCCGCTGTGATCGCCATCGTTGAGATAGGCGACTGACAGCTCGGCGGCCTTTCCGAGGCCCACGGCCATGGCGACATTCTCCGTGCCGGCGCGACGGCCCTGTTCCTGGCCCGCCCCGTGGACGAACTTGTCAATCTCGACACCCTTGCGAATGTAGAGAGCGCCGATTCCCTTGGGCGCGTAGAGCTTGTGGCCGGCGATGGAAAGGAGATCGGCGTTCAACGCTTTCACATCAACGGGAATCTTTCCGAGCGACTGGGCCGCATCGATATGGAAGAGGACGCCTCTTTCGCGGGCGATCGCGCCGATTTCCTCGATCGGCTGGATCGTCCCGACCTCGTTCTGGGCGTGCATCAGGCTGATGAGGAACGTGTTGTCCTGAATCGCCGCCCGGATCGCGGCCGGATCGACACGACCATATTCATCGACATCGACGATCGTGTGTGACATACCGAAACGCTCGAGCCAGGCCAGTGGCTCGAGCGTCGCGGGATGCTCGATACTCATCGTGACGACGTGATCGCCTTTTCGGTTCGCGGCGAACGCGGCGCCCTTGATCGCCCAGTTGCTCGCCTCAGTGCCGCCGCTCGTGAAACTGATTTCACTCGCTTCGGCGTTGATGAGCCGGGCGACGCTGGCGCGGGCGTTCTCGACCGCCTCGCGCACGGGGCGGCCCTTGGCGTGGCCGCTCGTCGGGTTGCCGAACTGCTCCCGCAGATAGGGAAGCATGGCCTCCGTAACGTTCGGATCCGTCGGCGTCGTCGCGTGATAGTCGAGGTAGATCATGGCGTTCAACGCAAAATGCAAAATGAGAAATGCAAAATGAAAAAACGCGGAATTCGGGCGCCTGAGTTTGGGCGTCCTGCTCGGTTTGCTTCAGATCGCATCCCGTATTTCCCTGGTCTTACTCAGGGCTGCCGCCGGAGACGTCGTAGATCCACTTGTCGCTCGCGCGCTGGAAGCTCTGGATTTCTTCCTTCGTGAAGTAGAGCGCGATCTCGGACTCGGCGGCCTCGGGGGAGTCGCTTCCGTGGATCAGGTTGAAGCTGTTGGAGAGACCGAAGTCACCGCGGATGGTGCCGGGCTCGGCCTTGGAGCCGAAGGTGGCGCCCATCATCTTGCGCGCGACAGTGATCGCGTTGACGGCCTGGAGGACCATGACGACGACGGGGCTGCTCGTGATGTACTCGAGGAGTCGCGGGTAGAAGGGCTTCTCCCTGTGCACGCCGTAGTGCTTCTCGGCGAGGGCCTTGTCGATCGTGATCAGCTTCATGCCGACGATCTGGAATCCCTTCTCTTCGAAGCGGGTGATGATGCGTCCGGCCATGCCTCGCTGCACGGCGTCCGGCTTGAGAATGATGAGCGTTTTTTCCACGAGTCGTCGATCCTTGTTGCTGTAGGGTGTTTCGTTGTCAGTCGATCTTTCGCCACTCTGGCGCGAGAAGGGGCAGTTTAAGGGAGTCCGGCGGAGGGGAAAAGTGAGGGGGCTTGGGGGGCGAGCTGGTGGGAGGGGACGCCGTTCGACGCCGATCTGGCCGTGAGTCGTGAGTCTTGCGTTAAGAGGCGGGACGGGCCGCGGTCGATTCAGGGCCGGATGAGGTCGTCGTCAGTCAGGCGGATGATCCGATCGGGCGGCAGGGCGCCGGGATGATCGCAATCGGGGTAGAAATCATCGCGAGCCGTGACGACACTCGCGTCGATATCCCATTCCATCGCAAACGGAAAGAACTCTGTGTCGCCATTGGCGAACGCGTTGGAGGCGTCCAGAGTCACGCGGCACAGGAGCCGCTCGTTGGGTTCCAGCGTGGCGCCGATTAGGACCGGCGCCGGCTTGAGCAACTCGCTGTCGGGAAAAGGCGGGTCGCTGCGATCCTCAGCGACGCGATTCGCTCCGACGTATCGATCGATGACGCAATGGAGTTGCGTGTTCGTCAGGTCATATCTGGAGCACACGTCGATGTCGAAGGATTTCAGCCCTCGCCGGTGAGGGATGAGGCGAAACGAGTCTCGCAGGAAAGCCACATCCTCGTCTGTCGTGAGGCAATGGACCAGAGCACAGATAGACTCGTCACGAACTTCGAATTCCGTGGAGCGCGTCAGCGTGATGGGGGTGATCATGCGACTTGCGATCTTTCTTGCGACCGTGAGATCGTCGATGTCAACGAAGTTCGTCGTGAGCGATACGCTGAGTGTGTGTCGTCCGACGGTTGGGGAGAAATCGTAGGTGGATTTCCGAGTATAGGTAGCGAAGTTCTCTGTCTCCAGCTTGATTCGCCGTTTGAGAATCGGTTCGCCGTCCAATGTCAGCGTAACGGCGTTGTCGGGACCATAGGGGTCGAAGGGGTCGAACGCGTGCGAACAGAGTCCATTGGGCTTCGGCGTGAGCGTGACAATGTTGTCAAGCCGGGCGCCCCTGGGGCGAGGCGTTCGCACGGTAACATCCAGTGTGAACGACTTGTTGACGAGCGTGCGTATGTCGTCGTCACTGAATCGATCCGCCAGCAGTCGTCGCCTGACCTCCGACACGGCGTGGGCGTTTTCCGGGTAGTCCTCGATGAGCAGGCTGTTTGGGTAGACGCGATAGTGATCCCCCCGCTGGATTGCCCAGTAGCCGCCACCAAGAACGCCGAGCGTCAGCATGACGGCGGTGATTCGGCGAGTCCAGCGTCGAATGCGAGCGCCGCGCGTATGTCGTCGAATGCGATGTTGCGGGATGTTCCCGCCGCATTCCGGACAGACGCCCGGCGAGAGCAATTGGTAGTCGCAACGAGGGCAGTAGCCGAGGGAGGCGGCGAGTTGCGATGACGCGCTCGACGTGTTGTTTTCAATCATGTGTCGGCCCGGAAATCACGATGTGGACGGCGGGCCGCAACGCGAGCCCTCGACCACGGGCGTATTATACGCATTCTGGCGTCGCCGCGAGTTTCCTGCGCGTCCGTCGCTCCTCCGGAGAGATTTCCGGCACGCTGGTGTCAACCACGGGTTCCGCCTTGACCGCTTCGTGGTCTGTGCTTCAGCCGTGGCGGAGGTCCGTCGCTTCATCAGTACGAGGGTCTCCTGGCGACTTCCGGGGAACAACCGCGATTCCGCGAGGCGCTCGGCCATTCTGAATTCGCGGATCGGCGCTCCCCGAATCGGCGCATGGATCACAGATGATCTGGCGAGTTCGTGTCGTCGAGGCGGATGATCCGATCGGGTGAACGGGGGGAATTGAACTCATCGCCCCATGAAGCGCTTTCGGCGTCGGAGGTACTCAAGTGGGCGACGTCCCACTCCAGGGCAAACGGGTAGACTGAGTCTGCGCCGTCTTCAAAGACCTGCGAGAGATCATACGACAGGCGGCAGACGTGCTTTTCGACGCCCGTCCGGATCTGAAGTCTCGTAATCGATTCAAACTGAGGAATGAAGGTCGCCGCAGGAATGTTAAACTGTGTCCAGAGGGCGCCGACGTCACGGTCGCCGCTGTATTCGTTGATACTGAAGTTGAAGGTCTGCGCGGCGTCAAGATGTGGCGCGTCGACGTCATATTGAATGGTGTCGGATCGGGACGAGCGCTTCGGCAGGAGACGGAAGGCGTTTCTGAGGTGGGCGACATCCTCGTCGCTGTCCCTGCAGCGGAGAAACTCGCAGATCGTCTTGTCAGTCACCTCGACTGTTGTTGATTCGTCGATCACCAGGCGGACCGGCGGGCGCGACGTCATCGCGGCGTCCAGCGCCGGATCAAACGAGAGGACCGACGGCTGGGCCCGCCATCTGAATTGATGCTCTCCGACAGTGGGCGCCGGATACCCACGGCGCTGAACGCGAACAGCTTGATTTCGGCCGCCGGATTCGACGTCAAACGACTGCAGTGAGTGTCTGACAACGAGCGCATCGAGTGTCACAGCGCCTACGCGGTCCGCAGTGAAGTCGTTGGTGTCAATGCGAAACAGCCCGTTGATCACTGGTGTGATCGTCATTTCGCAGGCTGCGCCGATGTCTCTCGGTCGTGGTGTTCGAATGTGAAACCCAACGTTGAATGACTTGCTCACGGCGATCTCCATCTCGGACGGCGTGAGGCCATCCGCGATCATGCGCCGCAGGAGTTCGCCCGTGGCCATCGAATTGGTCGGGTATTCATTGATGAGCATGTCGTTGGTGTAAATGCGGTACAGATAGCCCTGGCGGTACGCGTATCGCAGGCACACGACGCTGATGACGGCGATCGTGGCGACGAATGCGCGTCGGATCCGGCGCCAGCGCCGATCGCGGCGAGCACGAGCGAGGACTCTCTTCGCAGGGATGTCCAGGCCGCATTCGGGGCAGACGCCGGGGGCAAGCAACTGGTAGTCGCAATGTGGGCAGTAGCCAATGGGATTGGCGTCTTCCTGATGGTCTGTCCTGCGGAGGTCCGTGTTCATGCCTTGCATGTCTCAATGCCGCGCCAGGGCGACTTGTTCGATCGGGCGTTTCGGTATTCGTTCTCGGATTCACTCCGCGATTCTGAAATTGCAGGAACGCGTGATCGGGACACCGGTTGCGGCCGGGGGCGGAAGATGGGAATCGAGCCTGGGATCGAAGAACTTGATCTCGAAGTTCCATGTGACGTCCAGCCGATGGGCGCCGTGCGAGAGAATGACGTCGGTCTGCCAATCGCCCACCTCGTGTCGCAATCGATCGACGGCGGCGCCGAAGAAATTAGATGATGTAGTGCCGAAGGGTAATTTGCACGCCTTCCCGTCCACCTGAGCCGTGACAATGGGGGAACTACGCAGGAAGAACAGCGTCCCCCGCCTCATGTCCGCCGTGTAGGTGAAGTTCACGGGCGTGTTCTTCGGATAGGGCGAATCAACGCTCAGCTTAACGGTGAACGACTTCGCGATACGCGTTTGTATTTCCTTCGCCGTGAACGCGTTGTTCATGACGCGTCTGGCAATCTCGGCGCTCTCCTGGCGGTTCGAGGGATACCGCGCCAGCAGCGTTTCACTGGAATAGAGTCGATAGAACTGGCCGGTTTCGAACGCCCAGTTGGCGGCGCTGATGAGTGACACGATGATGATCAACGTCAGCACGGGCTTGCGAGCGCGTCGAACGGCGTTTCTGACGCGACTCCATCGGCGTGGGGCGCGCATGCGATCGGCGGGAACATCGACGCCGCATTCCGGGCACACGCCCGGCGCCATCAAGGCGTAGTCACAGTGCGGACAGTAGCCGGTGGGGACGGCGTGTTGCGGCGGCGTGGTCGAGGCGTTGTTGTTGATCATGTGTCGGCCCGGAAGTCACGATGTGGACGGGGAGTGGTTACGCTCTTCTCCGTCGCCGGTCGCATTATACACGGTCCGGCGCCGACAAGCGTGATCAGCAGCCCCATCGCTCCGGCCTACGGCGCGATTGGGGTCGGGGCGAACGCCTCGATCCGATCGGCGGGGCGATCGCATTCGTCGACGGTGGCATTCGCCTGATTCGCTTCGATGTCCGCGGGCGGAACCTGTTCCAGAAACCGTGGTCCATCGTCGACGTCGAGGTCCCATTCGAGTCGGAATGGGTAGAAAGCGTCGCCGCCATGCTCGAAAGTCGCGACGATGTCGGGTGTCAGTCGAAGGAGCAGATGATCTCCGACGTCGACACTCACGACGGCCAGGTTGGCGCTCTGTGTGTATCCAGCCTCGACGTCGAAGTTGAGCGCGGGGTAGATGGCTCGGCTGATGTCGCCGTCGGGCGAACGCCGTTCCGATAGCAGCTTGAACCACAACGCCGGCATCGACGGGTCGGCGCAGATCGTGATGTCCGGCCGATGGATAGCGCCCGTGGGGATCGAGTGGCTCGCCAGGTCGGCGCGCAGTCGTATTCTGCGTCGGAAATCCTGCTGATCTCCGGGAGCGTTTCTGAACCTGATTAACGAATGCACGGATTGATCGACAGTTTCGAACTGCGTCGATGCGCTGACGATGAATGCGCGGGTGGGCCACGCCTTCATCGCCGCATTGACCTTTCGATTGGTCGCCTCGACGGCGCCGTCCAGCCGCAGTTCGAATGTGTGCCGACCGACCGTCGGAAGCTCAGGAAATCGGATATCTGATTCGAGCGTGCGGCGAGTCAGATTGAGTTCGCCGCCGGTGGGCATGACTTCGAGCCATTCCCCGTCGTCCAATCGTTCCATGAGTTTGAAGGGCATGCCGGGGCGCGTGGACGCGGCAAAATGAAGAATGGCGCCGGGCGCCCTTGATACGCTGACTCGGAACAGCGGCCGCAAGTCGGATGGCCGCGGCGAGCGCGTCGATAATCTGATCACGAGCGACTTGTCCATGAGGGCGTTGATCTCAGCGTCGTCAAAGCCATTGTTGATGAGTCGCTGTTCGATTTCGGGGATCACCTTCGGATTGCGGAGGTAGGCGTCGACGAGCATGCCGTTGGTGTAGAGGCGGTAGAGATAGCCCCGGCTGTAGGCGTATCGCAGGCACACGACGGCGATGAGGGCGATCGTGGCGATGAACACGCGACGGATTCGGCGCCAGCGCCGATCGCGGCGCGTTCGAGGGCGGACCTTGTTGGCGGGGATGTCCCCGCCGCATTCGGGGCAGACACCGGGGGCGAGCAGCTGGTAATCACAATGGGGGCAGAAGCCGATCGGGGCGGCGCGGTCGGGGTTGTCGTCCTGATGGGGGCGCTCGTTCATGGGGTGCCTGAATTGACGCGAAGTGGGGCGTTCATCGGTCCCGTGACTCGAAGATTGTAGCGGCGCGTCGTCGGGATGAAACGAAATGTCGTCGCATTGTTACGCAGGAAGACCGGCGCCATCGTGGATCGAAATGCACGAGAGTCTGTTAGGGCGCCGATTCGATCGGAAGACCGGCGGCTTTCCACTCGGGAACACTGAATCGCAGGCGTCGGGCGTTGAACTGACGCTTTCGAAGCAGGCGGCTGCCGGCGAGCGCCGCGGCGCAGAACGGGCCCCTGCAGTAGACGAGCAGTCGACGTTTGCGGGGCAGCCTGTCCAGAGAGGTCTCCAACTGATCGAATGGAATATTGACTGCGGAGGGCAAATGGCCTTCGGCGAACTCGTCGGCGGGGCGGAGGTCGAGGAGTCGAAGCGTGTCGGTCGGCAGCTTCGCGGCGAGTTCCCGTTCATTCAGCGCCGCCAGATCGCCTTCTCCGTCGAACGACTCTCGCATGATTTCACGAACCTCGGCGATATTCGTTTCCCCGAGCGATCTCAGCAGAAGCCAGAGATCAAGGACCTGTTGATTCATCAGTCGGCAGAGGACGCTGCGACCTCGCTTGGTCGCTTCTACCAAATGGCTGGCGCGCAGCAGCTTGACGTGGGCGCTGGTGGACGCGAGAGACTGGCCGGTCAGTCCCGCAAGCTCGTCGATGGATTTCTCGCCATGACTGAGCAGGCTGAGAATCTTCAGCCGATGGGGATTGGCCATTGCCTGGGCGACGGCCGCCAGGTGCTGGTAGATCCGCGACTGGGCCGGTTGTTCGTCCATGGTCTGCATCCGGACTATGCCGCTCCCTTCGATCCTGTGTCGAATGTCGTCCGCCAGCTGGCGCCGCTGATGTCCACGAGTTCCACCTCGTAGCGCCCCGGCGGCAGGTCGTTTAGCCTGTCGTGTCGCAGCGACAGCGTCGCCTTTGCGCCCAGTGGGATCACGAGGCTGTGGGCGCCGGGTTTGACTCTGGCGACAAACTGATTGGCGATCGACTCCGGCGGCAACTGGGCGAGATCGTTCGCCGACCATTCGGCGACGACATTGTTCCGCTCGTCAACGACGCGTAGTCCGATCGCGAAGGAACCATACACGTCGGCCCCCTCCACGCGATAGAGCCGCAGGGAGAGAATTCCATTCGACACGCGGGCGTTTGAGACTTCGACAACGGGTCGCACGGATCGGTTGTGCAGTTTTCCCCAGACACCGTTGTGAAAGAGCTGATTCGTGAGCAGCGTGAGTCCAAGGCATGCGACGGCGCCACTGACAATGACGCCGCGTCGTCGAAAGAACATCGGCGCTTCAATACTCGCGCTCCAGCGGGCCCATGTCGGCAGCCGCTTTGACATCGTCTGGCGCCAGCGAGAATCCAGCGAGTAGTCGCCGCCGCCCGCAAATGCGAACGCCAGACCTGCGCCGACGCCGAGAACGCCGATCTGCCACTCGTCGAGGCATGTCGTGCCCAGCCAGCCGGCGCCGAGGAGGATTCCGAGGGCCAGGGCGCTCGTAGCGAGCCCCATCAGGCGGGTCATCAGGCCGGTCATCAGGGCGAGACCGACGACACCTTCGATGATCGTGAAGAGAAGCAGCTTCCACCACAACAGCTGCGGGTGTGTCACGAAGAACTCAATCACAGGCTTGATCACGAGGGCGTTGGGGAGAAAGTGATTGAACTTCTCGCCGACATAGCCGGGGTCGTCCATCCCGAGTTTGTTTTCCAGAATGACGCGTCGCCAGAAGGCGGAGAAGTAAGTCCAGCCGACGATGAGTCGGAGCGGGAGCAGCAGGTTAGCGGCGATGAAGGACCGCGTCGTTGAGTCCTGAGCGGGTCGGAGGTCGGTGGCTGGGGCCTGCATGGGGTGGATCGCCTTTCCGGGATCGATGTCGGGTTTCTGATTCCGGGGATCCTAGGCGGCGAAATATAATAATCAATTGATTCTTTGATTATTTTGGGCGGGGCCGGCGATGGCGTGTCCTGATCGGGGTCGCGAGCCCGCTGTCGTGCGGGCGCGGTGTGGTCGGAACGCGTGAATCCGGGGTCGCGGCGCGGACCGAACTGCGACGGCCACGGAGCAGACCGGCGTCGTCGGTCATGCCGCGTGGGGGGATTGCGCAGGGATGACGCGGGGCCTGAGCCATCGTGGCGAGTCTGGCGCGTGCGTTGCGTTGGCCGCGGGGCGTTCGCCTGCAGGCCGTCGGTAAGGCGGCGTCGGTTCTGGAAATAGTGAGTTCGGCGTGGCGCGATGTGTGGTTGCGTCGCCAGTCTTGACGGCGCTGCCGGCCTGCTTCCTGGCGGGCGCAGGTCGGTCTTGGGCGACGGGACGTGGGCGCATGAAAAAGGGCGGAGCCTGATGGCCCCGCCCCTGGGATGGTTGGTGTGACGCGATGCGACTCAGCGTCGGTTCGCGCGTCGGCGTCGGTTGCGGCGCTTCATGGCGGCGATGCCGGCCATTGTCGCAATCGACGAGACGATGACGCACGGTCCGCAGAGCGGGATGCCGAAGAGCGTCTGGAACAGGAAGAAGATCGGTACGCAGCTTCCGGGCGTGACCTGCGGCGCCGGACCGCCGTTGTCATTGGTGTTGTCCGGGTTCGGATTCGGGCTGCCCGTGCCGTCCGTGATCGTGATGTCGAACGTGCACGTGATCGTCTTGTTCAGGTCGTCGGTCGCCGTGATCGTGACCGTCGTTACGCCGATCGGGAAGAGGCTGCCCGGCTGCGGGTCGGCCGAGATGCTGACGCCGCCGACGCCGTTGATCGTGTCGGGCAGGTTGAAGTCCACAACAAGGCCGGACGCGTCGCTGGCCGCGAGCTGCGTGTTCTCGGGGCACGCGACAAAGTCGAGCTGCGAGTCACAGGCGTCGCCCTGACCGTTGTTGTCCGCGTCTTCCTGGTTCGGATTGAAGGCGTTGGGGCAGTTGTCCACATCACCGCAGACGCCGTCACCATCGGCGTCGTTGGCCGCATCGTTCGGGCAGTCATCGACATCGGCGCAGAGCAGGTCGCGATCCGCGTCGTCGTTGGCGTCGTTCGGACACGGGTCACAGACGTTGCCGGCGCCATCGTTGTCATTGTCCGCCTGATTGCCGTTGGCCGTATTCGGGCAGTTGTCGTCGCCGTTGGGCGTGCCGTCACCGTCGCGATCGTCGTCACAGACATCGCCGAATTCGTCGTTGTCCTGGTTGGCCTGGTCGGCGTTGGCGACGAGCGGGCAGTTGTCTTCCTTGTCGTCCACGCCGTCACCGTCGTCGTCGTCGTCGCAGGCGTCCCCCTGGCCGTCGTTGTTCGTGTCGCGCTGATCGGCGTTGGGCGTGTCGGGACAGTTGTCGACGCCGTTGTTGACGCCGTCGCCGTCGCGATCGTTGTCACAGACATCGCCGAAGGCGTCGTTGTCCTGGTTCGCCTGATCGGCGTTCGGTGTGTCGGGGCAGTTGTCGGAGCCGTTGCCGACGCCGTCACCGTCGCGATCGTCGTCACAGACGTCGCCGAAATCGTCGTTGTCCTGGTTGGCCTGATCGGCGTTGGCGATCGTCGGGCAGTTGTCCTCGACGTCGTCGACACCGTCGCCATCGTCGTCGTCGTCGCAGACGTCGCCGAATTCGTCGTTGTCCAGGTTGGCCTGGTTGGGGTTCGCGATGTTCGGGCAGTTGTCAACGTCGCCGCAGACGTTGTCGTTGTCGACGTCGTCGTTGGGATCGTTGGCGCAGCCGTCGCAGGCGTCGCCGGCGCCATCCATGTCGCTGTCCGCCTGGTCGGCGTTGGGGGTCGTCAGGCAGTTGTCCTCGCCGTTGTCGACACCGTCGCCATCGACATCGTCGTCACAGGCGTCGCCGAAGTCGTCGTTGTCGAGGTTGGCCTGGTCGAGGTTCGGCGTGTCGGGGCAGTTGTCCATGTCGTTGGGGACACTGTCGCCGTCGCGATCGTCGTCACAGGCGTCGCCCTCATCATCATTGTTCTGGTCGGCCTGGTCGGCGTTGGGCGTGTCGGGGCAGTTGTCCATGTCGTTGTCGACACCGTCGCCGTCGCGATCGTCATCGCAGGCGTCGCCGAACGCATCGTTGTCGATGTTGCTCTGATCCTGGTTCATCGTGAACGGACAGTTGTCCACGTTGTCATCGACGCCGTCGTTGTCATCATCATCGTCGCAGGCGTCGCCTTCGTCGTCGTTGTCGTTGTTGACCTGGTCGTTGTTGGCGACGAACTGGCAGTTGTCCATGTCGTCATCGACGCCGTCGTTGTCGTCGTCGTCGTCGCAGACGTCGCCGAACTCGTCATTGTCGTTGTTGGCCTGATCGTTGTTGGCGACGAACTGACAGTTGTCCACGTCGTCGTTGACGCCGTCGTTGTCGTCGTCATCGTCGCAGGCGTCGCCTTCGTCGTCGTTGTCGTTGTTGGCCTGGTCGGCGTTCTGCGTGAAGGGACAGTTGTCCATGTCGTCATCGACGCCGTCGTTATCGTCGTCGTCATCGCAGGCGTCGCCGAGGGCGTCGTTGTCGTTGTTTTCCTGGCCGGGGTTATTGACGGTCGGGCAGTTGTCCGCGCCGTCGTCGACCATGTCGTTGTCGTCGTCGGGATCGCAGGCGTCGCCCAATGTGTCGTTGTCGTTGTTCGCCTGGTCCATGTTGGGCGTGTTGGGGCAGTTATCGACGTCGCCGCAGACGCTGTCGTTGTCGATGTCATTGTTCGCGTCGTTGGGGCAGTCGTCTTCACTGTCGCAGATCAGGTCGCCGTCGGCGTCGGAGCAGACCATGATCGCGTTCGGGATCGTGATCGTGTTGAAGGCGCCGGAGCAGGGATTGCCACCGATGTCCCGGAAGGCGGTGATGTTCAGGTCGTACATGCCCGGGTTGAGGCCCGTGACTGTGAACGTGAAGTTGTCCGAGAGCCCCGTGCCTGTTTCGAAGTCGTTGATGATGTCGACGCAGTCATCGAGCGGTGTGAGCGGAATATCCCAGAAGGTCGCGCCCCATTCGGATTCTTCCGTCAGGTCGAGATTGACGACGACGGAGATCATGTCGCCGTTGGCGACCATGACTGTGGTGCCGCCTTCGGCGATCGTCGGATCGCCCACGGACGGCGTCCAGTTGACGCCGCCGTTGAGTCGTACGAAGTTGAATTCACGCGCCGCGAACGCGGACGAGCTGGCCGCCAGAAGGCAGCCGAGGGCGGTGGCGATGGTGGTTCTTAACCGGCGATCCGTCATGGTCATCCTTTCCAATCCATTGGAAAAACACTGAGTTGTTAGCCGCCGACGCCGGATGGCATCCCCCCGGAAGCCGGCCATTCCTTTGATCTTTATCGGGATTCTGCCCCGAACAAATCGAGATTATAGGGCTTTCACCGGGGATTGCAGCCCTGGCTCCGTGGGCGCAGTGTCCCCGCGGGCGCCGAGATTTCTCGCATTCTGATTCCGCAGCCAGCCCGCCGGATCGGACAACGTTCTGTCGCTGACTGTGTACTCTCACGGAATTCGCCTGTGATTTTCTGTGTGGCGGGCGGGGGGAGGATGGCGTTCCGGCGGATTCGAGGCGGCGAGGCGCACCGGTGGGGCTACGCGTCGTCAAATTCGAAGGGTTTGGGCGCCATGTCCACGGGCCGGCGTCGGGCGACACTGACGAGAAGGCCCAGCGCGAGGTAGTTGGAGATCAGGCCGCTGCCACCGGCGCTGACGAACGGCAGGGACATGCCCGTGATCGGCATGAGACCGATGGTCATCCCGATGTTGATGATGGTCTGCGAACAGATGACGGCGCAGACACCGACGGCCAGAAGCCGGCCGAGGGGGTCGTTTGTCGCTGACGCGATGGTCAGGCCCGTCGCAATGATGGCGAGATAGAGGGTCACGACAAAGAGGGCGCCGAGGAATCCCCATTGATGGGCGACGACGGCAAAGATGAAGTCGTTGTGCTCTTCCGGCAGGAGGTTGTGGCGGAAGAAGGCGCTTTGCTGAAAGCCCTGTCCCGCGACGCCGCCACTGCCGATGGCGATCTTCGACTGGTTCAGCTGGTAGCCCGCGTTCAGCCGCCAGTTCGTGTCGGTCTGATCCTGATGGAACAGGGACTGGATGCGTTGTCGCTGGTAGGGGTTCATCAGCGGCGAGAAGTAGAACACGGGCACGGCGATGGCGCCGAGCGTGAGGATGACGATCAGGTGTCGATTCTTGGCGCCGGCCACGTAGAGCATGACGAACAGCGTCGGCAGCAGCAGGAGGCTCGTGCCGAGGTCCGGCTCCTTCAGGATCATGCCCAGGGGAACGAGGGTCAGGATGAACGGCATCAGCAGTCCGCCGATGGAACGGTAATTCGTTCGATAGCGCAGGTAGTACGCCAGCGCCAGGATGAAGGAGACTTTGGCGTATTCCGACACCTGAAACGTCATGGGACCGATCGTGATCCAGCGATAGGCGTTTCGACGGGCGACGATGACCGGGGACATGGGCACATATCGAGCGACGAGAAGGGCGCCGAGGGCGGCCAGTGTCACGAAGAAGAGAATGTAGGACCAGCGTCCCAGTTCCCGATAGCCGATGACCTGCACGGCGAAGAATCCGCCGAGACCGATCGAGAGGAACATGAACTGGCGCATCGTGACGCGCGGCGGTCCCTCCAGGCCGGCTTCAGCCGAGTAGATGCCGAGCAGCCCCAGCAGAGTCAGGGTCAGGGCCGCAAGGAGGACGGGCCAGCCAAGCGGCGGGATAGCGCGCATCCACTCGCGCATCAGGCCGGATCCTCCGCATCGGCGCTGACGAGGGAGGGGCGGGTTTCCATGCCGAAGTAGTTGTGCGGGCTGTCGAGAATCGCCTGGATGACCTTGCGCCCGACAGGCGCCGCGACCTGTCCACCGCTGCCGCCGTGTTCGATCACGAGGGCAAGGGAAACGCGAGGTTTCTTGTAGGGGGCGTAGGCGGCGAACCAGGCGTGTGGGGGCGGCGTCTTCTCCTTCTCGCGGGGCGGCGGCCAGCGTTCGATGATCTTGCGCCTGACGAGCGTGGCGTCGACGCCGCCCGGCAGGGCCGCGCGGGCGGCCTCAATCGTCGGCGCCGTGATGGTCCGCTGTTCGCCGCCGCCGACATCAAACGTGTAGGCGGAACGAATGGCGCGGGACACGCACTGGGCGCTGCCCGTTTTTCCGCAGACGACGATGTTGTCCATCTTGGCCGTGCGCTCGGCCGTGCCGCCTTCTTCGTTGACACATCGAAACAGACCGCGGCGGGCCGTGTTGATGGACGAAGTCCGCAGTCCGGGGATTTCCCGGGCGAGGCGTTCGCGCGCATCGTTCGCAACAATGGTCGGCTCCTGGAATCGGCCGGTCGCCAGCGTCGCGTACATGTTTGCGGCCTGCAGCGGCGTGATCTGGAGTTCGCCCTGGCCGATGGCGTAGTTGCGGCCGTCGGCGATGCGATAGCCGCGTCCGCGACGTTCGAAGATCCACTCCTGCGTGGGGATGATGCCGTTGCGCTCTTCGATCAGTCCCGTGCCGCGATGATCCGTTGCTGATTGCGGCGGTCCGAGCACGAAATCCGAGTAGAAGCTTGTGAGTCGATGCGCGTTGACGCGTTCGCCCAGGCTGTAGAAGTAGATGTTGCAGCTGTGCTGGATCGCCTGTTCCGCGTTGACGGCGCCGTGACCCGGCAGATGGCGCCAATAGGTCCAGCAGTGCCAGTGCCTGGAATCGTCCTTGTAGCTGCCGTCGCAGAACGTCGTGGCGGAGGGATCGACGAGACCGTAGCGAAAGCCGGCGAGCAGGGAGACCGGCTTCATGATGGAGCCGGGCTGGTATTCCTCCGCGACGGCGCGGAAAAGCAGGGGGCGAAATCGGGTATCGTCGCGGAGTTCGGCGTAGTGGTCGCGGAAGGTGTCGAGACTGTAGGTCGGGACGCTGACCATGGCGAGGACTTCGCGCGTGGCCGTATCGATCACGACGCAGCTGGCGCCGGTTCGATTGGGATCCTCGGTCACGGCGTCCATCAGGATGCCGGCGATCTGCTGCTGCAGTTCGAGGTCGATCGTGAGTCGGACATCATTGCCGTCGATGGGATCAACGTGTTCGACGACTCGCATATCGAGATCGCGTTCCTCGAAGCCGCGGACCCCGCGGAGTGATTCCTCGGCAAGCAGCTCGGCCCCGGATACGCCGGCCAGGTCGCCGGCGCGATAGTGGGCGAGGCTGTCGTCGATGCGCGGGTCGGTCTCGATTCGCTCGGAGGAGACCTGCCCGATCCGTCCCAGGAGATGGCAGAAGGCCTGGGCGCGATCATGCCAGACGCGGCGCACGGAGGGTTCGATACGGACAAAGGGAAGATCGCGCAGGGCCATCTCGATTCGCGCGCGGGCGCCGGGGGCGACATCGCGCATGAGGGCGTGCTGCATGTTCTGTTCGCGGATTCGGAATTCGTCGAACGTCTTCCGTTCGTTCTCGGGTCGATGGCGCCAGATGTACTCGCGAAGGTTCTGGACCGACGCCACGATCTGGTCGCGTCGGACCAGCAGGTCGTCGACGGGTGTCTCCGACAGTTCGGCAAGTCGATCGTAGAAGGCGTCCAGCCGATCCGTGGCCTCGACACGCAGCGCCTGGGGTTCGGCGTCGCGCCAGTCGGGCTCGGTGCGGCGGATTTCCAGGGCGTAGTCCTCGACAAAGTCGTCGTTCGCTTCGAGAGCGCCGTAGTCGACCGTCAGGTCGTAGGCGGGTTCGTCGGAAACGAGGACCTGGCCGTAGCGATCCAGAATGGCGCCGCGCAGGGGAGGCAGGTATCGCCTCGGCGCGATGAGGGCGGCGGCGGCGCTGTCGCGATAGTCATCCCGTTCGACGATCTGCAGCCGGTAGAGGCGCGCGAGCATCACGAGTCCGCAGAGGACAGGTATCGTCAGGACCACTCGCAGGCGACGTTCAAACATCTGGCGCCGAAATCCCCGGTGTGCGCTTCCCAGACGTCCCGGCCTTCGGGACGCCTCGCCGCGGCGCGAACGCCGCAGTCTTACGTACGCTGCGCCGACAAGGCGCGGAACATTCCCACTCTATACGCACGACGGCCTTGTGTGGAGCGGTCCGGAATTGTGATTTTTGAAAGCGACACAGGGGCGTGGGAATTCGCCGCGCTTCAAATCACCCCATTCGAAGGCGATGGGTTGGTCCAAGTCCGAGCGCGGCCCGCATACGCCTGAGGGCCCAGAAGGCGTAGGGCGCAAGCAGGCCGGTATAGACCGCCTCCCAGAAGCCGATGGCGAGAAAGCGAAACGTCACGCCTTCGACATCGAGGATATACGCCATGTGCAGGACCATGACACTCGTGACAAACAGCTTCATCAGGAAGCAGTAGATCATCTGTGTGAACGGGCTGTCCTGAATCGTGTAGTCGCGCAGGCCGACGATGAGAATGCCGGCCAGTCCCATCGCGACGGCGTGGATGCCGACATTGGAATGCGAGGCGTAGCCGATCGACGTCAGGTCAATCAGAAAGCCGACGCACCAGCAGGCGAGGAGGGCGTCGTAGCGCTGCGCGTGCAGGGCGTAATAGACGGCGAGGATCATGAGGAGGTCGGGCCGGATCGTGCGGATCTCGACGACGGGCGCAATAGTCGTCTGAACGACGGCGCCGACATAAAGAAGGATGATGAACGGAATCCAGCGCATGGTTCTCGATGGCCCCGCTATCGGCGAGGCGTCTGGTCGATCGTTCGCACGGCGGCCCGCGCGATGGCCAGCCTGACGTAGTCCGGCTGGCCCGAGGCGAAGAACGCCCTGCGAAGCGGTTCAAGGCCTTCGGGAACGCCGAGTTCCTCCAAAGCCAGGGCCGCGATGCCGCGAATCCGCTTGATCTGCTGCTCCGGCGGATCGTGGGGGATGTGGCGATCGGGATCATTGAAACTCAGATATTCAATGGCGAGCGGGAGCACATCCCGCTTTCCGAGACCGGCGAGACCTCGAATCGCGAGGATGCGCACTTCGGGGATCCTGGAGTCCCGAAGGCGGACCCAGAACAGTTCTTCGGCGTCGCGACTGCGGGCGTTCGCCAGCATCATCAGGGCGATGGCGGCGTCCTGCGGGATCGCGCTGCGACCGACGAACATCAGTCGCTCGATGGCTTTCTCATCGCCGAGGATCGCAAGCGCCTCGAGGATCTGCATCCGCGGCGATTCCTTCTTCTCGTTGCGAAGGGCCTCGCGAAGGACCTTGATCATGCGCGGATCGCGCATGCGACCGACGGCGAGGGCCGCGTTGGCCCGGACGGTATCATCCGGATCGGCGAGAAGGAACTGGCCGAGTTCGTTGATGCGGGAGCGATCGCCAAGTCGGTACAGCGCGAAGATGGCGGCAATTCGAACGTTCTTGTCCTGGGATTCGGCGCGGGTTCGGACGAGCTGTTCGAACTGCGACGCCTCCATTTCACCCGTCGCCATGAGGCTGGCAAAGACGATGCCCGAGTATTTATTCTCGATATTGAGCGGAATCGCCTTTCGCTGCACGCCTTCCTTCGGCGCCACCTGCGCGAAGGCCTCGATCGCCTGCATGCGAAGCGAGGGTTCGTGACTGAAGGCGCAGTCCTCCATGAATCGGAGACAGTCGCCTCGGAAGCCGGCCTGTTCGTCCCTCGTCAGAACGCTCACGCCGGTGTTCTGAACGCAGCCGGCCTGTGTCAGCAGCGTCCAGCCGATCACGGCGGCGGCGATGAACTGCGGCGAGCGATTGTCAGGTTTTCGCATCGGAACTGCCCTCCCTGGCAGGGGACGATTGTCGTCGTCGGACCACGCGATATCGCAACCAGTCTAGCACGCCCAGTCCGCTCGCAACAAGCATGATTGCGGCAAACCAGTCTCCCCATCGCGTATACAGCGTCATTCGCGGATCGATGCGGATTCGGGCGGCGACGACGCCTGGCGCCGTCGTGGGGCGATTCCGCCAGCGTTCAACGGTCTCGATGTCCTCTTTCAGCTGATCCCGAAGGTTGTCGATCGCCGTTTTCGCGATGGTCGGCGCCTTATTGGAGATGGCGCCTTTCATGGAAAGGATGCGATCGGCGTAGATGTAGTACTCCGGACCGATCGCGATGTACGCCGGCAACAGCCGGGATTCGACAAGTTTCGTGAATGTGTCTCTTGCCGTCCTGAATCGCCCATTGTCCGGGAGAGACTTCTCAAGGTCGTCCGACATGAGCAGGAGCTTCCTCAGCTCGGATTCGATCGTGTCGAGCCCTTTGATCTGATCGTCGCTGAGGCGGACGCGTGTGTGGATTTTCCCGTTCGGATAGATGATTGCGCTTTCGCCCGTGTTGACGCTTCGGGCGATGGCGACGCGGTTCTCGACCGCGCGGAAGACGCCCGCCGCGAGATGTTCCTCCAGTTCCGTCGAGTGATGAAACCAGCCGTCGTTACTCATGCAGCACAGGACATCGATGCTCTTGTCCGTCGGGGATGGATCGACGCCGCGGGCGAAGCTTCGCGGCACGTACGGCATGATCTCTTCATAACAGATGGGCGTGCCGACGCGATACAGCTTCTTTCCGTCGCGCGACTCGATCAGGAACGGCGTGAACGCTTCGCCCGGCGTCATCGTGTAGTGGGAGCCTTCGCCGAAGGGGGCGAGCGAATTGATCCATTGGTAGGCCCGGGGCCATGTCCAGCGAAACGGGACGTATTCGCTGATCATGACGAGATGGCGTTTGCTGTAAGTCGCCCTTGGCCTGGTTTCCCCGGGAATCAGCAGATACGACGAGTTGTAAGCCCGCACATGCGGTGGGATTGCGGACTTGTACGACACGATGCCGCCCGCGCCGAGGATCAGCGACACATCCGCCTGGTCGCAGATATCCTGGAATCCGCGTCGCACTTCGGCGGCGAACTTCTGCACGCGCGGCATCAGCGCCGAATCGGCGCCGGCAAATCGCCGCTGGCGGATGAACTCCAGCGTGTCCCGATCGTAGGTCTCGAATTCCTCGTTCGCGTAGCAGAAGGGGATGATCGACTCCGGCATGACGATGAGGTCGGGCGTCGGTTTCAGGGCGGCCGCCTGTTGCGCCAGCAGTCGATGGGCTTCGTATGTCTCGGGACCATAGAAGCGGCGACTCGGCGCCATGAAGACCTGCTGAAGGATGTCGTGCTGGACGACGGCGATCCTTGGTCCTTCCGCCATGTGGCGTTCGCTCTTCTGCGCGCTGCCGTAAATCAGTGTCAGCAGGACGACGGCCGCCGTCGTAACGGTTCCGAGCGGCATGCGGGGAACGCGTCCGCCGCGACGCATGACGATCGGCTGAATCAGGAGATCCACGAACCAGCCGTTGACGGCCACGATCATGAAGGTCACCCCGTAGGCGCCGACGAGATCCGCAATCTGGATCACAGTCTGCAGTTTGTACTGACTGTGCGCCAGCAGCACCATCGGAAACCCGAGGGGGCCGCTCGATCGCAGAAATTCCATCCCCGTCCAGACGATCGGCGCCGCGATGGCCGCCGAGACGCCGCGACGATTGTAGAGATGGCGAATCGGCCAGGCCGACAGCGGCATGAAGATCCCGAAGAACAGGCAGAAGGCGATGTATCCGGGCAGCGTGACGGGCTGAAGCCAGTAGACGTTGATGGCGAAGAAGGCGACGCCGAAGAGGTAGCTGAAGAAGTAGAGGAACCTGCTCGAGGCGGCTCGGCAGACACAGAGGAGCCAGGGAACGAGGCACACGTAGGCGATCGGCCAGAAGTTGATGCGCGGGAAGATGAGAATCGTCATCCCGAGCGAGGCGAGCGTGAGCAGCATGACCGCCTTCCTGCTGGCGACGCCACCGAGTCCGGCGACGAGAACACCGCGTCGATCCGTCTGTTCGGCCGCGTCGCGACTGCGGCGTGCGCTCCGACTTCGACGTTTGCCGCCACCATCCTGTGACGCCGCTTTCTGTCTTCCATGACCACTCATAGGGGGCGAAGTGTAACGGGACGTCGGCGGAGACGCATCCGCTCCCGAGGGCTGGAAAGGGGGAATGACACGGCTTGCGACGTGACAAATTGATTGCGTCTGGCGGTCCCGGGCGGGCATAATGCCGCCGATCGGGAGATCACTGTGTCACGACCCGCCTACAACATCGAGCGCCTTGCGATTCCGCCCAGCGACGCCGATATCACGGCCCTCGCGCACCTGCTGGTGGAGACTGTCCAGGCGGGCGATGTCGTGAGTTTCGTCATGCCGCTGACGATTGAGGAGGCGGAGGCGTATTGGCGAAGGACGACCGCGTCGGCGCATAACAGGGCGGTCTTCCTGGTGGCGCGGGATCACGAAGGAATTGCGGGGACCGTGCAGATGCAGCCGGCGTGGGCGCCGAACCAGCCGGATCGTGCCGAGATCGTGAAGCTCATGGTGGGCCGTCGGGCGAGGCGGCAGGGGCTGGGCCGGCGCCTTATGTGCGATATCGAACTGGCGGCGCTCGACGCCGGTGTCCGACTCCTGACGCTCGACGCCAAGGCGGGCGAGGCCGCCGAGCGACTTTATCGTCGCATGGGCTGGACCTTCGTCGGGACGATTCCGCGATTCGCCCTCGACCCGGACGCGGTGTCGCTTCACGACGCCGTGATCTTCTACAAGGAACTCCGATCCGCATCCTGACCCGCCGCGGCCCCAAACGACGCGGCGGCGCTGACCTTTCGCCAATCGTCGGGTAACACCGCAACAAGCAGATCGACGTCGGTCCGCCGCGCATTTGTGCGTGAGTGACGGCGGCGTCCCGCGTCTACACAGAGACACAATGGCGCGGCCAGGCGTCCAGGCGTCCCGGCTCGGTCAATGGAGGTGGACGATGTTTCGATGGGTGTGTCTGGGCGTGGCGACGATTGCGACGGCGATTCTGCTGTGGATGGTCAACGATGTTCGCACGGAGCTGAAGCGCTCGACGGGCATCGTCAACGAGAATCTGCCGCTGATCTTTGCGAGAACGCAGCGCACGACGGAGACACTCGTCGCGCTGTCGGACGACATTCGGCAGATTCGAAACCTGACGGGCGCGACGGACGTCGTGCGTGACAAGCGAATGGCGGCGTTCGCCGATCACGTGCTGGATACGATTCGTGATTCCGGAGGCGAGATCGGTCTGAAGCCCAGGCTCATCGGACACAAGCTCAAGGAAGTCCAGCCGGTCGGCGAATGGGTGGCGGGAGCGCGCAAGGAAGCGATCTGGCTGCTCGTGCGTTCCAGGTCCCGGGCGGAACTCGTCGACAAGCTGTGCAGGAACATCTACGGCTCGGACTGGTACATTCAGTTTGACGGCAAGGACGCCGTGACGCTCGCCGAGTGGCTGTCGAAGCAGCCCGGTCTTGATACTGGGTCGGACGGCGAGGAGTAAAAAGAGCGTTGCGATCGGAACCGAGGCGGTCGCCGTCAGTTCCGATCGCAACGTGATGCGAATCGCGGATTCGTACGATCCGGGTCGTTACAGCGTATTCAGGAACGCCAGCAGGGCGTCCCGATCGGACTGCGACATCGCCTCGTAGGCCTGCCGAATCTGAAGCGCCTCACCATCGTGCATGCGAATCGCCTCATCGATCGTGTCCGCCGCGCCATTGTGGAAGTAGGGCGCCGTCTGGCTCAGGCCCCACAGCGGCGCCGTGCGGAACTCGCGCTGCCCCGCGTTCGTGTCGACGATTCCCTTCTGGCTGGCCGGCAGAATTTCATGCAGCAGCAGATCGGAGAAGAGCGGCACGAGACCGTTGGCGCCGGCCAGGGCCGGCTTGTGGCACTTCGCGCAGCCGACAGATTCAAACAGCGTTTCGCCGCTGGCGACGGTCTGTTCCTGACCCGCGGGGATCGGCTGCCGCGGCGGCGGTCCGAGCGTCCGCATGAAGAAGATCAGGTCGTTCACCTGATCCATCGAGACTTCGGGATCGGCGACGCCGTCGTTGTCAGTTGTGATCGCGAATTCCAGATTCGCCTGGGTCGGAACCGTCAGGCCGATTTCGGCGGCCAGGGCGTCACCCACGAACTCACCGACATTCGGGATCTGCGCCTTCCATCCAAGGCGGCCGACTTTGCCGCTTGCGAGGATGTGGACGCGACCACTGATGCCGTCGGCGTCCATGTCGTTCGGATCGGCGTTGTCCATGATCGTGGACTCGGCGATGCCGTCGATCAGTCCGAGGCCGAAGACGTGCGGTGTCTGTCGCATTTCGAAGACATTGGCCGCGCTTTCGGCCGTCGGCAGACGATGACCGACCTTGATTTCCTTATGGAGAATCGTGTTCGGCGTTTCACTGGGCGCCGAGAAGTTATTCCCGTTGTCGACGATGCCGTGGCGCATGACATTCACATCGCGTGGTCCGGCGCCGCCGATGACGGGATCAAAGTGACACGCCCGGCAGCTGTCGCCGTTGAAACGGGGACCCATGTCGGCGCCTTCGAGTCCGCCGGCGCCCGCCGTGTCGCCGAAGTCGTTGTCGAAGATGCCGCGACCTCGGACGTACTGGGCCGTTTCCGCGTCATTGAGGCTGCGCGAGGGACCGCCGTATTCACCCACGCCCGGGACCGCCGCGTCCGGCGGCAGGAGTCCGGTGGACAGCTGCGATCGGCCGCCGAGCGAGAAGAGGAACTCGACGAGGTCCGCCTTCTGATCGTCGCTGAATCCGGCGAAGGCGTCCCGAGCGGCAAGGCCTTCGCCACCGTGAGCCAGAATCGCCTCTTCGACGGTCAGCGCCCGGCCGTCGTGAAGGTAGGGACCTGTGCTGCAGATGCCCCAGAGCGGCTGCGTTCGGAATTCCGAGCCTGTGGCAACGCCCTGAACGATGCCGTCGGCGAGATCGTCGCCCATGTCGTGGAGCAGGAAGTCGGAGTAGCAGGGCAGCGGGCCTCGCGGACCCGTGACGCGCGGCGCGTGGCAGGCCGAACAGTTGGCCTCGTGAAAGAGCAGGCGGCCGCGTTCGCCCTGTTCGCTGAGCGGCTCGATCTCCGGCGCCGCGAGCAACATCGAGAAGCTGACGAGATCGAACAGGTCGTCCGTCGACATCTCGGGATCGGCGACGTCGTCGTCGTCGATCGTGCTGGCGTCGGAAACGGCGACCTGCATGCGATGTCCCGATTTCATTTCGCGAATCGGATCGGGGTTCTTGATACGAACCGTCGTCTCGCGTCGATCGCTCGCCACGGGCAGCGCTGCGCGCTGTGCGTCCGAGAGGGCGTCCGTGGTGATTCCCAGGTGGTTGAAGAGGGGGCCTCGAATGAAACCCTCGATGGACGCCGTCTGCGACTTGCGACCGAAGCGACCTACGAAGCCCATTTCGAAGTTGGCCCGGCCGCTGATGCCGTCGCCATCGGCGTCATCCGGATCGGCCCGGGAGAGCAGCTCCTCGTCCGAGAGTTCCGCGATCAGTCCGACGCCGAACATCGGGATGGCGTTGCGCTGCGCGAAGATCGTCGTCGTCGTCGGAACGGCGGGGCGGGCGTCCTCATTCTCGTCGTAGTTGAAGAGACGCAGCACGCCGCCGGCCATGCCGTTGGACTCACTCGCGATGAAGGCGCCATCATTCGTCAGGCGACCCGCCAGGAAGAAGTTGCGATACAGCGCGGCGCTTCCACCCGGGACGGGCCGCTCGTGGCAGGCGCCGCAGAATGTGACGTTGAAAGCCGGGCCGAGACCGTCGGCGAGATCGAATCGCTTCGCCATCACAGCCTTGCCGCGCTCGAACGTCGCCTTCTGTTCATCCGTCGCCGTCGGGATGATCTGTCCCTGCGGCGCGGAGATGTTCTCGGCGATGTCGCCGTCACCGGTCTGCATCGGCGTCGTTCCGGGGCAGCTGAGCCCAAGGCAGACAAAGCCCAGCGCCATCGATGTTGATGCAATGATCCATCGGGATTTCATAGTTCACTCCAGTTTGCGAGCGTGTGTCGTTTACGGCGATTCGGACAGTTCGACTATTGCGGAACGCAGTAGAAGTTCACGCAATCCTGTCCGGGGCTGCAGTCACCTTCATTCAGACAGATCCGCCTGGCCGAAAGTGTCAGATGATACACCTGTGTCGAGGTGATTGCACTGTTATTCGCGTCGGCGATTGTCATCGTCAGGATCACGTCGCGCGTGTCCAGGTAATCCGGGGGGAAGAACATCGGGAAGATGTACTGCGTCGTCTGGTTGATCCCGCCGCCGATGTCGTTCAAGGCAATGATCGACGAGGTTCGATCGATTGGACTGCAGAGGTTGTCGACGCAATACAGGCCGATGTCGCACTGCGGCGTCGAGCTGCAACTGCTGTTGACAAAGCTGAGGCTGCGCGTGATCCGCACGTCGGCGTTGGGGGCGTAGCCTGTGGTCCGGATCGTCAGGTACACGTCGCTCAGCCCCTGGAAGCCCTCGCAGAACTCGAGCAGCCCGCCGTTCCGGAAGGGTTCGAAGGGCGTCGTGATGCATCCGAACGCGCCGCCGCCGACGCCCACCTCGAAATCGGGGCCCGACGTCGGGACGCACATGCCGTTGTCGCAGGTTTCGCCGAGCGGGCAGTCCGACTCGAAGTCGCAGGCGCAGCCCGGAATCGGCGTGAAGACGCAGTTCCCGTTGACGCAGGCGTCTGTCGTACAGGGATCGCCATCATCGCAGACCATCGGCGTGTGAATACAGGTTTCGGCGCCACACACTTCGCCCGTGATGACGGCGTCGATGAACAGGCCGATGTCGAGACCATCGGCGGAGCCGTCACCATTCATGTCGCCGCGCGTCTGCGCCTGTGGCGACGTATTGACTCCGAGCAGAACGTCGGCAAAGAGCGTGACGTCATCGACGCTGTTGACGCAGTCGTCGTTGAAATCGCCTTTCAGCGTGACGAGACCGCAGGTATCGATTGTGCAGGGATCGCCATCATCGCAATCGATGGGTGTGAAGACGCAGACGCCGTTCTCGCACGTATCCACCGTGCACGGACTGTCATCATCGCAGACCATCGGTGTGAAGACGCAGTGGCCGTCCTCACAGGTGTCGATCGTGCAGGGATTCCCGTCGTCGCACTCGCCATCGCCGAAGCAATCGGGCGCCGACATACAGACGCCATTGACGCAGATCTCATTCGTTGCGCAGATCGACTCATGAACACACACGCCGTTGTTGCAGAAGTCGAAGGTGCACGGGTTTCCGTCGTCGCAGTCGCGTGGTGTGTTGACGCAGACACCGTTGACGCAGGTGTCGATCGTGCAGGGATCGTTATCGCTGCAATTGACCGGCGTGAAGACGCAGACGCCGTTGACGCACGTGTCGACCGTGCAGGGATCGTTGTCGTCGCAGGGGATGGGTGTGTGGATGCAGACACCGTCCTCGCAGGTGTCGAAGGTGCAGGGATCGCCATCGTCACAATTCATCGGCGTGAAGACGCACTCCCCGTTGACGCAACGATCGATCGTGCAGGGATCGTTGTCGTTGCAGCCGGCGTCGGCGGCGCACTCCGTCGACACGCCCTCGGGGGGCGTTGCCGCGGCGGGGGGATCGCCGACAAACCGGATCAGGGCGACGCCGCGGAAGGGCGGCGCGAAATTTCCACCGACGGCGATGTAGCGGCCGGAGCCGTCGCCCCAGATGGCGTGGATATCGAAATTGGTGGGTGATTCCTCGCTGATCGGCGTCGACGCGCCGGGCTCGAACCGACCGACGAATCCGCCGATACCGCCGATGACGGCGAAGTCGGGAACGTCCATGAACGAGGCGTTGAGTCCGGCGCCGCCCGGCTTGAACGTCGTCCAGCTGGTTCCGTCAAAGTGAGCGACGCGCGCCGTGCCGCGGCCGCCGACAGCGACGATGTTTGATTCGCTCGTTCCCCACAGGGAGACGAAATCGTCATCCGCGTTCGGACCCGCGGGGACCTGCTTCCAGGACGCGCCGTCGTATTCGATGATCAGGCCGTTTTCGCCGACGGCGAAGATCTTTGATCCGACGCCCCAGACTTTGAAAATGGAGGTGGCGGCGCGATCGTTGGCGGGGACTGGCGTCGGCGTGAATGTCTGGCCGTTGAAATGCATCAACAGCGGATCGCCGCTGCCGACGGTTCCGCCGACAATCCACATATCATTCGGCGACTTGCCCCAGATGCCCCACAGTTCTTCCTTGGTTCCTGTTGTGAGTTTGGTCCACTTGTTCCCGTCATAGTGGACGGCGCCACCGTTGAGTCCGACGGCGTACACATTGTCGGGCCCGAAACCGTAGACCCACACCAGCAGCCCGACACTCGGAACATCCATCGCTCGCCAGGTGGATCCGTCGAAGTGGTAGATCTCACCCTGGGTCGTGCGACCGCCGACGACGAAGACATCGTTCGGGCCGGAGCCCCAGACGGATGAGAGCGCGCCGACATTCGTCGCGTCGAACGCCAGCGTCCAGGTGCCGTTCGTCAGATCGGGCGTCTGATTTCCGGCGGGTGTATTCGTGTTCTCGTTGTCATTGCCCGTCGGCATCATCGTGTCGGTCGGGCACTCGAGCGCCATCGCCAGCGGAACGATGACGGCGACAGCGAGAAGGACCATCGATTTGCGATGCGCGTAGAAGGTCATGATGCACCCAATGTGTGGCCCAGAGGCGCGCAGAGTCGAAGAGAGCGTCCGCTGCGAGAGGCGAGACGTCAGAGATTCTCTTCCTGGCGCCGATAGACGAGCCCTGATTCCCCTGACCGTGCATCCAAAAGGCCTCGCCCCCAATCCCCTGAGGCGGGGCGCCGGCTGACGCACAGTTCCCATAGGGTACTGCATCGGGCATGCCGGTTACAAACTGCATTCCGGAAACATGTTACGTTTCGGCGGGCAGGGGGGCGTCCCCTTTTCGGGGGATTACCGGCGCGTTTCGGGCTTGCCGGACCTTCCTGCGCCCCATTGGCTAGCCTCTCAGGGCCGTCATTCGCTCCACGAGGGCGTTGGCGGTCGCCGCATCCGCCGCCTCGCTGATGACGCGGGCGATGGGTTCGGTGTTGGAAGGTCGCAGATGGACCCAGCCCTCGGGCCAGTCGATCCGGAGACCGTCGGCGTCGTTGACCTTGCCGTCGGCGATGCCGCGGGCCCGATTGAGCCATGCGTCAATCTGATCGCGCGGCATTTCGAACTTGGTTTTGACCATCACGTACTGCGGGATGGAATCGACGATCGTGTCGAGCGGCTTGCCCTCGGCGGCCAGCAGGTCCAGGACGAGTCCCATGCCCGCGAAGCTGTCTCGGACGCAGACGACGCGTGGATCGATGACGCCGCCGTTGCCTTCGCCGCCCATGACGCAGCCATCGTTCATAATGGCGTGGGCGACGTTTGCTTCACCCACGGCGGTGCGCACGACGCGGGCGTCGCCGCCGACTGATGCGGCGATGTCGTCGACCATGCGCGAGGTTGAGAGATTCACGGCGACGGGCCCCGGCGCCGTTGCGAGTCGATGTCGGGCCGTGAGGGCGACGGTGAATTCCTCGCCGATGTAGCGGCCCAGGTTGTCGACGATGGCGAGGCGATCGGCGTCGGGATCCTGCGCGAAGCCGAGCTGTGCGCCGTGTTCGCGAACGGCGTCGCAGAGGCCTGTCAGATTTTCCTTCGTCGGCTCGGGCGTGTGGGCGAATCGCCCTGTCGGTTCGGCGTTGAGGTGGACGACGTCGCAGCCCAGGGCGTCGAGAAGCTGGCGGCCCCCGGGACCGCCGGCGCCGTTGACGCTGTCGAGGACGACCTTGAATCGACGGGCGCGGATGGCTTCGACGTCGACAATGCGAAGAACGCGTTCAACATGTTTCCTGTGCGTCGAGTCGTCGCTCTGAATCCGACCCACGTCGAGGGCGTCTTTCAGGGCGAAGTCGCTCGCGTGATAGACGCCGAAGATTCGCTCGGCGTCGGCGGGAGGCGGGGCGAATCCCTGGGAAGTCAGGAACTTGATTCCGTTCCACGGCGTCGGGTTGTGGCTGGCCGTGAGGACCACACCGCCGGCGGCGCCGTGTTCGCCGATCATCAGCGCGACCCCGGGCGTCGTGACCACATCGAGCGTGACGACGTCGCATCCCGTCGCGAGCAGACCCGCCGCCAGGGCGTGCTGAAGCATTGGACCGCTCGGTCTGGAATCCCGCCCGATGACGACCTTGCCGCCGCCGATGAAAGTGCCGAAGGCGGCGCCCAGATCCGCGGCGAGTCGCGGAGTCATCGTCTGGCCGACAATTCCGCGAACGCCCGAAACACTCATAATCAACGTCATGACACTTCCCGCTCGTAATGGCCTGACCACGGCGTGCGCAGTCGTCTGACCCTGTTCCCGGCGACAATCGCCGCATGTCCGCTGACGCCGTGATGCGCCCGCCGCGTCGATGATCGTGGCCGTCGTCGATTGACGCAACCTGGGCTCAGTCGCGCCGAGATTTCTCGATGTCATCGCGGACGGGTGCGGGCAGGTGGAGTGAGTTGATTTCGGGGATCGTCGCCAGGGCGGCGAGCGTCGTTTCATAGGCCGTTGTGTCGTCGGCCATCGTGTCGACGAACAGGCGTCGTCGTCCGGCCAGGATGGCGAGCCCGCCGCCTTCGCCGCCCAACGGGACTTTCTCGACTGCGATGCCGATGGTCGCGGCCGCGTCGATCAACGCCTTGAGCCGGTCGTGTATCGTCATGCGACAAACCCCGTTTTTCCGGTCCAGCGCCCTTCCCGAATCCCGGGAAATGGTACAATAGCCGCAGGAGTACATCATGGATAATTTCCGATCGAACGTCACGGAGGATGTCGGCGGAGGCGACGGAGAGGCGGGGAGTGTCGCCACGCTCGATCAGAAACTGCTCAACCTCGAAGCTCAATTTTCACAGCTCAGCGATCAGGTTCGTGAACTTCAGCGTCTCGCCTCACTCGGGACGATGTCAGCCGTTGTCGCTCACGAGATCAACAACCTGCTCACGCCCATGATTTCCTACGGCCAGTTCGCGGCCGGCCAGAGCAATCCCGATGTCTGGCGGAAGGCGGTCGATCGCGCCAACGACGGCGCCGTCCGGCTGCGGGCGTTGTGCAACGGGATTCTGGGGATCGCGTCGAACGTGAGAACGCGGCCCGACGTGGGGCCGATCAAGCCGTTTCTTGTCGAAGCGCTCGGGGCGATGGGGCGCGACTGGAAGAAGGATCGCATCGAGGCGGTTATCGACGTCGAGGATGGGCTGGCGGCGCGGTTCGACGCGGCGGCGATGCGCCAGGTGCTGTTCAACCTCTGTATCAACGCGCGCCAGGCGATGCTCAATCACGGCGGCCGGCTGACATTGTCAGGTGGCGTCGTCGCGGGCGGTCGCGTTCGCGTCCGCGTCCGGGATACGGGGATGGGCATCTCGCAGGAGAATCTGTCTCGCGTCTTCGAACCGTTCTTCACGACGAAGCGACGGGAGGCGCGATCCGACATGGGCGGAGTCGGTCTCGGACTCTATGTCTGTCGATGCCTGGTCGAGGAGCAGGGCGGCACGCTGGACGTGGAAAGCCGAGAGGGCGAGGGAACCACGTTTTCGATTGAGCTTCCCGGCGCGATGGCTAACGCGTAAACGAGATGCCGAGCCGATAGCCGTTTTCCCACTTGTCGCATGCGCAGATGACGCCCGTCGTCTGCGGGGCGCCGGGCAGTTCGGAGAAGCGCAGCATCACTTCGCGGCCCGGATGCAGTTCGATGGGAATCACACAGCCGACGCCGCCGATGGAGACATCCACGGCGCGGGCCGGCAGTTCGGCGCCGTCCACCATGATGATCATCTGGTCTGTCGAAATCTTCCGCGGGTGCTTGCGACTATCGACCGTCGGTTTCGCGCAGGGCGCCCGACGATGCAATGCCGCGACGATTTCGCTGCCGACCATGACGCGCGGGTTCGGCGCGGGCGGGACGGACACGTTGTTGATCGATTCCTGGGCGGCGTCGATATCCAGCACGCCATAGTACCGCGCGCCACAGCCTGAGCATTGCCAACTGGTTCCGACTTCTCCCGGCGTCGCAAGGCGAATCGGGAGAGGCAATCGGCAGTTATCGCAGGCGATCAGTGCTGGCTGAACTCGAATGGCCACGGGCGGTTCCTATGGTTTTCCGGTAAACGCTGTCTGCCCCAAATCTCACCCGCCTCATCGGCTCAACGCGCGATCGGATTCAGTCATGAGTGTGTGAAGATCGCTGCGCGTCTGTCTCGTCGCGGGGCGTCGGGTCCGATAGCGCCCAACGCCTGATGCGCGCAACCGGCGGAATTCCGGACCGAGCATCGAACGCGCTCCGTAGGATCACGAGGATCGGTCGGCGCGCAGAGGGCGGAGCGTCGTCATTTGGCGATTTTGCGAAAACGGGCGTCACTCGTATGGGCCATCCCGATACGCCGGCGGGCAATGCGCAAAGCGAAGCGGCGGCGCCGGCGTATTCGCGGACGTGAGACGGCGATCCCCGGCGAATCACCCGCGCAGGGCCGCCGTCCGCGAAGCGGGTGTCGATCCCGCGTCGCGCCGGATTCTGCCGTGTAACGCGAACAGCTCGCGGAAGGCCTTGATGATGACCCGGACATTGGCGCCGGTCTGTTCGCCGGCGGTTCTCGGATAGTGATGTACGCCGACTTCTCGGATACGAAGCCCCCGGTAGGTCGCCTTCGCCAGGAGTTCCGTGCTGATCATGGCGCCGTCACTTTCCAGTGTGACTGCATCGATCAGTCGTCGCGGAATGAGCTTGAACGCGCAGTCGATGTCCCGAACCCGGATACCGAAGAGCGCCCGAACGAGCGCGCCCCAGCAGAACGCGTTGAGCCGGCGCGGCAGCGGATCGGCGCGATCGATGCGGTAGCCGACGGCCATGTCGGCGTCGGTCAGAAGGGCGATCAGCTTCGGTAACTCCGCAAGATCAAACTGTCCGTCCCCGTCACTGAAGAACACCCAGTCCATGCGGGCTTCCTCGAGTCCGCGTCGAACGGCGCCGCCATAACCACGATTGGGCCGGTTGTGGAGGGCTCGGATTTCCGGGTGTGTCGCGGCCAGCCGATCAGCGATGGCGCCCGTCGCGTCGCGACTCCCGTCGTTGACGAGGAGGATCTCAAACCGATCCGCGATCGTCGGCGCAATCCGCAGGGCCGCCTGCGCCACCTGCTGGATGTTGGCTTCCTCGTTGTAAAAGGGAAAGAAGATCGAGATCGAAGAGAGTCGTTTGCCGCTCGCCATGGTTCATCGCTCCGCTGATGGGGCGCGAGGCCCCGGGGTCAGGTTCAAATCGATTTGTCCGGCGATTGGATGCATATCGCGTGCCAATTGTCGTGGATGGGGGCTGCGAACACCTCCGTGCGAGCCGATTCGCCGGATTTGTCGCCATGTCGTCGAGGGTTACGGCGTTGCAAATCGCGGCGCTCGGGCGCGCCGCCACTTACGACGTCGACGGGGTCGATGTGTTGGATTGCGTGTAATCGCACAGGCGCGATGTTTGTGATGACACAGAATCACGGCCCGTTGGACGGATCGCGATTGATGGATGACATCGTGTCCTGACCGCGCATACCGGAGGATCGCGCGCGTCGTCACACACGGCCGTGTGTCAGCGCGATCCGCACAGGCACGCGCGCCGCGACGGCGTTTCGGCGATGGTGGTGTCGAGAATTTTGTAACTCATTTCATTTGCAGGAGTTGAGAGGCTCAGGACGCTCTATGTGTTGGCGTTGGTACGGCAAATGCAGTTGGGCCATCCACAGGACGAACGCGTTCGGCGACGCCCGGTTCGTTGAAACACAACAAACTCATACACGGAGGCAACTGAAATGAAATCAACAACATCGAACAAAATCGTGCTTGCACTCGCCGGCGCCTGGATGGCGGCGTTTGCGGCGCACACGGGATGTGAATCATCCGCAAATCTCGGCGCCCTTCCAGGTGTCGGCGACATTCGGAGTGACGTCGTGCTTGACGCCCACTTTGCACAGGCGCCGATGTTCGTCGCCCCCGACTCCGTCACGCAGCGAACCAACTTCGTCGACGTGTCGTCGGAGGTTCCGGTGGACGGTCAGACAGTGCAGTTTGAACTGCCGTCCGACGCGGTCGCCTTCCAGGCGGACGCATCGGACAGCGACCTGGCCGGCGACATCGGCATCGAGATGGTAATCGCGGGCGGTGACAATCGCTCGGCGCCGATCCGGAAGACCGTTGGAACGATGCTGATTCAGCGGGGCGCCGACGGCGCGTCGCGTGTGACCCGAACGAGCGCTCCGACGCTCGGGCCTGAGATCGTCAAGATGCTCGGCGATGGTCCCGTCTCGATCAATGTCATTGTCACGAGCGACCTCTACGGCGCCGCGAAGATCGACGGGGCAAAGATCCGCATCGGCTTTGGCGGTCTGCCGGTCAATGGCAATTCCGCCGAGGATGACAACGCCAACGACAACGCCGGCGATGACATGGGCAACGACAATACAGGCGCCGGCAACGCGAACGACAACACCGGCGACGACATGGGTAATGACAACGCCGGCGATGACATGGG
>DAOPJV010000010.1:0-142816 GCA_035399845.1 Phycisphaerae bacterium | reverse complement strand
CGCGACGCCTCACACACGCGCCACGCCGGCGGCGCCAGTCAGAGCCGCCGTGTCCTCACGGCGAAGTATCACGCACGGGCGCCGGATGATTCGCCACGCTGGGGACAGCGAGGCTCGGAATGGCGCGTTCACTTTTCCTCGCCACGCTGGGGACAGCGAGGCTCTGAATGGCGATCGCCTCCTCTGGCGCCAGTTTCCCCTCGACCGCATATCGACATCTGTCAATGTCACATCGTCTTCGCCCCCAACTCTGACGATGCGCCAGTGAGAAAATGCGCATCGTCGATGGACGATTCTTGCTGTCATCCGTCTTCCCGAGGGGCGTTCGTTTCCTCGCGGAGACTGACAATGACAGAAACGGGAACCAGTTTCAGATGGAACATCACCTATCTTCGACTCGCGCTGGCCGGCGCCCTGCTGGTGGGAGTCATCGATCCGGCGCGACTCGCGGCGCAGGCGCCGACCTGCTCCTCCTGCAACGTCGACGTCCCCTGCGACATGGCCGTATCGCAGATCTTCCTCAACGAGGACGGCAAGGCGCCCACAACAACAGTCCACGTCTGCGCCAACGGCAATCAGGATCTGCCCGCCAAACACGCGACACTCATGACATTCCCCGGCGCCACGCACATCGACTACGTCTGCGTCGGCGCCCGCTCCAGTTCCCAGTTCGCCCAGCCATGTGAACTCTTCTACGCCACGCTTGATCCCCTGACGGGCAAGCCCGACTTTGAACAGGGCACCACGCTGTTTTCACTGCCGCCCGGCGGCGCCATTCATCAGATCGTACCCGTCAACTGGACACTCACGGGCACGCGCTGGATCGGTCTTCGATTCCCCGCCGGCGCCTGCACCCTCAGCGAAATGGGCGTGCGACCGCGAACCTCCGGGCAGGCCGCCGTCTGGGTGTCCGGCGACGCGTGGCGCAACTACACGTCCGTCGGCTACGGCGACACGGCGCCCGTCATTCGACCGATCACGAGCTTCCAGGCGCAGAGCGCACCGCAGCTGATCGTCAATCCCGTCAGTCCCCTTCCCCTGACGACGGACGAGAACGGCGCGGCCTTCGATGTCGAAATCTCGCTTTCGTCGGAACCCTGTGACGATGTCTTTGTCTTTATCGATCCCAGCGACTTCTCCGAGGCGATCGCCATACCCGGCCAGCTCACATTCAACGCCCAGACGTGGAACACGCCGCAAATCGTGACGATCATGGGGCTCGACGACCCGCAGGTTGACGGCGATATCCCCTACTCGATCGACATCCAGTCGGTGTCGACGACGCTGCTCTCCACGTGCTACGGCGGTCTGATGGCGTCACTGCCCGCGATCAACAACGACAACGATATGGCGACCTGCCCGCCCCCAGATCTCAACTGGACGATCTCCGTCCATCCGGTTCTGCCGCCACTCGTTGCGCACACGATGGCCTATGACAGCGTTCGCGAGCGCGTGGTTCTCTTCGGCGGACTGGGTCCGAACGGATACAGCAACGAAACCTACGAATGGGATGGCGCCACGTGGACGCTCGCCCACGCCGGCGGGCCTTCGGCCCCGTCGCCTCGCGCCGACGCCGCCATGGCCTTCGATTCGATTCGCGGCGTGACAGTCCTCGTCGGAGGCGCCGACGCATTCGGCGTGAATGACGAAACCTGGGAATGGAACGGCGCCACGTGGACGCTTGTCGCCTCGGGCCCCGGTGCGTCGCCGGGGGGACCGCGATCGAACCACGCCATGGCCTTCGACGCGAACCGTGGTGTGTGCGTTGTCTATGGCGGTCTGCCCGCCATGCTCGAGACGTGGGAATGGAATGGCGCCGTCTGGACGCCCGTCTTCACGCCCAACGTTGTCGGCACGGGAGATCGTGTGTTCAACGCGATGACCTACGACCCGTCCGCCGGTCGCGTGCTGCTCTTCGGCGGGTTCGATCAGAACGGTCCCAACGCCGACGTCTGGTCCTACGATGGTCTCGACTGGACGCAGCTCAATCCGCCCGGGCTGTGGCCGCCCCCCCGCGCCGACGCGATCTTCGTCTTCGATACGGCGCGCAATGTCGTCGTCATGCATGGCGGCGCCGACGCGTCAGGTCTGCCGACGGATGACACGTGGGAACTCGACGCAACGACGCTGAACTGGACACAGACAACGGGACTTCCGCCGCCCCGGACCTTCCACGCCGCCGCCTTCGACGCGGCGCGTTGTGAGACCGTGCTCTATGGCGGCGACGCCGGCGGATTCCTGCCGATCGAAACGTGCGTCTATCCGACCAATCTTGTCGCGGGCGGCCAGCGCGTCTTCTGCGTCGTCGGGACATCGACGGGCGTCGATTGGTCCTGGTCCGTCAATGGCGCCGCGGGTTCGGGCTGGTCGATCGATCAGCTCAACGAGCCGGGCCTGCTCGCGGGGCTGCCGGCCGACGCCATCGTCGCGCAATGGGTCGCGAGCATGAACAACGCCGGCTGCTGTACGTTCAAGGCGACTGTCCTGCCGCAGTCTTCGCAGTGCTTCGAGATCAGCACAGGCGATCCGAACGGTTTCAATCTCTGCGTGGGCCCCGCCGGGGCGCCGCCGACGTGTTGTGTGAATCCGGGCTTGCCGTGCTCATTCAATCCGACAGTCATTGAGGTATTTCTCAGCGGCGGCGACTGTGACGGGAATGGCCAGGATGACGCGATCGACATCGCGATCGATCCCGCGCTGGACGCCAACGGCGACGGGATCCTCGATGCCTGCGTGACTTACATCCTGGGTGACATGAACTGCGATCTGCAGGTGAACGGCCGCGACATCCAGGGCTTCTCCCTGGCGTGGACGAGCCCGGCGGACTACGCCGCGACGTACCCTAACTGCAACGTTCAGGCCGCGGACTACAACAGCGACGGGATCATCAACGCCATCGATCTCGCCCTGTTCCTGCAGGACCTGACGGGGCCCTAGTCGTCGCGCGTTCGCTGAGAACGCGACGTTTCAGAAGACATCCCCCATGGCCGCCGGTCCCGCCCACCGGCGCAATCCGGGGCGCTGTTCGCAATCGAGCAGCGCCCCGCCTCCGTTGCAGGGTGTCGAGTCGGCTCGCCTTGTCTGGCCGACGGCTCATCGGCACAATGCCATGCGAACCAATCGGAGGATTCGACGATGGACATCCGACGCGCCCTCAAGGGACAGTTCCACGCCGCGCTGGACATGCTGAAACGGACGATCGAACTCTGCCCCGACGACATGTGGACGCGGGCCGACGGCGCCGTCCCGTTCTGGCAGGTCGCTTACCACACGCTCTACTTCACGCACCTGTACCTGCATCAGACACACACCGACTTCACGCCATGGGAACATCACAGGCCGGACTATCATGATCTGCCATGGCCGGCGGACAGCGCGGCCGCCCCGGCGTCCCCGTACACGAAGGCGCAGGTCCTCGACTACTGGCGGCTCTGCGACGCCTTTGTCGAATCCGCCCTGGACGCGCTCGACCTGAGCGCCGCTGAATCGGGGTTTCCCTGGCACGCGGATTTTCCGAAGCTCGAACATCAGCTTCAGAATCTTCGCCACATTCAGCATCACACGGCGTCGCTTTCACGCCGCCTGCGCGACGCGATGGGCGACGACGGCGACGTCGCGTGGGTCCGCTTCCGACACGAGGAGCGTTGAGGCGCCGGCGCAAGACAAGGGCGGCGCCGATCTAACCCGGCGCCGCCCCGCTGACTCGTCATCCGACCCGACGATTACAGCGATTCGATATCGAATTGAATGCGCGTGACATAGGCGACGGGATCGGCGCCCGCCTGCGCGTCGATCAGCAACAGGACGATCGGCTCGCCACTCTTGAAGGCGCCACGGAAATTCTGATTGAAGGTTCGCATGACGGGCGCCATGACGCCATCGCCGATCGCGATGCTCGAATTTGTGACGCCCTTGAACTCGATCTCCACCGTCGCGTCGCCCTGAGTCGCTGAGTCGGAGTGGCCGGACGCCTTGACGATGAAGCCGAGATCCTCGTAGCTGACGCTGGATGACCTGGTTCCGTCCTTTGAGACATTGACGCCCCGAACATAGGGCGAGTTTGAACCAATCCGCGTCGTCTGCGAACGGCGTTCGGTGTGCAGCAGCTGATCCGAACGATACACGAGGCTGACACCGCCGAGTTTCCCCAGGGCGCTCTCAAAGGACTGCGGTGTCTCCGCCTGCGCCGTCAGGAGCTTCGCGTTGACATCCGCCAGCCGCTCTCTCGGAAGCGCGACTTCGTAGATCATCAGCTCCATGCGCGTTCGCATTTCGGATTCGGCGATCTGTCGTTCGACCTCGGACGGCGCGACATCCAGTTGCTCGACGAGGCGACAGACCTGCTCGACGCCGGTGTCCGTGGCGCGAACGATGATCGAATTCGTCCGCGTGTCAAAGACGATCTTCGGGGCGTCTTCCGTTCCTTCCATCTTGATCAGGCGATTGAGCACATTGGAAACTTCCATCGCTTCCGAATGACGCAGCGAGAGCACGATGGTCTTCAGACCCGCCTCGGACGCCACACGGGCGGCGTCGGCCGCTTCCGCCTCGGCCTGCGCGCGGGAGCGCCGCTGACGACGAACGTCCCTCGCCCTGGACGCCGACTCCCTGAGCGCGGCTCGCCGCGCGGCGAGCTTCTCCTCATTGGCGTCCTTTGTCGGCGGACATGTCGCCCAGGCGGCGCCAGCGGACATGTAACTCACGAGGGCGACAAGCATGAACAATCGATGTGTTTTCACGAGGAATCCTCCATTCGATGGAATGAGACGGCGCGCCCACGACACAGCGTCGAAGGTCCTCCGCATGTCCGCTGATCCGCGGACGCCCAGGAATCTGAACGGCGAAATCAATGATCAGATCGATCGGCAACGATGGCGATTGCCCGTCGGCGATGGATCCGGCGCCAACGACGTCGGCGCTCACATCTACTTACCCGATCGCGAACCCGCGGTTGCCCCATGCACAAAAAAACTTGCGATCGTCGGCCGGGACCGAGGAGGCGCCCGGACATCGAACAAGGTCCGCAATTCCACGGAAGTTCGCGTGAGTTCCGCATATTGATCGTCGCTTAGGTTCTGTTGGATTTGACTGACAGTGGGACGTCGCCCTGTGGCGACAGGACATGAGGATTCGGAATGCTGAAGATCACCTATTACACGCTTTTCTGCCTGACGCTCCTGATCATGCTCAGCGGCGCCAGTTGCCCGACAGTCGCGGTCCAGCCGCTGCCGATCGATCCACTGAGCGTGACCCCGGCGCTGCGGCTCGCCTGCGCCCAGACGAACGGTATCCCGCTCGATGATGTGTTCATTCTCGAGCAGGTGCTCGCGGTCGAAGACATGCGACTGGCCGGCTGGCAGAAACCCATGGCCGTCAACAGCGCCCGGCTCGCCTGCATTCAGCGCATCAACGAGCCCTGCGACGGGATCGTCTGCGACGACGACGACGCCCTTCCGCTCAAGGTCAACTGCCAGGAATGTGCGCTGGCCATCGCGGACCAGGTCTATGGCGAAGTGTTTGAACCCTGACGTGGATCTCGATTCACGCGTGATGGCGACTCGGGAGCGCGACGGCGGTGCTGACTTCCCTGCACACCAGCTACGGCGCGCTCCCGACGCCTCACGCCGGGGTCGCACAGCAATGCGACCTAACTCCCGCCGCGATACTTGTCCTGCCACGCTTTCGGCTTTGGTCGCATGTCCGTCGTATCACGATACTCCGCCTGCAACTTCGACAGCTCGCGCTTCAGGTCCGCGATCTGCGATTGATACGCCTGATCGTTATAGAGATTCTTCAGCTCGTCGGGATCATTCCGCAGATCGTAGAATTCCCATTCATCAAACTGGTAGAAGTGCATCAGCTTGTATCGATCTGTCCGAACACCACAGTGGGCGGCGACCATGTGGATGCCGGGGAATTCGTAATAGTGGTAATAGACGGCGTCGCGCCAACCCGGCGCCTTGTCGCCACGCAGCAGCGGCGCCAGCGACTTACCCTGCAGATCCGCGGGCGCCTTTACACCGGCCATCTCCAGAAACGTTGACGCGTAGTCGAGATTCTGGACCAGCTCGTCCCGAACGCTTCCCGGCTTCGTCACGCCCGGCCACTTCACGATCAGCGGCATCTTCAGCGACTCCTCATACATCCATCGCTTGTCGAACCAGCCGTGATCGCCCAGATAAAACCCCTGGTCCGATGAATAGATGACGATCGTGTTCTCGGCCAGACCCGATTCTTCGAGGTAGGTCATCAACCTGCCGACACCCTCATCGAGGGCGCGAATGCAGCGCAGGTAGTTCTTCATGTAGCGCTGGTATTTCCATCGCACGAGGTCGCGACCCGTCAGGCCCAGCTTCTCAAACGCCGCGTTTCGGGGTCCATACGCCGCGTCCCACGCCGATCGCTGCGACGGCGTCATTTTCGACAGGTTGCGCCAGCCTGAGGGATCGCACGCCGGCACATCGCGCGGCGCCTTCGGCGACGCCGCGGGTACGAACAGGTCGTACATCAGGTCCATGTGGTTCGCCAGCGACATCTCCGCGATCCGCGCGGGCAGCGCGTTGTCCCTGAATTCGTCGAACAGTGTCGCCGGCTCGGGGATCGTGACGTCTTCGTAGAGATCGAAGTGCCGCGCCGCCGGCATCCAGTTTCGATGCGGCGCCTTGTGCTGGCACATCAGCATGAACGGCTTGGACTTGTCGCGCCCCTTCTCGAGCCACTCGACGCTCAGGTCCGTGATGATGTCTGTGCAGTAGCCCTCGATCGTTGATCGACCGTCCGCCGCGTCGAAGTCCGGGTTGTAATAGACGCCCTGATCCGGCAGGACGCGCCAGAAGTCGAATCCTTGGGGCTTCGACTTCAGATGCCACTTGCCGATCACGGCCGTCTCGTACCCCGCGGCGCGAAGCATCTTCGGAAACGTTGGCTGATCGCCGTTGAACGTGTCGCCGTTGTGCCGAAAGCCATTGATGTGGCTGTGCTTGCCGGCGAGGATCACGGCGCGGCTGGGACCGCAGATGGCGTTCGTGCAGAAGCTGTTGCGGAACAGCATTCCCTGCGCCGCCAGCCGATCGATGTTCGGTGTCGGATCGAGGGCGGCGAGCGGTCCACCGTACGCGCCAATGGCGTGCGGCGCGTGATCGTCGCTGAAGATGAACAGGATGTTCGGCCGCTTCTCGTCGGCGGCGGCGATCGACGGCGGCGCGATGAGCGGGGCCACAATGGCGAGAACGAAACAGATCAGACGCATAAACACCTCCCTATCGACAGGCGCATTGTAGCAATGTAGGGTCCGCTGTGCGGACCAGGCGCAGAGACGTCGCGTGAATCACTCGACGAACCGGGCGGATCGTCTTTGAGGAGACCGGCGTTCTCGTCAATTCGAACGACGGGTTATGATCCAGGCGCTCGCGCCATATCGGGCTAGTGGTCCGCACAGCGGACCCTACGGGGAAATTGGGACGCATTGGGCGCAACTCTGTGTAAACTATGACCCCAATGGCTGACAAAATCCACATCGCAACGGAAGGCGCCAACACGCCGTGTCAGCCCTGTAGGGTCCGCTGTGCGGACCACGCGCCGGGAGATCACGTGAATCGCTCGCCGTGACGAGCGGCTCGTCATTGATCAATCAGGCGTCTTCGCCGATTCGAACGACCAGTTATGAAGCAGGCGTCTGCGCCATGTCGGGCGAATGGTCCGCACAGCGGACCCTACGAAGGGGGGGCCTGCGCCGGTTGGCAAACCGATGAATAACTCTATACGATGCTCATCTGGATCGGCGCCCGGAACATCAACGAGAAATCACGAGCACGCGTTTTGGAGCGGCCTCAGCGCCGACGGGCCTGAGGCGAATCGCGGTCCGGACGTCAGGCCCACTGAAACCCGATTCGCGGAACAGCGAGGCGAGATCATGGCCTACGAACGGGATGGCGACAGTCTCAGTATCTCGTTCACGCAGAGCGACGAGGACATCGCCGCATTTCAGAAATTTGTAGCCAGCCAATCCAGGCTTGCCGTCTGGATAAGATGGACGGTTCTTCCGATCATCGTCGTACTGGCGATCGCGTATGTCGCCCGCATGGGCGCCCAGTCGAGTGACTCGCCGTTCGCGTCCGCCATTGTGTGGCTCATCATCTTCGTCGTGATCTGGTTTGTCGTCTTCAGACAGATTCGCCGGAGCACAATTCGGGCGGGTCGGCAAGGCGTGCAGGGCAAGACCGATCCGACGACGCGCGTGACAATTCGACCTGAGCGTCTCGTCGTGGTGGAGGAATACTCACAGACGCAGCGCCTGTGGCCCGGTGTGCCGCGAATCGGTTCGACGGATTCGCACATCTTCTTCTTTATTGGCGAACTGATGGCCTACGTCGTCCCGCGCCGGGCGTTCCCCGACGATCAATCGTTCCGGGAATTCCGCGACGCGGCGGAAATGTATCGAAGATCCGCGCCGGCAGGCGTCGCGCGCCCCGCCGCCCTGGCGCCCCCGATCGCGCAACCGTCGCCCCAGTCGCCGCCGACATCCCCGACACCCACGGCCCCGCCGACGGCGCCGCCGTCGCAACACTAGATGGGCGCACTCATCACGGCGAGCAATCCGTAGGGTCCGCTGTGCGGACCGTCCGTTGGGATGTTGAATGAACCGCCGAATGGATCGAGTGGCGACTCTATGAATCAAGCCCTCGCGCAATGTCAGGCATACGGTCCGCACAGCGGACCCTACAACTTCGCCGTGGGGACACGGCGGCTCTGAATGGTCGCGACGGCTTCTGGCGGCACAACAGCACTTCCTGGCTGCAAACCGATTCTGTTCACTCTTCGTGGCGTGACGCGTTCTTCAACGCCGCGACGCGGACGCTCAGCAGTTCGTTGCGTATCGCGGTCCGCGCCGAACGCATCACGGCGCACAGCCACGCCCGGACGACGAGACGCGGAATCCATCGGGCCGTCCAGCGGCCGCGGACGATGATGGCGACTCGGCAGCTTCCGTTGTCGGCGTCCGACAGTTCGTATTCGTATATGTGCGGGAAGCCATGTTGAACGCCGCGCGTGGACAGGTCGCTGAACGCGTAGCCATAGCCCTCCCGCCATTTCAGGATGCGACCGACGCGCGTCAGGCGGAATGGACCGACGCCATGAATCAGACGAAACGCGACGCCCTCGCGCGGTCTGGGATCGCTCAGTTCGACGCGCTGATGAAACGGATCGAGCGTGATGAACCGGCGAAAGGCCCTCGCCTGCCCCCAAACGGCGGAACGTGGCATCGACAGGACGCATTCCGCGCAACAGGACACGCCCCACGCCGCGTCGATCGCGACGCGAATCACGGCGCCGCCCTTGCGACGGCGCGCGCCAGGGTCGACGAGCCCGGCGCGCCAGTCGCCATGCCCGCCAGGACATGTTCGTGGACCTGCCCGTTAACGAGCCTTTCGAAAAATCGCCAGCAGAACCTTGGCCCCAGCTTCGGTTGATAGCGCGTTTCCAGCGTGACGCGGGTTTCGTTCGGGCCCAGCGCTTCAAACTCAAACGCCCCATCAAGAATCCGGACCGCCCGCTCTTCGCCGACATGCTGATCGATGACCCGGAATCGCAGGGCGACATTCTTCTCGACGCTCGTCACTTGCTTACGCAGGTAACCGCGCTCGTAGATGCAGGTGCGCGTGACGCCGCCGTCTTCCTTCGACGTAGTCGTGCGGACAGGGACGGGACCGGCCCAGCGGAGCAGCCAGGGTTTCTCCTCGGGCAGGTCCTCGTAGAAGGCGAGCCGCCCCCACGCCTCTTCCACGCCGACTGGCAATACGCGCGATGTGCGCACGACCTCCGTCGCGACGTCCTTGCCGATCATCGCCTCGATCGCGGCGACACCCAGCGGCATGAGGAGCCAGAGGATCATCGGGAAGTAAAGCCGCTGAGGGAAGTCGCTTCGCTTGAGTCGATTCCGCAGGGCCACACCAAGCAGCGTCCCGATGAGCGTGGGCGCGAGCAGGACAAGAAAGGACACGATGGCGCACAGCATGCCGGAGATGTGCAGCGTCACCAGCGAGATGACGACACCGACGAGACCTGAGATGACGAGCAGCACATTGATGGCGACATGGACGCGGCAACGGTATCCGATCAGGGAACCGATCACGACGGGCGCCGCGATCGTCAGCCCCCATCCCGTGCTGCCGACGGAGAGCAGAAGGGCCAGCATGACAACGCCGAGCCCGACGGCGAGCCCCAGCCCCGGCAGCCAGAATCGCCAGAACAGGAACGGCGGTCGCACTGTGAAGGTCGTCGGATCGCCAAAATCGAACGGTTCGCCGCACTCAGGACAGCGCGCGGATTCCAGGCCTTCGAGCGTGTAGTAGCACTTCCGGCATCGCGGTAGTTCGGCGTTCGTCTGCATGCGGCCCTCTCCCCAAAGGGGACGACGAATTGGACTCGCATTCTTATGACCGATCGAAGCGCGTGATTCAAGGGATCAACGATTTTGGAAATTCTGAAAGCGGAACGGCGGCCAGTCGCGTGGCGGTCGTAGTTGTAGGATCCAAAGTCGTAGGGTCCGCTGTGCGGACCAGTCGCCGTGACGTCGCGTGACCCTTCTGACGAATCGTGGCGCGCCCGGTCTCAGCCACGATGTCTGGCGCCCGGTTCCCGAGACGCCCCAAACGTCCGCTCAGGATATGCGGCCGGATGTCAGTAGGATGAACCGTCGCGCTACACCCACGGAATGGTCCGCACAGCGGACCCTACGGGCTACGTGCGGTTCCGCGAATGTAGGGTCCGCTGTGCGGACCATTTGCCGAGACGTCGAGAAGAGCTCGCGACAATGGTGACGGCGCCCTTTCCACCCTACGATGGCATTCGCAATGTCGGGCGATCGGTTCGCAAAGTCGACCCTATTGCGCGGTTGCTGCGGCCCTACACAACCTATGGATACGCGAACCCGTGCGACACCGCCTGGCGACTCCAGAATCGATCTGCGGTCTCCTTCAGCAGGACCTGCGAGTTCCCCTCGAATTCGCGAGCAATGGTGGATCGCTCCCAACGCGATTTCGTTCGAACCACCTTCAGGCCGGCGCTCGATTCATAGACATCGATGGTTCGCCCCGAAGGATCTTTCCGCTGAATACATGGGACGGGCTTCCCCGTCGGAACCTTCGTCGCGTCTACGCCGTGAAGCGCTCCTGGTCGATCTGTCCCCACCGTCATTCGCAACCACGGCGTCAGCCTGATACCGTGCTCGTATTCGGGGTCGATGAACTGACAATAGACAGAGCGATCATCGCAACGAAGCTCGACCACGTGCGCTTTCATGAAGGGCTCTCGAAACTGCAGTCGATCATCGCGATGCCGCGTCATATCGCGACGGACCAGCACCGTGCGATGTGGGCCGGATCGATCAGCGTCCACGGCGACGATCCACCGACCGCTTTCGCTGATCGCGAAGGGAGCGCGGCCGAGCGGCATGAATCCTTCGGCCGTAACGATGTAAACGGTGTCATCCGGACGCGACGAAAACACGATCGTGCGACCATCGCCGGATTCCTGAATCTCACAGATATACGCGTCAGTCGACTGACTGCACGCGCTTTGAAGGCAGATCATCAGGATCGTGGTCAGTACCGGATAGGTCCTTCTGAACATCTCGATTGTATTCTCCAGCCAATTGTAGGGTCCGCTGTGCGGACCGATTGCCAAGAGGTGACATAAACGTCCTGTGACCATGAGCGCCGGGATTCAGACGATCATAGGTTCCCGGCAACACGACGCGATGGTCCGCACAGCGAACCCTACTGAATGGCCGCGTATCAAACCCGGCCGGGCAGGATCGCTTCGGCGGCGCGACCTTCCACGAGCGCATACAGATCGCGGATGAACCGGTCGATCCCCGCGAGTTCGACGGGCATCGTGACGGCAAGTTCCGATCCGTCGCAATGCTCCTTGCCCCAGTGAGTGTAGTCGGTCCGCAACGAAATGCGACACTGAATATGCCGCGCCTGACCGACGACGCGGAAGCTCAGTTGGGCCAGCCCCGTCGACGTTGCATCACCTATGCGAAACTCGAAGGCGCCTTCCGGCCGTTCGGCCCATGTCTCGAATTGCCGGGTCATGTCTCGAACATGCGCGGCGCCGTCGTAGCCCCGACAGACACCGCTGAACGCGCCGACGCTCACGAGCGTCTCGATCTCAAGGAGGTCGCATGACAGATCGGTATGACTCACGCGAAGAATGACGGAATGTGAGTCCGACATCGCTTGGCCCTATTGATGTTCCGACGCCGATGGCCTACATGGGCAAATGAACGACGTTGCTCCGCCGATTGTAGGGTCCGCTGTGCGGACCGATCGCCAGGCGGCGAGACAGGCGTCGTGTGCTCGATGGCGCCGGGATTCAAGAGATCAGACGCTCCCGCCGTCACAACGGAATGGTCCGCACAGCGGACCCTACGAGAACCTGGTGGGCATGGCCCACCCTACGACGCGTTGGTGGGCGGAGCCCACCCTCGTCACTCGTCACTCAAGACTCATAACTCACGACTCATCCGTGCGGCAGCTTGAACTGATCGCACATCGCCCGGACCTCGGTCTTCACGGCGTCGGCAACCTTGGCGTCGCCTTCCCCGCCGAGGACGCGGACGATCAGGTCGGCGACTTTGCGCATCTCGTCGACGCCCATGCCGCGCGTCGTCAGGGCCGGTGTGCCGAGGCGAAGACCGCTGGTCTCCATGGGCTTGCGCTCGTCGAACGGGATCATGTTCTTGTTGACGACGATGCCCGCCTTGCCGAGCCAGTCCTCGGCCATGGCGCCGCTGACATTCGGGAAGCCGTCGCGCAGGTCGACCAGCATGAGGTGATTGTCCGTGCCGCCGGAGACGATGTTGAGCTTGCGGCTGATGAGCGACTCCGCCAGCGTCTTGGCATTCTCGATGACGCGCTGCTGATAGGCCTTGAATTCCGGCTTGAGCGCCTCACCGAAGGCGACGGCCTTCGCGGCGACGATGTGCATCAGGGGACCGCCCTGCATGCCGGGGAAGACGGCGGAATCGATCTTCTTCTGCCAGTCGGCCTTGCACATCGTCAGACCACCGCGAGGACCGCGCAGCGTTTTGTGTGTCGTCGTTGTGACGAAATCGCAGACACTGACAGGGCTCGGGTGCAGCCCTGTCGCGACGAGACCCGCGATGTGGGCGATATCGGCCATGAGCAGGGCGCCGACTTCCTGCGCGATCTCGGCGAACTTGTCCCACTCCCAGGTGCGGCTGTAGGCCGAAGCGCCCGTGATGATGATCTTCGGCTTGCAGTCGCGCGCGAGGCGGGCGACTTCATCCATGTTGATCCGGCCGGTCTCCCGCTCGACGCCGTAATGCGTGACGCGGAACCACTTGCCGCTGATGTTGACGTTCTTGCCGTGCGACAGATGGCCACCGTGATCGAGGTGCAGCGAGAGGATCATGTCGCCCGGCGTGCGCACGGGCTGATCGGGATTCTTCTCGCGCTGCTCGGCCTCGCCGAAGCGCGAGCCGGGCTGGAGGGCGGCGAGCAGAACGGCCTGATTCGCCTGGCTGCCGCTGGAGGGCTGGACGTTGGCGTGATCGCAACCGAAGAGCTTCTTGGCGCGCTCCTGTGCGAGCGTCTCGACGATGTCCATGTTCTCGCAGCCGCCGTAATACCGGCGACCGGGATAGCCCTCGGCGTACTTGTTCGTGAAGATCGAGCCCGCGGCCTGAAGAACGGCCGGGCTGACATGATTTTCACTGGCGATGAGTTCGAGGGTATTGCGCTGGCGATCGTCTTCGGCGACGAAGGCCTTCCATACTTCGGGATCCTGGCGGGCGATGGGCGAGTCGTTGGACAACATCTTTGCATTCCTCGTTTGAAGGTGGCCGTTGGGGGCTCAGACCCACATTGTAGGAAGGGATTTCTGAATCGTATAGGGCGGCCGGATCACCGCGAACGCTGGGCAATTCACGCCCATTCCGCAGTTCATACACGTACACGGGCGCGCGGCCTGTGAATGCCGTTCGACAGATCGGCAAGTCGATGCGCGGAAAACTCCGGCGCCAGCTAGAAGCCCGTCATATCGACGACGTTCTCGCCCTCAGGAGGTTCGAATTTGAACCGCCCGGGGTCGATTTCCTCATTGATCCTGATGTCCCGAAAGATCCGAGTTTCCTGAACCTTGCCCGTGTCGTCATAGTCGACGTTCTTGATTTCGACACCGGTTTTCTGATCGAACCAGACGCGCGTCTTCGCAGGATCGCGCTGGAGCGTTTTCTCCTTCTTCGGGATCATCTCGATGACCCACGCCTTGGCGCCTTCAAGTTCCTCGACTGGTAACAGCTTCTGCTCAAACTCGTCCTTTGAATACCGGCTTTTGAGGTCGAGCGGATTAAGCCTGAAAGAACGCTTGCCTTTCGTATGCCGCCACGGAGCCAGATCGTGCTTTCGAGACGATTCATAGGAATGAGAGTCGTCCGTGATCTGAATCGCCTCGAAGGAATTGTCGTGTGGATCCGGCTCGTCACCTTCGTAGTCCTTCGTTCTCGATTTCCAGTGATATCGGCTGACGAACGTCTGATCTCGGCGCTCCAGCATCAGTTCGCCAGTCGTGGTCTTTTCCCGCCGGTACTGAAGGTCATTCATTTCGTACTTTCGATTCTCTTCGATCCGAATCGACAGTTGAAGCGTCTTGATCTTCTTCAGCTTGGCGGCGATCTGTTTCTTGACGTCCTTGAGCGTCGGCTCACCGGCGACGGCGGCGCTCAGAAGTGGCGACAGCAAAATGGCGAGGGTGAGAATGAGAATTCGGGCTCGCATGCGTTTCATTTCTCCCTTTTGGGTCCGGCGCTTCTTTCTTGTCGCGGCGCGCTGATTCGCGCGCTACGAACGATTCTACCTTACGCAAACGTCGCCACTCAACGGTCGGGCTTGCCAGAATCCGAGGACCTCAACGCCGCCCCTAAAATTCCCCGAATTCGCCTAACGTTCGGGTTGACGTTCGGCCGTTGTTAGGATAGCCTCATAGGTGACGAAGCAGTAACGCCGAACTGCGGTATCACCCGATCGCCGAGGGAACAGAAGGCCCCAACGTGGAAGGTGAGTCAGCAATGCCTGTCGCAGCTCGTGAATTGCCGCTTTGTTTAATGGGTCCCGGCGGATCATACCGTCAGGCCTGGACGATTCGATCACAGGAGTCCCCCGCCCCCGCCGAACTCAGCCCCGGCGCGGCGCAATTCGGGGCGATCATGGATGGTCCATGTCTGCTGTATCCGCCCGTCAGCGTCGCGCGAATACGAGTGTTCTTAGGTCGTCTTCGCCGCCGCCTCGAAACGATGTGGTCCGAGTGGACGCGCGTCCCCTGGACCGATGACATCGTCTCCGCGCCCTCGGCGATTGCCGCCGCCGAGCGCGACAAGGTCACGGATGCGGCCGAGGCCGTCCGTCGAGGCGAGGCCCCCCTGCTTCTGCTGGGGCCCGCCGGTCTCGACGGGCGCGCCTGGCCCGACCGGAAGGAGCCGCAACATGCCGCCGAAGCAGAGCAAGACCAGCGCCCGCGCCACGACGGGCGCGAAGACCGGCCGCCCGCGCACGCGGAAGCCGAAGTTGACGCGTCCCGCCACGCCGCGCCAGACCGAAATCCTGACGTACGTCCGGGACTACCAGCACAAGCATGGTTATTCCCCGACCTACGACGAGATCGCCGAGGAGCTCGGCATCTCCAAGGTCACAGTCTTCGAGCATCTCACGACGCTCGAAGAAAGGGGTCTGCTGCGTCGCGAGAAGCACAAGGCTCGCTCTTTGCTGCTGGCGGATCATCTTGAGTTGCCGGATGAAAAACCGGGCTGCATCCCGCTGGAGGGCCGCATTGCCGCCGGCGCCCCGATCGAGGCCGTCGAGAACCGCGAGGTCCTGAACCTCGACGCCATGTTCGATTCGCCGCACGGCGTCTACGCGCTGGAGGTCAAGGGCGACAGCATGATCGACGATCACATCGACGAGGGCGACTACGTCGTCGTGGAAAATCGCAAGACGCCCTACAACGGCGAGATGGTCGTCGCCTATCTGGATGAAGGCGAAGTCACGCTGAAGCGCTACTACCGCGAGAAGACCCGCATCCGCCTGCAGCCGTCGAACCCGAAATACGAGCCGATCTACTCGACAAACGTGGAGATCCAGGGTGTTGTGATCGGCGTGATCCGCCGCGTGCGATAGCGGGTAGCGCGATTTCACCTGCGAATCTGAATTGGATCTGTCTCGCGAGGGGCGCTTTGTGGCCAGAAAGTACTCCAACGCCTTCTACCTGGATGTACTGTGCCGAGGATTCCGCTCCGGTCAGTTCGCCAGGCGCTTCGAAGACTATCCCCTCGAAACTCGCGATGAAATGTTGCGACGCTCTCAACTCGACGACGATGAGCGGCCGGCCCTGGCCTGCTATTGGTCATCTCCCTCGTGGGTTCTGCTGACAACTCAGCGCGTGATTGAGGCGTCCGAAGCCAGCGTGCTCGCAGCCGCATGGTCGGAAATGCGCTCGCTCCGGCTGCCGTCGGGCGTCGTCATCAAGGGAGGGCTGGGGGTTACGAGGGGATCGATCGTCGTCGTCCTGAAGGGCGATCGAGAAATGCAATTCGAGATCGAGACCGGGGCGCCGTTCCTGGGTTTCATGAAGGCGCTTACTTATTGCATCCGCATCGGCAATCAGGCATAGCCTCGAAGGCGAGGCCTGACCGACGACCCCATGCGCTGGCCGTGGTCCAGCATTCATCGACACCTTGCGTTGGGCTGGTTGTCCTCGGATTGGACGGGGTGGACAACCCTGAAGAACACCGCGGTGGGTGAGTAAGGGGACGGCTGGATCCAGAGCCTGGCGGGTGGAACGCGCCCTACATTTCAGCTCAGAAGTCCGACACCCCACGGATAGGCGCCCTCAATTCGATTTTTTGCGGCACAAATCCGATCGGGCGGCCATCTCATATCAAACGCGGCATGGGTCCGCGAATCCCGCATCTCCTTTCGGAGCCACGCCATGATGAAAATGCTCCTTCCCGGCGGCGCGATACTCCTCGCGGGCCTCTTGGCGCCGGACGCCGTCGCGCCCCGTCAACCCGAGTCGGAAAAGTCCGCCATCCTCGAAGGCCGAATCGTCGACGAGCTCGGCCGGCCGGTCCCCGGCGTCCGCGTGAAGCTCTACGGCGGATTCGCGACGCGCTGGGAAGTCGGCGACGCCGTCACGAACGACAAAGGCGTCTACCGATTCGATCCCGCCCCCCATGGCGGCATGATCCAGCACACAGCGGCGGATGGCGCCAAAGTCTGGCGAAACTCGCTCGGCATGCGAATCGAACATCCCGACTACTGCGCGGAAGACAACAACGGCTGGTGGGATTTCCAGATTCCCTTCGACAGCGGGACGTACTATCGCGACATGCGCGTCAAACTCGGCGGGACGCTGCATGGAGCCCTTCTGGACGACAAAGGCGCCCCCGCAATCGGGCTGGATCTTCGAGTCATTGGGATTTCTCCGCTCATCAGCGCCACGGCCAACGCGACAACCGATGAAGGCGGAATCTTCCGGATCGATCACGCGCTGTGTCCCGGTGATTATGAGATTCAGCTGAACGATCCGAAGGCGGACTATCAATCGCTCGGGCGCGTCACAATCGCGGCGGGCGCCCCGACGAACGCTCAACTGGTTCGATCGAAGGTCGACGAATAGAAACAGTCCGGTCGATGAGACGCCGTCAGCTCTCTTTGCGCTGCTCTTTCGCGAAGGTGCCGCGTCCCGGCATCGTCTCCGTCTCGGAGCGGGCCAGATTCTGCACGAGCGCGCCGGCCCGAATGCGCTTCTTCTTACCGGCGCCCGTCACGCGCGCCGCCGCCAGCCGCAGTGACTTGAGCGACCGCGAGGGGACAGCGATGTGACAAACGGGCTCGCCCGGCTTGACCATCGGCAGCGTCGTCATGCCCAGCACGATGCCGTCGCAGGGCGCCTCGAGGATATTCTGTCGTTCGCCGAAGACGCTGGCGTTCGTCGCGATGCGCTGCCCCTGCTCGACAGGATCGCCCGGTTTGACATGGAAACGCAGAATGCCGCCGACCTCGGCGCGGACCCAGGTCGAGCGGGAAATGCGCACCTGATACGGCGGCAGGACCGGATCACCTGCAACCATCCCCAGTTCGCGCAGGACATTGTTCACGCCGCGAACACCGACCTCGACGGCCTCCTGCTCAATCTTCAGCGGCTCGCCCGCTTCCAGGATGATCGTCGGGCAGCCGGCCTTCGTCGCCTCCCGTCGGAATGAGCCATCAGGTCCCTTGCCATCGATGATCAGCTCGCAGCCGAACGCCCATGCGAGTCGACGCACGTCCGCGTTCTTCAGATCACCTCGAATGTTCGGAAAGTTCGTGCGCGGCTGCGCCGCGGAGTGCAGTTCGATCCCGAAGTCCGACTTCTTCGCGATCTCCTCGAACAGGAGAAACGCGACGCGACTCGTCAGACTCCCGTTCTTGAAACCGGGAAAGAAGCGATTCAGATCGCGCCGATCGGGCATGTATCGATTCTGCGTTTCAATGCCGAAGACGTTGACGACGGGCACCAGGATCAGCGTTCCGGCGATGAGTTCCAGTTGCGCGCCGTACATGATCTCGTGGATCACGCCCATGCCGTTCAGTTCATCGCCGTGGACTGTCGCCGTCACAAAGAGCGTTGGCCCCCTCTTCCTGCCGCGCATTACGCGAATCGGCACCCCAACGGGATCGCCTGTGAACTGCTCGCTGATCTTGAGTTTCAGATCGCGGGTCTCGCCCAGCTGGACGGCCTCCCCGGCGATACGAAACACCTTCTTCTTCGTCATTGTGCATTCCCACTACTGCGCCGCGTCGGCGGGTGGCAGCTTACGAACTTTGCGGCGCTTTCGCTTCTGCGGCGTGCGCGGCGGGACCAGGCTCTGCAGGGTAATCGCCTTCCCAAAGCACAGGAGCTTGTCACCCACCATGATTTCGCGCGTGAACTTCGGGTTCGGGATGATCACGCCGTTCCGATCGATCTGAAGCACGACGACATCGCGATCGCGCAGTCCCGTATCAACGATCGTCCTGCCGGCAAGCTCCGAATCCGCCGACACGGGAAACTCGACGACACCGTAGCCGGCGCTCAGCGTGAGTCGCTGCCGCAGATCGACTTCCGGGAACATCACACGGTCCTCGATCAGCCCGATGATCTCGCCGGCGATGTCGAGCCCCGTGGCGGTCTCGATGCCTTCGAGCCCCGGCGAGGAGTTGACCTCCATGATCTTCGGACCATCTGCGCCTTCGAGCATGTCGACGCCCGCGACGCGCAAGCCCATGATCTGCGCCGCGCGAACGGCCGTCTTTTCGTATTCAGGATCCAGGTCGATCTTCTCGGCGCGTCCGCCGCGATGCACGTTGCTGCGGAATTCCTGCCCCTGAGCCACGCGCCGCATCGCCGCAACGACACGATCGCCGACGACAAATGCGCGAACGTCCTTTCCCTTGCTCTCGGCGACGAACTTCTGAATCAGCACGTTCTGCCGCGTGCTGTGCAGTGTCTCGATGATGGCGGCGGCAATGCTGACGGAATCGGCGAGGATCACGCCGATCCCCTGCGTTCCTTCCAGCAGCTTGATGATGACGGGGACGCCACCGACCTGCTCGATGGCGGCCAGGACGTCACCTTTCTCCCGGACGAACGCCGTCGCCGGCATGCCGATGCTGTGCCGTGTCAGCGCCTGGAGCGATCTCAGCTTGTCGCGCGAAATCGATATGGAATGCGACGAATTCAGGGTAAACGTGCCGATCTGCTCGAACTGACGCACAACCGCCGTCCCATAGAACGTGATCGAGGCGCCGATGCGGGGAATCACGGCGTCGCAGTGCCCCAGCGCGCGGCCTTTGTATCTCAGGCCCGGATCCTCCTGTTCAACGCTCATCGAAAACTTGAGCGTGTCGAACACGCGAACGGAATGACCGCGGGCGGCGGCGGCGGCGCGCAGCCGCGCCGTGCTGTAACACTTCGGATTGCGAGAGAGAATGGCGAGTTTCATGAGTCGCGACCTTTCCTGGCGCTGGAAGAGGACGATTTCCGCTTGAGCTTCACCGGCCGCTTGCCTGCAAGGTAGCTGAGACCGGGATCGACCACGAACCGCCGTCGAATCGCCTGGCGCCCCAGCAGCATCCGAAAGCCCATCTCATCCCGACGTGTCAGCGTCAGCTCGATCGGCCAACGCGTTTCGCCGATGGCGACGTCCGTCTCGATGACGTATCGCTTCGAGATGTGGCCATTCGACGATCGAATCGTGCGTTCGTCGAGGACGCGCGCGATGGCCTCGACAACCTTGTCGTTGTTGCGCTGGATCGGATGCACCTTGAACCGGATCCACAATCCGCTGCGCTTCCTGACGACGCGGATGTCATAGGCGTGCAGCGACGACGAGCGGGCGCCGGTATCGACTTTCGCCTTGATCCGCTCAACGCCCAGTTCAGGAAGAGAAACCCATTCGCGCCAGCCCATCCGGGGGCGCATTGCGGCTTTCGTTTTCGAGACCTTCCTGGCCATCGCCCACGCTCCATCGCAGCGATTCTGATTCATCCACGGGCGTGATTAGACCTCACGCGCGCCGGACCGACAAGCGTTTACAGCACGAATCTGAACATGGCGTACAGCATGATCAGGACGGCGACGGCGATCCACCATTTTTTCGAAAAGGCGCCGCGCGGCTCGACGGGCGTTATCCAGTCGCCGCAGGCGGGACACTTCTCGGCGTCTTCGATGACAGGCGCCCCGCACGACGGGCACTCCATCATGGCCGGCGCGTCGCTGGCGTCATCGAGATCTTCCGGAAGCGGCAGATCGCTGTCGTCGTCCCACATCATCCGTCACTTTACCAGCTTGAGGACGTCCCTGAACTTCGCGTCGTCACAGCGTTCCGCCAGTTCGAAGACGAGGGCCTCCGCCGTCGTCATCTCGGCGCCCGCCGTACGCATCCGATCGATGGCGGCCGCCTTGTCGAACGCAAACCGCGAGGCGACGGCGTTGATCGGCACGAACGGCGAATAGTCCACTCGCAGCAGGTCGAGGACCGTCTGCTGGATGCAGACGTGCGACTCAACCCCACAGACAATGATGTGCTCCCTGTTGGTCCGTTGCAGCGCCTCACGGAAGGCCTCGTCGCGCCAGCAGCTCATCGTCGATTTCTCGAACACCTGGCATGTCGGCGGCAGGACGGACTTCACGCGTTCGGACGTGTGGCCCAGCCCCCTGGGGTACTGCTCCGTCAGCAGGATCGGCGCCTCGAAGAGTTGCGCCATGCGAATCAACTGAACGCATCGATCGATGACGTCGTCCACGGGATCGCTTCCGATGGCGGCCAGCATCTTGTCCTGGACGTCCACGACCACCAGCGCCGCCAGATCCCGCTCCATCATGTTCACATGTGGCATATGTCCACCTTCGCCCCCACGCGGCGATCGCTCGCCCAATCCAACCTCGCGGCTCATCAATGCGGCGACCAGTATAGGTGTGGGCCAGGCCGGCCTCAAACGGGGTTTCGGGGCACGATGTTTTCGTTGAATCAATCGCTTGGTGCGCGCCCGGACTGGCCGTTATCATGATCGCCAGTGTTCTTCAGCCATCCGTCGCACAGGGAATCGCCGTGAGTCAGAAGTATCCGTCCATATCCGGAAAAGTGGTCCTGTTGACAGGCTCCACGGGCGCCATGGGGCGCCATCTGGTTGACGCCTTCCTGCACGCGGGCGCCCGCCTGGCCCTGTGCGTGCGCCGCATGGCGAATCTGCCGGATCTCGAACTCGCGCTGGCCAACCACATCGACGACACCGCGATCATTCCCTGCGATCTGCGGTACGAGGAAAATGTCGTTCGGCTGATCCATCGCGTCGTGCATCGGTTCGGGCAGATCGACGTCGTCGTCAATGCCGCCTCGATCCTGGGACCCCGCGAATTCGTCATGAATTATCCGGCCGATCCCTGGCGGGATGTCATCGCCACCAATGCGACGGCCCCCTATCTCGTCTGCCGGGAGGCCCTGCCCTGGATGAAGCGGCAGAACAGCGGCGCCATCATCAATGTCACGAGCTCGCTCACGCGGGATACGAAGGCCAAACGCGGCGCCTACCTCGTCGCCTGCCACGCCGTCGAGGGCCTGACGAAACTGCTCGCCTGCGAACTGAAGGACACGAACATCCGCGTCAACTCAATCGACATCGGTCGCATGGGCGACGACGTCCAGCCCGTCGCGTCACCGCAGCACTGGGTGCCGGCGTTCCTGTGGGCCGCCTCGGATGACTGCCGGCAGAGCGGCGAACGCATCAGTATCACGGACTTCGACCCCGGCGGATCCGTCAGGATCTGACCTCGTTGGACGCGCCCGTCGCGCCAGCATCATGCCGTGCGGCGCCGACTACTCGACTGGCGACGTCTCGGCGCTGTCCGTCTTCATCTCGGCTTCGTCGCCATCCCGCGTCAGGGGTTCCAGCACCTCCCGCATGACCCGCGCCCGCTCCTCGCGCTCCGCCCTGCGCGCGGCCTGTTCTTCCGTCAGCTCGTCAGTCTGGCCCGCCTCGCCCGACGCATCGGCGGACATCTCCGTCAGGAGTCGGATTTCCTCGTCGATGTCCTCACGGCTGTATCGCTCACGACGCAACTCTCGACCACGACGATCGACATAGCTGACGCTGAACTCGTCAAAGAGCGGGTCCTCGCGATCGAAACGGATCTCCATGACGACGAGTCCTTCGCCCACCTGCTTCTCGCTGATGAATCGGAGTGAATCGACGCCGTGCTGATGCAGCTGCTGGGAGAGAATGACATCGAGCAGGAGCTCCCGATCCAGTCCGTTCGGCGGCGTGAGCATGTTCCCCCAGACTTCATCGATTTCCGCCTGGGATTTCTCGTCGAGGCGATCGACCATCGGTACGGCGAGCGGTCCCCTGCAACCGACAACAAGCGCGATCAGGACAATGGGAATCCAGCGCATGAGATATCCTCCGATTGAACCAGTGACTTCCAATACTCGGAGTATATCGAGCGGGAATGCGCAGGCCAGAATTGACGGATCGGCGCCCTACCTGATGCGGCCGAGCTTGAAGAACTTGTCCTTCCTGCTCTGCCCCGGCATGTCGCCGCCCATCATGTCGAGGGCCAGCCTGGCCGTGTCGCTCATGCGGTCTTTCGTCCAGATCGGTTCCCAGACGAGCTCAACGTTCGCCTTCGCGACCCCCTCGACGGCGGCCGCCTTGACTTCGACTTCCTTCAGCAGATCCCCCGCCACAGGGCAGTTGGGCGTCGTCAGCGTCATGCGTATGTAGACTTCCGCCGCGTCATTGACGCTCAGTTCATAGATCAGCCCCAACTCGACAATATTGACCGGGATCTCCGGATCGCGGACGGTCTTCAGCGTGTCGAGGACTTTCGCTTCGAGATCGGATGGAGGATGGGTCGCGGACATGGTGGTTGTCAGTGCGTCGCTTGCCGGTGTTCAGGAGCCGGTCGTCGGTCCTCAATTGTCAGTCATCAGTCGTTCGCAGTCTATCGCCCCTGATCTGAATTCGGCGGTCATTCGAATGACATTCAATGCCGAAGGTCTGCAGGTAACGAATCTCGGATTTCAAATCTCAGATCTCAGAGTTCAGGTCACTATTCAGGAACTATCGGATCTGGACTTTCAGCTTTCGGCTTTTCGTCTTTCAGCTTTCCTACTTCACGCCGACCACCGTCTTTAGGACAACCGCGTAGTTCTTGATCTGCTCCAGCATCGCGGCGAGTCCGTTGGCGCGGGCCTGGGACAGGTGCGTGCTCAGGCCGATCTCGCTGATGAATCGCGGCGGCGTCTGGATGATCTCGTCGACCGTTCTTCCGGAATACACGCGGAGCAGCAGCGTGATCAGGCCGTTGACGATCATCGCGTTGCTCTCGGCGGTAAATGTGACGCGACCATCGTCTTCCAGTCTGGCGTGGAGCCAGACCATCGACTGGCAGCCGCGGACGATGTAGCGATCCTGTTTGAACTCCTCGGGAATGTGCGGATGGCGCCGGCCCAGCTCGATGATCTTCTGGTAGCGCTCCTCCCAGTCCGTGATGGGGCCGAATTCCCGGATGATGCGATCCTGTGTCGCCTCGATCGATTCCGTCGACGGCCGGACCTCCGCGCGCTCGATCGGGCAGGTTCGCGTCATCACATGGATCGCCTTGCGCACGGCGGCGACGAGCGCGTCGACCTCTTCCCGCGTGTTGTAGAACGCGAGCGAGGCGCGGACTGTCGCCGTGACGCCGAATCGCTTCATCAGCGGCTGCGTGCAATGATGCCCAACGCGCACGGCGACACCTTCGCGATCGATCAGGCGACCGATGTCGTCCGCGTGAATCCCATCGACAACAAACGACAGGATGCCGGCGTGCTCGTCGGCGGTCCCGATCAGACGCAGACCTTCGATGGCGCGGAGCTTCTCCTGGCCATATCGAACGAGCTCATGCTCGTATTCGCCAATCCGCTGAATGCCGATCTGTTCGACATAGTCGATCGCGACGCCGAGTCCGATGGCGCCGGCGATATTCGGCGTCCCCGCCTCGAACTTGTACGGCGGATCCTCGAAGGTCGTCTTGTCAAAACTGACGGTCCGGATCATCGCACCGCCGCCCTGGTACGGCGGCATGGCGCGCAGGAGATGCTCCTTGCCGTAGAGCACGCCGATCCCCGTCGGTCCGTACACTTTGTGGCCGCTGAAGACATAGAAATCGCAGTCGAGGACGGAAACGTCAACGCGCATGTGGGGCGCCGCCTGGGCGCCATCCACGAGGACGGGAACATCCTGACGATGCGCCGCCTCGATGATCTCGCGAACGGGATTGATCGTGCCGAGCGTGTTGGAGACATGCGTGATGGCGACGAGTTTCGTCCGAGGTCCCAGCAGCCGCTCGAATTCGTCCCAGACGAACTCGCCCTTGTCGTTGACGGGCACAACTCGGAGCTTCGCGCCCGCCTCTTCGCAGAGCATCTGCCACGGAACAATGTTGGCGTGATGCTCCATCTCCGTGATGAGAATCTCGTCGCCCTCTTCGACGCGCGCCTTGCCGTAGGTCTGGGCAACGAGGTTGATTCCCTCGGTCGCGCCGCGCACGAAGACAATCTCCTCCGGCAGCGCGGCGCCAATGAAACGCGCGATCTTTCTGCGGGCGTCCTCGTAGGCTTCCGTCGCCTCGGTCGCCAGGGCGTGGGCGCCGCGATGGATGTTCGAATGCGTCGTTTCGTAGTAGCGGCTGACGGCGTCGATCACGACCTGCGGCTTCTGGGCGGAGGCCGCCGAATCGAGAAAGACCAGGCGTTTGCCGTCATAGACGCTGCGCCGAAGGATCGGAAAGTCGCTGCGGATTCTCTGGACGTCGAATTCAGACATGCCAGTCGTCAACTTTCTGACGCGGAATGGCGTCGCGTCGTCGTCGGGTCGCGCCCCGACGCGCGATCAGGTTTCGCGGCGACGATCGGCGTGGCGAACCACATCCGCAAAGTCGTCGCTGTATTCAAACGGCCGACCGAACGTCAGCGACTCGCCGTAGGCCAGCCGTGACGACAGCAGCGCCTGCAGTTTATCGCGAAGCGAGGCGATGCGCACCTGGCCGACGCTCTCGCCCGCAAAGGCGTAGATCAACAGGCTTCGGGCCGCCTCCTCGCTGACGCCGCGCGAGCGCAGGTAGAAGATCGCCTCGTCGTCGAGCTGACCGACAGTGGCGCCGTGCGTGCATTTGACGTCGTCGGCGAGGATCTCGAGCTGCGGCTTCGTGTCGATCATCGCGTCCTTCGACAGCAGCAGGTTCATGTTCGACTGCTTCGCGTCCGTCTTCTGGGCGTCTTCCCGAACGATGATCCGACCGGTGAACACACCGCGGGAGTGATCATCGTAAATGCCCTTGAAGAACTCCCAGCTGTTGCAGTGCGGCTTGGCGTGATCGACGCGCAGATGGTTGTCCACATGCTGAGATTCGCGCAGAACGCTCAGACCATTGAACATGCAGTTGGCGCCTTCGCCGTCGAGCAGCGCGTTGATGTCGTTGCGAACGAGCCTGCCGCCGAAGGCCAGCGTGTGCGACGAGACGTTGCCGGATCGCGCCAGGTACACCTGCCGCGTCGACAGGTGGTACGTGTCGGGCGATTCGCGCTGGACCTGGTAATGATCGACAACGGCGTTTTCCTTCGCGACGATCTCCGTCACGCCGTTCGTCAGATACGTCCCCGCCCAGACCCCCGCATAGGTCACGACAATGCGCGACTTCGAGTTCTCTTCGGCGATGACGAGATTTCGGGGAAATACCGCTGTCGGGACCTCGCCACCCGTCGCCACGAACACCAGGTGAATCGGCTTGTCCGTCACGACACCGCGATCGATGTGGACCAGGGCGCCATCTTCAAACAGGGCCGTGTTCAGGGCGCAGACAGCGCTCTCGCGATAGTCCGCGTGCTTTGCCAGGTGCGGCTCGATGAGCTCACGATGCGTGTCCATCGCGCTTCCGAGCGACATCACGCGCACGCCCGCCGGCAGCCCGCTGAGATCGGAGCGATCCGCCTGAAAGACGCCATTGACGAAGAGGGCGCGGGCGCCGGCGTCTCCATCGAAGTAGAACGCCGCCAGCGCTTCTTCGGACAGGTCGTTCGCGCTCATCGCCACGGGCGACGCAAACGGAACCCCCTCCAGCGGCGCCAGGTTCGTATAGCGCCATTCCTCGTCGCGCGTCGTCGGAAAGCCCATCGCTTCGAAACGGCTCATCGCGGCCTCGCGAACATCCTTCAGCCAGTCCGCGCCGCGCGCCGCAAAGCGTTCGCGCCAGCGGCTGTCATTCGTCTTGGTGGTCGGCAATTCAGCCATCATTCGCATTCGTCCATTTCGGGCGTCGCCGCTGTCAGCGTCGCCGTGTTCGCTTCCGTGTGTCAACGACGTTACGACGCGATCGTCTCGCCGGCGTCCGCCAGCAGCCCCTTGTAGCCCTTCGCTTCGAGCTCGACGGCCAGCGCCTTGCCACCCGAGCGGACAATCCGGCCCCTGTCGAGAACGTGAACGAAGTCGGGCTCGATGTACTCGAGCATGCGATGGTAGTGCGTCACAACGATGAAGCTCCGCTCGGGCGATCGCAGCTTGTTGATGCCGTCGGCGACGATCCTGAGGGCGTCGATGTCGAGACCGGAGTCGGTCTCATCGAGAATCGCGAGCTTCGGCTCCATCATGGCCATCTGGAAGACTTCGTTCCGCTTCTTTTCGCCGCCGGAGAAGCCTTCGTTAATGGCGCGGGTCATCAGCTTTTCGTCGAGGGCGACCATCGCGGCCTTTTCCCTGACCATGTCGAGGAATTCCGCGGCCTCGATCTCGGGCAGGCCCTTGCTCTTGCGCATGGCGTTGAGCGCGGCCTTCAGGAAGTAACTCGTCGCAACGCCCGGGATCTCCACGGGATACTGGAACGCCAGGAAGATTCCCTCCCACGCGCGCTCCTCCGGGGCGAGCTCCAGCAGATCCTTCCCGTTGAAGGTGATTTCACCCTGCGTGACTTCGTAGTTGTCATTGCCGGCGAGGACCGAGGCGAGCGTGCTCTTTCCCGAGCCGTTCTTCCCCATGATCGAGTGAACTTCGCCGGGGCCGATCTTCAGATCAATCCCCCGGAGAATCTCGTGGTCGTCGATGTTGGCGTGTAGATTTTTGATCTCAAGCATGTGTCGAATCTCACTCGCGTTCTATTTTGTGATTTCGCGATTTGGCGATTTGGTGATCGATCATCAGTCCTGACCCTTCATCGCCATCCTTGCAGTCGCTTTGCTACTCGCGAATATCCGTGTCAGTTCATCCGCCTCTCGCATGAGATCTGCGGCTCTGTTCCTGTTAACGATTCCACTCTCTGTCAGCAGGCCCAGCCAATGCTCGGTTTCGTCCGCCTCTTCGGCAACGATCCCCAGCTTCGCCACAAACTCCTTGTGACTCCGGGCTCGCCTGGCCGCACGGTAGTTTGACGATACAGACGTTCCGGAACGTAGAATCTGCTTTCCCAGCTCCCATCCAACGATGTCATTCGGCAAAGACCTGGCGAGTTTGATGATTCGCAATGAAAAACTCGTCGCTCGCTTCTGCAGTTCATCCGGTGTCATGGGAAAGCCTCATCACCTTCCCCTCGATCACCAAATCGCGAAATCACGAAATCACCAAATCAGCCGACGCTTCCCTCCAGTGAAACCTCAAGCAGCTTTCTGGCTTCCACGGCGAACTCCATCGGCAGTTCGTTGAAGACTTCCTTGCAGAAGCCGTTGACGATCAGGCCGACGGCGTCTTCCGTCGGGATGCCGCGGGAGTTGCAGTAGAAGAGCTGATCTTCGCCGATCTTGCTCGTCGTGGCCTCGTGTTCCATGTGGGCCGTGCTGTTCTTCACTTCGATGTACGGAAAGGTATGGGCGCCGCACTTGTCGCCGATCAGCATCGAGTCGCACTGGGTGAAGTTACGGGCGTTTTCGGCGCCCTTGTTGATCTTCACGCCACCGCGATAGGTGTTCTGGCCGCGGGCGGCGCTGATTCCCTTCGAAATGATGTAGCTCTTCGTGTTCTTGCCGATGTGGATCATCTTCGTGCCCGTATCGGCCTGCTGCTTTCGACCCGTCAGGGCAACCGAATAGAACTCACCGACGCTGTTGTCGCCCTGGAGAATGCAGCTCGGGTACTTCCACGTGATGCTCGAACCCGTTTCAACCTGCGTCCAGCTGATGTGCGAGCTTCGCCCGGCGCACTTGCCGCGCTTGGTCACGAAGTTGTAGATGCCGCCCTTGCCGTCCTCGTCGCCCGGGTACCAGTTCTGAATCGTCGAATACTTGATCGACGCGTCATCCAGCGCGACGAGCTCGACGACCGCCGCGTGCAACTGGTTTTCGTCCCGCATCGGCGCCGTGCAGCCTTCGAGGTAGCTGCAGCTCGCGCCCTTGTCGGCAATGATCAGGGTCCGCTCGAACTGGCCGGTCGACGCCGCGTTGATGCGGAAGTAGGTCGACAGGTCCATCGGACAGGTCACGCCCTCAGGGATATACACAAACGAACCGTCCGTGAAGACGGCGGTATTCAGCGTCGCAAAGAAGTTGTCCGAATAGGGAACGACGCTCCCGAGGTATTTCCTGACCAGTTCGGGATGCTCGCGGACGGCCTCGGACATCGAACAGAAAATAATCCCCAGCTCGGCCAGCTTGTCCTTGAAGGTCGTCCCGACGGACACGCTGTCAAAGACCGCGTCCACGGCGACGGGCGCCCTGGCGACGCCGGCAAGGACTTCCTGCTCCTTCAGCGGAATGCCGAGCTTCTCGTAGGTCTCGCGGATCTTCGGATCGATGTCGTCCAGACTCTGTGGCTTGTCCTCGTCGCGCTTCGGCGCCGAGTAATACACGATCTTCTGGTAGTCGATCGGCGGGTAGGAGATGTTCGCCCATGTCGGCTCCTTCATCGTGAGCCAGTGGCGATACGCCTTCAGCCGCCATTCGAGGAGCCAGTCCGGCTCCTTCTTCCTGGCGGAGATGAATCGAATGATGTCCTCATTCAATCCCGGCGGCGCACTGTCCGCTTCGATATCCGTGACGAATCCGTATTTGTATTCCGACGACGCCCATTGGGCGATTGTGTCGCTGGAGGCGGAACTCATGATCTAGGAATTAACTCCCACAGGCGCCGGATGCCCCGACGCCCCAATGGTCCGCGACCTGGTCGCCGCGGACGCGTTACCCCTGGATTCGCCCCGTCACGGAGCGACGCCGTGTGAGGCGTGCGATCAGGCGCTGAAGCTGCTGCCGCAGCCGCAGGAACTCGTCGCGTTCGGATTGCTGAACGTGAAGCCCTCCTGCATGAACTCCTTCTTGTAGTCCACCGACGCGCCATCGAGATAAATGAAGCTCTTCGGATCGCAGATGACCTTCACACCATGGAGATCCCACAGCTCATCCGACTCCTGCTTTTCCTGGGTCAGATCGAGTGTGTAGGAGAAGCCGCTGCAGCCGCCGCCCTTGACGCCCACGCGCAGAAACGTGTCGTCCGGATTCAGGTCCTGGCCCTGAATGATCTCCTTGACTTTGCTGGCCGCCAGTTCGCTCAAATCCACCATGAACGTTGCTCCATTTCTTTCCGCCGGCGAGTGCGTCCACCACACTCCGCCGCATTCGCGTTCGCGGCGATCCTTCGATCGCCGATCAATTCGCCGCCTGATGCTGCCCCGTTCCACCCGTCGGGGGCTGAGGGTTCCCTGAGATCGAAAGATTGACGCAGGAATCCGAAGACGTTCGCTCCGCCAGATCGGCGAGCACGATCCCCGCGAGAAACGCTTCAAGCCGATGCTGTATCACCTGGACCGGCCGACGAATCGGACACGTCTCCATGATGTCACAGCTCGGATCGTCCCCCTCTTTGTGTGTCGCACATTGTACGAACTTCACCGGTCCTTCGACCGCCTCAATGATCGCGGACAACGTAATCTCTGTCGGTCCCTTGCCCAACCGATAGCCCCCTTTCGCGCCGCGGGTCGACTCAACCAAGTCGCTCTGCGAAAGTGACTTAAGCACGTTCATCAGAAGTGACTGCGGAAGACCGTGCCGCTCGGCAATCTCCCGGGCCGTGCAGACCCGGTTGGGCTGGGCGGCCATGTGACAAAGCGCGATCAGGGCGTAATCCGTCTTTCGGGTCAGTGACAGCATCTATCGCTCCTCGAGGCTTCTACCGCGGAATATAGTACCCTCAGGGTGCTATTTCAACAACCACCGGATGGCAACCCTGGAACTTCCTGTCGCGGCTTATGGGACGATTTATGCGGAAAGCCCCTGGATGGGCGGCCTACATTCGATTCGGCACCTCGCGCCATCGGAGAATGCGGCGGCGCAGTTCGGCTTCCTCGATCGTGATCATCTGATCGATCGTCACCTTGCCGATCGTCGTGGACGCGTTCTTCGGATAGACGAGCGTCTCCTGCGGATCGCTGTTGTCCCGGCTGTGGAACCACACTTTGACCATGTACTGCGTCGCCCCGTCGACACCACCGAAGTGCGCCCAGAGCGGCTCGGTCCCGCCGAATCCACGCGCGACGCCGACATCGCGCCGCCCCAGTCGTAGCGTCCCTGCGGCGTTCCACAGCTCAACGCGAACACCCACCGCCGGAACGTTGGTGCCGCCGCCTCCCAGGCCGACGACCCGAACTTTGAGGTAGTTCATGTCGTTTGTTCGATTCTCGAGCAGGACATTCGTCGTGTCTTCCCGTGTGTAGGCGATGTCGAGATCGCCGTCGTTGTCGTAGTCCACGAAGACCGCGTCGTGGCCATCGCCGTCACTGTCGGCGCCTTCGTGCACGAGCCGAAACGTCCCGTCATTCTGATTCTGATAGAGCCGGTTCCCACCGGTGCGCGTCACGACATAGAGATCCAGGTCGCCGTCGTTGTCGTAGTCGCCCCACGCGCAGCCGCGCTGGCCCGAGTCGTCCTTGATGTACGCGGCGGCGGTTCGATCCGTGAAGCTCCCCGATGTCGGCGCCGTCCACGTGACATCATTGCGCCAGAGATAGCCCGTGACCCCGGCGGCGTAACGCGAGACGAACAGGTCCAGATCGCCGTCGTTGTCGTAGTCGCCCCAGGCCGAACCCATCTTGTCGCTATTGCCTGTATAGACGGATATCCCCTTGTTTGATTCCGAAAAGCTCAGGGAACCGTTCGAAAGGAACAACTTGCCGGAGTTGTAGTGATAAAAGAAATCGAGGAACCCGTCGTTGTTGACGTCACCCGAGCTGCAGTAGTCACCGTTGCCGACGTCGCCGCTGTCGTTCAGCCCGATGGAGTGATTCACCGTCGCGACGAGATTCACTGACGACTTGCCCGGATCCCCCTGGTGCTGACCGATCCAGTTGCCGTTTTCGCTGAAGTGGACGATGTCGCACCAGCCATCGTGATTCACATCGGCCGCCGCGACTCCCTCGTTGTTGTTGGGACTGGAGAAGCCGAGGCTTCCCGCGTCACTGAAAACGCCGGCCCCGTTGTTCTCGAAACAGGCCACCGTCGTGTAGCTGTTATGGTTGCCGGACCAGAAATCGACATCGCCGTCATTGTCCATATCGAACAGCGCGGCGCCGCGACGTTCACTTCCGCTTCCGAAGGTACTCGCCGTGAAACTCGACCCCTGGTTGTAGTTCACCAGGCGCCGTGACGAGCTGTTTCCGCCCAGGATGACATCCAGATCACCGTCGTTGTCGAAATCCGCCCAGTGAATACCCGATCCGTATTCCTGATCCGTCGTCGTCTGAACGTTGAATCCCTTTGCCACGGAGACGTCGCGAAATCGCGACGTCGTGACGTGAAAGTTGTCGATTCCCCACGACTCGTCGTTGATGTCGGAGTTTCCGCCTTCCTCCAGGCCGTCCGTGAAGTCGAGCGTTGTCACGGTATCCGTCGCCGTGAACGTGACTGTGACGTTTCGATAGATACCGTCTTCGTCAATGCCGGAGCGGGAGCCGAATCCCAGGTCGCCGACGACATCGGGCGGGTTCTCGTACGTCGGCGGGTATTGATCAGGACGCTGACTGAACGATTCATGGAAAATCGTGACGCCGCCAATCCTGATGTACAGGGAGTCAATATCGTCATCCCACGACTTCGGACTCCACGAGTCGATTGCATAGACGTCGAAGCGAAGCTGATAGGTTTCGCCGATCGTCGTATTCAATGCCAGCGACACGGGAGTTCCGTTGAACCGCCCCAGAAACGTCGTGAAGTCGGCGTCATAGGAGGTCGTCGACGACGACCACTCGGCGCCGACACTGGATTCGAAGTCCGTGAAATAAGGGATGTCCGCGGGCGTGACAGTGACGCCTGTCGGCGCGACCGTCGCGAACGGCTCAAAGCTCCAGCCCCCCATGTTGGTTTCGAGGGTCGAGTGATAGGAGAAGGAGGATCCATTCCAGATCAGCGCATGCAGGTCGTTTGAGTCGTTGTACACCTGCACGAAGATCTCCCCCTCCGTGGCGCTGGTCGTCAGCTGCACGACAATCTGGTCGTCACTGACGTTGGTCCCCGTCTGCTCGGAGGACCACGACGAACCGTTCCAGGTTCGATAGAAGATATTGTTGCTCCAGCTGGCGGCGTAAACGAGGAGCGCTTCCCCGCCGCCGCCTTCATAGGCGACGTCGAACTGCCGGCAGTTGTTGCGATTGAGACTGTCCTCGACTTCGCTGGCGGACGACCAGCTCGATCCGTTCCATGACTGCACGTTCAGGTCATTCGACGAATCCTGGACAGCGCAGAGCATCGCGTTGCTCGCCGGATCGGGCGCCAGCCGAAGGAAGTAGCCATTCGCCCCGACACTCGACATGCCGCTCTCGCCGCCCCAGCTCCCGCCACTCCAGATGCGATATCGCGGACTCGTAGAATTGTCGTCACAGAACGCGACGATCGCCCGACCCGACAGCGACTCATAGGCGACGTCGAAGCACTCATAGGACGACGTGTTCGCGTTGGTCGTCAGCGTCAGCGCGCTTCCCCACGACGAACCGTTCCACGTTTTGGTGTAAATATCGTTGTAGCTGTCCAGCCAGACGAGAATGATCTCATCACTGCTCGGATTCGAGACCAGCTTCACCCATTTGACGTCGGCGGAATCGGAGTCAGCAACATCGTACTCCGCGGAGAGCGACGAGCTCGTCGCGATGCGATATTCGAGGTCGTTGTGGTCGCCGTCCCAGAAGACGAGCAGGGCGTCGCCCGACGTCGTCTCGTAGGCGATGTCGAACATGCGTGTACTCTGACCGTTGGTTCCCGTCGTGAGCTGGTATGGCGACGTCCAGGTCGTTCCGCTTCGCCCGAAGACCTTGATCGAGTTGCAGTAGTCGACGGCCATGAACCCCGACTCGTCGCGTGTCGGGCAGCTGGCGCCCGCGATGAACGTCAGGTCGCATCCGTAATTGAAGGCGTCCGCGCCGGTCGACCAGGATGCGCCCGACCAGGTCGAGTATTCGGGCGTGCTGTCCGAATAGGGCCCCCAGAACACGAGCGGCGTCGACGTCGAGTCAGCCGCGGCCTGCGCGAACCCCAGGAGGGCGCCGGCCGCGATGGCCGCGAAATATCGGCGATGGAATGAAGAATCGCGCATGGACCCTCCTCAAGGGGCGCAACGTCGCCTGGATTCCTCATCGTCAAACATCGAATCCAAGTCGTGTCTGGTCCAGCCGGGAACGCGCCTTCCTGTCCCATATCCATCCCGCGATGAACGCCGCTCCGAGTCTGCACACGGACGTCCGCCCATCCCCTCGACATGACGGCAGGCGCCGATAACCGTGACGGTGTTTCCGAAGGCGCCGCGCGCCGCTGCGCGGGTCCGCAGATGTGATCCCGGATGACGGGAACTCCCAATCGAACCAACAGAATCCGCCGATAGCGCCATGGGCCCGTGGTGGAGTGTGGTTCGATGTCTGCCCGAAAAAGCGGCGGTTTTACGCTGGTGGAATTGCTGATCGTCGTCGTGATACTTGGGATTCTCGCGGCGGTCGTGATTCCTCAGTTCTCCGACGCGGCCGAAGAGGCCACCAACGCCCGCGTCGCCGAGGACCTTCGCAACCTGCGCATGGCGATCGCCCGCTACACGATCGATCACGACGGCCGGGCGCCCTCCATCAAGGCCAACGGCGCCGCCGATGGCGTCGTCAACAACTTCATCGACCGACTGATCGGACGCACGGACAAGTCCGGCGCGATCAACGCCGCCGGCGCCTACGGTCCCTACCTCATGGCCTTTCCAGGCAACCCGTTCACCACGCCGGCGGCCCAGGCCATGAACGTGAAGTTCGGAACGGGCAATCCACCGTCGGGCGCCCAGGGTTGGTTCTACAACACGACGACCTTCAGGATCTCGATCAACACGGCCGGATACGAGAGCCTTTAGCCCTCCGCCCCTTGACATCCCCCGGCCCAACGCTACCTTATGGGGCTCGCTGCAATTTCGGCGCGGATGTTGCGCGCTTAAGTCGCCGCGGGTAATAAGGTTCCGATCGTGCGACCGCCCGGCCGGTCCGCCCGCCAGGGAGCGGTTGAGACGCTTGCGGCCGCACGATGATCCGACGCTGGCGGAATCCTAACAATATTTTGACTCGAAACTTACCGGCCGCGGACCGATATCCGCGATACGTCGAAATAACGTATCGCTCTTCGCGGACGGCTCCCGGTTCACCCGCGCGGATCGATGGGAATTCCGGATGTGAACCGTAACACATGCGATCGCAGACTGCCCGGCCGCCGTTGGCCGGACGCGATCAGGAATTGCATCACCCATGATCACGCTCACACAGGAACAGAAGAAGCAAAGGTTCGACATCATGAGCGACTCGCCTTTGGCAATGCTGCGAAACGTCGGTATTTCGGCTCACATCGACTCCGGCAAGACGACGCTGACCGAGCGAATCCTGTTTTACGCAGGCCGCATCCACAAGATCCAGGAGGTTCGCGGCGAAGGCGCCAAGATGGACCACATGGAGCTGGAGAAGGAGCGTGGCATTACGATCACGTCGGCCGCGACCCAGGTCCGCTGGACAGATCACACAATCAACATCATCGACACGCCGGGCCACGTTGACTTCACAGTCGAAGTCGAGCGCTCGCTTCGCGTGCTCGACGGCGCGATCCTCGTGCTCTGCGGCGTCGCCGGCGTCCAGTCGCAGTCGATCACGGTCGACCGACAGATGAAGCGCTACGGCGTGCCCCGCATCTGCTTTATCAACAAGCTCGATCGCGCCGGCGCCGACCCGGTCAACGTCATCAAGGGCCTCGAAGAGAAGCTCGGCCTGACGGCGATCCAGCTCCAGCTCCCGATCGGCCTCGGCAACGATCTGGAGGGAATTGTCGACCTCGTCCGGATGAAGGCCGCCTACTTCGACGGCGACAACGGCGAGAAGGTCCGCTGGGAGGACATTCCGGCGAACATGGAGGACGAGGCCAGGAGCGCCCGCACGGGTATGCTCGACGCCCTGTCGCTCTTCGACGACGACATGCTCGAACTCATGCTCGAGGAGAAGGACATTCCCGACGAGATGCTGCATCGCGTCCTGCGACGCGGCACCCTGGCGAATGACTTCGCCCCCGTCCTCATGGGTTCGGCCTACAAGAACAAGGGCGTCCAGCTCCTGCTCGACGCGATGACGCGCTACCTGCCGTCGCCGCTCGATCGCGACATGCACGCGCTCGACCTGGACAGCGAAGAGGCCAAGACGCCGATCAAGCTCGAAGGCGAACAGCCGCTTGTCTGCCTGGCGTTCAAGCTCGTCGATGAAACGTTCGGCCAGCTCACCTACATGCGCATCTACCAGGGCAAGATGGTCCGCGGCGAGCGCTATCGAAACTCGCGCGACGGCAAGCTCTATCGCTTCGGCCGCATCCTCCGCATGCACGCCGACGATCGCGAGGAAATCGATTTCGCCGAAGCCGGTGATATCGTCGCCGTCGTCGGTATCGACTGCGTCAGCGGTGATACGTTCTGCGGAGGCGGCATCAACTACTCGATGGAGTCCATGCACGTCATGGATCCCGTCATCTCGTTGTCGATCGCCCCGGCGAGCACGAAGGACCGCGACAAGATGGCCAAGGCGCTCAATCGCTTTGCCAAGGAAGATCCGACGTTCCGTCTCTCCAGCGATGAGGAAACGGGCGACACGATCATCAGCGGCATGGGTGAACTGCACCTCGACGTGTACTGCGAGCGCATTCGTCGCGAGTACAAGTGCGAGCTGATCGTGGGTCAGCCGCGCGTGAGCTATCGCGAGTCGCCGAGCATCTCCGTGAACTACGACTACAAGCACAAGAAGCAGACCGGCGGTTCGGGCCAGTACGCCCACGTCGTCGGCAGGCTGGAGCCGCTGGCCGAAGGGTTCGAGGCGCCCTACGAGTTCGAGAACAAGGTCTTCGGCGGTCGCATTCCGACCGAATACATCCCCTCGGTCGACAAGGGTTTCCAGCAGTGCATGAAGAAGGGACCTCTGGCCGGTTACGAAATCATCGGCGTCAAGATGATCCTCGAAGATGGATCGTCGCACGCCGTTGACTCGTCGGACATGGCGTTCCAGATCTGTGCCCGCGACGCGTTCAAAGAGGCGTTTCTCAAGAGCAAGCCGATCCTCCTCGAACCGATCATGAAGGTCGACGTCGAGACGCCGACGGAATTCCAGGGCTCGATCATCGGCGACCTCTCCAGCCGCCGCGGCATCGTGCTGCAGACGGAATCGAGCGGTCCGCTGACAATGGTCCAGGCGCAGGTGCCGCTGTCGAGCATGTTCGGCTATGCGACGGACGTTCGATCGATGTCCCAGGGCAAGGCGACGTTCACGATGGAATTCGACTGCTACAAGCGAGTTCCGAAGAACATCCAGGATGAAATCGTCGCCGCGGCCAAGGCCGAGGCGGAGAAGAAGAAGTAAGAGGCAAACGCAACCGGCGGTGAGGGTCAGCGGCGGCCGTTACGCCCGTCTCGCGTCATCCCGTATGATGCGATGTGACGGACGAAGGACGACGCGGCCCGACGACGACGCCGTATCACGAAGATCGGTAAGGGAGCGAAAACGTGCATCACAAGTTCAACACACGAGCGCGACGCGCGATGGCGCTGGCCAATCACGAAGCCATCAAGCTGCATCACGACTACCTGGCCCCCGTCCACATCCTGCTCGCGATCCTCTCGCTCGATCACGCCGTTGCGACGATCGTGCTTGAGCATCTCGGCGTCGCGGTTGACGCCCTGCGTGACGACGTTCGAAACAACGTCCAGCCGGGGAACAAGGAACTTCACCAGACGAAAATGGCGCAGCGGGCCGATACGCGACAGTGCCTGAAGTACGCGCTCGACGAGGCGCGAAAGCTCGGCCATCACTACATCGGCACCGAGCACCTGCTGCTGGGTATCCTTCGCGAGGGGCACAGCATTCCGGCGACCGCGCTCTCCGAGCGCGGCATCCGGATCGAGTCGATTCGTGAGGCGATCCTGAATTACCTTTCCGGGATCGATCACGATGAACATCCCGGCGTCACAACCTCCCCCGATGCGACGGAGTGGCTCCATCAGCAGGAACTGGCGAAGGCGTTCCGCTCGACGCGATTCTGGCACATCCTCGTGCTCGCCGTCGATGCCGCCAATCGCCTCGGCCATGGGGAGATCGAAGACGAACACCTGCTGCTCGGCCTGATGCGGGACAAGGAAAGCCCCGTCGCTCAGCTGCTCGCCGAAAAGGGTGTCACACTGGACTGGGTCCGCGACGCACTCACCAGGGACCAGGTCGTCAGCTGACTGACGGAGAGATCGAAATAACGAAAGGCGTCGGCCATCGCAACGGATGGCCGACGCCTTTTTTCTTTGTTCAGAAATCACGCAGCGCCGCAATCTACGCGTTGGCCCCCGCGGCGCCCGATGCGCCGTCCCCGTTGACGCCCGACAGCAGCTCCTGGAGACCGTCGCGATTCAAGATTTCGATTCGCTGCCGCGCCAATGACACGAAGCCGCGATTTTCAAACGTCTTCAGATGCCGGCTGATGATCTCGCGAACGCTGCCGAGTTCCATCGCGAGCGCCTGGTGCGTGACCCGAATCGGATCGCGCCGCTCAAGCAGCGCGTTGGCCAGTCGCTTCTCCACGGTCTGAAACGTCACACGCTCGATCGTCTCCACGAGCTTGACGAATCGTCGCGAGATGCCGCCGAAAATGAACCGGCGAAAGGCCGACGATTCGTCCATGACATGAAAGAACAACTCGCCTGGCAGGACGACCGCCGTCAGGGCTCCCTCCGCCACGCCACGGGCCGGCGATGGACAGGCGCCGAACAGACAACTGGCCGACAAGGTACAGCAATCCCCGGGACGAACACGATCGAGCGTGATCTCCCGATCCTCCGACGAGCGAACGATGGCCCGCGTTCCGCCTTCCAGCGGGAATACGAACTTGTCAGCGAAATCACCCTGCTCCAGCAGGACCCGCCCGTCCTCGGCGGAAACGAGAACGCTCTGCTCGCGCAATCGTTGAAGTGTCTCGTCCGACAACCCGTTGAGGACCGGGTACTGCTTTCGCAATCGCTGTTCGTCACTGGCCGCAAGCATATGAATTCTCTCCGAAGATTCGCCTTCAATTCACCTAGCAAATCCACCCCGATTACATTGAGTTTCGTACCTATGCTCACAAAGAGTCAATCACGGGTTTTACCTAGCATCTATTGACGCATTGTGCAGGGTCCACGCGATGTCAACAGTCCTGTTGATATCGGAACCCAATGGTACAAATACAGTTACAAACGCAGACCGCGGGCGGATCGGAATTGCAGTCACGTGAATTGACGATTCGTCTCATTGAACAACGAGACGAATTGCGGATGGAACGTGTCCATCATCACAAACACGCGATTCTCAATGCGCCCTGGTGCGAGGACATGCGGTCGTCAGACGCTGACCCGATATTTCGCGCTGCAACGCTGGATGGCCGGACAAACCCACGACTGCGGCCATCGACAACCACACTGCATATTTTAATGCAATCATGCCGTTCGTGCGAGACGCAGCGGCGCCGGGCTTCCGCCCTGTCGCATGGCGAGCTGAACGCACGCCTTCCCGGCCTGCTTGGCCGATAACAGAACTTCGTCCGCCATCACCATCGCCTCATTCAGCGACGACGGCTGATTGTTGACGATGCTGGAAACACCCGCCGTGAGCGACGGCGCCGGACGAACTCGGACCATCATCTTCGCCCGCTGCGTGAAATGTGCGAGGATGCGATCGGCAACGACCATCGCCTTCGCGGCCGGCAGGCCCGGCATGACGAGCAGGAATTCGTCACCGCCATATCGCACGGCGAAATCGCCATGTCGCGTGTTCTGCCTGAGAAGCTCCCCGACGAAACGGAGTATCTCGTCTCCCGCCGCGTGCCCTTCCGTGTCATTGAGCAGCTTGAAGTTGTCCAGGTCGAACATCACGATCGACAGGTCGCGATTCGCCGTTCGCTGTGCGTCGAAGACCCCCGGCAGCTTCTCCTCCATGAACCGGCGGTTATAGACATCCGTCAACTGATCTTTCCATGCGGCCTGCTGAATGCGATGAAGGTCACGCGTGATTCGACGCGTCTCCACGGCGACGCGCGTATCCGAACGACGCTCCGTCAGTTCGGCCTTCCGTCGCCACGTGATCGCGTCCAGCTTCAGCGCGTGGACGGCCTTCGCGAGAACCCCCAGCTCGGCGTGCGATTCGAACGCCGTCGGATCCGCCCGGTCCTTTGCATCCGCCGACGCCGCCTCCACGAGGCTCCCCAGCGGATGCAGCACGTCCCGATGCAGACGCATCACGCCGACGACCAGCGCCACAATGCCGGCGCCGAGGACCGGCATGTAATACAGGACGAAATGTTCACCAAAGCCGCCCAGCATGGGGCTCATGTCGAGCAGGACCCCGAGGGTGGCGGGTTTCTGGCCGATGGCGCCGATCCCGATCGGGACGAACTGCGCGTCCAGGGGGCCGGCTTCAGAAGAGAAGGTGTGCGTCAGCCAGAAGTGCGAATGCGAGCCGGACGTCCGCTTCGATCCGGCGCCGACAAGGTCGAGCATCTGTGCGTATTCAATTGAGCGACCTTCGCAGGCGACCTGCCGGCCGTTGGCGTCCCAGATGCAGATGGCCATCAGCGATGGCGACTCAAGCATCGCGCGACATACCTGCTCGGCGTCGTCCAGCGCCGCGACGCCGATCGCGTCGAACTGAAGCGCCATCGTCTCGGCCAGCAGCCGCGTTCGATTGTGTGCGGCGTTATGGGCGTCTTCCCGACGAAGAAACTCGTGGGCCGTCAGCGCTGTCGCGCAGACGGCGAGCAGCACGCCGAACAATGAAGCGCGAATCGATGCCTTGGCCGACGTCGGTCGTCTGCGTGTTCCCACGGCACGTACCTCCTCCGGGCGACGCCTGCGCTCAGTTCGCGCTGCGCCGATTCACCCGCTCCGCGATCGCATCCCCCCTGTCGATCGCTCACTCCCACAACGCGCCCGCATCAACCACTGGGGGACGCGCTGTCATCGAAAAGGTACGATTTGGGAAACTACGGAGCGCCCGACGACGCCCGAGAAGAAATGACGTGAATCATCGTGATCCATTGCGGCTCAACGACCCGCGGCCTTATCAGACGTATCCGGATAATGACGACCCGATATATCGTCCACAGGCGCATCGACCGCGCCGACGGCGCTATTCAAGCCGGATTCTGAGACCCAGCGTTTCCTTCATGGCCAACAGCGCTTCGGCGTTCCCCATGGCGTCGTCGACGGGATGATGCGTGTGACGTGTTCTGCGAAGCCCCCTGAAGCCGGCGATCATGTCCTTGACGACACCTTTGTAGAGTGACCCGAGATTCGTCGAACTGTGTCCGAAGGGATTGCGCTCCAGATAATGATGGAAGTACCAGTTGATGAACTGCCAGTCGAAGCCGTTGTTATCCGACACAAACATCGGCCGGGACGCGCTGACCTCCGCGACCCACGCCTCGAACGCGCGCATCACGGCGCCGGGCTCGTCGAACGCGAGTGTCTCGTCCCGACTGAAGCCGCTGACGGCGAGCGCCTCGGGGATCCACTTCTCCGACACGGGTCGCAATCGACCATAGAACGTCTTCGACAGCGACGGCTCCACGACGACGGCCCCGAAGCAGATCATCGAATAGTCCGCCGGGATCGGACCGTCGGCCTCAATGTCCACCATGATGAAACTCACGTAGTTCCTCCGGCGACTTCGCAACACGGCAAGTCGCCCTCTCGAATCCGAATCAGCAGGTCGTTCATCGCGTCAAGGGCGCTCGGGGCTTCGGGCAGTGCGCTTGACTCCCGCGCCGACTCCAACAGCCGTGTCAGACGCTCGCACTCCGCCTCGTGAAACGCGACATCCGCGTTCGTCAGCGCAACGTTCTCGTGGCCGCCCACCTTCTGCGCCACGAGTTCATCGATGTAGGCCGCTCGAAACGTCTCATTGAGCCGCAGGATGTTCGCCTCGATGCAGCCGGTCCGCATCAGGTGAATACCCGTCAGCAGCACGCGATAGGTGTACAGCAGGGGCTTGACCCGTCGATCCGCCAGAAACAGACGCCACTGCGTCCGCACGAACCCGAGATAGTGATGGGCGTGATTCCGGGTCACGAGCTTCGGAACCAGCGTCAGAAGCGCCTGATGGGCGGCCGATGTGCGCACGACCAGTGGCGACGTCAACTGCTCCAGCACGTAGCCATTCCGCTTCAGCAGCAGCCGGAAGAACTTAAGCGCATCGTGCGTCACAAGGTCCAGCTCGATCCCGTCACGCACACCGGACGCCTCAATTGTCTCCCGATAAGGACGCAGACCGATCACGTCGCGCAACGGCGCCACGTGAACGCCACGGAGGTCGTAGTCCGAGTCCGCCGACGGAAATCCGTAAAGGTGCGCGCCACTGATCGTCGCGAACAACATCGGAAACGGCTGTTCGTCAACGATTGGCTGCAGCCACTCAGTGTTCAACCCATTCATACCTGCGCCCTCCGCGCATCGATCAGCAGCCGGTTCGCCCGTTCATAGTCCGGCCGATCCGGCAGCGACGTTCGCTCGAACGCCGCATCGAACTCGGCGTGCAGCGCGAGCCGCCAGGCGTTGATCTCCTCCCACGGCAGTTCGCCGCGACGGATCTCCAGCAGTCGCTCGCGATAGGGGCCGACCTCCACAGGGACAACGCCACTGCGCAGCGTCTCGACGCCCGCCAGGAGCAGCCGGATCAGGTGCATGGCGTGCTTCCACTTGATGACGCCGTGATTTCGCTCGCGGGCCGTCAGCTTCCTGAACTGGCTGAGGACGTAGCCGTTGTACGTCTGGTAAATGAGCTTCGACAGGAAGGCGTCGCGCATCGCCAGCAGCGCGTCTGCGATCGGCGACGTGTCCTCGACGAGAGGCGTAAAGAGACACTCCAGCACGTTCGGATTCGCCTTCAGCGCCAGCGTGATGAATTTCTGCAGCTCCCAGTAGCACTCCTGCGTCGCGTCATTCTCCAGCTGCTCGGGGACGCCGTAGAGCGACCAGTGCATCTCCGCCGGCGGCAGGAAGACGCCGCGCCGATCAACATCAGACGCTTCGACATCCAGACCGTAGGCGCGCGACCCGACCACGCAGCGATAGATGACACACTCCGTCAGCATGTACTCGTCCATCGCCTCGTCCGGTGTCCCGATGCGATCGCGCTGCATGCGCTTCAGCACCGCCAGCACGGATCGTCGGGCCATCGCCTCGACACCGTCGGCAAAGCGCAGGCGGTAAGCGTGCGTGTGATCCGTTGGCGACAAGACGATTTCCGCCACAGCGCCGACAGGCTTCGACGCGCCTCCGCCGATCGGAACGATCTCGACACGGGTCACGACCTGCGTTCCCGGCGGCAGAATCATGTTGGGGTTGTAGGAGATTCGTCTCGGCATGTCTCAGCTCTCATCGATCGTCATTCCCAGCAGTCCGGCGACGTAGTCGCTGTAGGCGTCTTTCATCGGAAGCGACAAATCGCGCCGAATGCGCCGTCGCCTGGCCCGAACGCGCTCACCGGTTCCGGGATTCGTGGCTTCTTTCTCGAAGTCCTCCCAACGCAGACCGAAGCCGCGCTTCTGCCAGTCCGGCAGGTCGTTGAAATTCAGTCCCTCCGAAAACAGCAGTTCGTTCCTTGCGGCGACGGACATGTCCAGTAGCTCACGGGTCGCCACGGCGGCGGAACGTCCGCGACTTCGAAGCCGCCAATAGCAGTGGCTGTTCAGGGCGTTTCGGGCCGCATCTTCGCTCCGCCAGCGGAAGTAGTCCACAACATCCGACACCCTCGGCAGTTGACAGATTCGACAGTCGAACACGGCGATGTCGCCCAGGGCAAGGCTCATTCGGGCGCTGGCCTCCCCGGCGAGTATCGAATTCCATTTTCGCAGCCTGCGTCCGAACGTATCGTCCTCCGGATCGAACAGCAGAGAGATTTCATCACTTTGCGAATAGGCGTAACGCGTTCGAAACCCGATCTCCATCAGGCCCTCGCACGTTTCCAGCATCGCGTCGCGAAATCGTTCGTCGCAGGGCGCCTCGAAGGCGAATCGCTCCCTGGTCAATCGCGTGAAACTGCGGCCATCAAGCCGCGCCACGATGTACACGCCCGGCGGAACCCGAACGTCAGCCGAGGTTTCAAAGCGACGCATCCGGTTTTCAAGTTCATCAAACTTCATCGATCCACGCTTCCACACAGAATCCTGAATTTTCGTCAATCCGAACGTAATACAGCGCGTCAAACCCCTCCTCCCGAGTCGGTCTCACGAGCCGGCCGTATGTCCCGAGGAGGCCTCGCATGGGAATGACCCGTGGCGCGTCACGACGCTCATTGCGCCGCGCGCACGCCTCGATCGACGACTGAAAGTAGTACCCCACTGTGCGAAACTCCGACGACTTCGCCGCCGAGAGGTAACGCGCCCGATCCGCCACAGTCGGGTTGGTGTTGTCTATGACAAACGACTGCCGCGTCTCCAGACACGCGTCGATCAGTCGCCGCTCCCGCGCCCGGCTTCGCACCTCGTCGAGGCTGATTCGAACGTGCGAGTGAACGAACCGATCGCAATAGAAGGTCGTCTTGCCGGACGCCTGCAGGCCAATGAAGATCGCCGCCTCGGGCTTCATTGTCTTGTCCTTTCCCGCCGGCGCGATGCATGCCGACCATCGGACGGCGGAGGAGTCGAACCTCACGCCCATCAGCGCCATCTCCTTAGCAGGGAGCGGCGGGTCCTCACCCGCGTCGCCGTCCATTCCTTCAGACTCAAACCAACATGTCCACGGGTGGCCGACGGGGCTCGAACCCGCAATCTCCGCAGTCACAGTGCGGCGCTCTTCCTTTGAGCCACGACCACCATCACTCAACGCCATTGCCGTCTGTGCGCGCACGTTCTCCGGCCATTGCCTGCGGCAATTCAATTCGAGCAAATCAAGGCCCGAGTCCGCGTCCTGCGCACAAAAAAAGCCGGCCCATCCACGATCGGATCGGCCGGCTTTGGCATTGACGCTTGTTGATGCGTTATCCGCCCGCGCAGATCCTCCCGTGGCAGCGATTCATGTCGCTGTGCGTACTCATCAGATGGATCGCGCTGCGGTTGTACATCATGATTTCAATATGCCACGCGTTTGGCGTGACGTCAAGTCTCCATCGTCCCAATCTGCGCCGCGCCTGAGTTCAAACGCAGTCAATAACGACTATTTCCGCAGATCCAGGCAGACCATTTCATGCAGATTCCGGCAGAAGAGCCGGCCATAGGCCAGTGTCGGAATTGTCCAGCACTGCTGGTTGCGTCCTTCGCCCATCTTGAACACTGTCGTCGTTCCCGTCGCCTTGAAACCTCTGGGCGACGCTTCGCCGATCTTCAGCTCGCCGAACTGCGTCAGGAGCAGCAGCTTTCCGTCGGCGAAGAGAACCGTGCCGTGCTTGAAGGGATTGTCTCGCTCCTCCCACTTGATTTCGCCCGTCTTGAAGTCAACACACTTGAAGGATCGCTCATCGCAGGTGTAGAGATGCCCCTCGTGAAGCACCGGCGTCTGAAACTTGTTCTTGAGCTTCTTGGTTCGGTAGACCTCGCTCGCCTCCAGCCGATCGCCCTTCTTCGACAGCCTGAACAGCCCCGCCCCCGTGCTGTAGCCGGAGGACAGAAACAGATAGCCGTCTTCGAAGATCGGAGTCGACGCGTTGACCTTGTAGCTCGTGTCCCAGGGAATCGTCAGCGCTTCGCGGCCCGTTTTGAGTTCCGCCACGACAGCGCCATTCCCCATGAAGCCGACGACGTATCGCGTCCCCTCAAAGGTGAACGGGTACGGCGTCGAATAGCCCGAGTCCGTGTCCCTGCCCACGCGCCACACGTCGGCGCCATTCATCTTGTTTACGGCGCACATGCCGCCGCCATCCCCGCCGACCGTCACGATCGCAAGATCGCCTTCAACGAAGACAGACCCGCTGTAGCCCCACTGCGGCTTGGCGTCATATTTCTTTGTCCATTTCTCGGCGCCTGTCTCCCGATCGTAGCATCCGAGCGTGCCCAGGGCGCCCAGCACATAGACACGATCTCCTTCGATCGTCGGCGTCGACCGGGCGCCGTCTCCCCAGAACTCCTCGAAGAGATTCTCGACGCGCGTCTTCCAGACGAGCTTGCCCGTCTGTGAATCGAGACAGAACAGCGTCTGCGCGCCATCATCGACACCACAGGTATAGACATGTCCGCCGACCACTGTGATCCCGCTGTAGCCTGAGCCGATGGCGGCGCGCCAGGCCGGCTCCATCTGACCTTCCCACGAGGTCCTGAAGCCCTTCTCGTCGCTCTTGCCGTCGTAGCCCGGGCCTCGCCAGTGAGGCCAGTCCCCCGCGTTGGCGGCGTGAATGGACATCGCGAACGCAACCGCGGCCAACAGCACACAACGCATCATCGGAATTCGCATGATTTCGCCCTCTATGAAATCTCAGGGTTTCGCTTCGACTGAATCGCAGGGTTATGCTAGTCGCCCGAAGGTCCGCCTTCAATGAAATCGAAGCCCCATACGCGTGAACGACGCAGGAGCCCGCATGCCGACAGCTCAGGACGAAAACGCGCTTCGCGCCGAACTCTGCGATATCGCCCATCGCACACACGCGGCGGGTTTCGTCGGCGGCTCCGACGGCAATGTCTCGGCCCGCCTGGCAGACGATCGATTTCTCATCTCGGCCAGCGCCACGTGCCTGGGAACGCTCGCGCCCGATGACCTCGTTGTCATCGACGCCGACGGCGCCGTGATCCACGGGGCGCGCCGGGCCTCCAGCGAGCGATGGATGCACCTTGCGGCCTACGCGCAACGCCCCGATGTCTCCGCAATCGTGCACGCGCACCCGCCGCATGTCGTCGCCATGACAATTGCGGACCTGCCCATGCCGGACGATGTGCTTCCGGAAATCATCATCGCCTTCGGTCGCGCCCCCCTCGCGCCCTACGCAACCCCCGGAACGAAGGACGGCGCCAGCGTCGTCAGCGAGCTGGTTCAGCAACACGACGCGATCATTCTCGATCGCCATGGGGCGCTGACGCTGGGGAGCTCGATCCACGCCGCCCTCATGAAACTCGAACAACTCGAACACGCCGCCAGAATCCTCACGATCGCGACCCAGCTCGGGAACCTCCGCCGTCTGCCGGCCGACGAGATTCATCGACTTCATGAACTTCGAGCCGCGTATCACGGGAACTCGCCGACATCCGGCTGACGTGGCGCCATCACGCGTCCGGATCGCGCGATTGACATCGTCCCGCCTCTGACTTGCCCAATCGTCGTCAATCGTGTTGTCTACCCATCCGTCGTCCCCGCGCACGCGTTGTCAGAACGGAGTTAGACATGCGCCCCATTCGCCGGATCCCTGTTTTCCTCGCCGCATGCGTCGTCGCGCCGGTCGCCTTGACCGGCTGCGCCAAACCGAATGTCTGGGTTGAGGCCGAGCGGCATATCGAGCTGCCCGTCGAGTCATCCAAACAGCTCGACGTCCATTCCGAGAACGGCTCGATTTTTGTCTTCGGCGATGACCATTCAGACGGGGACAAGATCACGATGACCGTTCGCATTCGCGCCGGCGGCCGCGATCGCGTCGAGGCCGATACCTGCCTGAACGCCATCGACATTGACACGGCGCCGCTCGCCACGGGGCATCGCAGCGTCCGCACGTCCTGGCGAAAGCCCAAAAGAGCGGACTGGGACGCCCGCGTCTCCTACGAAGTCCACATGCCGACGCGCCTCGCGCTCCATGCGACGACGGACAACGGCGCGATCAACGCCCGCAACGTCGGCGGCGAGTGCGTTCTGGAGACCGAGAACGGTCCCATCGAGGTCCGGGCCGGACGAGGACGCCTGCGGGGGCGCACGGCCAACGGCCAGATCGACATCGAGACCTGGGCGTCGGACGTCGACCTCGACAGCAAGAATGGCGGCATTTTCGCCGCGCTGCGTGCCAGGGGGCCCGTGTCAGGCAGGATCGACTCCGCCAACGGCCGGATCCGCGTCCTGTTCGGTCGAGAGGCCTCCACGATCGTCACTGTCGGCACATCCAACGGCGCCATCCGGGCCCGCAGCCTGGACCTGTCGGATCTGCACAGCTCCCGAAATCACCTGAGCGGCCGACTCAGGGATGGCGGCGGCCGACTCCGCATCCGGACGGCCAACGGCCATGTCTCGCTTCGATCGCTGGGCGACGTCCCCGCCGGCCGTGTCGCGGTCGAGTCGGACCGGTAGGCGAGCGGCATGGCGAAGGCGCGGAATTCCGACGAATCCGCCGTCGCGTCCGCGGCGCCGAAACGGCTCCCAGGCGGCCCGGAGGCGACGCCTTGACTTCCCCCCATCGGAGACTAACTTTGTTCCGTTTTTGACGGGGATCGTCCCCGCCCAAATGACGATATAGGCATCCGAAAGCGTGGTGTGACATGGCTGCGGCGAAGAAAACGACCAAGAAGAAAACGCCGGCTCGAAAAACGACGAGCAAGAAGAAGTCATCCGCATCCGCCGCAAGAACCCCCACCAGGAAGAAGAAAACATCCGCGGTGAAGACGGCCGCGAAGACGACCTCGAAGACGAAAAAAACCGTGGAAAAGGCTGCGAAAGTGAAGAAAACGACAGAGTCTCGCCCAAAGAAGACGACCAGCAAATCGGCCGCGAAGGCGCCGGTGAAACCGGAAGCCAAGGCGAAGCAGGAGCCGAAGGCCAAGCCTCAGAAGCCCGCGTTCGACGCCGAGTTTCTCAAGCAGGTCCGCGAGTCGCTGACCGACGAACGGCGATCACTTCTCTCAATGATGCAATCCACACAGCAGCAACTGGCGGGCCGCGACACGGGCCTCGCCGATCTCAGCGACATCGCCTCGGGGGGGTTTGAAGACGAACTGGCCATCGGCCTGATGGCCAGCGAGGCCGCCACGCTCGAGAAGATCGACGACGCGATCCGGCGGATCGACGACGGGTCCTACGGCATCTGCATGGATTGCGAGAAGCCGATTCCCAAGAAGCGGCTGGAGTTCCTCCCATTCGCACAGCGATGCATGGAGTGCGAGGGGAATCGCGAACGGCGTGTGCGGATGGGAACGCTCAACGAGTAGGCGGCCGGCGCCGAGCGCCTACTGCTTCTTCAGCCGCTGCGAACCGCCCTCGGATTTGACCTCGAGCACGCCCGTCATGTAGTACGTCGTGGGGTACTCCCGCGATGGCGATCCGGGCCGCATCAGCTTCAGCTTGAAGCCGTCAAATTCGTACTTTCCGCGTAGATTCCGCGTCTCCCCCCCGGCCTCGCGAGCGATCGCCCTGAAATCGCCGTTGTCCTTGAATTCCGCGGAAACGATGTAGAAATCCATATCCTGCGGAATCGGGTCGGCGTTCCACGTCCCCACCAGGGGAGAACTGCAACCGGCGCCGGCGGCGCCAACGACCACGAATCCCGCCAGACACAATATTCGCCGCCAACCGATTCCAATCATCATGCGATTCGCCTCACAACTATCGACGCGATAAGAAGATATCGACCCATTGCGCGAACCCTATTTACGGCGCGCTCATCTGTCAACATGAATCGCGCACCGCCGTGCGGCTTGTACCAATGGCCTTCGGCGGATACATTGCCCAATCGGCCCGCTCCAGGACCTGAGAGGATAACTGTCTGAGAGCGGTAAGCTTACGCCGCAAACGAGAGGATTTATGGCCAATCCCGAAGCAATAGAAGTCGAGGCGGACGTCATACAGGCGCTGCCCAACACCATGTTCCGGCTGGAGTTTGAGCACGAGGGCGAGAAGCACCAGGTCCTCGGCCACATCTCGGGCCGACTCCGAAAGCACTTCATTCGAATTCTGCCGGGCGATCGCGTCCGCGTCGAGCTCAGCCCCTACGATCTCACGCGCGGCCGCATCGTACGACGCCTCTAGAACGGGCCGACACCTTTCCGATCACCCATTCCAGGCCGCCACGTTCCCTCGCCAAAACGAACGCAAGCTGAATTCGACGCGCATGGCGTGCGCCGTCACTTGTCGCCGCCGTAGGCATGGACGATGCGCGTCACAAGTTTGTGGCGGACGATATCCATCTTGCCCAGCCGCACGATCGCGATCCCTTCGACGCCGGCCAGTCGCCGCAGCGCATCGACCAGACCGCTCTGACGACCGCTCTCAAGATCGATCTGGCTGTCATCGCCCGTCACGATCATCTTGCTGCGATGCCCCATGCGAGTCAGCGACATGAGCATCTGCTGCGGCGTCGCGTTCTGCGCCTCGTCGAGAATGATGGCGGCGTTGTTCAGCGTCCGACCTCGCATGAACGCAAGGGGCACGACCTCGATCACGTCATTCATCATGAATCGCTTGATCTGGTCGAACTCCATCATGTCGTGCATCGCGTCGTAGATGGGCCGCAGATAGGGATTCACCTTCGCCTGCAGATCGCCCGGCAGGAAACCGAGCTTCTCTCCGGCCTCCACGGCGGGCCTCGCCAGGACCAGTCGCTTGATTCGGCCGCTCTTCAGCAGGGACAGCGCCATCGCAACGGCGAGGTAGGTTTTGCCCGTTCCGGCGGGACCGACGCAGAAGCACAGATCGTTCTGGGCAACGGCTTCGGCGTATTCCCGCTGTCCGTCCGTCTTCGGCGCGATGATCGCCGACTTGCGGAAGACGGGGATGAAATCCGTCGGCAGATCATCCGCCGCGCGCTTCACGGCGACCGCCGCGAGGGCGTCGGCCATGGCGTCCGCCGAAAGGTGTTTGCTCTTCCTGAGCTCACTTCGCAGCGCCTCGATGACCGCCGCCGCCTTGCCGACGTCGTCCGCCTCACCCACGAGCTTCAGAACCGAGCCGCGCGCAAAGACCTTCACACCGAGCGTCTCGCGAATCGTTCGCAGATTCACATCGCCCGGTCCGTAGAGCTGCATGCGCTCGTCGTCGCCGCCATCCAGTGTGATCGTGATTTCAGAGATGTCGCCTACTCCGTTCTGCCGCCGAAATTCCAATGGACGCTAGTGTATCAGGAGCCACCACGCGACGGGAGCCGCCCACAAAGGCGAATCAAGGACATCCAGAACACCGCCAAAGGCGGGAATGGCGTTCGCCGAGTCCTTGGCCTTCGCATCCCGCTTGAAGAGCGACTCCACAAGGTCGCCCCCCTGTCCCACGATCGCCATCAGCAAACCGAATATCGTCGCGACAGCAAGCGACGGAAACAAGCCCCGCAACGCGGACGACGCCGGCGCCAGGCGATCGACGATGATTGGCGTGAGGACGGCCACGGCGATCGACGCCGCCACACCACCCGCCAGCCCCTCGAGCGTCTTCTTCGGGCTCAGCCACTCGATCATTTTGTGGCGACCGATCGCCATCCCTGTAAAGAAGGCGCCGATGTCACAGACCTTCACTGTCGCCACGACATACAGCAGCAGCCATGTGGATCCAACAGGGCCGAACATGCGAATCCGGACGAGAAACTGACCCAGCAGTCCCAGGTACAGTATCGACAGCAGCGTTGCCCCCATCGCGCCCGACGCCCCCTCCGTCCTGCGGCGACGCATCACGAGGAAGCCCGTGCCGATGACGCCGAGCGCCAGGACGCCCACCGTCCATTGCATATCCGCCAGGCGGAGCAGATCGCGATTTGCCGGCGGTCCATTTCCCGCCACAAAGGGGATCGCAATGAGCGCGAGATTGACGGCCATCGGCCAGCAGGAAAGCGGCGAATGCCCCGCGCCGGCCAGCAGCCTTCCCAACTCGCGCGTGCCGAGCAGGACCAGGATCGCGAGCGTCAGAAAGACCAGGAAGCCGTCGAAGGCGATCATCCCGGACACATTGTGCAGCCACACGGGGGCATGCGTCGCGACGGGTCCGCTCCAGCGCGCATCCGCGTAGAGCAGCCCCGACAGCGTCACAATCATCAGTGCGCCGAATATTAAACGATGACGTAGCATTGGATGGATAATAACGCCCGGATCCGCCCGCGTCCCCGGCGGCTACTCCCCCGACGCCGCGACGCTGACCGGCCGCTTCAGCAGATCCGCCACGTTCAGGGTCACGCGCTTCCCGTTCGGGGCGACGTCGTCCGCCGTCGAGAACGAGACGTGCATTTTCATGTCGTCCGGTTCGAAGATCACGCTCTGGTATGTGACGAGGCCGCCGCCGTTCATGGAGACGCGCTCAAGGAGTTTCCACGCTCGCGCCAGCGTCACGATCGGATCGTCTCTTGACTTCTCGAACGTCTTGCTGAGCTTCTCGTATCGATTGCACGACTGAGCCGCCGAGCGCTCCCGAAAGTGATTCGTGGCGATCTGATAGTCATCGGCCGCCGCGTCCTCTGTGCCATGAGCGCCCGCATGCCGGACTGTGACGCCTTTTGCGTTCTTCCTCACGTTGTCGTACTCAAAGACCATGGCGGGCGGCGTCTCTCCGGAGCTCGGCCCGGACACGGGAACGATGTTCCCGACCATCACACGGTTCTTCTGAAACACGGAGAGAACATCTTCCTCCAGATGCCCGGGGCGCGCCGTCTCAAGGGCCATCCGCAATGCAAAGCCCCTGGGCGTCGCCTCCACGCCGTCCACGCCGCGCTTCGTGGGGCCGTCGTGCATCGAAAGTGTGACGCCCCGCTCATTCATGCCCGTCAGGCAGCCGATCATGCCGGGCCATGCGACGGACAGCCACGCCGCCTCCTTCGAATCCTTCGCGGGAATATGCGCAATCACGAGCTGAGTGTTTCGAAGCGCATCAATGGAATGCCAGTCAAGATTTCGCCCCGTGATCGTCTTGCCGTCCTTTGTGCGATTGCCCCACGCCATGAAGGACGAACAGCCGAAACCCACGGCGTCCGGAACACAGTTCATGACGACGAGATCATTCCGCGTCAGCTTTCGATTGAGCAGGGGGATTGTCGTATTTCCGTCGAGTCGCTTCTCGATCCCCGCCAGCATCCCGTCGATCTCCACGAGAAAGGGAGAAGGCACGGCCATCACATGCGTCAGCCCTCGGGCCAGCGCTTCAAACTGTCGCGGTCCACCGCTGACATCCTTCGCCTGCAGGTAACCGTCGATCAGGTCGATGATCTCCCGCGCCATCAGGTAACCGTGCGCAAATCCGCGATCGGCCGCGTCCCCGGTCACACGCAGCACGCGAACGCCGTCCACCTGCGTCAGTTCACCTCGGATCGTCGGCGTCTGATCGGGATCGGCTGCGCGAAGCGGCTGCGGGAAGAAAAGCGGGGCCAAAAGGCACAGAAAGACCATGCGGATCCAGACACGATTCGTTCCAGACATCGATCGCTCCTGATGATTGGGTCCAGCGGACTCGGCGGTCGCCGAGGCGTTTCTCTCCGAACGGAGCATAACAGACGACGCCGGAAAATGCCCGCCACTGGAGCGCGGCCCCTGACAATTGGCCGCCCGCCGGCAGTGTGCGAAAAATCACCTGGGAAATTCAGGAGTTGGGAAACTGTCGGATGCGATCCGTCAGACGCTCAGACACATCCACGCGCCTTGCCGACCGCTGTATGAATCCGATCGCCCGCGACGACCGCCGATCACGTTCGTCACCGAGCGGGACCAGCCTCCGAACGGAACCAGCCTCCGAACGGGACCAGCGCCCAAGCGGAACCCGCGCCCGAACGGGCGCATCTCCGCAGACAGCGGCGGCCGATCAGGCCCGCGCCTTCGCCTTGCCGCTGGCGCCCTTCCGACCGCCTGATTTCTTCGCGATCGGCGCCGATTTGCTGACATTCAACTCGGCGTCGTCTTCGGCCGACGACACCTCGGATTCCGGCGCCTTCGTCGGACTTTCACCCGCCGCGGCGCTCTCCGCGGCCTTCCTGGCTTCCGCGTAGCCGCCCGCCTCCAGGATCTTCTGGCGAAGCTCCTTCACGAGTTCGTCATTCGCCTCCAGGAACCGCTTGGCGTTCTCACGGCCCTGGCCCAGCTGCATGTCGCCATAGCGAAGCCAGGCGCCCTGCTTCTCGATGATATTGTATTTCACGCCCAGCTCGAGCAGATCGCCCGACTTGCTGATGCCGCAGTCGAACATGATGTCGAACTGCGACTCCCGGAACGGCGGCGCCACTTTGTTCTTCACGACGCGGGCGCGCACCTGATTGCCCGTCACGCGATCGCCCTCCTTGATCGAGGCGATGCGCCGGACATCGATCCGAATCGAACTGTAGAACTTCAGCGCCCGACCGCCCGGCGTGGTCTCCGGGTTGCCGAACATGACGCCGATCTTCTCGCGAATCTGGTTAATGAAGATGACGATGCACTTGCTCTTGGCGATGGCGGCCGTCAGCTTTCGCATGGCCTGACTCATCAGACGAGCCTGCTGGCCGACATGCGCCTGCCCCATCTCCCCTTCCAGCTCCGCCTTCGGAATCAGCGCCGCAACGGAGTCCACGACGATCACGTCCACGGCGTTCGAACGAACCAGCATGTCCGCGATTTCCAGGGCCTGCTCGCCGCCATCCGGCTGCGAGACAAGCAGCGTCTCCGTATTGACGCCGTTTCGCTTCATCCATGCGGGATCCAGGGCGTGCTCGGCGTCCACAAAGGCGCAGACACCGCCCGCCTTCTGAGCCTGGGCGACGACGTTGAGGGCCAGCGTCGTCTTACCACTGCTTTCCGGGCCGAAGATCTCCACAATACGCCCCCGAGGGATGCCATAGCCACCCAGGGCCATGTCCAGCGACAGCGCCCCCGTCGACACGGCGTCCTTCGTGACGGAGAACTCTCCGTCCATCTGCATGATCGCGCCTTTGCCGTAGGCGCGTTCGATCTGCTGCAACGCCCGATCCAGCGCCTGCGTACGCTTTTCACTGACTGCTTCGCTACTCTTGTCGGCGGATCCCTTGGCCATGCGTCACTCCGTCGCTGCGTGGAATGGGGTATTCATGTGATGACACGCCGCGTTGGGCGTTCGCTTAATCTAGCACGGTACATCGACGACTGGCAAGGCCAAAATTTAGGAAAATGTTAGGAATTGTTCGGGGGCGGATTCGGGCCATTTTGTGCCCGTTCCCGGCGAACCTGACCCACTTCCGCGTTTGTGCGAATCGACGATTCCGAGGCGTGAGAATGGACCGCGAGAGACGTTTCTCCAAGAGCGTCCATTGGGACGCGTCTGCGCGTTTCACGCGCCCTCGACGCTGACAACCCGGCCCCGCGCCATGTCCGGATCGGATTCCGGCCTGCGGCGCCCCCGGCGCGTGCGGCGACAGGATGACGCAGACGGACAACGTCGTTGGAATACTGACGCTCGCTCGCCCGATACGGACCCTGCACTTTTGGAGGAAGCACTCATGATTCGTCATCGTCGAATCACGCTCGGCGGATTGTCACTGGGCCTCGCCCTCTCGTTCGCCCTCGCCGGCGCCCATCAGCTCGTCGCGGACGAGCCCACGTACAACGAGCTTCGTCAGCAGTTCGAGTCGGCCTACGCGGCCAGGGATTATCAGAAGGCGCTCGACGCCTCCATCAAGCTCCACGAGGCGCGACCGAAGATCGTCGCCCATGTCTACAACGTCGCCTGCATGAACTGCCTGCTCGGCAACAAGGACGACGCCTATACGTGGCTGGACAAGCTGTGCGACACGGATTTCGACGACGCCGACTACCTCGCGGATGACGCCGACTTCAGAACCATGCGGGCCGAACCGCGGTTCCGTGAAATCCTGGAGAAGATCCGCAGCAGGAAGGCGAAGCCCGACAAACCGGCCGATCGCAAGATCAGGAAGCTCGACGAAGACAAGCCGAAGATCGCCGATAAGGCCCTCTCCCCCGCCGAGCTCGACCAGAAGATCAACGACCTGACGCGCGAGATGATGTCGATTTCGCAAAACGACAGGAAGAAGGGCCTCGAACTCGCCATGTCAGCCCACGAGCACGCCCTCGCCCTCGCCGAGGCCGCCAAAGCGCCGGACGCCAGCGATCGGCTCAAGGCCCGCTCGGAAATGCGACTCGGCCAGACGATGTACAACGTCGCCTGCATGTACTCGCTGCTCAACAGGAAGGACGACGCCTTCGACTACCTGAACAAGTCGCTGGATCACGCCACGTTCGAAGCCGACATGCTCGGCCAGATCAAGGGAGACAGCGATCTCAACAATCTCCGCAGCGACGCGCGCTACGCGAAGGTCCTGGAGCGTCTTGGGGAGAAAACCACCCCGCCCGATCCGCGATTCAGCGACGACAAGCTGCCGCCTGTCGAGAAGATGACGCCGGCGGAACATCATCAGAAGGTCTTCGAAGTCGCGCAGCAGCTCGTCGAAATGGTCGACAACAAGGACTACGCGGCGAAGATCGCGCTGGCCCGCCAGGGGCTCGCCCACGCCAAGACGCTGATGGACCTGGACAGCAACAACACGCAGATCCAGCACGCCTGGTCGCTCGCCAACTACAACGTCGCCTGCATGTACTCGCTCAACAGGGACACGGACGCCGCACTCTTCTACCTCGATCGCGCGATCGACGCCGGCGGCTTCTTCAATCGCCCCATCGCGACGTCCATCGAAAACGACAACGACTTCGACAACATCCGCAGCGACGATCGATTCAAGGCGCTGATGGAGAAGGCGAAGCGCGCCCGGCCGGTCGCTCGCCCCGATTCGAGCGCCGCCCCGGCGCCGGCGCAGGCCAACAGGGAGAAGACCGTCGATCCGCAGTGGAAGATCACGCTGCCGAAGAACCACGACGCCTCGAAGCCGGCGCCGCTCGTCGTCGCCCTGCATCACTATCACGGCAACATGAATGTCACGACGGATCGCTGGCGCAAGGCCGCCGATGACGTCGGCGCCATCCTGCTCACGCCGCAGGGCACAGTCGACATGGGTGAAGGCATGTACCACTGGGGCCAGGACATCAACACGATCGAACGCAACGTGATGAAGGCCATCGACAAGGTGATGGACGAATACAAGGTCGATTCCAGGCGTGTCGTTCTTGTCGGATTCAGCCAGGGCGGCTGGGCCACGTGGGCCATCGCGGCCCGCAATCCCGATACGTTCCGCGGCGTCATCCCCGTCTGCGGCGCCGTCCGCCCCGAAATCGAAGAAAACCTCGAGAGCGGCGATGTCGGCAGGCTTCGCGTCTGGATCATGCTCGGCGAGGATGAGAATTCCCGCGTCGTGGAATCCAACGAACGCGCCGCGAAACTCCTGAAGAAAGCGGGCGCCCAGGTCAGACTGGAAACCTACGAAGGCGTCGGCCACGGCTATCCGCAGGACAGCGACAAGGAGCTCACGAAGGCGCTCCACTTCATTCTGGACTAACCTTCCCTCGCCCGACGATTGACACTCAAAGGAACCCGGTCATCTGGCCGGGTTCTTTCTTTTGTCGGCAAAGTGGCGAGCGTTACGCCGGAAGCGCAGGTCTTCCAGGCGGTTTCAATCCTGCGGACGACTCCACGATCGCAACGATCACAGTTCCACAACGCGGCCGGTCTCCACTTCGAAGAACGTCACGTCATCGGATTCAAGATCGAGCAGCGCCACTGTGTGCGGCGACGCCCGATAGAGGGCGCCGGGGTTGATCACGCGACAGCCATTCTCGCGGGCGTCCTTCATCACGTGCGTGTGGCCGTGGAGGATGTAGTCGAGCGATTCGTCGTCGGCAAGGGAGTCGAACGCCCATTCGTGACCGTGGGCGACGGCGATGCGCTTGCCGGCGATCGTCAGTCGGACGGGCGATTCGGGCCACGGCAGTCCCACGCGGCGCAGATACGCCCGCATTGACGCGTCGACGCGATCGCAGTTTCCCCACACGAACACGCAGTCACGACCGGCCAGCTCATCCAGCACTGACATCCCGCAGATGTCTCCGCAGTGAATCAGCCTGGTCGCGCCTTCACGGCTGAGCAGCGCAATCGCCTGGCGCGTCATTCCCGCGTCGCCGTGGCTGTCCGACATGATTCCGATGCGCATGCGCCCACCCCCTTTCCCTTTCGGAGACGCCCACTGTCCGGACCGCCCTTATTCCGACGGCATCGCCCCGCCGCCCGGCAGGTCGAGCGGTGTGTTCCAGTTTAACAATTGAGCCGCATCCTCGCCCGCCACATTCACGCGATGGACACGAAGCGCGTCCAGGAGCGACATCATTCGAAACCGGCCCGCATCGACGGCCGATTCGACATGCGTCTTCGCTGTCGGAAGATAGACGGCGCAGCACGGATGCGTTCGCTCCCGCCCGACCTCGATCGTCAGCGGAACGATCGCGTCACTTACGGCGACGATCGTCTCTGTGCGGGCCGCCCGAACAAGCGTTTCCAGAAGCGCCGCGCCCAGATTCGGCATGTCACAGGCGAGCAGCAGGACGGGCGATCCGGGAAACGCATTCAGCATTCCCAGCAGACCCGCGATGGGACCGGCGGCGTTCGCGGCGTCCGGCACGCGCCGCACGTGGCGGACAGACGACGGCAGACTGAACGGCGCATCGCCGACGAGCGAGCATTGACCCGCAGAGGATTTCGCGACGCGCAACGTCCGTTCGAGGAGTGTCTCGCCGCCGACATCGATCAGCGCCTTGTCACGGCCCATGCGGCGACTGCCGCCTCCGACAAGGACGCCCGCGACCGGACCGATCGCCGTAACTGACGATACGCCTGTCATCTCCGAATGTCGATTTCCTGACTGCGTGATTGTGATCCACCTGCCATCCACGACTCCGCGACGGAACGTGAACTTCATTGTAGACGCAGAACCTGCGCCGGTCAGCCGGCGCCAGTGCGCTGGCGGCGCCCTCACAATTTTTCTTGACATTCGCCGCAACACGACGGCACAATGAGCCTCGCGAAGTACGAACAGGACGCGCCCGCCTTTGTTGCGTCCAATCGAGTAAGTACGAATCGCGTTCCGACCAACGCAGCCAGCAACAGCATCGCTCGTCTTCCGACAAATCGAGCGCCCGCCAAGGCAAACGCCCCGGAGGCGAGACCGCGTCCGGTGAAAATTCCCCCCGGCGCCGCGCCCGACGCGACGCCCTGCGCCGTCACGGAGGCGACTTGATCCGTCCTGATTCATCACTCTCATCACGAAAGGAAAGGACATGACATTGTTCAAACGAAATCAATGGCTCTGGCGTCCTGCGGCAATTCTGATCGCCGTGATGGCGTCGCCCGTCTCGGCCGGCGCCACACCGGACTGTGCCACGCTTCTGACACTTGTCAGCAGGGACCCGACCGGTCCCGCCCCGAACGAGCGATCCTTCGATGTCGTCATGACGCCCGACGCGAGATTCGTCGTTTTCACCAGCCTCGCGGACAACATCACTGCGGGCGACGCGAATCAGGGCGGCGACGTCTTCCTTCTCGATCGCGACACCAATCAGATCCGGAACGTTCACATCAACAACGCGGGACATCAGGGAAACAAGCCGGCGGGCCTCATCGGTCTGGCCGTCACGCCCGATGGCGACAAGATCGCATTCACAAGTGAAGCCTCGAACCTCGGCACGCAGTTCACGGGCCGGCACATCTACGTTCGATACCGACAGGCGGGACTGACGATTCTGGCCAGCGCCAATCAGGCGGACGGCGCGAATTCGTATATCTGCGGGTCGCCCGCCATCTCGGACAACGGCCGCTACGTCGCCTATTGGGCCTACGCCGAGGGCGGCGGAACCTCCCAGGTATGGGTGCGAGACATCTGGCTGGGGACGACGACGCGCGTCAGCAGCGCCCCGAACGGCGATCCGGGAAACGCGCACAGCGGCCCGAAGACAGACAGCGCCGGCGGGATCTATCCATCCGGTGGCCAGATCGCCATATCAGCGGATGGTCGATACATCGCCTATGGAAGCCGGGCGTACAACCTCATTCCCGGCGACACGCCGAATACGCTCGACATCTTCATCTACGACCAGCAGACGCACAGCAACGAACTTGTCAGCGTCGCGCCCGACGGCGCCTTCGCGAACCAATCCTGTATGGGTGGCGCCGAGCCGGGCCCCACGCCGGACAATCTGGCCATGACGCCTGACGCTCGATACATCGCCTTCACGACGAAGGCGAGCAACCTGATCGAGAACGACCCGAGCGGTTTCACGTCGAAGCTCATCGTGCGCGATCGCCTGACGCAGACCAACTCGAAACTCGCGCTTCCCTTCGTCGGAACGCTCGTCGGCGCCCCCACGATCACGCCCGATGGACGCTACGTGTTCTTCATTCTCTCGGGCGCCAACGGCATCGTGCCGGGATATACCACGGGCGACCATCGCTTCCGCTACGATCGGCAGACAGACGTCATCGCCATCGTTCCCGGCGAGACGCCGCACACGCAGCCATTTGGATGGGCCTATCCGACGCCCGGGTCCGTCAGCGCCGACGGTCAGACAGTCGCGTTCTGCTGGGACGCGCCGCTGCAGACACAGATCGCGGAATCGCCGAGGGCACAGGCGTTCGTCCGGCGCATCGCCACGGAGTCGGACGATGACTGCAATCTCAATCTCGTTCCGGACGCCTGCGAAACGGACTACGCCGATCCGGCGGCCTTCGTGGACGCGCTGATTGCGGAGTCCGCGGACAGCAGTGTCGCCTGCCTGTTCGATCGCAATGGCGATGGCAGGATCGATGGGCTCGATGTTCAGCCCTTTATTGACGACCTGCTCAGCAACTGATCGATACGGAACGCGACGACATCGCGGCGTCGGATGCGCCCTGGCTCACGCAGGCGCTCGACGCCGCGATTCGTTGCGTCCGAACTTTCACGCGCCTACACTTGGGCTCCGGCGGTCGGCGACAGGAATCGGGTTCGGATTTGAATGACAACCTCCACGAATTCCGGGGAACGAACGCATCGCGCGGGAATGAGATCTCGAAGTCCCACTGGGCCGGGCGGCGACTCGCATTCACGCTGATCGAAATCCTCGTCGTGATCGCAGTCGTTTCGATCCTCCTGGCGATTCTGATCCCGGCGGCATCCAGTTCGCGGCGCATCGGGCGACGAGTCGCATGCCTCTCCAATATCCGACAACTCGGCCTCGCAAACCTGATGTACGCGAGTGACTATGACAGGCTCGCGCCATTTTCCCAATTCGCCGGCGAAGTGGCGAACCTCAGCGGCGGTGTCGGCGTAAATGTGCGCTGGTGCTGGTCGGACGACACGCCCGGCGATCCGCGCCAGGCCTTCCGGAATGGTCTGCTCTATCGCTACCTCGGCGACACAATCGACGTTGCGGGATGCGCGGAATTCGAAACGCCCGCCAACGTCGTGGATTTCTACGCGCAATTCAATCTCGCCTATCCCGTCGCCGTCGACTACGGCTACAACGGGCTGCTCCTGGGCGAACGCCACGAGAATTTCCACGCCTCGGATTCGACGGTGTTCGGCTATCGCGCCTGGGTCGGTTATCAACCGGGCGAGATCGGCCAACCCGACACAACGACGATGTTCGCCGACGCGGGGCAGCTGATCTTCGGACAGGTCGTCGCGAATCCCACGCTGTCTCCACCGATCACAGTCAACTGGGAGAACGGGACGCCCCGGGCGCTCGTCGCGGCGACAGCGCACGCCCGCCACACAGGCCAAACGTCGAACGTCGCCTGGGTGGATGGCCACGCGTCGTCCACGAAGGTTCAGATCCACAACGATCAACCCGATTCCGAGAAATCAAATTCGCTGGGCTTCATCGCGCCGGACCTGAACGGCGAACGAAGCAACGCCTGGATGTTTGTCAAATGAGCGTTCGATTTCATCGCGCCGTCGCGCCTGCGCTGTCGACGATCGTCTTCGCTGTGGCAGCAACGTTGCTGATGGCGACTGCGAATCCCTGCGCAGCGGAGATCGTCGAATTCAGTGTCGATCCTGCGCAAACAGTCATACGCAACACGCGGACCGTGCTCTTCGCCGGCACACCACTCGGCAGCACGCTGCAGGGCCCCGGCAGTGATCTGGCCGCCTGCACGGGCGCCCTGTTTGTCGACCTGACGCCGACGAGCGTGCAGCTGCTCGACGGCAGTGTGATCATCGCCGGAAATTCCGGGGCGTGGTTCCCCGGCCTGGACTACTCCAATTATCCCGGCGATCTCGAATCACCGACGGGGTATACCCACACGGCCGAGCCCGCCAACTACGGCGTCATCACCGACCTGACGCCGCTGGGCCAGGTGAACGGGACACAGGGCATGTCGCCATCCTGCGTTCGGTTCCTGGAAGTCAGCCTCGTCGACGAAAGCCCGAAACCCCTTGACTGCGGGTACTTTGACGAAGGCGGGACGTCAACAGATTTCACCTCCGGCGCAGTGTTCTACGCCTCAGGCGGAACGCCTCCCATCACGGATCTCGTCAATACAGTCAGTCCGCAGAACACAGCGTCGGTCCCGGCTGAGGCCGGCGTCGGCGGCGCAAGCGAAACGCAGCGCCTGACGATCCCGTTTTCATCGCTGACGACGTACTTCGTCAACTTCCTCGTCATTCAGTTCAGGCTCGAGGGCGTCATCGTCGCCACGCGCGAGGTTCCACTGAACACCGGCGTCGCGGATCTCGACTCGAATATGGCTGTTGATATGGCGGACGTGGATATCTTCCTCGAATGCCTGGCCGGCCCGGATGTGGGCCCCCCCGCCTGTGAATGTCGCCCCGCCGATTTCAATGGCGATCAGCGCGTTGACATGCTGGATTTCGCTTCGCTGCAACGCTACTATCCCGGCTCGAATTGATACTTCTACGTAGTTTGTCCGGCCGAGAGCGCCGGTCACCCACACGCCAGTTCCATCGGAGGAAAAAGATGAAACCCGAATTCTCGAAATCCGCGATCGCCTTCGCGGCGGCGATACTCGCATCATCGACAGTGCTCCACGCCGGCATCGTGAGCCTGCACGGGACCGCCGATGGTGACAGCGCGTATTACGAGTACAACTCAGACGCGTTCTTTCAGATCGATCTTCGCGAACCCGCCCCCAACGAGCACCTTCAGCGGTTTCACGCGATCAGCAACCCGGCGATTACGTTCGGCAATCCCGCCTTCGATGGATTCCCGAATGATGACGACTTCCGACTTGGACACGTTGTCTTCGACGACGCGGGGCTCATGGGCGGAACCGGAACGGCGCCGATCACCGACGTCGTGCTTGGCATCGGCGCCGACCCGGATGACGCCTCTCACATCAACTACGCCCGATTCACAGACATCACGACGACGGTCGACACCTTCAGCGGCAGCGTCGAACTGATCGGCGGCCAGCCGGTCGCCATCAACCTCACCAGCGCCATCTCCGTGACAGCCTTCGGTGGCGCCGTCTCCGCCAGCGGCGTATTCAGCATCACGGGCGATCAGTTCGCGGGTAGCGCAACGGGCGACGCCGGATTTCCGCCCGTCGAGTGGGATTTCTCGGGCGCCCTGAATACCGTCCCGGAACCGGCGACCTTCGCACTGCTTGGCGCCGCCGGCGTGGCGCTGCTTCGACGACGACGCAATCGATAGCCCCCTTTTCACAGGAACGAAACATGATACGCCAGCCATTTCGCACTGTGTCCGCGTTCATGGTTGTCGTGATTGCGGCGACTGCGTGTTCTCAGGCGCATCCGTCGCCGAATGAGCGAACGGCTCCACCGTTCGATCGAATCCGAACGCAGGTCGCCATGCGATTCGAAACGCTTCAGACGCCCGGGGCCCTGTTCGCGATCTATCGCGGCGCCGAACGCGAACCGGCGCTTTACATGCCGCTGGGATTCGCGGATGAGGCGCACACGCGTCCCATTCGCCGCGACGACCACTTCCGCATCGCCAGCGTCACAAAGCTCTTCGTCGGCCATGTCATCCTGCAACTCGCGGACGAGAGCCGGATTGATCTCGACGCGCCCGTCTCAAGGTATCTGCCCGGCGTCGTTCCGAACGGAGAGAACATCACGATTGCGATGCTCGGAAACCACACGAGCGGACTTCCGCGCGTCATCGCGAATCCCGAGTACCAGAAGGCGATCCAGGCGAATCCCTCCCATCAATGGACGCACGCCGAAACGCTCGCCTACGCATGGAAGATGGACACGCTCTTTCCGCCCGGCGCCCGTTGGATGTACGCCAACACCAACACGATCCTGCTCGGCGAAGTCATCCAGGCCGTCACGGGAAAGCCGTGGCATGTCGTCGTCGACGAGCGAATCATTCGCCCCTTACAACTCACTCAGACGGGTTATCCCGTCAACAGCCAGGTACCGGCGCCGACACCGCGCGGCTATCGATTCGGCCAGAGGGACAACCTTGTTCGATACGGCGACTTCTGGTTCGACGCGACGGACTGGAGCGGAAGCTGCTGGGGCGCCGCCGGTGACATGTACAGCACGCTCGACGACCTTGCGAAGTTCACCCGCGCCGCGGCGCGCGGCGAACTCGTCGGGCCCGCCGGCCGCAAAGCGCTCTTCAGGTGGTTGGATACGGGCTATGGGCTCGATTACGGCTTCCACATTGCGCGGCGTGACGGTGTCGTCGGCAGCACGGGCGATGTGCCCGGCTTCTCCACCTTCGCCGGTTATCTGCCGGAGCAGGACCTCACGATCATCTGCCTGGCCAACCTGACGGCGACGCCTCAGAAACTGACGGCGGCGGCGGAACTGGGCGAACTGGCCGCTGAGATGATTCGGCGCTGAATTTCGCGCGATGGTATTGAGCGACGCCCGGGTCCGTCAGCGCCGTTGCAGATACAGATCACGGACACGCCTGGCGGCCGGGCTACTGCGTCGCCAGGTACGCGTTCAGATTCGACAGCTCCTCGTCACTCAGCGTGATGCCGTTCATTCGGCTGTCGAGCGCGCCGAGATTGTTGGGAAGCTGGCCGGCGAAACCACTGACAGAGCGGGCCGAGTGGCAGCGGGCGCATTGATCGGCGAAGACCGTCTCTCCCGCCAGCGCCGCCGCGTTGTCTGTCGGCACGGGAATGCTCATTGTCCCGCAACCCCAAAGCCCAGCCGCGGCGACGATGACCATCAGACTAAGGACCGCGCGTGAGCGAGTGCGTTTCATCGGGATCTCCGTGGAATCCGTCTCCACTCCTTCGACCTCTTGCAGCTGATCTTATCCACGAGAGGTCACGCAGTTCCATCGCCGTCGACTGCAACTTCTGCACTCACGGCGCGACCACGGCGTTGCAGCCTGGGTGTTCACAGACACACACGCCATTGGCTGATGGGAACGCGCGCTCGACGAACTGCGGTTGATCGCGCACGCCGGATAGACGGCGCCTGAGCAGCCGAGTGGAGTCGTTGAGCGCCGCAAGGCCGCCAATCGCCCCTAGGCGTCGAAGTCCAGCTGAAACTCGGCGAAGTCGCGCATGTCGATGTCACCGTCGCTGTCGTAGTCAAACGCGTCGAGCATGGCGTCGGCCGTGGCGGCGGGAGCTGGCGGCGCGTTGGGGCCACTCAGGGCGAAGAGCAGCTGCGCCAGGTCATCGATGTCGATGAGATTGTTGCAGTTCCAGTCTCCGATGGCGCATGCGACGATGTGCAGGTTGCCGCCGATCCATCGCGCCAGGGGTCCATCGCCGTTGTGCGTCGGATAGGTCAAAGCGTTTCCACCCGCGACAGCGTTCAGATCAATCGAAGCGACGCCTTTGCCGAGGACGAGAGCGATTCCGCTGCCGACCTGCTGAAAGCTCCCGTTGCCGGCGGGATCGAAGGCGTCGTTGAACGGATCGCCGCCTGCGGGGTAATGCGCCGCGACAGTGTACGTCTCGCCGCCTGTCAGCGTGATCCTGTCGGGCAGTCCCGCGTAGCGATGCGAGTCCAGCAGCACGCCATCCTGCGCCGCCGGAATCTGAACGCTGACGACGAGCTGCCCCGTCTCGTCCCACAGTCCGACGTCGTGCGCAACATCGAGTCCATCGCCCAGATAATCCCAGACACCAAGGGCGTCCACGACCATGTTGCGAGGTCCCAGTGTGAAGCGGAATCCAACGGTGATGCCGCCCCCCACGGCGCGGGCGCCAACGTATGGCGAAGCGCTGTACAGCGCCTGGCTCGTGATCGTCGGCGGAACGATTGCGGGTTCCAGCTTGTACACGACGCCGTTGCGCTTGTTCAGGATGTACACGTCGCCCGCCTCGTCCTGACCGAAACGCGTGTCGAGCCGCGGGTAACCGAGGACCGTCTGCAGGTTCGTCGGGCGCCCGGCGTCATCCACGAAGGGCAGCTCATGGAACAGCGCGGGCTGCTCGTCATTCGTCAGGTTGTCGGCGTCCACGTAGAAAATGTCGTCGTTCGAAAAGTTGCCGAAGAGGAACTGGTTGGCCAGCGCCGGAATCGTCGTGCCGTGATAGACGAACCCCGCGCAGATCGCGTCGCCACCGTAGGGGTTGACGTTGATGTGATCGTACTGCGCGACGGGGTAGGTGAATGCGTCGGTCTCGCGCTCGGCAAGAGGGACGAGCTCCAGGGCGTTGTCGTCGCGTGAACCGTCGGGCGGCAGGTCGGCGTCACGGAATCGATAGGTTCCTTCGCAAATGCCCCAGCCGTAGTTCTTTCCCGCCTCGACGAGCTCGATCTGCTCAAAGTTGTTTTCGCCGATCTCGCCGGCCAGCAGCTTGCCCGTCGCCGTATCGAAGCTCATCGTCTGCGGATGCCGGAAGCCATAGGCGAACAACTCCGGCGCGGCGCCGCTGTCGGCAAGGAACGGATTGTCCGAGGGCACGTCATAGCGCTGCGGTCCATCAGGCGTCATGTGAATACGAATCATGGAAGCGGCGACATTCGATCTGTCCTGTCCCGTCAGGTTGCGATTGAAATCGCCGATGCCCGACCAGATGCCGCCGCCATCGCCGAAGGAGATGTAGAGATTGCCAAAATCCGCGTCGCCCGGTGTCGCGACGGGATTGAAGGCGATCTGCCCGATCGGATGATCGAAGAAGGGCTGTTCCGCGCGGAAGATCGAACGATAGGACGCGGGATCGATGCGCCCCGTATTCGGATCGAGTCGCCACTCGGCGACGACGGAATCATTGCGGCTGTCCGGCCGGCCGTCGTTGATGATCCAGTTCGGATCGAGCGCGTAGTCCGCCCCGTTTGGTCCGTCGGACTGAAAATGCTCCGAGTGTGATGTGTAGAAGACGCCGTACCCCGGCGCTCCGGGCGTCGCGTAGTCCGGATGGAAGGCGAACCCGCGCAGACCGTTGGCGCCGATGTCGACGTAACGAAACCGCCCCGGCAGCGCGCTCGGCAGATCGATGAACGGCGTCGCGTCACGATTGCCATCGACGTCGAAGACCCAGACCTGTCCGTTCTGCGTCGACAGGTAGACGCGTCCGGACCCATCGCCGGCGTGATGCAGGTAGCTCATGCGATCGGCCGACGGAATCGACCCGAAGGGCGCGGCGCGGACCGCGTGCGACGGCGGTCCCTGAGGAACCACGCCGAGATTGATGACCTGTGCAACACCGGGCGATGACGCGCTGAACATAAGGACCAACGCCGGAAGGATTCGTCGACGCATCTGCGCGGGACCTTTCTCAGAGTGAGTTCTGACCTGGTGAGGCTTCCCCCAACGACGTCGGTTGCAGCCGACAGTGAAGACCGAGCCTACCGGATCGCGCCGCTCGGCGCATCAGAAATCAGTCGAAGTGTTACCCGTGTCGCGGATTTGGATTATTTATCCAACGGCGAATGGCGCTTTAGCGAGATTGTCGATGGGGCGGACGACATCGCGGCGCGCGTCAGATGCGGCGAGACGCGTTGCGGCGCCGGCTCAAATCGGCGATCGCGGATCTGGTGTGAATTGGCGCAATCAGAATTCCCGGCGCTGTCGCGCCGGCGGGATGTTCAGCTGGCTGCGGTACTTGGCGACCGTGCGGCGGGCGACGGGTGTGCCGCCTTCGCTGAGCCGCGCCGCGATCTCGTCATCGCTGAGGGGCTTGTTCTTGTCTTCGGCGTCGATGACCTGCTTCATCTTCGCCTTGATGCTGTCCCAGCTGACGCTTTCGCCGCTCTCATCCGTCATGCCGCCCGTGAAGAACATGCGGAGCGGATGGATACCGCGAGGACTCTGGACGTATTTTCCGTCGACCGTTCGGCTGATCGTCGAGGGATCGCAGCCGAATTCCTCGGCGACGTCGCTCATGCGAAGCACCTTCAGGAACTGCGGTCCGTAGTCGAAGAACTCGCGCTGCCGCTCGACGACGAGCTTCGCCAGCTCGAGCATGCGCTCGCGGCGATAGTGAATCGCGTCGATCAGGGCGCCGGCCGCCTCCACGCGATTGCGGAGAAAGTCGCGGGCCGCCTTGTCCTGCGTGCGATCCTTGAGCATGCGCTTGTACTGCGTCGAAATTCGGAGCCGCGGCATGTTGCCGCGCGTCAGGCGAACGGTATAGCCGTCGCCGTCCTCGTCGTTCTCGATCATGACGTCCGGGCTGATGCGCGGCAGGTCGGCCTGCCCAACGAGCAGCCCCGGATGATGCTGAAGCCGACCGATGATCTTCAGCGCGTCCTTGATGTCTTCGATCGATCGCCCCGTCTTGCGGGCGACCTGCGGGAACTGGTTGCGGCCCAGTTCGACGAGATGATCGCGAACGAGCGTCTCATGGAACGGATCGAAATCCCCGCGGGCGTGAAGCTGCACGAGCAGGCATTCGGCCAGGTCGCGGGCGCCGACACCGATCGGCTCCAGCGTGTGGACGAGGGCCAGCGCTTCGTCGAGCGTGCGCCGATCGAGCGGCGGTGTGCGCGACAGCGCGATCTCTTCCATCAGGCGATCCGCGTCGCTGCTGGTTCGCTTGATGATGAGCGGGCGTTGTTCGCCGGGCGCGTCTTTTCCGTTTTCGCCGGCTCGCGGATGCACCTCGGCCTCGCGGCGGAGATAGCCGTCCTCGTCCATCCAGTCGATGATCGCCTCGCCGGCGTCCGAGACGTCCGGCGCCATCTCAAGCAGATGCCATTGAGAGAGCAGGCTGTCCTTGAGGTTCTCACCCCGACTGGCCGTATTGGCCATCGCGTCAAGCTTGGCGTCGCGCTCACCGTCGTAGGAGCGACCGGACCCGTAGGCGAGATCGCCGGGATCGAATTCCAGGTCGCGGGACATCTCATCGAGTCGATCGAAACTGTCGGCGTCCGCCTGATCTTCCTGGGTTGTGGCCGTCGCCTCCGTCGGCGAGACGTCGTCCATGTCGCCGTTGGGACCGAGCTCCTCGAGAACGGGATTCGCCGCCATCTCTTCCTGAATGCGGGCCTCCAGCGCCAACAGCGGGAGCTGAAGGATCTCCATGGACTGAATGAGCTGCGGCGTCAGCCGCTGCTCCAGCCGCATCTGTTGGCTTGGCACCATGGAGAGATACTGAGACATGGCTTGTGCGTGACTCCTTCCCAACCGAGGTTATCGCGCCTGCAACAGCGTTCAAACCGATCCGTAGTTCATCGGTCCTTGCGGCCGACGAGCCAATTATACAATCAACTACGTGCGGACCATGTGACTGGACCGGATTGCGGCATGAATTTTGCATGCAAAATCGGCTTGACTTTCTGGGATTCGTCGGGCGCGCCACACGCACACAGGCGGCCTATTCGGCCAATACGCCGACTTCAAGCCGACTTTGGCGCGTCGTGTTCCGAAAAACGCGGTGGTTCGCTGAAACAAAATCGGAGTTTTTTGCTTCGAAAATGTTCGGCACATACCGCTGCGGATTTCGATCGACGAGGGGAAACCAGGTGCTCTGAATCTGCACCATCACGCGATGGCCCGGCTGAAAGGTGTGCAGGACATCGGGCATTTCGAAGCGCACCTCGGCCGGCTCCCCCGGTGAAAACGGCTCGGGCCGGGCGCGATCGTTGCGATAGCGACCTCGGAAGACATCGGCGCGAACGAGCCGCTGATAGTCGCCCAGGGCGCGATCGCGCGGCCAGTCACGGCTTCCGATATCACCGGACGTCGGCGTCTCGGGCGGCAGCACATCGATGAGCTTCACGACCCAGTCCGCGTCCGACTGCGATGTCGATACCCAGAGATCCGCAACAACTGGACCCGCGATCGTCAGCGGCGCCGTCAGCGGCTGCGTCTGATACACGAGGACATCCGGTCGACGGGCGGCGAAACGCTGATCGTCCGTCATGAACTCCGTCGTCATTCCCGTCACGATCGCCTCGGTATAGGGCACGGGCCTGGCGGGATCACTGACGAATGTATCGCAGGCGTCCGGGGCCGTCGCGCCGGGCGCGTCAAAGGTGAGACCGCCGTCCGCCGCCAGGTAGAGTGACTTCTTCGCCAGGCGACTGGGCGGCCATGCGTCGAACGATCGCCACTGATTGACGCCCGTCTCGAAGACGCTCGCCTCGGGGATATCGATGGAGACATCGCCTTTGAGGAAATGCCTGAAGAAGGCGTCTTCCAGCTGCTCGCGATAGAAGTCGCTGGTCGCGGCGCCGAACTCGATGTTCCCCAGGCGATCCCCCTTCGTCCGCGCCCAGCCGCCGTGCACCCAGGGCCCCATGACGAGCACGTTGAAGATGCCCGGGTTCTTCGACTCGACGGACTCGTAGATCTTCAGCGGTCCGTAGAGATCTTCCGCGTCGTACCAGCCGCCGACGGTCATCACTGCCGGCGAGACACGATTCAGATGCGGAACAATATTGCGCGCCTGCCAGAACGTGTCGTAGTCGGGATGTGCGGCCATGTCATTCCAGAAGGGAATGCCGCCGTGCAGGTACTTCTCGTTGGCGTTCGAGAGCGGCCCCATGCCCATGTAAAATGCGTAGCCGTCCGGCGTCGGGAATTCGAATCGCTCCCAGCGGCGCTGGTTCGGACCTTCACGCGGACGACCGAATGCGGCCATGAACGGAAACGCCGGCGCCAGCAGGAAGGCGCCGTGATGATGAAAGTCGTCGTACCACCAGTCGGCGATGGGCGCCTGCGGCGACACGGCCTTGAGGGCCGGATGCGCGTCGATCATGCCGGCGGCGCAGTAGAAGCCGGGGTAGGAGATCCCCCACATTCCAACGCGGCCATTGTTGTTCGGGACATTCCTGATGAGCCAGTCGATCGTGTCGTAAGTGTCCGTGCTCTCGTCGATGTCCTTCGGCGAGTGCTTCGCCGACAGGTGCGGCCGCATGTTGACGAACTCGCCCTCGGACATGTAGCAGCCGCGAACATCCTGAAAGACGTAGATGTAACCGTCCTTCATCAGGTCGGGGTTATCTCCCAGCGTCGACGGATACTCGCGCTCACCGTAGGGACGGCAACTGTAGGGCGTGCGACGCATGAGGATGGGATACGGCCTGCTCATGTCTCGTGGTGAGTACACGGCGGTATGCAGGGCAACGCCGTCACGCATGACGATGCGATATTCGCGCTTCTCGTACGTCGCCTGGACAGCGTTCGGCGCCTCCGCCGCAACGGCGCCGGAGGCCGACGCCGCCGTCTGAGCGCCCTGCGCGCCGGACGCGTCGGACGCGTCGGTCGCCATCGCCGTCCCGCGATCCGCGCAGCCAATGGCCGCAGACAGCGCGACCACGCAGACAATGAAGACTCCTCCCGCCCATGGAATACGACGCGTGACGTTCATCAAGAGCTCCGTTATCGGTCCGAGTCGCGGAGTGTAGGCGCGACGAGGCGCGTTCTCAAGCGTGTGTTGTGAAATGACATCACGTGTGTCGCGAGCATGGCGTTTGAGGGGATTTCGCAACATCGATTCGCGGACGACTCTGACAGATCGCTGTTTCACGCAGCAAACGCAGGGCGTTACCGGGCGCACGCGACTGGCGCCGCGATTGCATCACTCTCCCCTTACGCAACGCAAGTGGAGCGAAGCGAACCAGAAACGCAGTGAGGGCAGGACACGATGATTCGAACGCGAAACCGATTCCAGCGACGCGGTGTGGCGGTTGTGGAGACGGCGGTCATCATGCCCGTCGCACTGATGTTCGTCCTCGGCGTCTCGGAGTTCAGCCTGATGCTGATGGCCCGTCAGTCCGTCGCCATCGCGGCGAGGGAAGGCGCCCGCGCCGCCGCCCGGCAGCACGGCGACACGAGCGACGTTCGCGCCGCGATCGACCGCGTCATGACAAACGCCGGCTACGACGGCTACAGCTTCGAAACCAATGTCAATGAAATCGACTATGACGATCGCAGCGTCAGTGTTCGCGTGACGCTTCCGTGGGATCGCTTCGCGATCTCAGGCGATCTGTTCGGCGGCGGGACGTTCGATATCAGCATCGAGACGACGATGCGTCGCGAAGGCGATGCGCCACGAGACTGACAAAAGAGCCCCCGCCTTCGGCCTCCAAGGACCCGCAAGACGGGGTTTGCTCCCTCTACATCGCCCGAGAGAGATTGTCCGCCCGAGCGCTCCGGCGCCCGGGCTTTTTTTCTGAGGGGGCCTAGCGACGGAACATGGCGTGACGGCGCAGCTCGTGGAAAATCCACCAGAGCACAAACAAGCCGATCAACACGTTCGTATCACCCTTTCTTTCCGACTGGATTCGCCCATACGAATCGCTGAGACACGGGCGTTCTGATTGAGCCCATCCGAACCTGGCGGCCGCGCGGCTCGGCGCGCGGTCCCTCCGTTCGATCCCGCCCGCATCGGCTTAACGGGTAAGCCAGTGACGGCGTCGATCGTCTTCGTTGTCCGGACGGGTTTGCGGCTCTGACGGGCCGTTCGACAAACCCGCGTCTCGTCGGTACCCTTTCCGACCCTGACACCTAGACAATACAACGTCCCAAGGATTTCGGCTTCTATAGCCCGTTTGAATTCTTATAAGACGCGCAGCCACGCCAATGACAGCCGAACGATCCAACGAACCCTGGCGACAGCTCTATCCCTTCGAAAGCCGGCTATTCCGACACAACGATCTCGACATGCATTACGTGGACGAAGGCGACGGACCACCGATCGTCATGGTTCACGGGAACCCCACGTGGTCGTTTTACTACCGCGAACTCATCAGGGCCTTTCGCGGGACTCATCGCTGCATCGCGATGGATCACATCGGCTGCGGTCTGTCCGATCGCCCCGGCCTGGATCGCTACGATCATCGACTCGCCTCACGCATTGACGATGTCGAGGCGCTGCTCAACCACCTGGGCGTGCAGGAAGATGTCACGCTGATCGTTCATGACTGGGGCGGCATGATCGGATTTGGCGCCGCCCTGCGCAAGCCGGAGCGCATCGCGCGGATCGTCGTTCTGAATACCGCGGCCTTCTTCCTGCCGGCGGAACGCCCCTTCATGTGGCAGCTCCGGATCGCGCGGCGCGACAACCTGCTCACACGATTCCTGGTACGCCGGCTGAACCTCTTCTGCCATGGCGCCGCAATCGGCGGAACCACGCGAGGTCTCGATCGAAACGTGCGGAGCGGCCTGCTCGCGCCTTACCGGCGCGTGAGCGATCGACTGGCCGTTCATGAGTTCGTGAAGGACATTCCGCTGGCGCCGGGCGATCGAAGCTACGAAACAGTCCGCGCAATCGATGACGACCTGACGACACTTCGCGACAAGCCGATGATGATCTGCTGGGGCCGTCAGGACTTCGTTTTCGACGACGCGTTTCTTGCGGAATGGCGACGACGATTCCCCGATGCGGAAACCCACGTCTTCGAGGACGCCGGCCACTATGTCATGGAAGACGCCCGCGATCGAATCATCGAGCGTGTTCGCAACTTCATTTGATGACTCAGTAAGACGCCCCGTTTCGGAGGCGGCGCGTCAGTCGTTGGCGCTGTCGACGCGCCGCGCATGGATCCGCCCGCAGCCATAGTCGGCGTTCCCTTCGTGGAACACACGGAATTCCAGGCTGGCGCCGGGCGGCGCCGTGAACGCCAGTTCGAATGACTGCGATTCACGCGGCTCGCCAAAGTCGCCGGACACGACCTGTCGCTCCGCTAGCTTCCTGCGCGACGTGGCGTCGAAGACGTCCAGCGTGCAGACAGGAACGTCGGCGCCGGACGACGAAACAAGCTTCAGTTCGAAGGTCACGCTGTAGGCGCCCGGCGGCGGGTCCTGAATGTAGGGACCGTAGATCATGAAGGCGCGTTTGTCCTTCGAACTGACATACCAGCCGTCCTTCCCGCGGCGGCCGATCTGATGGCCGACTTTCAGCCGCTGATCATCGGCGCCGCGCGGGTCGATGTCGAAATCGTCGTCCAGTTCCGGCAGATCGATCGCATGCAGGGAGACGATGACGCGGCCGTCGCGCCGGATCTGGTAAATCGGCGGCGCCTTGATCTCGCGCACGAGACCCGCGTGCCGCTTGCGCGTCGCGTCTTCGTGTTCGATGAGATAGAGCCGGCCGCCCTTCGAGAGGGCCTGATCACCCTCGGGCGTATGGACCAGCGTGAACCTGCCGCCGACGACGACTGTGTAGTACTGCAGAATGTGTGAGCCGTAGGTCGCGTCGATGACCCCCGGCTCGAGGTTGTTCGCCAGCATCCAGTCGATCACTTCCCGATAGGAACTGCACCAGTAATCGCCGTCGCGCAGGCCCTGCCCGCGGGCGCCGTGATACCCGCCGACGAAGCAGTTGTAATAGACCGTCTGATGCGGGTGATACCGCCAGATCACGACGAGCGCCGGCGCGAGGCAGACAGCAAGCCCCGTCGCGAACACACTTCGCTTCGCGCGGATCGTTGCGAACCGGGCGGCAATTGGTCGACACATGGCCATGAGGCCGAAGGCCGCGACGATCGCAAACGGCGGGATACATTCGAGGTAGTGTCGAATGCCGTCGCAGTCCTTGGCGTTGGGCACGCAGACGCGAAGGATCGGGAGCGTGAACCACCAGCCATAGAAGAGCAGGTCATAGCCACGGCGCTTCCACGCGAGCCAGATCAGCCCGACCACAAAGAACCCCAGGAAGACGGGCGGCGTGCACGTCAGGAATTTCCTGAGGCCAAACCAGTTCCAGTGGGCGGCGCCACCGCCCGCGACCTCCGAGTAGAAGCGGTAATACTCGCCGAGCTGCGCCGGATCGTTCGAGAACATCGGGTCGAGAACACACCAGACGGCGAGGGAGACGATGGGCGTGAACAGGAACGCGATGAGCCAGCGCCGCCGGATCGACTTCCGATGAAGCGCGAGCCAGCAGATGAACCAGGGCAGACCGATGACGGGAACAAAGACGGCGTTGAGCTTGCTGGCGACGGACATCGCGAGAAGGACGGCGGCCCATAGCAGCGCGCCCACGGACTGCGTCATCGTGGCCCGGCGGAACATGAGGATCGTCGCGGCCATGAGCGTTGCGACACAGACATCCTTCAGATTGTTGTGCATGTGGGCGAAGACGCGCGGATGCAGCGCCACGATCCAGAACGCCGCAACCGCGGCGACGGGGCCCGCCTCCTCCCAGCCCGTGCGATAGATATACCAGAGGCCGATGAGCGCGATCAGAACGATCGCGAGATGATGGGCGTCGATGGGAAGTATCCACGATCGCAGAAAGTGACAGCACAACGCCGACACCGTCTTCGGAAAGGCGTAGAACTGCCACAGCCGCGTGGCGCGCGAGCCGCGATGAAAGTCGGGATGCGTGACATCGTCATAGTAGGCGATGTGCTTTTCGCCGGTCTGCAGGTACGTCCTGTCGGCGCCATGCAGCCAGTATTCGAGGATCGATTCGCCCTTGTAGAGGGCGCCAAGAACTTCGTCGAACGTATAGCCGTAGGACGGCAGCGTCAGCCCGACGGCGGAGACAAGCGTCGCCGCGCAGAGAAGGAAGAGGCCCGGGCGGGCGAAACGGTTTTGCCGCTGCGTCGGCGGCGTGACTGGCGGGCTCGCCGTGACAGTGTTGTCGCCAGTGGGTTCCGACGGCGTCGAGCCGATCGAGGTGTCGACGTCTGATTGAGGTTGTCGCTGCGCGTCCGTCATCACGGTGTCCGTTGGGCGCGGGCGGCGACGGCGTAACGCCGATCAAATCGCCGACTGAGCAGCAGCTTCAGGGTATTGGCGACTGTCGACGATACGCGCATCTTGCTCTCGCCAAGCTTCAGGTCATAACGCAGTACCATCGGCGCTTCGTTCATCACGAGCTCGAAGGGCGCGAGCTTCAGCAGGATATCCGCCATGCACTGGAATCCGCGATGTTCGATGAACGTGTCACCATACGCTGCGAAGGCGCGCTTGAGCCCCGACGCGCGATAGGCGCGGAAGCCGCATGTGTAATCGCGCACGCCCGGGATCGGCATGATGACCTGAAAGAGCATTCGGGCGCCGAGGCTCATCCATCGCCGGATCAGGCTGAGACCGACAATGCGGGCGCCGGGCCGATAGCGCGACGCGATGACGACGTCATTGCCCTCGAGAATCATCTGAACCATCTGGTGGATAAGGCCCGCCGGATGCGTGTTGTCCGCGTCCATCGAGAGAACGATGTCGTTGTCCGCGGCCAGCTCTGACGCCCGACGAAGACCGTCGCGGATCGTGGGACCCAGCCCCTGGTTCGGATTGTGCGTGATGACGTCGATCGGCAGCTGCTGCTGATGAACGCGAAGGACTTCGGGCGTCGCGTCCTTGCTGCCATCGTCGACGATGACGTACTGACGCTCGTGCCCCAGGCGAGCCAGCCGCGCGAAGACGCCCTCCAGGTTGGCGAGCAGCGCCGGCAGATTCTCCGCCTCGTTGTAGGCGGGCAGGACCATGAATAGCTTGGGTGTCGACATGAGCGTCCCAGGTTCCGTTGCGAGAAAAAGGCGGATGATAGCCTTGGCGTGGAATGTTGTGTATTGTCCTCGCGACGCCGACGTGATTTCCGCCGCGGCGTCAGACGAGCGGACACGAACCGCGCCAATGAAACCAGTGAGTTTGCCGCGATCAGACCTTCCTGCGACGCCATGTCAAATGACGAGCAACATCCTGTGATTTTCAACGGCGCCCCGGCGCCGGAGACCGCACAGGCCGTCTCATCTGTGAACGTGGCGGCGCATCTGCCTCGGATGGCGGCCCTGCAGCCCGAGACGCCGGCGCTGATCTGGCGATCGGGACGCGCGGGCGATGGTCGCGCCACCTACGCGCGCCTGACATTTCGACAGCTTGATGAGGAATCCGATCGATACGCCCGCGGATTTGAATCAATCGGCATCCGCCGCGGCGTTCGGACCATTCTGATGGTTCGTCCCAGCCCCGAGTTCTTCGCGCTCACATTCGCGCTGTACAAGATCGGCGCCGTCCCCGTACTGATCGACCCCGGCATGGGCAAACTGCGAATGGTCGACTGCCTGCGATCGATCGAGGCCGAAGCCTTCATCGGGATCCCGATCGCTCATGTTCTTCGCCGCATGTTTCCGTCGGCGTTCAGACAGGTTCACGCGTGCGTGACAGTCGGGCGACGATTCGGCTGGGGCGGACATCGGCTCGACGCCCTGCGCGGCGACGCATGGGAACGCTATCAGATGGCCGAGACCCGCCCCACGGATCCGGCCGCCATCATCTTCACGACGGGAAGCACGGGACCGCCCAAGGCCGTCCTGTACGAGCACGCCATGTTCGACGCGCAGGTTCGCATCCTGCGGGATCAGTTCGGAATCCAGCCGGGCGAGGTCGATCTGCCGACGTTTCCGCTGTTCGCGTTGTTCGATCCGGCGCTGGGAATGACGGCCGTCATCCCGGAAATGGACCCGACTCGTCCGGCGTTTGTCGACCCGACGCGAATCATCGAGGCGATTCGCGATCAGAACATCACGCACATGTTCGGCTCCCCCGCCCTGCTGAATCGCGTGAGCCGCTACGGCGAAGCCAACGACATTCGCCTGCCATCACTGCGTCGCGTCATTTCGGCGGGCGCCCCGGTGCCGCCGGTCACGCTTCGCCGGATGCGCAAGATGCTCAACGCGGATACGCAGGTGTTCACGCCGTATGGCGCGACGGAGGCGCTTCCCGTGGCGTCGATCGGGAGCCATGAGATCCTGGACGAAACGGCGGCTGTTTCGGAACAAGGCGGTGGTACGTGCGTCGGTCGCCCCGTTCCCGGCGCCGAAGTCCGTGTGATTCGAATTTCTGATGGGCCGATCGCCGAGTGGTCGGACGATCTCTGCGTGAAGACGGGCGAGATCGGCGAGATCGTCGTGAAAGGCCAGGTGGTCACCAGGCGCTACCTGACCAGCGAAACGGCGACGCGCCAGGCGAAGATCCCCGAAGGCGACGTCGTATGGCATCGCATGGGCGATGTGGGCCGGCTCGACAACGAAGGCCGAATCTGGTTCTGCGGACGCAAGGCGCATCGCGTCGTGACGCCGGCGGGGGTGTTGTTTACCGTCCCGTGCGAGACCATCTTCAATCGCCATCCGAAGGTCTTCCGAACGGCGCTCGTGGGTGTCGGCGAGCCGCCGAATCAGAGGCCCGTGCTCTGGGTCGAGCTCGACGCGGAAGTGACGACGCGTTCGGAACGTCGGCGTCCGGAAACGATCCTTGCGGAGCTGCGCCGAACAGGCGCCGATCACGCGATCACGCGCAGCATTGCGGACTTTCGGATCCACCCGCGATTCCCGGTCGATATCCGTCACAACGCCAAGATTTTTCGCGAGAAACTGGCAATTCAGGCGGCCAGGGGCTGAATCGCGTGACCACGCCGGCGCCTGTTTCTCGCCGCGATTCGACGGGTGTCGCGTTCCCATAACTTCTGTCGGGTCCGATCTTTGAGTCACGCGACATAAGCGGACCGCTCCATGTGTCGCAATCGTTGCTTCCCACTTGGTGGCGGAGTAGAATCCAATGTGGTTCGGCCGCAAACGCAACCGCATTGGGGGGCGGCCACTTACGCCCGCCGGCGAACACTCGCGTTCGCCACGCAGAAGTGACTGGGAAGGACCCAGCGGCCGGCCACTATGCGGCGAGACGCCGCGACCTTCCTCGCGTGACAGGAACCATCCAGCCGACGCGCGAACTATTGATTTTTGAGGAGTGTTAACGATGGGGTTCGGCTACAAGACGACGATGAAACTGTCCGCGCTCGCGCTTTGCGTTGGCGTCGCGGCCTCCATGGGGCCGTCGTGCTACAACAGCAGCCCGTTTCTCGCGGCGTACTTCAACACTTTGCTGTCGGGAACGGCGACGTCGAATCCGCCGCCAATCATCAACGACCCGAATGAGAACAACAATACGAACGCCGACATCCTCGCGAGCGTCTGCGACCTGCCCGAGGCGCAGCGCACGATCCAGATCGGCATCCAGAACGAAGCGGCCCAAGCCGTTGACTTCTCGGTGACGCTCGTCGTGTCCGCGGGTCTCGGCGGCTTTGTCTGCGACGAGCAGATCCAGGATTACCTGGACGCCGGCTATCGCGACGCCATCGTCCCGGGCTCCGGTAACGCCGCGTTCATCGGTTGCGACACGATTTCGCAGCTCGGCGGCACGCGGATCCTGACGCTCGAATTCGGCGTCAACCAGGGCATCGCGGCGCGACTCGCCGCGAACACGAACACGGACACGCTGTTCCCGGACGCGGCTCTGCCGAACGTCACGCTGCGACGCGCCGATGACAATCAGCCGCAGATCCCGCTGCCGGAAATCATCGTTGTCGGTTCGAGCGATCCCGACTTCATCTGCACGGGCGCCGACCTCTGCTCGCAGCGCGGCTTCGTGTACGTCAACGCCGCCGGCTTCCCCGTCGGCAAGCCGGCCGAAGCGGAACGCATCCAGGGAACCGTCTGTGCCGAGAACTTCGGTACGGCCCCCGAAATGCGACTCGACAAGACGCTCGACGAAACGTCGCAGCCCTATCAGTACGCTCGCGGCGGCACGATCATCATCGGCGTGCTCGATCGCGCAGGCGACTCGATCGACGCGACGCGCAATCAGGTCGCGTGGCTCGTGATCGACGAGAACGACACGACCGTCCACACGCCCGAGCGCTAAGCGCGGCTCGGTCCGACAGGTCACTAATACGCCCCGCGATCCGCTACCCGGCGAATCGCGGGGCGTTTTTCTTTGCGCGCCAAGAACCCTGGCTTTTTACGACGCGCGCAGTCGCGCGCGCGCGATGCTGACCGCCTGCCTGCTGATGTCACAGCCGACATAGCCGCGTCCACCGCGTTTTGCCGCGACGAGCGTTGTTCCACTGCCACAGAAGAAGTCCGCCACGAGGTCCCCGGGATTGCTGCTGGCCGCGATGATGCGATCCAGCAGCGCCAGCGGCTTCTGCGTCGGCCATCCCACGCGCTCACTGGAGACAGTCGAGAGAAACGGAATGTCCCAGACGTCGCTGAGGATGGGACCGGCCTCGTTGAAGTACAGCCGCCCCTTTCGAGTTGTCTTGTAAGGCCGGTTGTTTTCGTCGCGATTGAGCCCTTCGGTTCGATAGGCGCCGCCGCGCTGAACGTGAAATGTGTGACGCCCCGCCTTTCTGGCGTAAACCAGAATCGTGTCGTGCTTCCTCGCGAACCAGCGACGGCTCGCGCCGCCCGTGCGGTAGTGCCAGATGATCTCGTTCAGGAAATTGCCTTCGCCGAAAATCGTATCGAGCATCACGCGGGCGTAGGCGGCGGCCCGATAGTCCAGATGTGTGTACATCACGCCCGTCTGCGGCAGCAGTCGATGACACTCGACGAGGCGCGGGTGCATGTACGCGAGGAAGCCCTTGACGCCGCCGGGCCATCGATCGTCAAACGCGCCGTCACGCGTCCGCCGCTGTCGCGCCGCGGCCGTCCTCGGCTTCTGCGTCGCAAAGGGCGGATCGATATAGATCAGATCGCAGCAGCCGTCCGGGAGCGATCGCATATAAGGAAGATTGTCGGCGGCTCGGACGCCGCTCGCGGGTTTTGCCGAGGTCGGACGGGACGACGTACGGCGCTTCCCACCCGCGTCTGATCGAGCGGCTTGTCCGGCGGGGGCTTTCTTCTTCATGATGGCGGCGTTCCTCGTACGGGCGATTGTCGTCGGTTCGTGATATTATCGCCGGCCGGACAACTGTGCGCGTGGGATTCGAAGGCCCGGCGCACGCGACAACCATCACCCCGGAGACGAAGGCGACGTCATGGCCGTGGAATTCGAATTCGATCGGAACTTCCTCAAACGACTGATCGAACTGGCGCGCGAGGAGGACTTCGGCGCGTCGGGCGATCTGACGTCGCGTCTGCTGGACGAGGCGTCATTCAATCTCATCGGAACCTGGCAGTTGACGGCGCGGCAGGCGGGCCGGTTCTGCGGCGCGGCGATCCTGCCGACACTCGTCGAGACGCTGGCGCCACAGGTCGCCCTGACATGGATCAGACCAAACGCCGATCTGTCGGACGTGGCGCCGGGCGACTGTATCGCCAAGCTAAACGGTTCCGTCGGCCAGATGCTCTCCGCCGAACGGACAATCCTGAATTTCCTGCAGCACATGTCGGGCGTGGCGACGATGACGCAGCGATTCGTCCGCGCCGTCGGCCAGACGCACGCCAAGATCTACGACACGCGAAAGACGACGCCCGGCTTCCGGATGCTGGACAAGTACGCCGTCCGCTGCGGCGGTGGTCACAACCATCGCACGGGGCTCTACGACGCCGTCCTGATCAAGGACAATCACATCGCCGATGTCCCGACGGAGCGCCTGGCCCACGCCGTCATGACCCTGCTCAACGGCATCGAACGACTGCCGTCGCAACCCGCGTTCGTGGAAGTCGAGTGCGACGATCTGGCGCAGTTCGCACAGCTCCTCAAGGTCGTGGGGATCGACGTCGTCCTGCTGGACAACTTCACCTGCGACGACCTGCGGGAAGCCGTCCGCATGCGCGACGCGATGGGTCTGAAAGGCAAAGTCGAGCTGGAAGCCAGCGGCGGCGCAACCCTCGACATGATCGCTTCCCTGGCGGAAACGGGCGTCGAGCGCATCGCCGTCGGCGCCATCACCCATTCGGCCCCCGCCCTCGATCTGGGACTGGACGCGATCTAGCCATGCGCGCGACCGATCACCTGCTGGACGCGGACCGACTGCGGGAAGGACTTGGCGCCACGCGCATCGGCCGGCGCATCATCATGCTCCCCGAAGTGGGCAGCACCAATACGTATGCGCTGACGTTCGCGGACGATCAGGACGCCGACGGAACCGTCATCTTCGCGGAACGCCAGACGGCCGGCCGCGGCAGACTCGGCCGCGTCTGGCACTGCCCCAACGGCGCCGGGCTCACGTTTACCGTGCTGTTGTGTGAAGCCGTCGGCGCCACCACCCCCGCGGCGTGGATGATGCTCGCCGGGATCGCCGTCGTTCGAGGCGTCATCGACGCGACGGACGTCGCGCCATCCCTTCGATGGCCGAATGACGTTTACGTGAATGATCGAAAGCTCGCGGGCATCCTCGTCGAATCACGGCGTCGCGATGACGGCATGAACGTCGTCGCCATCGGCGTCGGGATCAACTGCCTGCAGCGCCCCGGCCATTTTCCGCCGGAGCTGCGCGATCGCGCGACAAGTCTGGACATGCTCAGTACGGCGCCCGTCGATCGCCACAGCGTGGCGCGCCACACGCTTCGCGCCCTGGATGCGGCGCTCTGCGATCGCATCCACTGCGACGAAACGCGATTGATCGAGTTATGGCAGAGCCACAGTGTTGACATCGGCGCCCACGTCGAATTGCGCTCGGAGGGACACGCGTTTCGAGGACGAATCATCGATGTCCATCCGCGCGACGGCCTGCTCGTTCAGCTCGACGACGGCGGCCGCCGGCAGTTCGATCCGGCGACAACGACGCGCAGCTGAATCGCGCGAATTCGATCCGGCCACGTGACAACGCGGCGCGTCCGTTCAGATGAAAATGAAATCAGTATCGCGGGATGTTCGGATCGATGCGGCGTGACCATGCGTCGATGCCCCCCGACATGCTCCTCGCGGCGCCGAGACCCGCCTCGCGCAGAAAGGCCACGGCCTGCACGCTGCGATGACCGTGATGGCAGTAGGCGACGATACTGCGTCCTTCAGCGGCCTGGCGAATCTCCTCGATACGCTCCGGAATCTCCGGGAGCGGACAGAGAAACGCCCCTTCGATTCGGGCCGTGTCGAACTCCTCGGGATGTCGCACATCCAGAAGAAACACGGCGCTCACCTCGTCGATCAGCGGCTTGGCGTCTTCCACACTGACTTCCCATACGGCGTCGAATCGATGCATCGTTCCCTCTCTTGTACCGCCCCTGCGCGGTCTCCCGATTGTACGCCGAAATCAGCCGGCACGCTCCCCCGGAAAACGCTTTGCAAGCTCGCAGTGCATGCGGACCACGATCGGAATGGCGAGGTCCGGAAAATCATACGTTGACTGATGCAGCGTCGGCTGCCGCTCGACGGGCCGCGTCGCCACGCCCAGGCGCCAGAAGGCGACAGGAACGCGCTGTCCGAAAAATGCGAAATCCTCGCCTCCCATGCAGGCCGGCAGGTCCCGCTCGACGGCCGCCTCGCCAAAGACGTCTTCCGCGACGCGACAGACGAACGCCGCACAGTCCGCGTCGTTGACGAGGACAGGGTAGCCGCGGCCCATCTCGATCTCCACGTCCGCGCCGTGGGCGGACGCCGTCTGACGAACAAGTTTCGCAAAGCGATCGAGAACGCTGTGACGCACGGGTTCACGCAGGGTTCGAATCGTGCCCGTCAGTCGCGCCGTGGCGGGAATGATGTTGTTCGCGGTTCCCGCGTGAAACTCCGTGACGCTCACGACGACGGCGTCCAGCGGGTCGACGCCGCGCGACGCGATGGACTGAACGGCGCTGACAATCTGCGCCCCCACAAAGATCGGATCGACGGCGCGATGCGGATAGGCCGCATGGGCGCCGACGCCACGAACCGTGATTTCGAAGAAATCCGCGGACGCCATCGTCGCCCCGGCGCGGGCGCCGATCGCGCCCAACGGCAGATAGGGCCATCCGTGTACGGCAAAGGCGGCGTCCACGCGCGGATTCTCGAGAACGCCTTCATCCAGCATGACCGCCCCGCCGGCGCGCCCTTCCTCCGCCGGCTGCCAGATGAACTTCACGCAGCCCGGCAGCTCGTCCGCGATCTCCGACAGAACGATCGCCGCCCCGACGAGACAGGCCGTGTGACCGTCGTGTCCGCAGGCGTGCATGCGACCAGGAATCGTCGACCGATACGGAAGGTCCGACGTTTCCTGTATCGGCAGCGCGTCGAGTTCGGCGCGGAGGGCGATCACAGGACCCGCGCGATCGGCGTTCAGCGTGGCCACAACCCCCGTCCTGGCGACGCCCGTCTGTATTTTCAGATTCGGAAGTTCGGCAAGCGATTCAACGACACGACGTGCGGTCTCCACCTCCTCGAAGCCGAGTTCAGGATGGGCGTGGATGTCGTGGCGCAACCGCGTCACGACTGGCGTCACACGTTTGACGGCGTCGGCGATGTCCATAACAGCGAGCATACGGGATCGTCATGAGGGCGCGTAGGCGACTTTGGCCGCCCGATGTCACACGGCGCGGTAAATTAACTACTCGTCGCCCCGCGCAACGGATATCATGCCTCACCTGGAACCGAAGGACTCATGATGGCCCGCGTCAGCTTTACGCAGAACATTCAGCGACACGTCGCCTGCCCGCCCTGTGAGGCTGACGGCGCCACGGTGCGCGAGGTTCTCAACGCCGTCTTTGCCGACAACGAAAAGGCGCGGGGATACGTCCTGGATGAACGCGGCGCCCTGCGCCAGCATATGAATGTCTTTCTGGACGGCCGGCCGATCCGCGATCGGGACACGCTGAGCGATGAAGTCACGCCGACGAGCAGCGTCTGCGTCATGCAGGCGCTGTCGGGCGGTTGAGCCGCCTGAGCTTCGGGCCGTCATCGCCGGTTTGTCCTGAGGATGACGGCGTTTCCTCCGGACCGCACTGCTCGAGAGCAGTGGCACAATACAAAGTGTCAACCCGCGAGCGCAACGCGTTTCGCTGAATGGAGATTGAGTGATGAGTGATCGTTGTCTCGTGGGTACGCGCAAGGGGCTCTTCTATCTCGAACGCAACGGCAAGTGGAACGGCGGCGGCTGGCACATCGCCCGCGTCGACTTCCTCGGGGACAATGTCCCGATGGTCCTTCACGACCCGCGTGACGGGGCGCTCTACGCCGCCCTCAGCCACGGTCACTTCGGGGCCAAGCTCCATCGCAGCGACGACAGCGGCAAGTCGTGGACCGAAGTCGCCGTGCCGGAGTACCCACCACTCCCGGATGGCGCCGAACCATGGAAGCACCCGTACAGCGGCAAAATCATCGAATGGAAACTGCAGATGATCTGGGAACTGACGGCCGGCGGCGCCGATGAGAGCGGCGTCATCTGGGCGGGAACGCTCCCCGGCGGTCTGTTCAGATCGACGGACCGCGGCGCCAGCTGGACGATGTCACGCGACCTGTGGTTCCGCAAGGAGCGCGAGCAGTGGTTCGGCGGCGGCTTCGACGCGGCGGGAATTCACTCCGTCATCGTGGATCCGCGGAACAGCCGGCGCATCACGGTCGGTATCTCCTGCGGTGGCGCCTGGCAGTCGGACGACGGCGGCGAGACGTGGAACATCCGCTCGAAGGGCATGTTCGCCGCCTACATGCCGCCCGAGCAGAAGTACGAGGAAAACGCCCAGGATCCGCACATCGTCGTCGCCTGCAAACACAGCCCCGACGCAATGTGGACGCAGCATCACAATGGCATCTTCCGCACGCTGGACGGCTGCAAGTCGTGGACACACGTGGACCACGTCCCCGTGTCGGACTTCGGCTTCTGCTGCGCCGTGCATCCGAACGAACCCGACACGGCGTGGTTTGTTCCGGGGTTGAAGGATGAGAAGCGTTACGCCGTCGATGGCAAGCTCGTCGTCAATCGCACGCGCGACGGCGGCGCCAGTTTTGAGGAACTGCGGGACGGCCTGCCGCAGGAACACGCCTACGATATCGTCTTCCGCCACGCCCTGGCGATCGACGACACGGGCGACAGCCTCGTCTTCGGCACAACGACGGGCAGCGTCTTCGCCACGAAGAACCAGGGCGATTCCTGGGCCTGCGTGTCGAACCATCTGCCGCCGGTCTATTGCGTTCGGTTTGCGTGAACGGCCCACTAGGACAGTCGATCGACAGGAAGCGCCGGCGCGTCGTACGAACTAACCGCGCCGCGAAAGAGCGCGTAGACAAACGCCTGCGGCTCGCCCAGTTCTCCGACTTTGATTTCAAACGCATCCGCGTTCGCAGCGGTCGGTCGCAACGAGATGACGCCGTCGAAAAACTCGATCCACGCCTCTCGCAGGTCCCACTCTCGAAGGATTGTGCCGGCGCGATTGCGGCGAAACGGCTCGAATCGGATGAGGTCCATCCGCCCTGGAGTAATGCGATAGTACCAGGGGTTTGCCCGTGGGTAGAGCCAAAGGGCAATCAGACCGGAAGGCGTCAGGATGAACCATACCAGGTAGATCCAGTGGAACGGCAGAATGGGACGAATCAACAGGATGAGGACAGCGCTCGCGAGTACGCTGATGGGAAACACGTATCGACCTTTGAGTATCAATCGCTCACGACGAATGACAACGGGCTCGAAAGGCGTGTCGGTCATTGCATCGATCTCCGCCGTATCGTCCGCGTGAAGGTAGGCGCGGAGGCGTTCACGCGAATGAGCAACGGCGGCGGCCTCGCGCAGCCGACTTCTGAGCCTGCGTCGTTTGAGACCATTCCACGCGTCGAACAGACTTGTGGCAATCGGCGCAAGCGCGGCGGCTATGACACCGATCAGGGCCAGTTGTCCGACAAAGGTGACGGCCAGCCATGAGATCGCAAACGCGGCGATCACAATAATCAAGACCCACTTCATCGAAGGCTGACCGCAGGCGAGCGGGCTCGCCTTGTCCGGATTCCCGAGGAGAACTCCCGTCGACGTTCGATGAATGTTGAGAATCTGCGCTCGATCGAACTGCCGGTCCATCCCCTCGGCGATGAAGGGGTCGAGCCGCATGTCGACGCTGATTTCGCTTGCCAGCGCCGCTTCGCCCATTGTTGATGACGCCGAGTCCTTCATCGACGACTCCCGTTAGCGCTCTCGACGCGTGACGCCCTCGCCACGTCAACGCCTTGAGCGATGGACGATCTAGAGTTGCTCGTCAGGCAGCGCCGGCGCTTCGTGCGTGCTGATGGCCGCCCGATATAACGCCTGGGCGAACGCAGTCGGCTCGGCCAGCGCCTTCAGGGGGATACGAAACGCGTCGTCGTCATCGTCCGGTCCGCGTCGTATCGTCACGACGCTGTCGAAGAGTTCGATCCGCGCGTCGCGAAGATCCCATGCGTTCAATACCACGCCTTCCCGACGCCGACGGAACGGTTCAAACCGGAACAGGTCCATCCGTCCTGGCGTGATACGGAAATACCATGGATTCAGCTTTGCGCAAAACCAGAATATCAGCGTCCCAACGGGCGCCGCGAGCGCACAGACCAGCAGGAGGCCTTCAAATGGCAGGATCGGCCTGAGCATCAGCGCGCACACGAGCATTGCGAGAAACCCGACGATAAGGATATACCGCATGCGTGGGATCAGCCGATTTCGCGCCACGATGACGGGTTCAAAGGGAACATCCGTGACCGCCTCGATGCCGGCCGTATCCGACGCGTGGGCATAGGCGCGAAGCCGTGCGCCACCGTGCGCTTCGACCGCAGCCCGCCGCAACTTCTCACGGAGCTTTCCCGCATCGGGTTCCATCAGGTGTCTCCCAAACACCGACCAGATCGACGTGACCACGAATGCAAGCGCCACGCCCGGGCCGAGCCGCGATGCGAACCACGCAAGGCACACGAAGCCGACACATCCCACCACAATCATCGCCAGGGCTGAATGTCCATCGGACAATGGCCGCGCGTCGGGAAGCTCGCCCACGACAATTCCATTCGGCGCCCGGCGAATCTTCACAATCGTCGCTCGTTCAATCTTCCACGCCGGGCCAATCGTGATCATGGGTTGGTACCGCGTCTCGACGTGAAGGTCGCTCGATGGCGCAGGGGTCATCGCGGCGCTTTCAGAATTCGGCGGTCGCCCGTCCGACATATAACTTCCCCTATGGATAGACCCGATCAGTCGGCGGCGGCGGCGAATCGTGCGTGCTGATGGCCGCGTGGAACACGGCGTTCCACATGTCCCAGGGCGCCTCGGTAAACAGGCAGTGGATTTCCGTCGGCCTCCGCTCCGCCGAGGCGAGCATCAGCATTCCACGGACAAGCCAGATTTCCGCTGTCCGAAGATCCCAGATATCGAGGATTTCGCAATTGGCCTCGCGCCGGAGGATCCGGCTGCGCACGTATTCGAGTCGTCCGGGCGTCATTCGATAGTACGCTGGTCGGATTCGCAGCGTGACGACATGTATCAGCAGGCCGATGAGCAGGCATGTTGCGATGAAATTGAGAACGCCGGCCCCCGTCGTGAGCGAGCCCACAGCCGCATTGAGAGCCAGGGCCGGAAACAGACCGAAGGCGAACTGACGACGGAGCCGCAATGGCGCTTCGACCTGCGCGATGACGACGGGTTCAAACGGCGCGTCTTCAAGGTCTGCAATCTCATTCAGGACATCTTCGCGGTCTATCGCAACGAGCCGACGATTCGGGAAGGCGCTTCGCAGCTCACTGACATCGCCGCCGATATCGCAATCGTGACCGCCTCGATTCATGAACAGATGCAGGACGATGATCGCGGCCGCCCCGCCCCGCGCCACGATGAACCGCCCCGGGAACAGGAGCAACCCCAGCGCCACGATGACGAAGATGATCTGCATCACCGTCCGGTTGGGCGTCGATCGTGGCAGCCGAAAATAACGGCCCAGAACATCGCAGAGCAGGATCCCATTGGGCGCCTCGACCTTGCGCGAGAGACGTATCCCCCCGCTGGAGATCGCGACCTGAAACGAGGTTTCCACGTTCTCGGCCTTCATCGTCGGATGACTCTGTCGCCGTGTTCGCACACGTCAGGTTTCGCCGGTCGTCGTCACGCTTGACACCAGGGCCGCGTCACGGCGCCGTGATCAGCAAGTCGACAAATGGCGCCACATCGAGACCACTGAGCTCGCCGTCATCGTTCATGTCGAACACGCAGACCGCCCCGCCATTGAGCAGCGCGCGGACAAACCCGTCGATGGTGCGCTCGCCCTCGTCGGGATAGAGATTGTTGTCGCAATCGGCTTCGCAGGTGTCGAGCACGCCGTTGTCGTCGATATCCAGATCGAGCGCGTACACCACGACTGTGTCAGCAAACGAGCTTAACGCCGGTATCGTTCCGACGCCGGCGGTCACAACGAGATAGCGATCCGATACCGCCATTGTTGATCCGAATTGCAGCGGCTGCGGCGCCAGAGGCGACGCAATCACGGCGCGCTCATGCCAGATCGCCCCATCGGATTCATAGAGTCGCACGACGCCCACATTCGAGGCGGCGGAAGGAAAGCCGACGAAGCATCGATTGCCGTGCGCCGCGAGGGCCCAGCCCTGGTTGGCGCCATCGGCGACGCCTTTCGAGAAATGGGCCTCAGGCGCCCAGCGCCGCATGACGCCGCTCCACGAGTCATCGACGAAGCTACCGTACACATCCGCCGCACCGACAACGCTGTTGGAAGTATCCGCTCTGCTCAGTATGTGCCCCACAAAGACCTTGTCATCCACAATCGCGATCGGCTGGCTTGCGCCGGGGCTCTGCGCCGGCATGACAGATCGATAGTAATAACTCAGGCCGGGATTGGGCGATTCGTCCCTGGGATAGATGTATACGCCGCCGATGGCGCCGAAGGCCACGAACTCTTCGCTCAACGCAATCCCGAGGCGGGTGAACGAATTCGTGAATGTGTTGACCGGCGCCCAGACGCCATCCGTCATGCGATAGAGCGTGGCGACATTCGTCTGAGGTCCGAACGCGAGGAGTTCGTCGCCGAGGACATCGAATCGTCCAGCAAACGATACAGAGGGGGCGACGACGATGCTCTGCGTTCTGACCCAACCCTCCGACACGCGTTCGTAAACGGCGACCCGAGCCTCGTAAGGTGAAACGGAATCGAACTCCCCGATGAAGATCCGGCCATCGGCGATATCGACCTGGTAACCGAAATCGATCACACTCAGATCGGGCGTGAGGATCGCCTCTTCGACCCACTCGCCGCCAGTCCGCCGATAGACATACACTCTGTTCGGGGCCAGGCTTGAATCGATCTGGGCCGCGACAACGATGAGTTCGCCCTCGACGGCCAGCGATACGCCATAACGATCCTGCGAAGTCAACCACGGGGCGCGGGGCGTCAGTCGGGCGAGTTCGCGAACGCCACGTCCGATGTCGCACGTGTCGATGACGCCGTTGGCGTTGCAGTCGTCGGCGACCTGTCCGTCGCCATCGGGATCGGCCGCATTCAGATCGCAGTCATCGGGAACGCCGTTGCCGTCGCAGTCATCCTCGCAGCCATCCGGAATCCCATTCTCGTTACAGTCAGCCGACACAACGCCGTCACCATCGGGATCCAGTGGATCGATGTCGCATTCATCGAGGACGCCGTTATGATCGCAGTCGCCGCCGGCCAGCTGCACATCATCCGGTACGCCATCCTGATTGCAGTCCACCTCGCAGTCATCGAGCACGTTGTCCTCGTCGACATCCGGCGCCCCGCCCGCAATCGCGCATCCATCGGGAACGCCGTCATTGTCGCAATCCTGATTGATGTCCAGAAGATAGAGCGTCGAATCAACGGCGTGTTCGATATAGGCGTATCGCCCTCCGACGAACCCGCCTCTGGCGATGCGCCCCGTCCAGCTCTCAAGCGGCGCCAGCACCGGCGGCGCCTGATCGAAGAGAATCTCCATCAGGGTGGGCTCGCCGTTGGATTCGCCGCCCAGAAAGAAGCGATCTCCCCGGCGCGCCGACCAGCCCGCATAGCTGTAGCCGAGCGGAAGATTCAGGCTGTTTACAGTGGCTTCGTGGCCCCATCCGCTCTCGGACCGTCGGAACGAAATGGCGCCCTGAAGCTTGGGCGCCACAACGATTCGATCCGATGTCACTTCGAGTCCGCCGATGATGAATGATGTCAGATTGTCGCTGTAAAACAGAAACCGCGCCGTGCGCGTCCAGCCGTATCCGTTCCATTCAAAAATCGCCAGATGGGACGATCCGCCGAATTCCGGGTCGGGAACTTCCTCGTAGAAGGCGAACACGTTCTGAGAGAGCCCGAAGTCGCCAGGCCCCGTCGTCGTCACCTGGCTCGCGTTGTAGATCGTCTGCTTGTGCGTCCACGCGCCGCCTTCCAGTTCATAGAACAGGAATTCCGTAGGTCGCTGGGATCGGTTGCGGCTGACGACCAGGCAATGCCCATCGATCGCCACCCGCGCCCAGATCGTTGAAATGGTCACGCCGGTTTCCAGGTCTCGGAGGTCGAACTCCTCCACCCATTGACCGCCGACGCTGTCGTAACGATACACGTTAACGCCGCCTGAGAGACTCGACGTCGCCGTGATGATCGCGATCCGATCGCCCGAGATGTCGACGCCGCCGCCGAAACGCGTGTTGCTTTCAGCGCCGCCGATTTCCTGCTCAAGCGACCAGTCGCCATTGACGCGACGATAGATCTGCACGAGACCATTGCGGGAAAGTCCGTTGACCGATGCGGACGGGGAACCCAGGACGAGTACGTCCCCTTCCAGATCGAACGCGGGTCGCCCCAGAACGCCGGAAGACCCGGCCGACAGCGTCGTGGCGCCGCCGAGCGTGTCGTTCTCACACACGTCCAGCACGCCATTGGCGTTGCAGTCGTGACCGCTGAGTTCCTCGGCGTCCGGCACGCCATTGTTGTCACAATCGAGTTCGCCGGCGCGAAGATGTCCGACTGCGCAAAGGACAATCATCGATCCCGCAAAGAGAAGTCGAGTCCGCATGGATTGCGTCATGTTACACGCCGCAGTGGCGGCGCCTCCGGCAGCGGAGAGACCGCCGGCGATCCGGCCCGATCCGGTTCGCCCACGACCCGGGGCCCATAGGGAATATGGTACTTCTGCGGCGCCGCCCGTTCAATCCGCGGCACGCGATCAGACGTGCAATTCCACGACATTCCTGTCCGTCAGAACGTGATGCGCCGTGACCTGCTGGCCGTCGTGGACGCTGCCGCCCCAGATGCGGGCGTGCTTCAGATTCTCGGCGACGTCGTTGTGCACGAGCCTCGCCATGTCCTCCACCGTCCCGCCGACGGGCAGAATGAACGGCGCCTCCTTGTCGGCGGGCTTGCCCGGCTTCTTCGCATAGACGCGAATGACATGCAGCATTTCGAAGAGCGCCGCCATCATCTCAGGCAGGCCTTCACCCGTCTGCGCCGAGATCGGAATCATCTTCAGCTCGCTCTCGGAGAGCTCCCTGAATGTCTCGTAGTTCTCCATCGCGTCGGGGGCGTCCATCTTGTTGGCGACGACGAGCACGCGTTTCGGCAGGCGCATCGCCTCGTGCTCCTCCTCTTCCATGCCCATGATTCCGTCTTCGTGGGTGTGACCGTAGTCGAGTTCCGCCGTCGACACGGGATGCATGCCGTGCGACTCGAACAGCGCGACACATTGCTGAAACTGATCGATGAGCTCGATCGCCGAGAGATCGACCACAAGCAGCACAACGTCCGCCTTTCGGATGGCGTTCATCATGCCGGGCTGCGGATGCCCATCCATCACGGGCGGCGCGTCGACCAACTGAATCGGTACGTCCTCGTGATGCGCCATGCCCGGCGTGGCCGCGTGGGTGCTGAACGGAAACTCCGCGATCTCGACTTTGGCTTTGGTCAGCGCCCCGACGATCGAACTCTTGCCGACATTCGGCGCCCCAAGCAGCAGGACCTGCCCCGCCCCCTGCCGCGGAACACTCATCGGATCGTGCTGATGGCCGCCGCCGGACTTCGCGGCCTTGCCGGCCTGGTCCTTCGTCTTCTTGATCCGCTCCTTGATCTGCTGCTGGACTTTTTCGCTCGCCTTGTGCTTGGGAACCAGGCGCAGCATCTCCTGAAGCGCGTCGAGCTTCTCCTGCGGGCTTGTCGCGCAGCGATAGCGCTCCTCGGCTTTCTGATACATGGGGCTGGCGTTTACGGCCATGGCGTCGGGCTCCTGGGGCGTCTGTTTTCGCGTATCATATCCGGCCGTGGACGCGAGACGAGTCGCCGGCGCGGCAAAACGCCGTCGCCCGGACAGGCCGGAAGGAAGGGGATCCACATGGGCTGGTTCAACAAGTCGATTGACTGTATCGGTGGCGTCTTCTTCCGCGGCCGCGCCGTCCCGAGGCCACAGGAATTCGCCTTTCTCAAGCAACACGGCATGAACGTCGGGCTGGTCAAAGGATCAACCCACGCGGACTGGGAAATCCGCGTCCGCCATCCGCAATGGGGCAATGCGGAGATCCGACCGGAGAAGACCCGGCTCGCGCCACTGATGATCGATCATGACTGGTCGCTGCTGGAAGGTGAGAAAGAGGAGGCCCGCGCGGCCGGTGTCGGCGTGCGCGTAAAGATCTCCGCAACGCGCGCGAACCTGCTGGCCGATCGCAAGAACCTGCTGCGCTTCCTTCGCGCGATCATGGGCGACGACGGTGTCATGGCCATGGACCTGATGGCGTATCGGCTCTGGTCGCGAGACTCGCTCGACGACGAAGTCGCGCACGACGCCGACCTGGATATCTCCCAGATCTTCGCCATACACGCGGTGCAGGCGGACAACGGCGGTCCCGTCCGCTGGTTTCACACCCACGGTCTCGGCGAGATCGGCTTCTTCGACTTCGACATTCTGCATCCGGACGAGAGCGTCGTCAGTGGCGGCGGTGATCTCTCGCGCTCCATCGCCTTCGCCATCGCGGAAGAAGCCGTGACCCTGCAGACAGCGGACATCAAGCTCATTCATCCCAATGGACATCTGGCCTTCTGCCCCGTCGATAAATTCCATAAATCCGCCCCCGCCAGCGAGACCAGGGTGCGCGATGCTGACGAATACCACATGGAGCGCCGCGCCGTCATCGTCGAGCCCACCCGCGGATTCTTCGGGCGCTTCCGCCGAAGACCTCGGATCAATCAGTTCCTGACGCGCCCATTGCCGGCGAATCCCGTCATCGCGTTTACGGGAGACGCCACGAACCTGATGGCCAGCCGGGCGCGCAATACGTATGGGGTATTCAGACGGATCTGGGAGGATCTCGCGGAACTCGAGCTTCCGATGATCGTCAAGCTCGGCTACCCGGTTGACAACGGCGCCGATGACGAACGTGAACATCTCTGGTTCCAGGTTCACGCCGCGAAGGAAGCGACGATCGACGCGACACTCGCCAACACGCCCTACAACGTCTCGGGGATGAAGGAAGGCGATCGAAGTGAACACTCCGTCGAACTGATTACGGACTGGACTGTGATGTCACCCATCGGGAACATCAATCCGCGTCAGCAGCACGTCTATCGACTGATTCGGGAGAAGAAGGACAGGCTGAAGGCCATGATGGCGCACATGCGGGCGACGCGGGGCGACGCGTAACCACGATGCGGACGGCGGGCGGCGCCCTCCATCGCCTCGCTGTCCAGTCAGCGCCTCACTGTCTTGTTCGTGGCGCGACGACGCCGTCCGGGCATTTCTCCTTCAATGACTCGTTTTCTGCGCCGAACGACACGATTTGCACGCGCTCGCTTGGGATTCCGCGTCGATTCCGCCATAATCACATGAAATTCGAAGTGAGGCCCCCGAAGCCGGAGATCGCAGGATGCCTTCACGACACCATGACACACGACTGAGATGGATTTCCGCCTGCATCGGACTGGCGCTCTTTGTCATCTCACCAGCGACGCTTCGCGCCGAAGACTGCAACGGCAATGGCGTTGAAGACGCGATGGACATCGACCCCACCGATCCCGACGGCGACGGCGTTGTCAGCGCGGACTGCAACAGCAACCAGACGCCGGACGAGTGTGAACTCGGAACGTTTGAAACGCGACTGTCGGCCAGCAACCTCGTTGAGCCCGCGCGATTCGGGCACTCCGTCAGTATCCGTGGAGCCGTCGCCATCGTCGGAAGCGACCTCAACGGCGGATCGATTGCCAATTCCGGATCCGCATACGTGTATCGATACGCCGCCGGTCTGTGGCAGGAGGAAGCCGAACTGACGGCGGCCGCCCCTGCGTCGAATGACAGATTCGGCGCGGCCGTCGCAATTGACGGTGACTGGGCCGTCGTCGGCGCAGACGGTGGCAACGACAGCGGTCCCAACAGCGGCGCCGCGCTCGTCTTCCATCGCGTCAACGGGACCTGGCAGGAAGTGACGACACTCATCGCTTCGAATGTGACCCAGGACAACTCGTTCGGCTTTTCGGTATCGATCAGCGGCGACACCGTGATCGTGGGGGCGCGTACGCATGATGGCGCGTTCCCCGACAGCGGCGCCGCCTATGTGTTTCGATACGTCGGCGGCGTGTGGGTGGAAGAGGCGGAACTGACAGCGTCGGACGCCGCCGCGGGCGACTTCTTCGGTGTCAGTGTCGCCGTCAGGGGTGACGTCGCCATTGTCGGCGCCCCCATCAGCGATCAGGTGGATGTCAATTGCGGCGCCGCGTATGTCTATCGCCGAACGAATGGCGTGTGGACGGAAGAGGCCAGGCTCCTTGCGTCGAATGCCGCGATGAATGACAACTTCGGCGCTTCCGTGTCGATTTACGGAGACACCGCGATCATCGGCGCATATCACAACGACACGGCCGGCCAGGACGCCGGCGCCGCCTACATATTCCGTCGGGTCAATGGCGTCTGGCAGGAAGAGACGCCGCTGTACGCATCCAATGCGAGTGATGCGGATCGTTTCGGCTCAGATGTGTCCATCGACGACAATCTGGCCATCGTCGGCGCCTATTTCAGCAACAGCGACGGTGGTTTCGGCGATATCACCGGAGCCGCGTACGTTTTCCGGCGCCGCGACGGCCAGTGGAACGAGATTCGACGACTCACGGCCTCTGACGACACAAGAGACGATCGTCTGGGCGCCTCCGTCGCGATCCATGGCCGGTTTGCGATCGTCGGCGCCCCGGGCCTCTCCTTCGATGGTCCCGGTGGCGGCAAGGCCTACCTGTTTGATGTCTTTGCCCGAAATTGCAATGGCAACGCCGTCCCGGATGACTGCGAGCTGGATCCGTCCGATCCGGATGGCGACGGTGTTGTCGCCGACGACTGCGATCAGAACCTGACGCCGGATGACTGCGATCCCGACTGCAACGCGAACGGCGTGCCCGACGTCTGCGATGTCGACCCGACCGATCCTGACGGCGACGGCCTGATCAGCAAGGACTGCAACGCCAACGGCGTACCCGACACCTGCGAAGCCGACTGCAATGCGAATGGTGTCCCCGACGACTGCGACATCGATCCCTCCGATCCCGATGGCAACGGCGAATTCAGCGCCGACTGCAACAACAACAGTGTTCCCGACACCTGCGAACTCTCGGGCGCCGACTGCAACGCCAACGGAGTCCCTGACGAGTGCGACCTGGACCCGGCCGATCCCGATGGTGATGGCCTGATCTACCACGACTGCAACAACAACGGCGTCATGGAAGATTGCGAACCTCTGCTGACCGACTGCAACAACAACGGCATTCCCGACGCGTGCGACATCGATCCCTCGGATCCGGATGGCGATGGTCTGGTCAGTGATGACTGCAACAACGATGGCGTTCCGACGGAATGCGAAGGGTCGTTGACGGACTGCAACCTGAACGGCGTCTCCGACCATTGCGAATTCGACTGCAACGACAACGGCGTGCCGGATGATTGCGACATCGATCCCTCCGATCCCGATGGCAACGGCGAAATCAGCGCCGACTGCAACGGGAACCAGATACCGGACGAATGCGAGCTCGGGACGTTTGAATCGAGAGTGTTCACTCAATCCGAGACGACCCCGGCGCTGTTCGGGCTGAGCGCCGCGATTTCCGACGAGTCGCTCATCGTCGGCAGAGGAACCGCGGCCCTGGGAACCGTGGACACGGGGGCCGCCTACATCTATCGCAAGTCGAATGACACGTGGCTGGAAGAGGCCCGACTGACGGCGTCGGACGCGGCCGCCGAGAGCCTGTTCGGCCTCAGCGTCGACATTGACGGTGACCGAGCCGTAGTCGGCGCCTATGGCGAAGACTCGGGTGGTCACAACGCCGGCGCCGCGTACGTCTTTCATCGCGTCAACGGAGTCTGGCTGGAGGAAACCAAGCTCGTTTCTGACGATCCGAACGATATCGACTTATTTGCCTACGCCGTAGCGATCCGCGGTGACACGATCATGATCGGCGCCACACTGGACGACGACGTCGCGCTCAACGGCGGCGCGGTGTACATCTATCGGCTCACGGGCGGCGTGTGGCGGTTTCAGCAGAAGCTCTTCGCCTCTGATATGACGTCCAATGACGAGTTCGGATCGAGTCTCTCGATTGACGGCGACCAGGTGCTGATCGGCGCCCGGCGAAAGAACGCCGGCGCGTCGGCGAGCGGCGTCGTCTATGTCTTTCGAAAAACGGGACTCCTCTGGCAGGAAGAAACCCGGCTGACGCCCTCCCAGGCGTACAGCAGCGGATTCTTCGGCGAGTCCGTCAGCCTCAGCGGCGATGTTGCGATTGTCGGCGCTCCGGGGGACGGCATGGCCGGAAACACGAGAGGCGCCGCCTATATCTTCCGTCGCGACGCCGGCGTGTGGGATCAGGAGACGGTTTTCACGGCGCCCAACGCGGGCTTTGCCGACTACGTCGGATGGAGCGTCGCCCTGGACGGCGATCTGGCGGTTGTCGGCGCGCGGGGCGACGACGATGCCGGTGAGAATGCCGGCGCCGCCTACATCCTCCGCGAGATCAATGGACAATGGTCGCAGTTCAGGAAGTTGGTTGCGTCGGATACCGCCGAGGGAGATGACTTCGGCGGCGATGTCGCGCTGGAAGGCCGGACGGTTGTTTCCACGGCCTCCCAGCACGCCGGCGCCGGCGCCAACACCGGAAGCGCCTACATCTTTGACCTGCTGGGTCAGGACTGCAACGGAAACAGCATTCCCGACGAGTGCGATATCGACCCGCTGGACCCCGATGGAAACGGCGTTGTCATCGCCGACTGCAACCAGAACGCGATCCCCGACGACTGCGAGCTCGATTGCAACGCCAACGGTGTCCCCGATGACTGCGATCTCGATCCATCGGATCCGGATGGCGACGGCGTCATCATTGCGGACTGCAATGTGAATGGGATTCCCGATCCCTGCGATTCGGACTGCAACCTCAATGGCGTTCCCGACGACTGCGATCTGTCGCCCTCGGATCCGGATGGTGACGGCGTCGTGTACGACGATTGCAACGCGAATTTCGTGCCGGACGATTGCGAAGCGGACTGCAACGCCAACGGCGTCCCCGATGACTGCGACGCGGCCATCGGCGACGAGATCACACTCCCGGATCCCCTGCCGGGCGAGATGTTCGGCGGCCACGTGTCCATTGACGGCGATACGATCGTCGTCGGTCACGGTCAGGATGGCATCGAGATTGCATTTCGACAATTCGCGACAGCCTTCCGAAAGTCGAACGATGGCTGGGATAACGAATCGACGCTTCGCTGGAGCGACGATCCCGGGCTCGAGTTCGGGGGCGAGGTTCATGTCTCTGTCAGCGGAGATTCGATCCTGGTCAGCGGACGCTCGGATGTCCCCGCCGGCGCCGTACAGGTGTTTCGCAGAGTTGGCGAAATCTGGACGCTGGAGGCGTCGCTGACGCCATCGGACGGCGTCTCCTCGACAGGGTTTGGCGCCAGTGTCGCCCTGGATGGGAATCTGGCGCTGATTGGCGCCGATCGAGATGACGAGGCTGGCAACAACGCCGGCGCCCTGTACATCTTTCGGAGAACCGGCGACGCGTGGCAGGAGGAGACAAAGTTGACGGTCTCCAACCCGTCGCCCAGCCGACTCCTCGGCGAATCCGTTGCGATCGACGGAGACACACTCGTCGGTGGGGCGTGGGGTGACGCCAGCTTTGGCGGCGCGGCGTACGTTTTCCGTCGGGTGAACGGAAACTGGGACCCGGAGGCGACACTCATCGCATCGGACCGGGCCAATTCCGATTATTTCGGCGTCAGCGTTGCGATCGATGGCGACACGATTGTTGTCGGCGCCCCAAGAGACGACGACATCGCCAACAACAGTGGATCCGCATACGTCTTCCAAAGAGTGGCCGGCGCGTGGCAGGAGGTACAGAAACTGAGCGCCTCGGCCCCGGCCTCTGCTGACCTGTTCGGTCAGAGCGTGACGATTGACGGCGAATTCGTCATTGTCGGATCCACGAGGGGCGCGTACCTGTTCCGGCGGGTCGACGGCGTCTGGAGCGAGGTGAAGCGGCTGGCGTTTTCGAACGTCACGAGCGTCGGCCTGGACAACGGCGTCGCCGTCATGGGAACACCTTACGAGACCTTTGTGACGTTCTGGGAAGGCGCCGTGCAGGTTCTGGACATCACCTCACGAGATTGCAACCTCAACAGTATCCCGGACGAATGCGATTTGCCGGGCGACATGAACGCCGACGGCGTCACGGATGAATCAGACTTTGCCGACTTCATCGCAGCGCTTCTCGCCGGCGCGAGCTGCCCGTTGGCCGATCTCAATCGGGACGGCGTTCTCAACGGACTCGATATCGCCGAGTTCATCGACGTCGCGTTCCCTTCCAGCGACTGCAACCACAACGGCGTTTCAGACGACAACGATGCGATTGGTGACGTCAATGGCGACGGCGTTCTCGATATCGGCGACCTGCCGGGATTCGTCGCATTGCTCCTGGAGGGCGCAGATTGCGCGCCCGCCGACGTCAACCAGGACGGCGCCGTCGACGGCCGCGACGTCGCGGGCTTCGTCGCCCTGCTGCTGGGCGCCTGAGCGAATCGCCAGGGATCGCGGCGCGCCACACGCGCAACGACCGCCGGGGATCAACGCCGAGATATCGCGTATGATCCCCCTCCATGGCCAAACAGCATTCCCAGTTCGTCTGCAAGTACTGCGGCGCCATTCAGTCGCGCTGGATGGGCAAGTGCCCCACCTGTGGTGAATGGGACGCCCTCGAAGAAAAACGCGTCGTCGGGACAAGCGAGGACAAACATCGTCCCATCGCCATGCCGACGGAAGAGGCCCTCGTTCAGGCGCTCGCCGATGTCCGGCCGGATGACACAAAGCGCTACCACAGCGGCGTCAGCGAATTCGATCGTGTCCTCGGCGGCGGCATCGTCCCCGGCTCGGCCGTCCTGATCGGCGGCGATCCCGGCATCGGCAAATCCACGCTCCTCCTCCAGACGGGCCACGCCCTCGCCGCGTCGAAACGAAAGACCGTCTATATCACCAGCGAAGAGTCGCTGGGGCAGGTCCGCCTCCGCGCCGCCCGGCTCAACCTGGAAGACTCCCCCATGCGCGTCGCGGCGCAGACGAATCTCGACATCATCATCAACCTCCTCCAGCAGGAGAAGCCCGACGTCGTCATCATCGACTCGATCCAGATGATCTACCGGCCCGATCTCGCCGCGGCCCCCGGCAGCGTGACGCAGCTTCGCGACGCCGCCGCCCGGCTCATCTGGCTCGCCAAGCGCATGAACTTCGCCCTCATCCTCGTCGGCCACGTCACCAAGGAGGGTTCCATCGCGGGCCCCAAGATCCTCGAGCACCTCGTCGACTGCGTCGCCTATTTCGAAGGCGATCGATTCCACTCGCATCGCCTCGTGCGGGCGATCAAGAACCGCTTCGGCTCGACGGACGAACTCGGCATTTTCGAAATGACGGATCGCGGTCTCGCCCCCGTCCCCGATCCCTCGAAGATGTTCCTCGCCGAGCAGCGAGAGGGCCGGCCCGGGAGCGTCGTTCTGGCGGCCTGCGAAGGCACCCGGACACTGCTCGTCGAAGTCCAGGCCCTCTGCGTGCAATCCGTCTTCGGCTCGGCCAAACGCAAGACCACGGGCGTCGATGCGGCGCGCACGGCGATGGTCCTCGCCGTCCTCGAAAAACACGCCGACTGCGTCGTCGGCGACCAGGACGTCTTCATCAATGTCGTCGGCGGCGTGAAAGTGACGGAGCCCGCCGCCGATCTGGCCATCGCCCTGGCCGTCTGTTCCGCCATGACGAATCGGACCCTGCCCACGGGGACCGTCGTATTCGGGGAGCTGGGGCTGGGCGCGGAAGTCCGTCCCGTGCATCATGCGAGACAGCGCGCCGCCGAGGCGGGTCGCGTGGGGTTCACGCGATGCCTGGCGCCGCGACTCAGCGCTGACGCGAAGCCGAAGGACCGCGGCGACATCGCCATCGCCGCCTGTGAACGCCTCGATGAGGCCGTCGCCGAACTGGCCTGAGGCCCGCGGCGTAACGCCCGAGGGCCAACCGTCGCCCGTATGTACGTACGACCCGTGCGACGCGAGTGAAAACGACGCGCAATCCCGGAAGTGAGGATCTTTTGACCACGCCCGAAGTTGCAACATCGAAACAGAATCTGTTCAGCACGCTGATGCTGATCGTGGCGTCGATTTCGATCGCCGGCGCCTGCTTCCTGTCAAATCCACAGGCCTTTTCCGACGCACATCAGAAGGATCAATCCCTTCTGAAGAGCGTCGTCTCCTTCCTGGGGCTCGCCAATGCGGCGGGCGACGGAAGCGCCTTCCCGACGCTTCGCGGCGTCGAAGTCCGCGCCCTCTGCTTCAACGTCGGCGCGGCGGCGCTCATGCTCCTCTTCGGCGCACAGCTGCTTACGCGCTCCGGCCGGCCGCGCATGACGATCGATGATCTCTACGACTTCAAACGCCATTTCAAGGGGCCCTATATCTACTGGGCCCTCCTGCTCTTCGTCAGCCTGGTCACCTCCTACGCCGCCTCCGAAGCGCGCGACGTTTCGCTCGGCGGCGTCCTGCTCCGCTTCCTGACATTCGGCTGGTGGCTGCCGCTCGCCGTCGCCCTGCGGCCGATCGACGCGCGGCGACTCTCCGCCGTCATGACGCTGCTTGTCACGCTGATGGCGCTCTTCGGAATCTGGTATTTCTTCGGTCGCCCCGACTCCCGCCATCGCCTCTGGTACCCCGTCGGCAATGAACTCTGGTTCGGCGCCTGCCTGCTTCCCGCCATCTTCGTTGCCGCCGGCGCCATCCTCGCCGGTCTGCAGCGCAGGAAAGCGGGCGACGCCAACGCCGGCCAGCGAATCGACCTTGTCGTGATGGGGCTCATCGCGCTGGCCGTCTGCGTGTACGCCCTCTGGCTGACGAAGTCGCGATCCGCCGCGGCCGGTCTCTACGCCGGCGCATGTTTCTCACTGATTCTGATGGCGCCGAAGAAACGCCGCGCCCTCGTCCTGCTCGTCGCCCTGCTCGTCGCCTTTGGCGTCATTCAGCTCAAAGTCATGCCCATGCTGAAACACAGCGCAATGGGCGATCGCGCGCATTCCATTCGATCACGTCTGAATCACGAATGGCCCTACGCCATCCACCTGTGGCAGCAGAAAATCGTCGGCGGTCACGGCGAAGGCGGATACACGATGCAGGCGGGCAAGTTCGCCCGCGAAGACCAGCTCTTCGATCCGAACGCCATCGCCATCGACGAACAGGTCTGGGTCGCCGAAGCGCACAACGAATACCTGAACCTCCTCTCCGACGTCGGCCTTGCCGGCACGATCGGATTTGTCGGCGCTCTCGTTGTCACACTCGTCTGGTCGATCCGTTTCGTCGACAGAAAACGAGATGACAGTGAGGCGGGCGTGAGTCGCTGTTTCGTCATCGGCCTCGCGGGCGCCGTCGTCGCCGTCGCCTTTGAGGAAGGCGCCTCCGTCGCGCTGCGTCATCCAGGCCTGCCGCCGCTCTTTTTCACGACCTGGGCCTGCCTCTGGGCGATCATTCGCTCGGAGCGACCGCTCCCCGAACACAAAGGGGATGCAAAGGACTACGAGGAACGCCGTCTCGGCGCCAGCACCGTCCGCCTGGGCGGCGCCGTCGCCATCATCGCCGGCCTGGGGCTCAGCTTCGTCAGCGTTCAGGACTGGCGAGGCGCGCGGGATCAGTACGAGGCTCGTACGCTCCTGAGCAACGGCGAATTTGAAAAGGCCATCACGCTGGCGGACGAATCTGGAATGCGGCAGCTCGACCCGATGCGCAAACTCGTTTCGCGTGAGATGGCGATCGAGGCGCGCGTCCTGGAATTGCTTCGCCGCGTGAAGAAGTCGATGACGACGCAAACGCCGCCGTCGGATGACGACCTGCGATTCGCCGAGCAGGCGACGATCGAAGCCGCCTCGCTCAGCCACACGGCGCCAAGATTCCTGCAGCTGTCCAAGTGGCGATGGCAACTGGCGCTGGCGCGACGCGACGCCCACATGATGCGAAATGAGCAGGCCGACGCCGCGGAGTTTCACAAGGCGTACATCGAGGCGCTGAACGAATGCCGCCTCGATGAACCCTTCAACATCGACTATCTCTTCCGACTGTGGGGCGAAGTCGGCGAGCCGGCGCCGCAGGCCCGACTCGAATGGCTGTGCCTGTGGCTTCGACGCAACCATCTCGGCGAAGATCCGCGCTTCGGCATCATGCTCGAGATTCTCGCGACACAGATCCCCGGGTTCGGTCCCGTCATGGATGGCGCCGTCAACATCGCCACGCAGGACGCCGAGAAGCCCATCGACGAGTGGCAGGATCCCTTCTCACCGGAAACGCTCCGCATCGCCGCCGCCATCTCCGATGCGCAGGGCGATCCCGCTCGCGCCGCCGACTTCTCCGAGGTGGCGGCGACAATGTACGCCGCCGCGGGTGGCAAGCTCTTTTACGGGCACTCCGCCGCATTGCTTGAAAACACGCACTACCGATTCCGAATCGATCCGGGCGCCGATCCGAAACCCCTTCTGGAAACGCTCCTGGAAGCGTGCCAGATCATGGACGGTCCCATCGCCGGTTCTGATGATCCGCTGAAGACGCCGCTGCCGCGCATCTACGGGCAGTTCCGACTTCCCATTCTCCTCGCCGCCGGCAGGGAGGAAGAAGCCCGGAAACAGATTGAACTCCTCACGAGGGGCGCCACGATCTCGACCGATACGCAGATGGCCATGGCCTACGCGCAGCTCGCCAACCAGTTCGCCATGCAGACGAAATTGGCGCCGCTCGTCGCCAAGTGGGCGTCCCGCGCCGAGGCGCTCGATCCCGCCGTCATCGAGGCGACGTTTGCCCGGCTGCGCATGGCGCTGGCCCGCGGCAATGACGACGCCGCCCTGGCCGCCGCCAAGCGAATCATCGAACAGGCCCCCGACAGGAAGATCATCTACAGAGCGTTGATACAGGCGGAACTTGAAAAACCGGAAAGCGGTATCTGGAAGGTTCTTCGCGAAACGTACAGTGACTTCCCGAAGTCCCAGCGGCAGGCGACGACGCAGCCGGCGAACGCGCTCGAAGGCGTCCCCGATGTCTCGGAACTTCCGAATGAGACGACCCGCGCCGCGGGCGAAGGCTCGTCGAAGGACCACTGACCCCGTCGCGAGTGCGGCACAGCAATAACGCCATGTGCGGACGATACACACTGATATGCGAACTCGATGACCTCATCGCAGAATTCGGAATCGACTTCGCGACAGGGTTCTCGCCGCGCTACAACATCGCCCCAACGCAGTACGCGCCGATCGTTCGCTCGATGGCGGGCGAGATCCGACTCGACAACCTCCGATGGGGGCTGATCCCCTCGTGGAGCAAGGACGCCGCGATCGGTCCGCGCCTGATCAACGCGCGCAGTGAGACCGCCGACAGCAAGCCGTCGTTCCGCTCAGCCTTCAGGTCGCGGCGCTGTATCACGCCGGCGTCGGGCTTCTATGAGTGGAAGAAGACAACGGGCAAACGGAAACAACCCTACTGGATCCATCCGGAAAATGATGGCCCAATGGCCTTCGCCGGACTCTGGGAATCGTGGAACGACGAAGGCGGCAGGGCCGTCGAGACTTTTACGATCCTGACGACCGGCCCCAACGACACGATGGCGTCGCTTCACGATCGAATGCCCGCCCTGCTCGAATTCGACGACTACGCGACCTGGCTCGATCCCGGCGTCACGGATGTGGTGGCGCTCAAGTCGCTGCTCCGCCCCTGGCGATCGACGCCGCTCGCCCTCACGCCCGTGAGCGCCCGAGTGAACAATGTGCGCAACGACGACGCCTCGCTGATTGTGGAATCGTCGATCGACTCGGACACCGAGCCGGGCATGCTGTTCTGAACGACCCGCAGTGCGATGACGAGGCGCCACGCTGAACACGCGTTTGGTCGGCGGGGAGTGTGGACAACCGCCGCGGCGCCCGTTCCGATTGGCATCCTCCCGCAATTCCCTTACCTTCTCGGGCGCGTTAACGCGTTTGCGTGATAACTCGACCAACCTGCAGAAAAACGGCGTCGAACTCCATGGCCACACGACAACAGACGATTGCGGATTTCCTCGAACAGCTCGCGTCACGTTCGCCCACGCCGGGCGGTGGCGGCGCAAGCGCCCTCCTCGGCGCCGTCGCCGCGGCGCTCTGCGGTATGGTCGCCCGACTCAACGACAAGAAATCCGGCGAGGCGGGCCCGCTGCACGATGTCATCGACAAGGCCGACACGCTCTGCAGGGAGCTTGAGATCCTCGCCGACGAGGACGTCAACGCATTCAATCAGCTGATGGCCTGCTGGAAACTCCCCGAGGACGCGCCTGATCGAAGTGCGCGCCTTGAAACGGCGACCGCCCACGCAACGGAGGCCCCCCTGGCGATCATGCGAACGGCGCTCAGCGTCATGCGCCTCGCTGTCGAGGGACTGACGCTTTCGAAGAAGAACTGTATCTCCGACGCGGGTGTCGCGGGGCTCGCCGCCCACGCCTGCGTCGAGGGGGCCCGACTGAACGTCATGATCAACCTGCCCGGCCTCAGCAACCAGGATGTCGCTCGCGAATTCAGGACGCAGGCCGACGAAATCCGCGCAGAAGCCGCCCGGCTCGCCACTCAGGTGAATGACAGGATCACTGAGCTCTACGACGCCTGATCGCCCCCCCTCTCTTCCGGACGTCACGACGCGCCCACGCCCGCCTCGCGGATGAACGCGTATTTAGACGCCGATCATGTGCGCGTCAGCCGCCGCCCGCATGATCCGCCCGATGTTCATTCACACGAATCGAAGCCACAGGCCGGCATTCCGCATGGGGCGTTGTCCAGCCGCCACGGCTCGCCCATCCTTCGTCGCGCGCGGCCTTGCTCTGGTCAGTCTCCCGAGCCTGCTCATAGTGATCGTCCCGGCCCCGCTTCAGGCGCAATCGGTCGACGAACCCGGGAAGGGACCCCGGACGAATGAAGAGGCGACGATCGCGGCGCCCGAGCAGACGGTTGAAGTTGAAGCGCCCGTGCGCGATTCCGAAATCGAGTCACGGCTTCGCCGGATTCTCGAGTCGACCGATCGCTTCCATTCGCCGGAGGTACGCGTCGAGAACGGTGTCGTATTTCTGAGCGGCACAACGACGCGGCCTGAGCACAAGCAGTGGGCCCGAGACCTGGCCAGCCGGACGCAGGACGTTGTCGCCGTCGTCAACAACATCGACATCGAGGAAGGCTCCGTCTGGAATTTCGCGCCGGCCAGGCGCGAACTCCATACGCTCTGGCGGGATGTGATCCAGGCGACGCCGCTCTTCCTCCTCGGCCTCGTCGTCCTGATGATCACGCTGCTGATCTCACGCGGCGCGTCGAGGCTCGCCAGCAGGGTCCTGACGCGCAAGACGGAAAGCGCCATCCTGCGCGGCGTGATCGAAAAGACGATTCTCGTGGTCATCGTCCTGTTCGGCGTCTATCTGTTCCTGCGGATCTCCGGCCTGACGCGGATCGCGGTGAGCGTCATCGGAGGCACAGGGGTGGCGGGACTGATCCTCGGATTCGCGTTTCGCGATATTGCCGAGAACTTCCTGGCCAGCATTCTCATCAGCATTCAGCGCCCATTCGCCGTCGGCGATACGATCGAAGTCGACGGCCAGATGGGGATCGTCCAGAAGGTCACGACCCGCGGGACTGTCCTCATGGACTTCGAGGGCAATTTCATTCAGCTCGCGAATTCGACGGTCTATAAGAACACCATCAGGAACTACACGGCCAATCCGAACATCCGCATCGACTACGCGATCGGCATCGGCTATGACGCGTCCATCACGCGCGCCCAGGAACTCGCCCAGCGCGTCCTGAACGATCACGCGGCCGTGCTGCGTGATCCCGAGCCGCTCGTCCTTGTTGAGCAACTCGGCGCGTCAACGATCAACCTGCGCATCTATTTCTGGATCGATGGCCATCGCTACAGCAAACTGAAGGTCAAGTCCGCCGTCATGCGACTGACCGTGCGCGCCCTCGAGGAAGGCGGCGTCTCCCTGCCCGACGAGGCCCGCGAGGTCATCTTCCCGCAACCCGTCCCCGTCCGAATGCTCGACGCGGAAAACGACTCCACATCGCCGCCGACCCTCCCGCCGACGACAAAAAAGCCCCCCGTCGAGGAATCCGACGCACAGGCGACGGACGCCGAGGGAGGGCTTGAGAACGAGGCGAACGACATCCAGGCGCAGGCCGATCGGGTCAGACTCCCCGAAAGCGGCGGCGACATTCTCGAGGCGGCGACAAAGGCCTGATGCGGCCGGCTCAGTTCTTTGCGACAGTCAACGCGTCCGCCGATCGGGCGCCCTTCCAGACGCGCACGTCCGTCACTTCGCACGACATTGTGGCGGCTCGCTCACTTCGACGCATCTGAATCGGAATGCGGCGGGTCGAACCCGGCATCAGGGGGCCGCGCCAGTCGTGATCGATCTGGATCGGCGTCGCCGCCCAGGTGGAATGCTCCCAGACCGGTTCTTCGCCCTTGTCCAGACCGACGACACGCAGGCTCAGGAGCGACACGATCTCGTCGCCCTTATTCGTCACTTCGACGATACCGCGCGTTCGCCCATTGGAATCGGCTTCCACGATCCGTGCGCTGATCGCCAGGTCCTCAAGGTATTCCGGCCTGCGCTCGTCGTCGATGGCGTCCGCCAATGCTGGCGGCAACGCCTCACGATACTCAGGCAGCGCCTTGACGAGATCTGTCGCAAGGCCCGTCAGCGTGTCGGCCTTCCGATCGACAATGGCCAGTCCGCGAAACGCCAATGCTGATACGCAGACGATGATCGTCATCACGACGCCCGCAACACTGATCGCAAGGATGGAAAGGAAGCCCAGCCGCTTGCGAACGATTGTTGTCCCGCCGCCACCGAACGCCTCTTGCTGATACTGCTGTCTCATCGCTTCACGCCTTTCGAATGTCGATTCCGGCGGAACGAACCCACGCTCCAATGCGGGCCAGTCGCTGACCGCCGTTTCCTGTCCGCCAGGGTATTGCTCCGGCGCCGAGAATTATTCGGCGGTCGCGCGGAATCATGCGAATGTGGGATGCGGGCGAGGTGCAGGGAAGCAACACTTCTGTCCGATAAACTTGCACAGACTGCGCGTCGTTTGCGCAACTATTGCCGTTATTGACAGTTACGTTCACCACACATGGCCGACATTCTCGACCAGAGCGAAGTTGACGCCCTATTGAACGCCGTCTCGTCCGGCAGCGTCGAGACGGACGAATCGCAGTCCCTCGGCGGCTCAGGCGAGCCCGACAATCGGGACATCAGCGTCTATGACTTCAAGCGACCTGAGCGCGTCAGCAAGGACCAGATGCGCGCCCTCCAGTCGATCCACGAGGGCTTCGCCCGAAACTTCGGCGCGTCACTCTCCGGCTTCCTGCGGACGATTGTCGAAACGCGCGTCGCCACGGCCGAGCAGCTGACGTACAGCGAGTTCATTCACTCGCTGCCCAGCCCGACCTGCTTCACGCTGCTGAACGCCGAGCCCCTCGCAGGCCAGATGTGCCTGGAAATCAGCCCGCTCATCGTCTTTCCCATCGTCGATCGACTCCTCGGCGGCACGAACGCGGAGATCTTCATCCCGCAGCGCCCCCTGACGGCGATCGAGAACCGGCTCGTCCTGCGCATCATTGAACGGGCCCTGTCCAACCTTGCCGAGGCGTGGCAGGACCTGATGCAGGTGAAGTTCACAGTCGCCGGCTCCGAAAGCAACCCGCACCTCGTGCAGATCGTGGCGCCGAACGAAGTCGTCGTTGTCATCGGTTTCGAAATCAAAATCGGCGCCCGCGCCGGCACCATGAGCGTCTGCATTCCGTTCAACGTGATTGAACCGATCACGGGCAAGCTCGGTACGCAGAGCTGGCACGCCTATTCGCACAAGGGCGCCACGAGTGATGAAGCGCGATCCGTCTCTCAGAACCTGCGCCACGCCAGGGTTCGCAGCCGCGTCTATCTCGGGCAGACGCACCTGACTGTGCGCGAGCTCCTCTCTCTCGCGCCGGGCGATATCATTCGCCTCAACAAACTCGTCAATCGGGAATTCATCATTCGCGTCGAGGATCGGAACAAGTTCGCCGGAAAACTCGGCCAGCTGCGCGGCAATCGCGCCATCCAGATCACACGCAACGCCGAGCCTGACGAACTGCTGTAACACCGCCTCGCGGCCGGCTCGCAATCGCTCAGGCGTCGTTCGCCACCTCTGCACGCGGCAGCCCCGGCCGCACCACGCGATCGTAGATCAGCCCGCCGACGAGCCCGCCCACCAGCGGCGCCAGAATGTAAACACTGAAGAAACCGCCCCGCGGTCCCGGAATCGCAATCGACTTCCATCCGGCGACGTACGCAAACAGGCGCGGACCGAAGTCTCGCGCCGGATTGAGGCCCGCCTGCGTCAGCGGCGCAACGATCGCGATGATGATCGCCACGGCCAGCCCGATGAATATCGCCGCCAGCTCCGCACCGGGCCGTCCGCTGTTTCGGCGCTCGATCAGGGCGAAAATGAAGAACACCAGCAGCGCCGTACCGAGCGCCTCGGCGCAGAACGCCTGCGTGTGCGTCACGCTCGCATAAGCGCCCGCATTCGTTCCGAACACCGCCGGATTGGGGAAATACTCGCCGAAGACCATCGCCGAAAGCTGGCTGCCGTCGGCCCCGCGAACAAGTCCCTTCTCCTTCTCAAAGGCCGTCACGATGTTGGAGAACAGCCCATACAGCACGGCCGACGCAATCATGGCGCCAATCAGTTGCCCGACAACATACGCCAGCGCCCGACGCGCCGGAAATCGCCGCAGGACGACAAATGCGAGTGTGACCGCAGGATTCAGATGGGCGCCGCTGATCGCCCCGACGGCGTAGATCGCCAGTCCGATGGCGATCGCCCAGACCAGCGCCACCTGAAGCAGCCCCTGCAACTCGCCGGTCATCACGGCCACAAAGACGCTCCCCGTCCCGAAGAACACGAGGATAAACGTGCCGACGATCTCGGCGGCGACGAGCCGTACCGTTCCCTTGGAGGCCTCATCCATACCACGCTCCAGTTTCCCCGCCCCCTGCCGGCGACGCGTTCTCAAATGGAAACCGGGTACTCAAACCGCCAGAGAGGCCGCTCGCAAGCCCGATCCCGAACGGGTGTGGATTCGCCGCACGCGATCGGGGATTGCATGAAAAAAGGCCGAGACACGTCTCCGCGCGTCTCGGCCCATCCATTCATTGCGTTGCATGCGTTGTGACGACCCGATCAGCCCCCCAACAGACCCGACACGATGCTGTTCACATTCGGAGCGCTGAACCCGAAGAGATTCAGCACCGTGAAGGACGCATCCAGGAAGTTCTGCATCATCGCCAGGATCGGGCTGAACAACGTGGTCACGAGGTCACTTACCATAGGCGTCTGCCTCCTTGGAAACGTGGATCGATCCATGCGCGCCGGCCGCCGCGTACCCCCGCGGCGTGTTGATTCCTGCGCCCGCGCACAAATAAGGGAATCGACGGGAACGCTCCGTTTTGAGAAGGCGGACTTGCGTTATCAGTGTTGCCAGGCCGAATCGTACGCCGCGACCGCGCCAGAGCGGACATTACCGGCGCCAGACGATGACGCGGCGGCGCACGAATTGCCGGCGATTGCCGCCAGACTCCCCTGCGAAAATCGCCGATGTATTCGGCGACCATGGATTCCGCTACACCCCGCTGGGGTCACGATCAACGACACCTGCTGACGCTCGACGAGGCGTGGACCACCCTCGCCAATGAAGCGCGCCGCGCATCCCCTCAGGTCGTGGACCTCGCGGACGCCGCCGGTCTCACACTCGCCAAACCCATCGTCGCCGGGAGCGACTGGCCCCCCTTCGACAAGGCCATGATGGATGGCTTCGCCGTTCGGTCCGAAGACTGCGCGGCGCCCGGCGCCACACTGACCGTCGCGGGCCTCGCCGCCGCCGGCGACGCGGCCGACCAGACGCTCGGCCCCGGCCAGGCCGTACGGATCAACACGGGGGCGCCAATGCCCAATGGCGCCGACGCCGTCGTGCGGATCGAAGACACAAGCCTCTCCGACGATGGCGCCCGTGTCTCGATCAATGTCACGATCCCCCCGAAGAAACACGTCGCCCGGCGCGGCGCCGATCGTCGCGTGGGCGATCTGCTGCTCGCGGCGCCCATGCTGATCGAGGCGCATCAGATGGCGGCGCTCGCGACCGCGGGCTGCGCCCGAGTCAGCGTCTATCCGCGAACGGAAACGGCAATCGTGCTGACAGGCAATGAGATCGTCCCCGCCGGCCAGCCCCTCGCCCCCGGACAAATCCACGACAGCAACGGTCCCATGCTGGCGTCACTCATCCGCCAGTTCGGCGGAACACCCCGACGCGTGGGCATCGTCAGAGATGAGGCCTCTGCGCTGAGCGAAAAACTCAGCGACGCCCTCCGCAGCCCCGTCGTCATCACAGTCGGCGGCATGTCCATGGGCACGCTCGACCTCGTCCCGAAGGCCTTCGCCGACCTCGGCGTCGATTGGCGATTCCACGGCGTCAGCATGCGTCCCGGCAAACCTGTCGCCTATGGCCGCGGTCCCGACGGCCAGCACGTCTGGGGTCTGCCCGGCAACCCCGTCAGCGCGTTCGTCTGCGCATGGCTCTTTGTGCGAATGACGCTCCGCGCACAGATGGGCCATCCCTGCAGGCCCCCCCATCGACTCCGCGCGACACTCACGCGAAAGATCGAACCGAAGCGCGATCCGCGTCCCGCCTTCCTGCCCGGCCGTTTCTGGAATCACTCGGAGGCGGGAGAAATCGTCGAACCCTGCGCCTGGGGCGGCAGCGGCGACCCATTTGGCCTCGCCATGGCCAACTGCCTGATCGCCATCGAAGACCCAACCCGCGGCGCCGAGCTCGACGAGACGATCGAAGTCATCCCCATCACAACCGACCTGTAGCCCGCGTATCAAGCGCCCCCGCCAAACGCTCGCAGCGGCGCCAGGCCCCCGGACCGAACTGCGCCCGCCAGGAAGCAGGCCAGCGTAGCAGAAACAACCGAGCCAACCTCATCCCCCGTGGCGCCCGAAGCACGCCCGTCCAACCAGCGTCCGTCGTCCAATCAGTCCTCCCCAAGGACATCCGAAGACTGCCCATCCCGAACGTACGCACAAGCCCGCGCCACGGCGCGCTCGTCCCACAAGTACCGCGTGCTTCCATGACGACTCCAGAGTCGACAGTCGGGCGGAACAGCGTCCGCCTCTCGGAGGCGTCGCGTCGCATAGGCCTTGAAATCGTTCATCACGCGCTCCGGCGCCGCATCGGCGCTGACAACAATGTGTACGTGATTCGAACGAACATTGATCTCGTGAAGCAGCCACTTGCGGTAGGAACACGCGTCCAGAATTGTCTTCCTGACAATGAATCGTGAACGATCGTCGAGAACAGTCGGAGCATGCTGGAGCGCCACCTTCATCTGATACCGCCATCGCCCGTCGCCATCATGTAAAGGCGTCCCTGGCGTGTTTCGTTTTCGAGTCACTGATCCCCGATCATCTCCCTGCAGCCACGTGCCATAAGTGCGAAATGTGATGAAGTAGGCCATCGGCGGCATTAGTTTCATCTCGCGTTCGTCGGGCGCTTCAGGCATGATCGATCCTCCACTCGCTAACCAGATCGGGATTTCAAAACCCAATCCCTGAATCTTCTCGATGGACGGATTGATTGGTTAGTGATGGACTCCATTCGGAGTGCCAGCTTTGTTGTCACTCTGCTTGAGATCCGGCATGTCTCTGTGAATCCGGCCGACCCCCCGTTGCTGAGCTACGCTGGCCTGCTTCCTGGCGGGCGCAGTACGGTTCTTGGGGCTGGTATTCCGCAGCGCGGAGCGGACGCAACGGGGGACGCGTGTGGCGCGGTTCCTTCGGCTACGCTGGCCTGCTTCCTGGCGGGCGCAGTTCGGTCCGGCCGCCACACGGACTGGCGGGCGCCGTTCGAATCGGCGATTGGGCGCCGGACTACCTTCGACCGAGGACCTCGGCCATGCGATCGATGCCCGTATCGATCTGGTCCATGCCCGTCGCGAAGCTCATTCGGATGTGCGTGTCCATCCCAAAGGCGTCACCGGCCACGAGCGCGACGTGCGCCTTCTCCAGCATCACTTCGCAGAATCCCGCCGCGTTCGCAACGCCCAGCGACGCAAAGGACTCCCGAACATCCGGAAAGCAGTAGAACGCGCCGCTCGGTTCGATGCAGCGCACGCCCTTCAGCTCGTTCAGCCGGCGCGCCATGTGGGCGCCGCGCTTCTCGAACGCCGCGTGCATCTCCGCGACGTGCGACTGATCGCCCGTCAGCGCCTCGACGAGACCGTACTGCGCGAAGTGAACGGCGCCGCTCGTCGTGTGGCTCTGCACGTTGGCCATCGCCTTGATCACGTCCGCAGGTCCCGCCGCATAGCCGAGCCGCCAGCCGGTCATCGCGTGCGTCTTGCTCGTCGCGTTGAACGTGATCGTCCGCTCGTACCACGCCTGGCTCGTCCGCGCGAAACTGTAGTGCTCGCGCCGATCGCCGTAGCGCAACTGGTCGTACATCTCATCGCTGAAGACGATCAGGTCGCGCCCCGCGAGCGCCTCGGCAATCGCCCGGGTCTCATCCGCGTTGTAGGCGAAGCCGCCGGGATTGGACGGGCTGTTGAAGACAAAGATCCGCGTGCGATCCGTGACGGCGGCCGCAATCTGCTGCGGCGCCAGTCGCAGATCGTCGCCCTTCGGAAAAATCGGGACGACTTTGCCGCCGAAGAACTGAATCTGTTCGGGGAAGCTGACCCAGTAGGGAACCGGCAGGAGCACTTCGTCCCCCGGGTTCAGCAGGGAGGCGAAGGCCAGGGCCAGAGCCTCTTTGCCGCCCAGCGTCACGAGGACCTGATTCGTGGCGTAGGTCAGTCCGTTCTCGCGGCGAAACTTCTCGCAGATGGCCTCCTTCGCCGACGGGATACCGCTGGACGGCTTGGCGTATCCGAAGTGACCGGCGTCGAGGGCGGCCTTCGCGGCCGTGACGATGTTGGCCGGCGTACGGAAATCGGGCTCTCCGGCGCCAAAACCAATGACGTTGACGCCCTGCCGCTTGAGATCCGCCGCCTTCGCCGCGACGGCCAGTGTCGCCGAAGGCGTGATCGCCATTGCCCGTTCGGAAAGTCTCATCCGCCCGCTCCGTTTCGCTCAGTTGCCAGTCGATCCCGGCCCCGCCACATTCCCATCTGATCGTCACTATAATCGGCGAAATGAAATTGGGGAGCCGCGGCCATCGACGCCTCGGCGGCCCGCGGCGCCTGGAGGAATGAGCTTTGGCAATGGCGAAGGTACTGGAAGTCGGCAACTGTGATCCGGACCATGCGACACTGAGTCGCATGCTGACAGAGCGATTTGACGTCGATATCGATCGCGTCATGTTCGTCGATGAGGCGCTCGCCAGGCTCCGCGCCAACGACTACGCCCTGGTCCTCTTCAATCGCCTCATCTTCGCGGACCACAGCCCGGGCCTCGACCTCGTTCAGCGCGCCAAGGCGGATCCCGCCATCAACGGCGCCCCCATCATGATGATCAGCAACTTCGAGGAAGCGCAGGCGCAGAGCGTCGCCGCGGGAGCTGTCCCCGGATTTGGGAAAAACGCCATCTTCGAAGAAGGCACGGCCCAGCTTCTGGCGCAATACCTGCCCCCAATGGGGGCGTAGCCGGCGCCGAAAGCGGCTTCGGGACTGGGTAATCGTTGATAATATTGCCCATCTTGTGAAAAAAGTAACGAGCGAGCCCGAATCGATATCCGCGAGCGGCCCAAAGTCGCCATTCTTGTCCCGCCAGGGCGGCAAATCCATAACCTTATTAAATGGAACCTGTTAGATCCTCAAATATATGGATTCCGATACCATTTCCGGGACAATTTCTCGGAAGAAAAAATTTGCATGTCCAATTTCTTGTGTTATTCTTGGTTTAATCGTAGCAAGTTAGCCCACCCCCGCACGACTCAGCTGGTAGCTGGGTCGCCCGCAAGGCTGACAAGCGGTTGAGCGACCGCGACGTCGGCCGGACTGAAGTAGAAGACGTAAGTCAGCGTCCAATGGCAACCGGACGCACGCGGTCGATCGCGTGTCGAGGCACGGAGTGCCGCGCGATACTCTCCCCACCGAAGCTCGCAAGAGTTGCCAACCGAAGCGACCCTGGGAGGTCGCGGGAGCAGAACATCATGGCTACAGCAAGCGAACTCAAGGACGCACGGATCCCGACGGCTCAGACGCCGACGAAAGCGACCCTCGATCGATTCAGCCAGGCCGACCAGGAAATCCTGGACCGCCTGTTGAGCCGGCCGTTCGAGTTCATCAATGACCCGTCCTTCACGAAGCGAGGCGTCGCCGCCGAGCTCTTCGCCGAAGACTTCGACGCGGGCCATGATACGCGACCCTGGTGTAACGCCGCCCCGACGGAGGAAGGTCCCGCCACGGAGTCGATGCTCCCGGGCCAGACGCTTTCCGCCACGCAGGAGCGCACCCTCTTCCTGCGACTGAACTACGCCCGCTTCCGCATCGAGCGCGTCCTGGCGAAGTTCAACCATCGCAAGCTGACGAAGGCCGCCGCCGAAGAGGTCATCTGGTGGCAGCAGCGCGTCGAGAAGACGCAGAATGAAATCGTGCAGGCGAATCTGCCGCTCGTGCTCGCCATGGCCAAGCGCACCAAGCTCGGCAACATTGACTACGCCGACCTGATCAGCGAAGGCAACATGGCCCTGCTCCGCAGCGTCGATAAGTTCGACGCCGGCCGCGGCTACAAGTTCAGCACCTACGCCTGCCGCGCGATCCTCAAGAGCTTCAGCCGCGTCGCCATGAAGCTGGCCCGCTACCGCGGTCGCTTCCCGGTCGAGTTCGACCCGACGCTCGAGCGAAGCGACTACCTCGACAAGCGCCGCGTCGATCACGAGGCCGACTGCGTCGAGGAACTCCGCGGCATCATCCGCGAGAACACGGCCGAGCTCAGCGCCGTCGAAGTCACAGTCCTCAAGGCCCGCTTCGCCCTCGCCAAGGTGCAGGGTCTCGAAGGCGACGCACCGAAGACGCTGGAACAGGTCGGCTCGCTCATCGGTGTCACCAAAGAGCGCGTGCGACAGATCCAGAACCGCGCCCTCGCGAAGCTCCGCGAGAAGCTCCACGACGATTTCCTCGCGGCGTAACCCGACGCGAGTGTCACAAAGCTCCTTCTTCTCCTCCTCAAGAAGCCCCGCGAGTGCGGGGCTTTTTTTTGCGCGCAGCGCGCCAGGCGGACCTGCGTCACGAACAATCAGACGCGCCGCGCCCCCGCGGCGACATATGTTGATGACGGGTGGCCCATCAACGGGGTGGCCCATCGCTTCAGCGGTGGGGTCTCGATGATAGGAACACCAGAGGCGCAATCCGCTGTTCAACCCCCAAGGTCACGCGCGACTCGGCGACTCGCCACCTGCAGCATTCTGGAGACTCGTACGTTCCTCGCGCGCCCTATCATCGTGACCCCACCCTCGAAGAGGGTGGACTACCAGACGCTTCGACCGCGGGTACGAGAATCCCCTCTCGTACCTACTCCCAGTCCGCTGGCGTCAGATGGAAATCTGCTGACCGCTGGCGCCAGATTCCCATCCGGTCACGAAGGCAAGAAAACTCGAAGCTCGATTTGTTATTCAGGCCCCAAGGTAACGAGAAACCACGGCGAGCGGACCACTCGACGCCCTCCGCCTCCGGAGAATCGCGTGCCCCTCGCGCACCCGGATTCACTCACGAGCACGAAGTCGGGCGTATAGTAGACAACATGGACGTGTCAAGGAGACGACTTTGGTGTGTGTCGGCGCTAGTGGCGACGACTTCGGCCATTCTAGCTTTGACGGTCATCAATTCACTGCTCCCAAATCACTGGTGTCGCGAATTCGGATACGACTTTCCGGAACCCATCAACGCCGAGTCGGGCATGGTTGACGACGATGCGCTTCGAGTCGCCTATCAACTGATTGGCGACCGCTTCGAACAACGGCCGACGGAACTCTATGTCTTTTCCACTGGGCGCCGACAACAAGGTGGGCGCTGGGGGTATGTCGGATACGTCAAGGCGAAGGTCGATCGCAAGGAGTTTGATCGCGTCGTTGATACACTCGGCTTCACACCCTGCGTCGACTCCGAAGATGGATTCCTGGTGTGGCATCGTTGGGACCTGCCATACCTGTTTCAGGTCGATCGACCACCAGGAAGGATGGCGTGGTGGGATCCGGCCCCTACATCGCCTGGCGACATGGGAAATCTCATCGGCAGAATTAAGAGTGAAGGCATTGACGTGGGCAAAGAGCAGATAAAGTACGAGGGAGAGTACCTCTACTTTCAGGTGCATTTTCGCTGACTCCCCAACCGTCGGTACGAGAATCCCTTCTCGTACCTACTCCCCGACCGTTGGCGCCAGATGGAAATCTGCTCACCGCTGGCGCCAGATTCCCGTCCGGCGCCCCCTCCGCACGGAAATCCCCTCCCGCACCTAAGCGATCTTCTCGCCCTGCAGTCGATCGGGATGCGTGACACCGCGGAGATCGTCGCTGTTGAGGATGCGGATGGTGACGGCGCCGGGCCTCGTCATTCGTCGGCGTCGACGAAAATCATCCCGCCCGCCTCGCGCGACGCATGTCTGAAGTGCAGAACATCGACGATCCGCCTTACATCATCGATGTGGTAATAGACCAGGTAATCGCCGAAGATCGCCCTACGAACCTCGAATCCCAGCTCAGCCGTTTCAAGATCGGCCACGGGATGTCGCCGAGGCGCGTGATACAAGCTGTCAGTGAGATCGAACAACTCGTTAAGCCAACTCGCGATTCGATCGTCGCCGGCGCCCTGATCCCGAAGCCACGTGACCTGCTCGTCGATCGCGGCAATCACGCGCGGCATATACGCAACCTGATATGTCATCGGTCCAGCGACAGTCCGTGCCTAGCGGCGATCTCTCGGATAGCGGTACGCGCGTCGACACCCTTGCCAGCCGCGGCCTGGGCTCGCGCTTCCCGCAACGCCAGAATGTCCTGAGCGAATTCCGCCCGCCTAACAAGCTCGTCATATGCGGCGGGGCTCAGTAGGACACCCGCGGCCCGGCCCTTCTGAGTAATCACCATCGGACGACCGCTCTCCTGAACCTGCCGTAGGTGCTCCGTCAGATTCGTGCGATGTTCGCTAACTGGGTGGATATCGTTGGTCCGCATGGCCTACCCTCTTACGCAATTCGTTACGAGAAATGTTACAATCAATTGTAACACGAGACTCGAGGCGCCGTGGCAGGAACTCCGCGAAAATCCCTGACAGGGGCAACGTGACCGATAAGAACGCTTGGCGTCAGGACCAACGTCGCGACCGCTGGCGCCAGATTCCCATCCGGCGCCCCCTCCGCGCGGAAATCCCCTCCCGCCCCTAAGCGATCTTCTCGCCCTGCAGTCGATCGGGATGCGTGATGCCGCGGAGGTCGCCGCTGTTGAGGATGCGGATGTCGCCGACGCCGTACTTCATCATGGCCAGCCGCGTCAGGCCCAGACCGAACGCGAAGCCCGTGTACTCGTGCGGATCGATGCCGCCGTGGCGAAGCACGTTCGGATGGACCATGCCGCAGGGCAGGATCTCGACCCAGCCGCTGCGCTTGCACGTCGGGCATCCGACGCCGTTGCAGATGGCGCAGCTCATGTCCAGTTCGAAGCCCGGCTCAACGAACGGGAAGAACCCGGGGCGCAGTCGCACTTCCACGTCGCGCCGGAAAACCTGCCGCAGCAGCAGCTTCATGAACGCGATCAGGTGCGCGATCGAGATGTCCTTGTCGATCAGCAGCCCTTCCAGCTGGAAGAATGTGTTCTCGTGCGACGCGTCGATCGCCTCGTAGCGGAAGCATCGGCCTGGCGCGATCACGCGCATCGGCGGTCCGAACCGCTTCATCGCCCGCACCTGGCACGGGCTCGTGTGCGTGCGCAGCAGCCAGCCGTTCGTCAGCCAGAACGTGTCCTGCGAGTCGCGCGCCGGATGCATCTCGGGAATGTTCAGCGCCTCGAAGTTGTAGAACTCCGTCTCCATCTCGGGTCCGCCGACGACGGCGAATCCGAGACCGCGGAAGAGCCGCTCGACTTCGCGCTGCACGGCCGTGACGGGATGAAACGCCCCGCGCCGCCTGAGCGGTGGCGGCAGCGTCGGATCAAAGTCGGCCGACTTCCTGCGCTCGCTCGCGATGTCGGCGCTCGTCAGCTTCGTCTGCGCGTCGGCGAAGAGCGACTGCACGAACTTCTTCGCCTCGTTGATCGACTGGCCGGCGAGACCGCGTTCGGCGGCGACGAACTGCTTGATGTTCTTCAGGGCGTCGGCGAGCGGCCCCTTCATCAGCTTCGACTCGGCGGAACGCAGGGCGTCGACCGTCCTGGAACCGGCAATCGCCCGCTCCGCGTCGGCCTTCGTTTCCTGGAGGAGTTTTTCAAGCGCTTCGAGGTTCATGGCTCGTCACAAGGGTTGAGGATGCTTGCCAAAAGCCGACGTTGTATGGAAAAAACGACGGTTTCACAAGCCGGACGGGCGCCGACGCCCCGAAGGGGTGGATTACGCGGAATGGGCGGACCACGCCCAGGATTGGGTGGCCCATCACTTCAGTGGTGGTGGTCTCGACGATGGCAATACGCGGTCGAACGGGTGGCCCATCGCTTCAGCGGTGGCGGTCACGACGATGGGAACACGCGGTGCGAAGGGTGGCCCATCCCTTCAGGGATGGCGGTCTCGATGATCGGAAACCTCGATGCGTGAACCGCTGTTCGAACTCCAAGGTCACGAGAAACCTCGGCGGCTCGACCTCTCGCCGGAGTAGCCTTCTGGAGATTCGTACGTCCCTCGCGCGTCTTATCGTCGCGCCCCCACCCTCAAAGAGGGTGGGCCACCCGCGACAGTTGGGTGGCCCATCACTTCAGTGGTGGCGGTCTCGATGATCGGAACCCTCGATGCGTGAACCGCTGTTCGAACTCCAAGATCACGAGAAATCTTGGCGATCCGACCACTCGCCGGAGTAGCCTTCTGGAGATTCGTATGTTTCTCGCGCGCCTTATCATCGTGACCCCACCCTCAGGAAGAGGGTGGGCCACCCGCGCCGGTTGGGTAGCCCATCGCTTCAGCGGTGGCGGTCTCGATGATCGGAAAACTCGGAGCGAGATTCGATGTTCAGGCCCCAAGGTCACGAGAGCCTTCGGCGACTCGACCACTCGCCGGCGTAGCCTTCTGGAGATTCGTACGTCCCTCGCGCGTCTTATCGTCGCGCCCCCACCCTCGGAGAGGGTGGGCCACCCCGGTTCCGGAAATTCGTACGTCCCTCGCGCGCCTTATCGTCGTGACCCCACCCTCAGGAAGAGGGTGGGCCACCCGGCATTAGAACGCGGGCGCGATGTCTTCCGCCTTCTCGACAAACAGCTTGATCGAGCCGTTCAGCTCGCCGACCTTCACGCGGAGGCGGAAACTGCGACCGACGACGAACTCCTGGTGCGGCTTCAATTCCTGCTGGAGCGCTTCGTAGTAGATCAGCTCCTGCGACGTCCCCTGCCCCTTCAGGTTCACGCGATGCAGCCGGCCGCGATCCTTGTTGATCTCGTTGGCGACGCCCTTCACCTCCACCTCGATCACGATGATCTTGTCCTTCAGGTCGGCCTTCACATCCGACAGCTTCGTCAGCTCACTCTCGGGCATCGCGTTCATCGCGCACGACGCGATCCACAGCTTCGAATCCTGAATCGGCCACAACAGGATGTCGTCGCCGCCGCCACCGTCATCCGCGCCGTTGGGGCCCACGCCATACAGGAAGGGTTCCTCCCCGAGCACGACATACTTGAACTGGTCGCCGCTGCAGTTGTCCTCGCCGACGCCCGACAGCGCCTTGTCCCCCAGGTCCGACAGCGCCTTGGGCCACTTCTGATGTTTCGCCTTGTAGGCGTACAGCTCGGCCAGCAGGATCGCCCCGCGGCGTTCGCACTCGGCGCGACCCGCGCTCTGGTAGAGCCCCGTCAATCCGTAGCTACCGGCCAGCAGCAGGCCCTTGTTCAGATTCGTCGCATTGGCCGCTCGATCGAAGGCCTGCCGGATCTCACCGGCCTTCTCCGTCGTGAACCGCCCCATGTACTTCCGCGCGATCTCCTCATACGCGTCACGAATCGCCGCGCCGGATCCGACGGGATCCGTTTCCAGCCGGGCGCCGATGCCGAAGCGATTGCCGCCGCCCATCGTCTGGCCCGTGATCTCGCGATAGCGATTCCCGTTGAAGTCTCCCTTGCCGCCGCTGAACGGGCTGAAGATGTACTGAAGTCCATCAAGCCACTTGGCGCACTCGCCCGCAACGGCCGGTGTGCAGTCGATCTCGTCGCCGTCGATCTTCCGCAGCAGCTTCGCGACCTTCCCGGCGTTCTCCTCGTTCAACAGCCCCAGCGCGAAGGCCCAGCGAATGTTGGCGTATGTCTCCAGGCGAATCGTGTTCGCCGCCGCCTGCTCCTCAACGCTCATCGCCCCGCGCATCTGGTTCGCCGTGCGCAGGTTCGTGTCGATCGCCGACCGCATGCGATTGATCGAGAGCCTGCCGTCCGTAAGCTGCCACGCCCCTTCGAGCAGCCCCAGCGCGCACTCCCGCTGATATCGCAGATATGGATGTCGAAGCGACACTAGCCGACCGCTCTTTCCATCGCCCGACAGTTTGACGGGCGCGACCAGCGCCTCGCGCTTCGCCGCCTCGCGGAACTGCTTCAGCACCTCGCGCGTCGAGTCGTAGGAGCCGTTCCAGCCCTGATGAAAGGCGGGTCGCCAGGGCCCGGGGCCCGGCGGCCATGCGCCTTCGCTTCCGGGCGCCGACATCCCCGCCGCCGCCCGTTCGTGGTCCGGCGTCGAGAGCATGCCGAAGAAATGCGGCCAGGCCGACGGATCGACGCTGGAACCCTCCACCTCCGGCATGAATTCGGCGTAGGCCTCGTAGGCGTTGTCACTGTCGGAGACATCCGGCAGTTCGCCCTTGTACCAGGAGACGTAGTTCACTGTCCGCTTGAAATCCGGCGCGTCCGGCATGTCGGCGGCCATGACCGACGACGACGCCCACAGGACGGCCGCGAGAATCAGATTCCGTGTTCGCATGATGTCACTTTCCGGGAATGTCCGCGCCGGGGCCCGCCCCGACAGGCGCGATCTGGATGCTTGTGGATGGAGATTCCGTCCCTCGCCAACAGGCTCAGGCGACGATCCGCCCCCCGGCGCTACGGAACCGGGTCGTACCCGCTGCCGCCGAAGGGATGGCAACGACCGATCCGCCGCAGCCCCAGCCAGCCGCCGCGCCACGCCCCGTAGCGGCGGACGGCCTCGATGGCGTACTCACTGCACGACGGAACGTACCGACAGCTGCCGTGCAGCAGCGGTCGTATGGCATATTGATACACCCGTATCAACGCGATCACAAAATTCGTCGCCAGGTTCCGCATCATCCGTCAGTCAGTTGTCAAAATGTGCCACTGCCCTGGAGCAGTGCGACCAAGAGAAAACGCCAACGGTGCCCAACATTTTGACGTGTTAACGTTTTCAAATTTGAAAATTTCAGTGGCCGTCCTTCTCAATCCGAAACGCCAGGCGATGGAAGTCCCGCCCCTCGCGTTCGTACTTGATCTCGAAGTTCGTCTTGATGTCTTCACCCACGATGCCGAAGTTCTCATCGGCCCAGTCAATGGGTTTCAACTGCGGAAACGCGCGCGTCACTTCCTCGATCTGTTCGAAGTACTCGGCGTGATCCGTCTGAATCGCCAGCCGCGCCCCCGGCTTCATCGCCCGGATCGCCGCCTCGATGAACGACGGCTGAATCAGGCGCCGCCGATGATGTCGCTTCTTTGGCCACGGATCCGGATGGTAAATGTGCAGGGCGTCGAGGCTGTCCGCCGCGAGCTGATGGATCACGAAGTGCCGGGCGTCCGTCCGCATCACGCGAACGTTCTTCAGCCCCCAGCGCCGCATGCGATCGGCGGCGTATTTGTAAATCTTGTTCGCCCACTCGATGCCCAGGAAGTTCCGATCCGGATGGGCCTTTGCCTGGCGCAGCAGAAACGTTCCCTTGCCGCAGCCGATTTCCAGCTCGATGGGGCCCGCCTGGGCAAAGAGCCCTCGCAGGTCCGTCGGCAGCGTCAGGGATTCCAGATCAACGGTAATGGCGTCCAGTGTGGTCACAGTGGGGATTATACCGCATCGGGCGCCGAGGTCATGAAAGGCCGGATGGGCAAAAGAGATGCGCCCGCCTGTCGGACCGGGGTCCAACGGGCGGGCGCGGGAAGCAGGGATTAGGGGAAGTAGGAGTTTGGGTCGCCCGACGCGCTGCGCTTCCCTGCGCGCCACGCGCCGGCCGAGGGCTGAATCAGGTCAGCCGTCGCATATCGCGGGCGAACCCGCGGGAGGTTTCATTCACTTGCAATTGCTCACGCCCGTAAAGAAATGCAATCGGCGTGCCAGTCGAGAGGGACCGTCGCCCGGGCCCGAAATCAGGATTCAATCGACTTGATCGAGATTGCCGCCGTGCAGGCACACACGAACGCTGTGCGGTCGCCAACAGATGACTACGCCGAGGCGGGCTTCGCCTCTCGCTTGAAGAGCCAGCCGAACTCCTCCATCCGCAGCGCGAGCCCCACGACGAAGAAGGCGGCGATGGCGAGCCCGAGCGAGCCGAAGACGACAATCGCCTGATGCGTTGTGCGGGCGATCGACGCAAGCGTCACGCTGTGGAAAATCGGCGTGACGGCGCCGTGAACGGACGCCGCCAGCCCGTCGAACGACATTCCCGACAGCCAGCCGCAGACCCACCAGGCGCTGACGCCGGCCGCCGCCGTCGCGATGACAGTCCGCGCCGCCGAGGCCGCGATCTTCCGCGCCCCCATCCGGCCGCCCAGTCGCGCACGAAGCAGATAGACCGTCGCGCAGACATGCAGGAACGACACGAGGGCCGTGCTGATACCGAAGATGCGTTCCTGCACGAACCAGATGAGCGACATCGTCGTGATGAGATTCACGACGACGAGCACGCAGCTCACCTTCATGGGCGTGATGACATCGCCGAGGCTGTAGAAGCCCCGCAGCAGGATGTGCTGGCAGCAATACGCCGTCATGCCGGCGCCATACCAGACGAGGATGTCCGCGGCGCGCTGAGTATCCGCCGCGTCGAAACGGCCACCCTCAAACAGCAGCGACACGATGGGTCTGCCCAGGATGATCAGCATCAGCCCCGACGGCGCCCCGACGAAGATCGCCAGCCGCAGCGCGTGCGCCACGGATCGGCGCAGGCCCTCAAAATCCTTGCGCGACGCAAACAGGCTGAACATGGGGAATGCGGCCGTCGCCAGGGAAATCGCCAGCACGCCGAGCGGGAACTGGTAGAGCCGGGCCGCATTGTTCATTGCCGACAGGGCCCCGCTCTCAAGCGGATAGGCGACTTCGCGACCCATGAACGAGAATGTCGCCGCCCCGTTCGGCGCCCGCGTCAGCGAGGTGCAGATCTGGGTATCAAAGAACGCGTTGAACAGCAGCACGCCCTGGCCCAGCACGACGGGAATAAACATGGAAAGGATCTTCCGCACATCCGGATGCGATCGATCGAGCGACAGCCTGAAACGGACACCGTGGCGCCGAAGGACCGGCAGGATCATGGCGAGCTGAATGACGCTCGCGGCCAGCACGCAGTAACCGACGCCGTAGACCTGCTCCTCCAGCTTGTCCCCCAGCATCGGCCCGACGACGACGGCGCCGACGACGATCATCCCGTTCAGCACAATCGGCAGCAGTGCGGGAACCGTGAAATGATGCACGCAGTTGAGAATGCTCGAGAACAGCGCGACGACGCAGACGCCCATCATGAAGGGCGCCATGACCGCCGTCAGGCCGAGGTGCAGATGGCTGACATCCGTTGAAAACGTCGCGATGGCGAAGGCCACGCCTTCCAGCACGAGGACGACGACGCTGAGCGCGAGCGCCATGAGCCCCGTGATGCGCCCCAGCAGCACCCAGGCGGCGGGACGCCCCTCCTGATCCAGGACGCGCGTGAAGACGGGCACAAAGACCGCCGAGAGGGCGCCTTCGCCGAAGAGTCGTCGAAAGAGATTGGGGATGATGAAGCCGTAGTTGAACGCGTCCTGGACCCAGCCCTGCCCGAAGACACGGTTCATGACCATGTCGCGGACCAGCCCCGTCACGCGGGAGCAGAGCGTGCAGATGGCCAGGATGCGAGCGGACCCCACGAACCGCGAATGTTGCGACGACATGGGCGGGGACTATACCACCTGCGGCGCGGAAGTCGAAAGTCGCGAAGGTCCGGCAGCGAGGGTCAATACTCGGCGACGATGTTCACGCCGGTCTGACCGCACTCACTGCAGCGCCCCGTCTCATTACCCGTCAGGTCGTAGCCGCAGCGCCAGCAGATCCGCTGGCTGAGCAGGTCGTTGCGGATGAACGCCCGGAATCGTCGGCCGCCGATCTGGAAGAACAGGACACGGACCGCGAATCCGATCGAATACACGATCGCAAACCAGATAAACAGCCCAAACGCGTGAAGGCGCTTATCAAGCATGAAGAGCGGAATGGTCATGGTGGGCGTCGCCACGAACACGGCCAGAAACAGGAGCAAACGTCGCGATGGCGGCTTTCTCCGGGCCTCCCATCGCCGGATCAATGCTCGTCTTTCGTGCGCGTTCGGATAGTGCCGCAGTTCCGGAAACCAAAGCGTCCACATGCCCGGATTGTACCCGGGTTTCAGTGCCCGAGCGGACGGCGCATCCGAAGCAATGCGGGCCACTCTCCAACATCCGCAGACGGCTCGCGAAGCGCCATCCATGCAGTCGTTTTGACGTTCTTGAATTTCGCTGTTTCGACGTGTCAGCATCTTCCCCCCGTTGAGACGGGGCCTGCTTCTACCTGATCCCTCCCGGATCGCTCACAACGCACCAGAGCGATATCGTTCCAGGACGACACAATCGCATTGCTCTCTATCTGGGAATGAAAATGAGGCCTTGGCCGCAGCCGCATGCTTGCCTTGTTGGGCAAGACTGTCCGGGAATTCAAGCCGTGAGGGAACACAGACGATCCGCGAAGAAACACCCGTGTTTGCTGGAAGAATGAACGCTCTGAAAGAGCGAAACAAGACAGCCCAAGGCAAACGAAGACCGCAAAGCGGTCGAAGTGCAGCCCTGGGTTTGCGTTTCCTCTCGATATTAGCCCTGAAAGGGCGGCACAATTGCCGGATAGTCTCGCCTTGCAGGGCAAGCGCGCCACCCGACAAGAGGCGGGTGGAACCCGCCCTACGAGTCTGCAGCAATCACGGCTCGAGCCAGGCGGCGGGTGAAACCCGCCCTACGCGTCTCGGGAATGAAAATGCGGGCATGCTCGCAGCCGCATGCTTGCCTTGCAGGGCAGGCATGCCACCCGGCGCAGACGGCTGGCGAAGCGCCATCCGTGCGATCATTTTGACTTTTCTGAATTTTGAGATTTCGACGTTTCGGCGCTCAACCGCCCCACAGGTCCCGAAGCCCCTGCCAGGGCCGATCCCGCGGCGGGACGTATCCCTTCCACGGGTTCTTTTCGTCGCCCGTCGCCCCCATGTCCTTTTCGACGATGTCCCACACGGCGTCGCGCGCCATGCGACGGAAATCCTGTTCCGCCCGGAAATCCGCCTCACGGACCGACGGATCCATCGGCGCCTCGTCTTCGCCCTTTTCCGCCGCCAGCTCGACCGCCAGGTCCGCGGGCAGAACACCGACGGATCGCATCGCCAGCAGCGGCTTCATCACGCGCGTGTCCCACAGGGCGCCGATGTACTCGGCGTCCGCCTCGCGCGAATCGATGCGCGCGTAGAGAATGCACAGTTCGGCGCCGCGCAGCTTCGCGGCGTCCAGGACGGCCTGTCGATCGTAACCGCGAGGATCGAGCCCGCCCGTCGTCAGAAAGATCACTTCGCGCACTTCCGCCTGCTCATCAAAGAGCTGGTTCCAGAAGACCTTGTGATGCGCCGAGAAATCCGCGACGCGCACATGCCGACTGCCGCCGCCGGCGTCGGTTCGCGCGACAATTCGCGCGATGCAGATGGCGGCGGGAAAACGTCCGGGCGACGCCTCGCCCGACAGCACTTTCACGCCAACGGATGACATCGCCGGGATGCCCAGGTCCGCCGGCGTAACATCGACGGGCGTCGTTCGATCGGCCGTCTGGTAGTGCTCGCGTTGCGGATGCTCGCAGGCGCCCAGGAATCCCGCGCACATGAGCGCGGCCAGCCCCATGCGCAGGCAATCGCGCGGACGAACATCGCCGGTCATGTCGAGACGCATTCTGTTGGCTCCCGCAAAGCGTCGAAGGTCACTGTCGCCGTCAGCGCAGGAGATCACAACATCTCCGCGCAACATCGCCATAGGGAATATCGGAGCCCGCGCGCCATCCACTTGCCCCAACACGCGCCCATTCCAACGACATCGCGCATGGCGCCGCGCTATTCGCGATATCGCGCAGTTTCGGCCGGAATCGCGCAGAAACCGCGCGACATCGACGTTGAAAATCCGCCGCGCGCCGGGCTCCGTTGAAATACGCGGAAGCGTGCTCACATCGTGACACTGTTCGTCCGATACGAACAGTGACTGCCATTGGAGCATCGCTGCGCGTGACGACTCACACCTCATCGTTTCCGATCGACATCGCCGTCCGACCCACGTCGACGACTGATCGCATCCTGCCGCCGGAGCCACGGATCCCCGACGCCCCGGCGCACGAAACGAAGGGGCTTATCCCGCGCTCCGCCCTGCTCGGCCGATGCCTGCTGCACCTGCCGCGATTCGCCTGGATCACGATGGACGTCATCATCGCCGCGATCGGCGTCGTCCTCGGCCATCAGCTCTTCGTCTGGTGGGAACCGGCCATCACGGCCATGAGTGAATACTCGATCGCCGTTGCCGGTGTCGTTCTCGCCACGTCCATCATCCTCGCCGGCAACATGTTCGGTCTCTACGACACGGAAACCCTCTGGAGCCGCTCGCGCATCGTCGCTCGCGCCCTCCTGACGGTCCTCGCCGCCATGACGGCGATGTGGGTCGTCATGCACCTGTTCATGTATTCCCCGATCAGCCGCCGGTCGATTGCGACCGGAACGATGTTCTTCCTGCTCGTCTCCTCGACGATTCGCCTGCTGGCGCACCAGGCCGTGCGGGATGTCCGCCGCGGACTGCTCGTCATCGGCCAGGGCGCCCTGACGGGCACGATCATCCGATCCGTCCGACGCGACGCCGTGCCGGGCTATCGCCTTGTCGGCGTCGTTCGCACGAATGGCGACGCGAAGGACGCCAACTGCCGGGATATTCCGATCATCGGTGACATCGCCGACGTCGAACGCCTCTGCCGGGAACACGCCGTCAGCGAAGTCGTCGTCGCCAACCCCGACACACACAACTCGACCTACGTCCGCGCCGCGATGGCCTGCCTCCGACTCGGCTGCCGCGTGACGGACGAAACCACATTCTTCGAAAGCACCTACGGCGAAGTGCCCGTCTCGCACATCACGCCGCAGTGGTTTCTCGCCGCCGACCTGAAGGGACAGCGCCGCGAGCACGCCTTCGCCAAGCGCGTCTTCGACTTCACTGTCTCCTTCTTCGGTCTGCTCACGACGTGGCCGCTGATGCTGCTGACGGCCCTGGTCATCAAGGTTCGCGAAGGCGGTCCCGTGCTTTACTCGCAGACGCGCGTCGGCAAGGCCGGCGTCCCGTTCACGCTCTACAAGTTCCGCACGATGCGCTGCGACGCCGAGGCCGACGGCATGGCCTGGTGTCAGCCGAACGACCCGCGCGTCACACGAATCGGCCGCTTCCTGCGAAAGAGCCGCATCGACGAGTTGCCGCAGCTATGGAATATCCTGAAAGGTGAAATGAGCGTCGTGGGCCCCCGCCCCGAGCGCCCCGAATTCGCCGGTCCCCTGTCGAATGTGATTCCGTTCTACGACGAACGGCACCTGATCAAGCCGGGCCTGACGGGCTGGGCCCAGATCAACTTCTCCTACGGCGCCACAATCGCCGACGCCCGCCGGAAGCTCCAGCTCGATCTGTACTACATCAAGCACACATCGCTCGAATTGGATCTGGTTGTGCTGCTGCGGACATTTGGCACATTCTTCCTCGGCTCACGCTGACTTTGAACCCCAAAGGGGTGACATACGGTAGCCCAGGGTCAGCAAAGACCGCGAAGCGGTCGAAGCGCAACCCTGGGAATGCGTCCCCCCTCCTGAGTATCAGTCCTGAAGGGACGGCACATCACTACTCTCAAATCAACGGATAGGCCTACTCGAGCAACGCGCAGAGCCATTTGCGAATGATATCCCAGTTCTCATTGACCGGAGTCGCCAACGCTCGATCCAGCGCATTCGGCCGCTCCCGCCGCTGCTCGATCAGGAGATTGTCGATATCAACCTCCACGTCGTCGGGCAGACATCCCGCGACGACCGCTTCGACACGCCCCGCCATCTCCGACATCAGCCGCTCATGAAACTGGCGAACCTCCGAGATGAACTCCGACTTCGATAGTGAATACTCACCGTCTTCAATTGCGTTCCACGGCAACCCCGTCTCCGGTTCGATACCGCAGTCATTGAACCAGCGAATTGTGACAGTGTCCTCTTCCGTCCAGATTCGAACTGTTGGCATTGTCCGATCGTATCCCGTGACCAACCCCTGGGCGCGACGCCACTCTATCGCCAGCGATGCGAGAGCGGCATCGGGACCGTGCCAACGTTCCAGGATCCGCCGCCAAAAGGCCCGCTCATCGACGATCGTGCGCACGTAGTCCACGACGTCGGATGGAACGGGATTCAGAACGTGAGGCAGGATGTGCAGCAAGTCCATGTGCAGACGGGCAACTGTGTACACAACGAATGGCCCTTCCTTGTTCCATTCCGGCCGCGCCTTCATCAGCGCATCGTTCGTTCGATACAGGTCCGCGTCCCCACACCGGATGTTGTACCAACCGCGTGTCAGCCCATACCAGTGAAGGGATTTGACGCCGTGCAGTTCCCATGGCATGACCTCGTCGATCGGTGTCAGCTCGAACTGGATCAGCGGATTCCTGTCGGCCATTTCACAATTCTACCACTCCCCGAGCGGCCAGCCGACCCGCCACAGTGGCAATCCGCATGCGACGGAAACCTCGCCACGTTGAGAGTTGATTGCGTCACTGACCCCGACAGGGGTCAGGGATCATAGCCACGGGTGAAGCGAAGGCCCGAAGGGCCGAGCGCAACCCGTGGAAGACAGTCGTGGCAATAGTCCCGCCCCAACGGGGCGGCGGAGGCGCGCGAACTCGAATCGCACGCAACCCAATGTGCTTCCTCCGCCCCTTGCGGGGCGGTCACAACGCTTGATGTATCTCGCACCACGGATTGCGCTCACGCCGCATGCGCGGCATTCGCTCCACCCGTGGCTACGATCTGTCGCCCCATTCGGGGCGAAAGAACGCGCCAACACTCCGGGCCTGCTCAGTCGCCGCTGGCGCCAGATTCCCGTCTGGCGCCCAAGCCGCGCGGGAATTCCTTCCCGCCACGCCGAACTGCGCGACCCTCGCGCAAGAAAAACGGCACGCCCCAATGGGCGTGCCGTTCATTTGTCACTCGAATTTTATCGTGCAGCCGCCGTCTTACGACGCCAGCAGCAGGTTCAGCGGGTTCTCCAGGAAGTCGATGATCATCCGCGTGAAGCGGGCGCCATCCGCCCCATCGACCACGCGATGGTCGAAGGACAGGAACAGCGGCATCATCTTGCGGACGACGATCTGGCCGTCCTTCACGACGGGCTTCTCCTGCATCTTACCCATGCCGAGGATCGCCACTTCCGGATAGTTGATCATCGGCGTGCTGAACGTGCCGCCCAGCGAACCGACGTTCGTCACGGTAAACGTGCCGCCGCGCATGCCTTCGATCGGCAGCTTGAACTCGCGGGCCTTCTCGGAGATCTCCTTCATTTCCTTGGAGATCGTCATCAGGCCCTTGCGATCCGCGTCGCGAAGGACGGGCACCATCAGACCGCGATCGGTATCGACGGCCATGCCGATGTGTACGTAGTCCTTGTAGATAATCTCACCCGCCGCCTCATCGAAGGAGGAGTTGAACACGGGCATCTGTCGCAGCGCGCCGGCGACGGCCTTGACGATGAACGTCGTGATCGTCAGCTTGGCGCCCTGCTGCGCCATGACGGCGCCGTGCTCCTTGCGGAAGGCCTCGAGATCCGTCACGTCCGCCTCGTCGCCATGCGTGACGCGCGGCAGCGTCCACGCCTTGACCATCTGTCGCGAAATCGCCTTGCGAATCTGCGGCACGGCCTCCCGCCTCACGGGGCCCCACTGCGAGAAGTCCGGCAGCGCTTCGCCACCCGCCACGGGCGCCAGCGACGCCGGGGCGCCCGCGGACATCCCGCTGGGGGCGGCGGCCGGTGCGCTCTGGGCGGCGACTCGACCCGACGCGCCCGTCAGGACGAATCGCTCGACATCTTCCTTCAGGATGCGACCACCGGAGCCGGTGCCGTTGACGTGTCGCAGATCGACATTGTTCTCCCGCGCGAGGCGTCGCACGGCCGGCGCCGCGGGGATGGGTCCGTCGTCGTGATAGCTGGGCGCCTCGGCGACAGCCGTCGGCGTGACGGGCGGTGGCGTCGAGGATGCGCTGGCGCTGGCGACGGCCGCGGCCGGCGCGGAGACCGCCTTCGGGGCGGGGGCTTCGGCGGCGGCCGGCCTGGCGGGCGCCGCAGCGCCGTCGCCACCGACGACGAGCAGCACCTGGCCGACTTTGACGGTATCGCCCTGCTTCACATTCAGCGCCGTGATCTTGCCGGCGTAGGGCACGGGCAGCTCGACGGACGCCTTGTCCGTCTCGACCTCCATGACCATCTGGTCTTCAGCGACTTCGTCGCCTTCGCTGATCATCACGTTCACGACCTGGGCCTCGTGAATCCCCTCACCCAGATCCGGAAGTTTGAATTCTTTCGACATCATTCGCCCTTATGCGCGTATGTTCCCGGGACCACTAGCGCGTCCCCATCTTCAATCACCATTGTAGGGCGGGTTTCACCCGCCGCACCTTCGAAACGCCCTGATCACGGCCAGCCGGCAGGGCAAACGACGCCCACCCGACCGGAATTTCGGCGTTTTGACTTTTCAGCGTTTTGGCGTTTCCGCGGTCCGTCAGAAGCTCATCACCTTCCGCGTCGCCGACACGACCTTCTTCACGTCCGGCATGTACGGCAGCTCGTTGTTGAAGAACGGCAGTACGAGATCGTAGCCCGTGACGCGCTCGATCGGCGCCTCCAGGAAGAGCAGGCTGTCCTCGACAATGCCCGCGATGATCTCCGCCGCCGGTCCGCAATGCCGCGGCGCCTCGTGGACGACGACACACCGCCCCGTCTTGCGGATCGAGGCGTTGATCGTCTCACGATCCAGCGGGACCAGGCTGAGCAGGTCGATGACCTCTGCGTTGACGTTGTGATCCTCTTCCAGCTCTTCCGCCGCTTCCAGGACCGGCCGCATCGACGCGCCATACGAAATGATCGTCACATCGCCGCCGGCGCGAACGATCTGCGCCTTGCCGATCTCCATCGTTTCGGGGGCCTCCGGCACTTCCTCGCGGAACGCGCGATAGCTCGCCTTCGGCTCGTAGAACATGACGGGATCCGGATCCATGATCGACGCCCGCAGCAGGGCCCGCGCGTTTCGCGGTCCCGACGGGATGACGACCTTCAGCCCGGGCAGGTGCGCCCAGATCGCCTCGCGGCTCTCACTGTGGTGTTCGATCGCTCGGATGCCGCCGCCGTAGGGCATGCGGATCACCATCGGACAGGTGAATCGAGCCCGCGTACGATTGCGAAGCCGCGACACGTGGCTCTCGACCTGGTGGAAGCCGTGGTAGCCGAAGCCGGAGAACTGCATCTCGGCGATCGGCTTGTAGCCGGCGATGCAGAGACCGACGGCCATGCCGACGATCGCCGACTCCGCGACGGGGAAGTCCACGACGCGTTCCTCGCCGAACTCCCTGAGCAGGCCTTCCGTGATTCGGAAGACACCTTCGTCGTAGCCGACATCCTGTCCGAGGATGATCGACTTTTCATCTTCCTGCAGCGCTTCTCTGAGGGCGAGGTTGAGCGCCTTCGCCATTGTCAACATTGCCATGAGGTTTCGTCCCGTCTCGATCTATGAATCGCAGTATGTCTGTTGATTTCGTGTTATCGCGGTTTGCGCCGTCGTGAGTCAGTGGACCTGGGAGATCGCGCTCGACGCGGCGTGCGGCGATCCGTTGCTTCCACCATTCGACAGATAGGCTTCGAACTCCGCCCGCTGTCGCTTCAGGGCCGGCGTCATCTTTTCGAAGCAGTGATCGAACGGCTCCATGATGTCCGCCTCGTAGGTTTCCGACTTCTCGACGGCGGCCGAAATCTCCGCGGCGATTTCCTCTTCCATCGCCTCGCGCGCCTTCTCGTTCAGCACGCCCTTTTCCTGCACGTACTTCCAGAAGCGATCGAGCGGGTCCTTGCATCGCCACGCCTCGACCTCTTCTTCCGTGCGATACTTCTTCGGATCGTCCGCTGTCGTGTGGACGCCGAGCCGATAGGTCACGGCCTCGATCAGCGTGGGACCACCGCCGCTGCGCGCCCGATCGACGGCCTCGCGCGTCGCCGCGATCATCGCAAGGATGTCATTTCCATCCGCCTGAATGCCGTTCATGCCGTAGGCGAGCGCCTTCTGGGCGATCGTCTCGGAGGCCGTCTGTTTCCGGCGCGGAAGCGAAATCGCCCACTGATTGTTCTGGACGACGATCACCATCGGCAGATTGAACGCCGCCGCACAGTTCACGCCCTCGTGGAAGTCGCCTTCGCTCGTTCCGCCATCGCCGACGAATGCCAGCGCGACCTGCTTGTTTCCATCCAGCTTCAGGCCCCAGGCGATGCCGGCGCCGTACTGAATCTGTGACGACACGGGCACGCAGATCGGCATGTCGTTCATGTCGTCCAACGGGGTCGCGCCAATCTCGTTGCCGCCCCACCAGAGCATCAGCCGCGACATCGGCCAGCCACGCCACAGCATGCCGGCCGGCTCGCGGAACGACGGGACGAACCAGTCGTCCTTCGTGATCGCAAAGGCCGGTCCGAGCGACGCCGCTTCCTGCCCCAGCGCGGGACCGTACGTGCCGATACGACCCTGCCGCTGCAGTCGCAGCATCCGCTCGTCATATCGACGAGCAAGGAGCATGCCTCGAAAGAGCGACAGAAGCTCCTCCTTCGAGAGCTTCGGCTCCAGCTTCTTATCCACTTTTCCGTCGTGATCGAGAATCGCCAGCGACTCGATCGTGTTCTTCAGCTCAATTTTCTTCCGTGGCACGCGGATACTCCTTAACTGACTGACGCCGTGACGCGCTTCCGTTCAACGGACAGGCCGACTGCGCGACCTCATTCCATCAATGAACGCGTTGCCGCGGCGTACGCGAACGCCGCAGTCGCACGAACCGATCCTGCTGACGCGCAATACGCCGACCACCGACGGTCCACGCCGCCAACCAGCGTCCCGTCCGCCCTGACGGCGGGACTCACGCGTCATGAAACTTCTGATCCAACGAATCAGGCGCCGCCGATGGGACAATTACCCCACAACACCCAATTTACACGCATTTTAGCGGGCGGAAGTGGTTTGCCAATCAACGACACGAACGACGCCGTCGGCATTTCCCCGAAGCCGACGCCCGGCCTGTGTCAGCCGCAACATTATGTCCGATAAGAGCTTGTCGCCGCAATACGCCCGATCAGCGTCGTTCGCGAGGCGGATCATCTGCGGGGTTTGTTCGATTCCCACCAGTCGATCCACTTGTGTCGATCGAAGCCGAAGTTCTCTCCAGAGATCGCGATCAGCGCTTCCTGAACTTCCGTTCGATAGACCGACACCATGGTTCGCTCGTAGTACGTCTCCGTCCCGACCCAGGAACCGGGGCCCAACACGCCGATCGATCCGGGGCTGTAGCCGACGAGATAGCCGCCGTGGACGATGCGGGCGCGGCCGCCAAAGGTGCCGTAGATATCGCCCAGATAGACGGCCCGCGAATGCCGCACGATGCCCGGAACCTCCGTCGACAACTGCTCGATCAGATTGGGCGTGACTTCCACGGCCCGAAGGACGCCCAGGGCCGTCGCCGAGTGCCGGAGAATGCCCTCCTCCTCGCTGTACAGCGCGTCCTGCAGTCGATCGATGACCCGCGGGTCATCGCGTCGCGCCAGTTCCTGCGCCGCCGCGCGACGCACCTGCTTCGACGGATCGAGGATCGACATCACGATGAGATTCATCGTCGCGTCATCATCCGGGAACTGCGCCAGCGATTCGATCAGCACCAGGCGCGAGGCCTTGTTCCCGGCGCTGAGAACGCCGGTCAGCGCGGGGATCGCGAGCGGATCGCGAATCTTCAGAATGTTCTCTCGCGCGTCTTTGAACTTCTTCCGATTGACGGGACCGCGTTTGGGTGACATCCGCGCGTCATGGATCGCCCGGATCTTCACGAACCACTCTGAGATGATCTTTCGGACGAGGCGTTCTTCCTTCGCCGCCTGACGATCCGCCGCGATGTCGTCCGGGTTCGGGGCGTTGCCGGAGGCCTTACGCACCCACGCGCCGGAATCCTCTTTTTCGAAGCCCAGCGCCGCCCGCGTCGCCGCGTGGTTCGGATCCAGCTCCAGGGCGTGATCAAGCTCGTCTGATCGCTCGGGCCCCAGGTCCCGCTCGTCACACCACATGGCGAGGGCGTAGTGCGCGTCCGCCGTCTTGTCGCATTTCTTCCGGCGTTCGCGGTATTCCTCCCACGGGGACTTGCGCGTCTTTCGCTTGTCGATCTCGTCCTTCGGCAGGTCGACGACCCCAAGACGTGTGCGCAGTCGCAGCGCCTTGCCCAGATCCTCGACGACCTCGCATTCGATCGTCTGGCCCTTCTTTGTGCGAATCAGATCGCCGCGCGCGATGTCCACGACCATCAATACCGCGATGGCGACGGCGGCGCCAAGAACGCAGCGCTTTGGATTGCCTTGAAAAATGACGCGATCGTCCATGCCCATATGACAGGATTATACGCGTCGACGTGAGTAATATGCTAAAATTTTGACACAGCGGGAAAGCGGGCCGCCCCAGCGACTTACGCCGCGACGCCCATGCCCTGAACGTAGTCGGCGTAGGCCTCGAGCATCTTCTCCCAGCCCTCGAGGAACTCATCCATCTCGTAGCGAAGGATATCCACCAGCATGACGTGATCGCGCGATTCGATGGCGTCGCGGATGTCGCGCAGCTTCGTCGCGGGTTCCCGCAGCCATTCAAAGACATGCTTGTCGGCGATCACCAGCTCTTCCATGTCCAGTTCGAGGAGATGACCGCTGCTGATCATCGCCTCGTGGGCCTGCGACCAGATCTCAACACAGTCGATCAGTCGCTGCATCCCACTGGCGACGCTGCCTGCGTTGAGCTGATTCGCGGCGTCGCGCACCAGCTCGAACGTGTCACTGATCGATCGCTTCGACGCCCTGAGCGACTCGACGACGACGGTACGCCGACTCCCCGACACAAACTCCAGGCGACCGTACTTCGAGACAGGATCGGCAAGCGTCTCTTCCAGCCGTCCGGCGTCGATCGCCTCGCCGTCGCAGATGACTTCGAGCAGGATCGAGTCGCCGTACGTTTCCAGCAGCATCGTCTTGGCGCGTTCGACGACACTGCTGACGCTGGCGTCCGCGTCGATGCCTTCCGTCGCCAGGGGCTTGCCGTCGAGAAATGCGTGTTCCATGTATTCGCGCCTCCTGCGCGGTCCTGTCGGCGCGATCGCCTCAGGCCAGATGAAGCAGCCACACGAGAATCAGACCGCTGCCCGCCGTGACGCAGGCCGATCGGAACATTCGAGTCCACTGAAATCCGCGGGCCGGCGCCCGCGCAGCCTGACCAAAGGGATCTCCCGGGCGCCACTGCACGCGCGTCGAGACGAGCGTGCCGTTGCCGATCCGCCGGGGAGGTCGCCGAGTCGCGCCTTTACTACCTGTGGCGCCGGCCGCCACTGTCGTTGTGGCGCGTTCGATCGGCGCCAGATCGCTGTCATCCTCCATGACACCGTCGGCCGTGTCCGAGGTCGTCGGGGCGCCGGATCGCTCCAGCGCCTGCCGCACGAGGATGATGTCCTCCGTCTCGCTGTCGTCGTAGGGGACGCGGGCAACGCGATAAACGCCTCCGCGAATCATCGACGTCGCCTCGTCAAAGAGCGTCGGTTGATATGTCAGCGTCTCGGCCATGCTTCATCCATCGCCCGGCGAAGGGCGCTCAAGACGCGGAACCACTTCCACGCTCCGAAAGTTATCGGCCGAAGTAACGACAAACTTGACCCCCGCAATCACACCACAACTCATTTCCCTACAGAAGGTTAATGCAGGCGCCGGGCGAGGCCCGTCGCGCAGATTCTGCCGCTCGCAATACTGTCGCGCGCGGCGCCCCTCTCCCCCATGCCGCGAATCCGAGTCAAATACACGAGGCCCAACTCACCTGGGCCCGTTCGTTCGCCGTTGGATTCGTTATGGCAGGCATCACTCTCATTGGCTGCGGCGCCGTTGGGTCGCAGGTCGCGCAGCGCCTTTCGACACAGCGCGATCGCTTCAGTCGACTGGTCGGCGGCCCCCTGGAACTCGTCCACGTCGTTGTTCGCGACGCGACTCGGCCGCGAGGCGACGCCATCGATCCCGCCATCATCACGACGGAGATGGAAGCGGCCATCGCCGATCCGAACGTATCGATCGTCTGCGAACTGATGGGAGGCGTCGATACGGCCCGGCGCGTTGTCGAGGCGGCAATCGCCGGCGGCAAACACGTCGTCACGGCCAACAAGGCGCTGCTCGCCGAACATGGCGCGGAGCTCTTCTCGGCGGCGCGTAAGGCCCGCGTCTGTATCGCATTTGAAGGCGCCGTCTGCGGCGGCATTCCGCTCATCGACGCCGTCCGCCGGGGACTCGTCGCCAACGACATCACGGCCGTCTACGGCATTCTCAACGGCACGTGCAATTACATCCTGACGCAGATGCTCAACCATCAGACGTCCTACGCCGACGCCCTTGCCAGGGCGCAGTCGCTCGGCTACGCCGAGGCCGATCCGACGCTCGATATCGACGGGACCGACGCCGCCCACAAACTCGCCATCCTCGCCTCCGTCGCGATGGGAGAAAACGTGCGGTTTGCCGACATCCCGATGATCCACGGTATCCAGGACCTGCAACTGACGGATCTGATCGCCGGACGTGAACTCGGTTATACGTGCAAGCTGCTCGCCGTCGCCGAACGCGTTGAACAGGGCGTCCAGCTCAGCGTGCGGCCCACGTTCATTCCGTCATCGCATCCGCTTGCCAAAGTCGATGGTTCGTTCAACGCCGTCAGCCTTTACGGTGACGCCGTCGGCCACGTCCTGCTCTATGGGCGTGGCGCCGGCGGTGGACCGACGGCAAGCGCCGTCGTCGCCGACATCATCGACGTGGCCATCGGCGCCGCCCAGATGGCGTTCACGCGCCTGGGCCCCTACGCCGACGGCGCCGGCGCCGCGCAGATCATTCCGACGGATGAGAACGCGACGGCCTACTACATCCGCGTCGGTCTGATCGATCGTCCGGGCGGCATGGCCCGAATCGCCCAGGTGCTGGCGGACGAGGGCATCAGCATTGCGTCGCTCGTGCAGCACGCGCCCGAGGGATCGGCCGACGACGGCGTTCCCGTTGTGGCGACAACGCACGTCACGCGCGACAAGATCGTCCATCGCGCCGTCGATGTGATGAACGGGCTGGATGTCGTTCGAGGCCCCGTCGTGTGCATTCCCGCCATCGAAGAACGCAGGGAATTCTAGAAATCGCACGCCACTGGGCGCTTGCCACCCTGTGCTTTAACCACGCGAGATCGCTGGTGCGAGATTCCCATCTCGCACCCACTCCCAGCGGGAAGCCCTTCCCGCAGCGCCCAACCATCGCAGAAGAACCACTCACAACGCCACCCACACAATCCGCGATCGATCCTCACTATAGAAAACCATCACGCCGCGTTCCTGCGTTTCGATAATCGTCGGATAGCTGTAGTCTCCCGCCCCTTCCGCGATCACGCGGCGTTCGCCCCACGTTTCGCCGCCGTCCGTTGAGTACATCGCAACGAGCGGCGATCGATCCTCGCTGCTGTCGTTGAAAACCATGAGCAGCGAGTGATCACTGAGCGACGCAAGCGCGACGGCGCTGTCGGGGTTGGGAAAGGCTGTTTCAATGGGCCGAGTCCAGTTCACGCCAAGGTCATTCGACGCCGACGCATAGATGCGATGACCGCCACGATTGCGGGCGACCATCAGAAGAGACTCGGCGTCATTCGATCGAGCGATCGCAGGCTGCAGCAGCGCGTTGTCGCCCTCGGCGATCCACGTCGTCCCTCGCGTCCACTCGACGGCGTCCGCCGAGCGCAGCAGGAATCCGTGCAGCCAGAAATCCGAATACGCCGGAAGCAGCCATGACCCATCGTCGAGCCGGATCGGCGGATTGCGGACATTGCCGCCGAGACCGGCGCCGATGTCGCGCGGCGCCGACCAGGTTGCGCCGCCATCCGTTGATTCGCACTGCATCAGCGTGGCGCTCCACCACAACTGCGGTACGTGCGCGAAGAGCAGATGAACCGAATTGCCATCGACAAACAGCAGCGGGTTCGCGGATCGATCGGGCAGGCCTTCGATCTTCGTCGGCGTCGTCCACTCGTCTGAATCGACAGGCAGCTTTGCCGTGAAGATCGACGCCCCGTCCAGTTCATGCGATCCGTCGTAGGAATACCACGCCGCCAGGAGATCGTGATTCGCCAGTTCGACAACCGTTACGCCGTGATGGCCCGCGCGGCCCTCGATGGACTCGAAGATCGCCTTCGATTCGCCCACAGAGTCGCCCGCCGGGCTCGTCGTCGCGGGTTGAAGCACCAGGCCCAGGGCGCCGGCGTCGAGGTAAGTCGGAATGCATGCGAGGGGCGCCACCAGCATCGCGATCATCGACGCGATGCGCAATGCGCTCGCTAGAGCAATGGCCGATCGTTTCCGTCGCCATTTGTTTCGACATGATCGCTCGAACGTGTGCACGAACCGACTCCATTCGAGGGCGCCCGCCGGGCAACCCACCTCTTCAGAGGTGGGGGCGCGACGATACGATCGCGCGACGGACGCCGGAACAACAGACGTAATCTTCGCGCGCGTGTCGTCGCGCGCCAAACGCCGTGGCAATCCGTAGAGTGGGCCGCCTCTCGCGAGCGTCGAGCGTCTGTTTGAACCAATGTGACACACCGGCGCTCTCGCAATGCGTGAACAACCTGCCGGGTGGCCCACCACTTCAATGGTGGGGGCGCGACGATACGTTCGCGCGCAGGGCGTCATGCGATCAATCATCATCATCGCGCGCCCATCGTCGCGCCTCCATCCTCGAACAGCTGGGCCACTCGTGCATGTCGCAGCGTGGGCGCCTCCCGCTGGCGTGAAGCGACTGTTTGAACCGCCGCGACATACCGGCGATTTCGCAACGCGTGAACAACATAGGCTCAGCGGGAGGCGCCCGCCCTACAACACCGGCGCAATGTTATGGCTCGCGACGTTCCTCGAATAACCGTTACCGTCGTCCCCGGCCCACGACTTTCGCTTAAGATTGCCAAACGATCAGGACCGAACGCGACCCGGAGCAACCGAATGTCGAAGCCATCGATCAAACTGTACACACCCAGGCATTGGGTCATGATGATCGCATGTGCGTTCCTGGCCATCGGTATGCACGGGTATCGGGAATACCGGGAGACGGGCGGACTCAGCGCGACTTACTTCGTCGTGTCGGGAATAACGCTGACTGCGGTTGTATCCATCATGGCGATCATGTCATGGTGGGGAAACCGACCAGGGCCGGAGGATAGACCGAAATGAAACCCCAAAATCTGGAGGGCCTGATTCCGATTGTCGGCGCTGTCTTGGCCATGCTGGTTGCCAAGGGCGTTATTCCACGCAATCCAAAGGACCCCGAGAAGCTCGAACTCGCGCGTCGCAGGTTTGGCGGCTTCATCACTGTCGCGGGTCCCTTTCTGATTCTGATCGGCATCCTGCAGTTGTGCGGACTCATTTAGCGGAGTTGTTCTTCAGGACGCAATCGCCCCGAGCCGCCACAGTCATGGAGCCGCGTCTATGACGTCAGTGGCGCCGGACGTGAACAGACGAAACGTCGGGGCGATGAGCGACTGACACAAACCTATGCGGCCTGGGTGGTGTTTGGAAGTGGGTGGTCGCCAACCGTAGGGCGGACGCCTCCCGCTGGCGTCTTGTTGTTCAAACATTGCGACAGCCCAGGCGCGTCCGATGATCCTGGAGTGCGCTCAACGCTTGCGGGAGGCGACCGCCCAACTCACGACCCGCGAAACGCCTCTCGCAGCGACTCCGCGACATGCGCCCCCTCCACATCGTCGGCGTCGATATCGGCCCCGCCCTTGATCACGAGACCGTTGGCAAACCGCTCCGTGGTCCACGCTTTCATCGGTCCAACGAGCGCCTCGATCCGTTCGATATCCGCACAGGTCTGCGACACAAAGAAATGGCTGAAATCGAGCGAATCCCCGAATTCCGCGAGCCAGGCGGGCGGTTGCAGCGCATTCTCCCAGTTGTCAGCGGCACACGTCGGCGCCAGCGCCTCGCACACAGCGCAAAAAGTTCGACGCTCCCACGCCCGTGTCCGGCGCGCCTCGGATACACCCTCAGCCGACAGTTCCTCGATGCTCACAGTGTGCAACAGATTCAGGCTCGCCGCGCTCGCGGCAATCTCAATCGCATGCGCGTCGCCGCGATTCAGGGCCTCTTCGTACAGCAACGCGTAGGTCAGATGGACGGGCACATTCCACGGCGCCGTGGGTCGCAGTTGGCAGTGGATCGGCAGCCAATCGACAGACGACAACACCGTCTCCGCATCCGGGTCTTCGAAAGTCCCGTATTCCGCGTCGGGAATGTCCAACCAGGCGGGCTTCTGACATCGTGGTAACCGATTGTCAGCGCTTCGCAGCGCTGTCACCTCAGCGAGTTCGTAGCCGTCCGCGATCAGCCAGCGCAGACACGCCGCAAACGCCGCCTCCTGCGGTCGATCCTGCCAGAAGAAGCCAAGCTGGATATGCGGGGCCTGGAGGTGAATATCCGGCATGGCTTTCATCACTCGATCGCGTCAATCCACAGTGTGGGCGCCTCCCGACGGGTGGCCCACCTCTTCAGAGGTGGTGGCGCGACGATACGATCGCGCGGCGGACGCCGGAACAACAGGGTTGATCTTCGCACGCGTGTCATCGCGCGCCAAACGCCGTGGCTATCCGTGGGGTGGGCGCCTCTCGCTGACGCCATGTTGGTTTCGCGTCGCGATTGGGCCGCGGCGTGACGTCCGCTTCAGCGGCCCCCATGACGCCTGCGGGAGGCGCCCACCCTGCAACTCGCAACACTGGGCGCCACACCTCTCAAGCAGTGC
>DAOPJV010000009.1:0-146458 GCA_035399845.1 Phycisphaerae bacterium | reverse complement strand
GATACTCATTCTCAACGATCGATTTGGCGCGCGACGCGGCTTGGCCCGTCGCGATCTTCCCACCCCGAGATACACAACGCGAGTAGTGATAGTTATAGTAGTCCCCGAGAAGGTCGCTGAATTCAGTAAATGAGCCAATCCTGCTCGATCGCAGCACGTACTGCGACCGCGCGTCATCATGCTCCAGCTCGATCTTGTTCGCGATCGTGCGCTCGTCCAGTTCGTGCAAGAGAGCTTCAATAGACGGCATAGTCGGGCTCCTTAAAGTAGCGATCGCACTCTGATTTGCATTGTCTTTCGAAGTTCGAGAAGCAATCCAAGTAGCTTCTCGTGGTTATCAGCGTAGGCGGTGGGATCCTCCTCACCATATTCTTCCGGCAGTATCGAAGCCAAACGGGCGAGGATCGCCTTCACAATATTGACTCGTTCTGCCAATACTCGTGAATCGATGGCTCGCTTGAAAACGCCGTTGATGTACTTCTGCTCCGTGTCTCTCTTGAAGAAATCAGTGATCCTATCCAGAACAGTCAGCATGCCACCGTCCGTACCAACGATTCCCTGATTGACCGCCGCGCTGAAACCACCGTCTCCGCGGTACGCCTCGGATACCTTGTCGATCGCTTCGCTTGTGACATCCGAGGAGTTCGTCGAACCACAGATGATTCCCAAGCGCCGCATCACGTGATTGTAGTAGGATGTGACGACGGCAAGGAATTCGTCGTAGTTACTGACGACAGATTTATCAAGACGGTATGACCCTCGTGCATTGTCGATGGGGACGTGGATCCTCTCCGCCACCAAAACCGTATCGGTCTCGCGAAGAATCGCATCAAGCACCTCGCAATCCGTCCTCTTGTCGCGTTGGTGCGTCGAGGATCGGCCAAGATTGGGAGTGGTGGAAAAACTCTGAGTAGATGTCGCCTCAAACAAATGGGGCAGGTCGTCGAATTCCGATGGATTAGCGATTGAAGACAAGAGCCGCGCGTCCTCGGCGCTCAGCAGTGGCTTGGTGATATTGAGTCGCCGAAGGCCCGGCGGCAATGAACTCAGTAACGCTATCAATCGTTGGCCGAACTGGGGTGGATACGTGCGGGTCCTTGTCGCATGTGCAACTCGGGCACGAACAAGCGTCTCGGCTCGTTCGGTACGGCCATCTCGCAGCAACTCCTCCAGGACAACCCAATGGCGATCCTCGAGATGCTTCAGAAAGAACGAGGTGCATTGTTGCAAGTGGCTGGCGGAATCATCCGGTGGGGGGGGCATGCCCCAGAATCCGCCTGTGAGACTGGCCCTGACAACCTCCTCGTCGTTGAATGCGATCCCGATCAGTTCCGTGATCGTCGTGATTGGAGTCGTCCGAAGCCGGTCGCGAACTGATGTCAGCCCCGTAATGGCATCCTTGATCTCCGTTGGAGCCAGCTTATTCAATGAGCCGTCTCCATCAAGTGATCCGTATATGAAGCGGTGTATTGACTTGTGTTCAGCGGCAGCGAGAAGCTTCGATCGGAGCGATCGCACCGGGCCGATATGACCGTCCTTTGACGCCAGGTGGGCCGTAACGACGAGATCATCCGGAATGCGAATATCGAGGCTTGCCGAGATCATGCCCAGCAAGATAGCGCAATCCGCCGAGAATCCGGCCACCTGTATTCCCAGGTCAGATACCGAGGCGATTCCGAGGTTCGCTACGGAAATGGCGTATGTGGATTCGTCAAGTCCGAGGTTGGAAACGAGGCGATCCGCAATCGTCAATACGGTATCACGAATGTGCTCAATCGTCTGAGAGTTGAATTGGGCGGGACCAGTGAATTCAAGACGTGACGATGCGCCTCCAGAAGTGACGCTCACGATTAGATCCGTAACGATCGCGATGTCCTCGCTGCCATCTTGGACAACAAGAACGGTCTTGACGCGACTCGCGTGTGGTTGAGACACCGACTCAGGGCTCCATAGTCAAGATATCGACTTCCATTTGCCCCGATCGCAATCCTGCGTAGATGCGAACGCGGCACGCACCATTCGGCGATACCTCTTCACGTACATGGCGATGTTGGCCCTCGCCGGTTGCGGCCGCTACAGGGATGGGCTTCCCAGGGTGCGCGAGCTCCCATTCTACGTCCGCCTTTGTGATGTTGCCTTCCCAGAGGATTCTACCGGAGTCCAGCTCGATCGTGTAGCGCCCCGGTACGATGGGGAGCAAACGCACCTTCTTGGGAATCTCGTCCAGTGGCAATTCAATGAACGGATCGCCATCGCGCCTAACGGAAACGGTCGGAGATCTGGGCTCGGGGTGATGGTCCAGTTCGGATCGCAACGCGGCGTATGTTTCCTTCCACGTTGGTCGCAATCTAACCAAAGACAAAGCCAACTCAGCAGTCCGGGGTCGGCCATCAAAGGACCCTGCCGCGAGTTCGACAATGAGTTCCTCGCGGACGTATTGATCAAGCCACTCGAAGTGATCCCTTGTTTCTGTCATGAAGGACCGAAACTGCTTGAATCCGGCCTCGTACTCCGGCTTTGCTCCAAGCTCTCGAATTCTCGCGATTGCGGTACACAGGGACTGCGACTGATTCTCTTGCCGAAGGGCTTCTACGAGAATCGGCAAGAAATAAAGATCATGATCCACGTGCCACCTCCCCAATCACTGACCAAGCGCTCGTGTCCTTCGCGATTTCCGCAAATGCTGGAGTAGAAGCTAAGACCTGCGCCGTGTTGCGGAAGAGATCTGGTATTTCAAGAAGTGGGCCCTCCGGCGGCGGTCGATTCGACCACGAACGTCCCGCGAATCGACTGAAGGTCGCTTTTGAAATCCCAAACCTGTCAGCGATCTGCTGATCTGTGCGTTGACCATCGACGAGGTTCTCAAAGACTTCGAGAATCATCTTCCTGATCTTGTCTGGGCCGAGTTTCCTGATACTCGGACGAACTTGAGTTGGGTGGCTCGCTTTCTCGTCGGCGACGGCCTGTGCAAGGGTGACCGGTGAAAGACGGGAATCTCGCGCGTCATCGGTCGATCGGCTGGGCGATCTGACTCGTTGCGCGTGATCCTGAATCGCGCTCAATTGCACAATCCGCTGATCACCAAACCAGGAGTCGACGATGGCCTGGATGCGTTCCTTCTCACTGGGCCGGGAAGGATCGGGGTTTGGAATATGTTCCTCCAACCACGCGCGGCACTCCTTTCCGCTCAAGTGCTTGGGCAGCCAGACTTGGATCATTGATCCCGTCGTTTCCCAATTATATCGTCGGGCGCGGCTCGGGCTTCGCCGTCGAGCTTCGAGCAGGGAGATATGGAACTGTTTTCTTACCAGTCCTTGCAGGAGTTGGATCGTTGCATGATGGGGCTGATTGCGTGGAAGATCGGGTTGATTTCGTTCTGCGAGTTTGCGCAGAAAGGCCCTGAAGTAATGTCGGCAATCCGTAGCGGATATGACTTGTTCTGACGGAGCGCTCTCCGATTGCGACTCTGGGATGTTCAAGAACTTCTGTAGCGTCAGATCGTAGGCGTCATCGATGATACTCGTCGAGCTCACCGTTTTGCGACTGTTAAGATGTTCGTTTCTGATCGCCGCCAGGTAATCACCGAAGAGCATCAAGTCCGTCCCTTGATGATTGAAGATCCGTCGGTATTCGTGGAATTCGCGCAAGGCCGCAGAATCGGCATCGTTGACAACGAGCCCTATCACGTCGACCAGCGAGAGCATGCGATACGGGCGATGCGCAACGGGATTGCCCAAATGGCCAGACATGAATCGCTCATCTGCGGCGCCGGCAACAGGATCGGATAATTCATAGTATCCTCGTTGCCCGGGCGTCCGCACAGGTATCGCGGTGTCCCAACGAGGGCGCCGTATCAACGCCGCAGACTCAGAGTCCTTATTATCCGTTGGCTTGGAAGGCCTGTCGATTTCTAGCCTCCGTTTCGATTCTACGGGCCCGCGGCGGGGGCCTTAAGGGGTCGAGCGAATTTGCATCCCGTTGGAAACGGCTGGATACGGCCCCCGATCAGAGCCGCAATCTGATCCGGTCGTCCTCATTCCGTCGCGTCGGGCGGCGAACGCGTGGCGAACACGGCTCGTGGGTACGTCAGAGATTTCACAATCTGCGAGCCGTTTGGCGGGGGAGGGGCGGATAGGCCAATGCCAACGGCCAGCATGAATACGCTCCCGCATGTCGTCAGACGCAGATTGCCCGTTTGTGGTATTAGCGGTGGAATGCCGATCTGAGTTTCACCCTCGTATTCGCCGGGTGGGGCCCCCGGAGGTCGCTCGGTGGGGGGTGACGGATCGGCGTGGACGTCGGGTGGTTACCGCTGCCCAGCTGCGATCGCTGTCATTCGAGGGTCCGGAGACCGTATTTCGAGGTCAAGTGGTTGGGGCGAGCAGCCACATCCGCGGGACCGTCAACACGGTCCGTTCGTCTAGTGCGCGCGGCCAGGCGATGACTTCAGGGATTTCATAACATCTTGAGACTGAAGCCGGGCGCCGCATCCTTGTCATCGCCTGAATTCCGGGTCCGCCTCGCCCAAAGTCGATCCGGGCCGAGTATGGAGGCCATACAGGGTTGAACAACACCTTGGGCAGAGTGTAGATTTGAGGATTCAATGGGCTGGAACCGCGCCATCCTGGTGTTGGGCGTATAGTTCGTGCGCTCTCAAGTGAGGCGCTGCTGATGCGAACGCATGTTGTGATTTACGTCGGCGCACGGGTGGGGGAGGCTGCCGTCAAATCGGCATGCGAGGGCCATACGAATGAGCACGATTGCACGTCAGTCTCCGACACCGTTGATCGTTGATGTGGATCTTGATTGCCGCGTGAACTATGCAATGCAGCAGAATGACATCGCGGTCTTGAAGCAACTCCGCATCTCGAACCCATCCGAGGTACTATCCAAGGACTTGAAAGTTCGGATTTCGAGTGAGCCCGAATTCTTCCCGCCTCATGAACTCAACATTAGCGAGATCGCTCCTGCAGGTACGTGGGTGAAGGGGCCTGTGGATGTGCGACCATCGGCGAAGTTTTTGATGGACATCACCGAGCGGATCCGTGGCTCGATGTTGATCGAGGTGGTTGCAGATAGCCAGACGATTGCGCGGAAGTCCGAGTCGATTGAGTTCCTCGCCTTTGATGAGTGGAGTGGACTCGGCGGGTCGATTCCGGAGTTGCTCGCGGCCTTTGTTCTCCCCAATGATCCGGTCGTGGAATCAATCTTGCGGGATGCGGCCGAGTGGCTGGAGCAGCACACGGGTAGCTCCTCCCTCAGCGGATACCAAACTCGAAGCCCGAAACGAGTCGGTCAAATTGCCCAAGGGATCTACCAAGCGATTCTTGCGCGTGGGATCGCTTACTGTAGCCCTCCTGCAAGTTTCGAAGAGAATGGTCAGAAGATACGGCTCCCAGACCGGATCATGACATCCAAGCTCGGCACCTGTCTTGACCTGGCGTTGCTCATGGCGGCGTGCCTTGAACAATCCGGGCTGAATCCAATCCTCATGATCGTCGATGGGCATGCGTTTGTGGGCGTTTGGTTAGTTGAAGAGTGTTTCTCCGATTCCGCGTCGGACGATCTGCTGAGGGTGCGCAAACGGATCGACCTGAATGAAATCCTGGTCATCGAGAGCACGGTGGTCACTTCAGCGACACCAAATGACTTTGATGCCGCCGTCGCAGCAGCGCGCAGACATCTAATCAATGAAGAAGAGTTCCGGGCAGTCGTCGATATCAAGCGCTGTCGAAAGAGCCGAATCCGGCCACTTCCTTCGCGTCGTGGCGAAGGCGAAATCGACGGAGAGGATCCGTCGTCTGATAGACCGACGGGAGACGTTCGAGTATTTGACATTCCTTCATCCGACGAGGTTGTCGATGGCAAGGCAGCGGAGACGCCTGCATCGCGACTCGACCGTTGGAAACGCAAGCTCCTTGATCTCTCGCTCCACAACCGGCTGATCAACTTCAAGACGAACACGAAGAAGACGGTGCCGGTGTTATGTCCGGATATTGGCGGACTCGAGGATGCCTTGGCGGATGGTCTGGAGTTTCGAGTCAATCCACGGCCGAGTGAATTCAGCGAGGACGATGATCGGAGCGCTGAACTTCATCGTGCACGGACAGGCAGCGATGCATTCAATGAACTGTTGCAGGCCGAGCTGGCGGCGCGGCGACTTTACGTCGATCTCGACGCAATCGAGCTCAGCCGCCGGCTTACGGAGATTTTTCGCTCGGCCCGCACTGCAAAGGAAGAGGGCGGTGCGAGCGCTTTGTACTTGGCCGCCGGATTCCTCAAGTGGTACGAAACAACAGCATCCGAAATACCGCGGTTAGCGCCGATCATCCTGATTCCGCTCGAAGTCCAGCGACATTCAGTGCAGGAAGGATTCCGAATCAGCCAAGGGGATGAAGAACCGAGAGTGAACATCACGCTCCTGGAATTGCTCAAGAAGGACCACGGGCTCAAGCTCGAGGGATTGGATCCGATTCCCCATGACGATCATGGTGTCGACGTCCAACGAATCCTCACAATATTCCGACAGGCAATCAAGGACACGCCGCGCTGGGATGTCATCGAGTCCACCTATATCGGCTTCTTTTCCTTCACGAAGTTCTTGATGTGGCGGGACCTTGAAGAGCGATCCAAGGAACTTGAGAAGAATAAGGTGGTCCGCCATCTCATTCACACAAGCTCCGAGAAATTCGATTCCGATGGCGAGTTCCCGGATTTGGATGAGCTCGATACCAAGTATCCGCCTTCGTCGGTGTATTGCCCGATGCCCGCCGATTCATCGCAGCTTCGGGCCGTGATGGCCGGTGCCGAAGGAAAGAGCTTTGTGTTGTTTGGTCCTCCCGGCACGGGAAAATCCCAGACAATCACGAATCTCATCGCCCATACCCTCGGCGAGGGCAAAAGCGTCCTCTTCGTTTCCGAGAAGATGGCTGCACTTAGCGTTGTTCGCGGGCGATTGGAGCGTTGCGGGTTGGGTCCATTTTGTATGGAGCTTCACTCGAACAAGTCACGGAAACGGGATGTCATCGATCAGCTTGGCGAGGCGATTGACTTTCGCGCCGCAATGCCCTCCGACGCCTGGAAATCCGAGGCCGACAGGCTGCGTCGTCTTCGACTCAATCTGAATGAGTACGTCTCAGCCCTTCATCGAGTCGGAAGCTTCGGTGAGTCCGTGTTTCAGGCGACTTCCAAACTTGTGGGATTGAAGGAACAGAAGCGTATCGATCTCAAGTTCGCGGAGATCAGCAATATCAGCAAGGAGTGGCTCGACGGATGGCGTGAGTTGATTCAGCGAATGCAGACTGCCGGTGACGCATGTGGGCATGTCGCAGGCAATACATGGACCGGTAGCGAGACTTCGTCGTGGTCGCTCCCGTATCAAGCCGAGGTCGAATCGGACTTGGATCGGTTGATGGCGCTGTGCGACCAAGTGCAGCAACTCTCCACAAAACTGGGTCCGATGTTTGCACTTGGAAGCGAGTGGGCGTGGAATCAACTTTCGTTTGTCGACAAGTTTCTGAATTTCTTCGTCAACCCCCCGAAGGCGCCGTCGCCGCTACTTCTGGATCCAGATTGGCCCGAATTGTCAGCATACGTGTCGGGTGTAATCAAGAAAGGGCGAGAACGGGACAGCCAAAAAGCGGAGCTACTATCTGAGTACGAAGAGGCGATTCTCAGTCTGGACCTGGACTCCCTAATTCAACAACACAACAAGGCGACCGTGTCGTGGTTTGTTCCGCGGTTCTTTGGACTACGAAGTGTCAGGCGTGCGCTGTCGTCGGTGGCGAGGGCGGATCGGAAAGTCGCAAAGGACCGTGTGCTCAAAGACCTCTCGGCGGCGCGGTCGCTACGAGAGGTCTGCATGTGGTTGAAGGACGCTGACGATCGGTGTTCGGCGTTGCTCGGATCGCATTGGAATGGCGGTGAGGCCGACTGGGAATCGATTGATCAGGCAGTGAACTGGTCGACCGGATTCCGGGAACTCGCGATGAAGGCCGCCGGATCGAAACAGGAGAATGCCGATTCCTTCAGGAAACACTGGGCAAAAGTACTGATCGAGCACCACGACTCGTTGCAGGTCGGTGGACAACTCCGCGACATGATCGATCGGTTCTCAACCGGCTTTGCATCGCTTCGCGCGGCCCGCGCAGAATTGCAGGCGCGACTCGGCGTCACGGACGACGCAAAATTCTGGCGTGCTGATGACCGTCGATTGCGTGTCGGCATGATGAAGGAGAGATTGTCGGAGCTAAAGTCAAATCTTCGGGGCCTTCGAGCCTGGTGTAATTGGCAGTTGGTTCGCTCCGAGGCGAGCAAGGCCGGCTTGGGCGGCTTGATCTCGGCTTACGAGTCGGCAGAGGTTTCCACTGAGCAACTTCGACGGTCCTTTGATCGGACGTTTTACGAGCAATGGGTTCTTTGGGCGACGCAGCAAGATGAATCACTGAGTCGATTCTTCAGCCCCGAACATGAACGGAAGATCCGTGAGTTCCGGCTGACGGACAGTCAGTACATGAAGCTGACTCAGCAGGAGCTGATCAGTCGCATTGGTGCCAAGAAACCGCCATCGACGCCAGAGGCGAGCGACAAGTCCGAAGCGGGAATATTGAACCGGCAGCGCCGGCTGCGGCGCGGACATATGCCGGTTCGTGGGCTCTTCCAGAAGATCCCGAACCTGCTTTCGCGTCTGAAACCGTGCCTTCTGATGAGTCCGATCTCGGTTGCGCAATACCTGGATGCATCGCACCCGCCATTTGATCTGGTGGTCTTCGACGAGGCGTCGCAGATCCCGGTCTGGGATGCCGTCGGCGCCATCGCGAGAGGCACGGAGGTGGTGATTGTTGGCGATCCCAAACAGCTACCCCCGACAAACTTCTTTCAGCGAGCCGACGAGACAGAATTCAACGACGATGATGTGGTTGAAGACATGGAGAGCATCCTTGATGAGTGCCTGTCAGCAAATCTGCCGGATCTGGCACTCAGATGGCACTATCGTTCGCGACATGAAAGCCTGATCACGTTCAGCAACTACCACTACTACGGTAACGATCTGCTGACGTTTCCGTCGCCCTATGTGGGGCAGGGGGTTTCATTCCGCCACATTGCGGACGGCGTTTACGACAAAGGCCAATCGCGAACCAACCGGGCTGAGGCCGAGGCGGTCGTCAAAGATGTGCTGAGCCGGCTGATGGATCCCGAGCGATCAAGGCTGAGCATCGGAATCGTTACGTTTAGCATGGCGCAGCAGACTCTTGTTGAAGACCTCTTAGATGCCGCCGTTCGCGAGAATCCGGGAATCGAGACTTACTTCAGTGACGATGTCGCTGAACCGGTGTTTATCAAGAACCTGGAGAACGTCCAGGGAGACGAACGGGATGTGATCCTGTTTTCCGTGTGCTATGGCCCTGATCAGGCCGGAAAAGTCTCAATGAACTTTGGTCCCTTGAATCGTGACGGCGGTGAGCGCCGTTTGAATGTTGCGATCACGCGTGCACGCCAGGAAGTGGTTGTGTTTTCGTCCCTCCGCCCCGAGAAAATCGACCTCTCACGAACTCGATCACGCGGCGTGCAGGATTTGAAGTGCTTCCTCGACTATGCCGAGCGAGGTCCGGTCGCGATTTCGCAGGCAATTACCATGGGGGGCGGCAGCGATTTCGAATCACCCTTTGAACGTGAGGTTTGTAATCGGATTCGCGAATTGGGATATCACGTCGATACACAGGTCGGATGCTCTGGATATCGAATCGACTTGGGAGTCCGCGACCCCGAAAACGCGGGCCGTTATGTCTTGGGAATCGAATGCGATGGTGCAAACTACCACAGCGCGAAGACCGCACGTGACCGGGACCGTCTTCGAGAAGACGTATTGACCGATCTCGGGTGGACGCTGCATCGAGTCTGGTCGTCGGACTGGTGGACCGACCCCGATCAATGCATGACTCAAATCGAATCGGCGATCCAGGCCGCCATTGACTCCGGAACCCATGTCGAGCGACCGGATGAAATGGCTAATGTGTCGAGCCCTGAGGAGACGGAATTCGATTCAACCGAATTGCCTGGAGTCCTTGCAGGGGAGAAGGGCGTTGACTTGGATGGCGGGATAGATGCACTCCCGGTTTATTCGGCGTTTCGGGCAAGAGGGGCCACCAGGCCGGCGGCAGAGTTCTACGAATCGTCCTCCAATCGGATGATCACGCAGCTCCTTCAGGAGATTGTTGAACATGAAGGGCCGGTGCACATCGATGTTGCAACGCGGCGGGCGATCAGTTGTTGGGGGATGACTCGCGTTGGGTCGGCCATTCGAAATCGCATTGAATCGCTCGTCCCGTTGGCTCCTGTCCTTGTCGTCGAACACGACGGCGGCGTATTTCTTTGGCCCAAGTCGAGCGATCCTTCAGGCTACGATCAGTTTCGGATTCAAGGCAACAAATCCGATGACCAGCGCGATATCGACCAAATTGCGCCCGAGGAAATCTCGGCGGCGATTGCCTACGTTCTGAGGCGTCAGATTAGTCTTCCTCAGGATGCGTTGATCAAGGAAGTGGCTGCGATTCTTGGATTCCAGCGAGTTGGGCAGTCGATTCGGAGTTCACTTGGCGCAGGATTACAATTCGCGGCCACACGGAACGATATCGACGTGCAGGATGGGCATGTTCGGTACTGTGGATAGCGCATTTGCCGTAATCAATTGAGTTAAGACTCGCAGAATAGCATGGGCGAGTTGTCTTGATGTTGAGATTTCTGCACAGCTTGGTGTGATGCGTGTCGCCAGCGTAACCGAATCCTGTTCAGAATAAGGGATTGGGAATCGCTTAGTGCGATTGTACTCATTTCGGCCCCGATTCTCTGTTGAGAAATCGCCTGTGCATCTTCTCCATAGCATGTGACGCCTACGACCCACGCGACGCTCAGCCGGGAAGACCGGCAGTCGTCTGTACCCAGTCTGAAATCTCGAAGGATGGGATTCGAATTCGCCCAAATCCTCCAATTTCTGCCGAAGCCGGTGTTTGTCGCATATGCTCCGATGTCTTGTCGCAGCTGCTAATTTTGCTAATCCCCGCTTCCCGCTCAACTTGCGCGGTCGCTCAAGCAGCCGGATGGTCGTAGGTTAGGTTAAAAACCGTGTCGAGCAACCACTTCTTGAACTGCGGATTGTCGCTGAACTGCTTGAATAACTCGGTGTGATCGGCCAATAGCTCTGTCATCACACGGGCGAGCGCTTTGTCGTGCTCGATCCTGGCATTCTGCCGATCCGAATTCTTGATCGCGTTCTGGTACGCCTTGTCGGCCCCGACCTTTGCTGGCAGATCCTCGGCAATCACCTTGCGAATCTTGTCCTCGTCTTTCCATTCGACGTTGCCGAACTGATCGTTGAACGCCTGAAGGATCACGCTGAGCCGATCGAGTTGCGGCTCCGGCTTGCCACCGCCGCCTGCTGTTGGTACGGGGTCGATGAGTGCATCGGCGTCGGGGAGCGCTATGCTCATGGCCGCTTGCCGCTCGTTTCGGTAGCTGTCCATGTCGATGGCCTCAAGGATTCCCTTCGTAAAGTCCGTGTCCTGCGGGGCGGGAAGCTTCGGGATCAGGAAGTTGAGGAAGATCGAGAGTTTCTCCCAATCGGGATTCGAATACGGCAGGATCGACGCAAGGAATCCGTATGCCCTGACGAACGCCTTGGCGTTGCCCTTGAACCGGACCTGCCCATCCTCGTCCAAGTGCTCGGTGTAGAGGGCGACACACTCGTCTAGGATCGGGTCCAACTGCTCGCGCGGCGCGCCGCCCAGATAGCGGCGAACGAACTCCTCGACCTGGGTGTCGTTATACACCTGCGCGCCGTCGAGCTCCGCCTTGAGGTCGTGGAGCTTGTTGGGGTCGGTTTCCTCAGCAAGGATCGTCGTGCGGTAGTAGTCCGCGAAAGCCGCCTGGATCGTGTCGGCATCGTTGGCGAAGTCGAGCACGAACGTGTCATGCTTTTTGGGGTGGGCGCGATTCAAACGCGAAAGTGTCTGCACTGCTTTGATGCCGGATAGCGTCTTGTCTACATACATCGTGTGAAGCAGCGGCTCGTCATAGCCGGTCTGGAACTTGTCGGCGCACACGAGAATGCGATACGGGTCTTCGATGATCTTGTCCTCGATATGGCTGCTCGGGAAGCCATTGAGCGACGCCTCAGTAACGTTGACGCCGCCGTATTCGTGCTCGCCAGAGAATGCGACAACTGCTTTGAACTTCGACCGCTGTTCGACCAGATAGTCACTGATCGCGTGGTAATACTTGATCGCCCGGTTGATGCTGCCGGTCACGACCATCGCCCTCGCCTCGCCACCGATCTTACGTTGCCCAATGACCTGCGTTAGAAAATGGTCCACCATGATCTCGGCCTTCTGCCGGATAGCGTGCACGTGGCCTTCGACATACTTGCGAAGCTTCTTCTGTGCCCGCTTGGTGTCGAATTCAGGGTCGCCCTCGATCTTCTTCGTGAGTCGGTAGTAGCTATTGACCGTGGTGTAACTCTGGAGCACGTCGAGGATGAACCCTTCCTGAATCGCCTGTTTCATGGAATAAGCGTGGAACGGCCGATGCTGAATCTTGTCGCCGGTCGGCTGCGCCTCTCCGAACACCTCTAGCGTCTTGTTCTTCGGCGTCGCCGTGAAAGCGAAATAGCTGGCGTTCGGCAGCATCTTTCGGGCCGCCATGATGCGATTGATCGTATCCTCGACGGTCTCCTCTTCCTGCTCCTCGCCGTCTGCGGACAGGGCGATGTTCATCTTCGCTGCGGTTCGGCCGCCCTGGCTGGAATGTGCCTCGTCAATGACGATCGCGAATGACCGGCCGCGATGGTCGCTGCCAATTTCGTCGAGCACGAAGGGGAACTTCTGAACGGTGGTGATGATGATCTTCTTGCCGCTCTCGATGAATCGGCGCAGGTCGCCGGAGTGTTGAGCATGCCCGACGGTCGCGGCTACCTGTGCGAACTGTTTGATAGTGTCGCGTATCTGCCGGTCGAGCACGGTGCGGTCAGTGACGACGATTACCGAATCGAACACGGTCTTGCCGTCCCGCTGCAAGCCGATCAATTGATGGCCGAGCCACGCAATCGAGTTGCTCTTGCCGCTGCCGGCGGAGTGTTGGATGAGGTAACGTTGCCCCGCGCCCTTGATAGCGGCATCGGCGAGCAGCGCCCGCACAACGTCCAGTTGGTGATAGCGCGGAAAAATCTGGGTCTTCTTTGTTCGGCCGGACTTCTCGTCTTTGGTTTCAACGACCTGGGCATAGTTCTCGATGATGTCGGTGAGGCCTGTCTTGGTGAGCACCCGTCGCCAAAGATAGTCGGTCTTAAGGCCGTCGGGATTCGGCGGGTTGCCCGCGCCGTCGTTGAATCCCCTGTTGAACGGGAGGAACCACGACTCCTTCCCCTTGAGTGCCGTGCAGAAGCGCACCTCGGAATCATCGACGGCGAAGTGAACCAGGCACCGCCCGAACTGGAACAGCAGCTCGCGTGGGTCGCGGTCGCGCTGATACTGAAGTACGGCGTCGGCGACGGTCTGCTTCGTGAGGCTGTTCTTCAGCTCAAACGTCGCAACGGGCAGGCCGTTGATGAAGATGCCAAGGTCCAGCGCGTTCTGGGTGTCGTCGCGGCTGTAGCGCAACTGCCGCGTAACGCTGAAGATGTTCCTTGCGAAAAGTTCTTCGGCCCTGACGTTGCCGGGCGTGGGCGAGCCATAAAAGAGGTCCACATGCGCCGGGCCGTCCTTCACGCCCTTGCGGAGCGCGTCGATGACGCCGCGCTTGGCGATCTCGCCTTGAAGCCGGGCAAGGAACTGGGAGCGTTTGGGTCCGTCCTCGTCGAGAGACAGCGTCTCGACGACATTCGGCTGCGTGACCCGCAGGAACGCGAGTAGTTTGGCGAGATCTACGGCGTGCTCGCGGTCGTAGTCTTCGTTGCTGCCCGGTTGATAACCTGACTCCTCGATGAGCGAGTCCGTGATATGTCGCTCCAGCCCCTTCTCGGATACGTCCGTCGGTCGCCTTTGCTGGTTCGGTGTTGGAGGCGTAGACGATGGTCCTACATCGAGAATGTCAAACTCTTCAAAGTATGCAGAAAGCAACTTGTCCGAGCGGCGAAACCCGTCAATCCACTTCTCGGTGGCTTCGACAGGACCGACGAGGCGAACGCGAGAGCTGTTCGCCGGCAACACGGCCTCCAAAGACACCGACGAGACTGCTACGCCCGCATATGCCGCAGCCATCGATACAAATCGCCGCCGCTGAGTTTCCGTCATCGAGTCAGGGTCGGTCCCAATCACGAAATCCACCATGGCCTTTTGCTCCGGCGACATGGGTGGCATCGCGTTGGCGGCGAGCGCGCAGGGGTGCTTCTTGTACCGTTGCAGGTACGACTCACCCCACTTCTCAAGGTCGGCTCGCTCGTGGCAGTTTGCACAAAGCGCGATTAAGTTCGCTACGCTGTGTTCTTGTGATTTGCTCCAAGGCGTGATGTGTGCTTTTTCGAGCGGGGTAGGCTCGCAACAGACGGCGCACCGGTGCCTCGCCTCGAAGAGAACCTCTCGCTGAGTCTCGATCGGGATTGCGGGGCGATCACTCACTTGCCGACTCCTCCACGAGTTCGTCCTCTGCATCCTCCAATCCGCCTTCATCGAACACGTCGTCGAGCGGCTCTTCGGATGAGTCCAGCTCGGCCGGTGCCAAACCACGCACGTCTATCTTTCCAGTTACCACGTCGGCAACCAATCGCGTGCGGTACTCCTGGATAAGGTCGATCTCGCGCCAGATACGGTTTAATGCGGTGTTGATGGTTGCAGTGGATTGGTCGATGTGCCGAACGATATGCTCTTGCTCGTCAATCGGTGGAAGCGCTAACGCTGTGGCTTTGATCGCACCGTGCGACAGGCCGTATCTCGTCACACCATTCGCGGCGATGCTGAACTGAGTGACAACGAATCTGGAACGCAGAGCGTAGGCCAAGAACGGCCCAACGATCGTGCCGGGCAACGGACGGAGGATTGCGAGGTGATACCCGCACACGAGGTCCTCGGCAGCTTCGGCAACGACAGCGGGGACGCCGATGTCCTGCCAGTCTTCGGAGTCCTTGGTGATGATGACATCACCGACATTGAGGCGAAAGGCATCGATCTCGGAAGACGTTGCGGTCGCCATCATGAACGGCATGCCGGCCGTGATGACGGAGTTCTTGTACACGTCTGTGTAATTGCACAAACGAACCGGCTGCTCGTCGGCCTTCGTGTGCTTGTCCACGTTGCTGACACGCAATTCGGCGACGTTTCTCAGTCGGCGAATCGTCCAGTGCGCCGGAATATCGCCACATTCTTCAAAATCGGACGGCTTGTATTCAACGTCGGGATTGACTCCCCGCGTGACGGCCTCGTCGATGATTGCCTGCTTCTGCTCGTTCAACACGTCGATCAGCCGTCGGCGATTTCGGATGAACCTGCGAACCTTCGCCGCGTGGGCGTCGAGAAAGGCGCCGATCTCGCGTTGCTCGTCGGTCGGTGGAACGCACACCGGCATTCGCTTGAAGTCTTCCCAGTAAAGGCGATTGCGATCTTTGACGATGCCGCGTGAGAAGGCGTCGATCTCGGCTTTATAAGCGTCCGTGCGATACAGGTAAGAGAAGTAACGGGTTTCAGTGCCGGCGTGTGGGCGTGCGACGACATAGGCAGGGCTGATGAGTCCGTCTTGCGGGACGACACCGACCGCACCTTGCCACATTCGCATCATGTTATAGGCGATGTCACCCGCGACGGCGCGCTTGTACTTTGCCCGGTCGGACATGACCTGCTTGCGGGTGCCGTTTTCCATATCGCGAACCCGCACTCCGGTACGAAGGGACACTTCCAGAATGGGTAGTTCAGCAAATCCATTCTCAATGCGCTGTTCGAAAAGTCGTCCGTTTCGCTGAATATCCCATTGGGAGGGTATCCGACTAAACGACGGCTCGCCGGTGTCCTTGTAGTCGCGGTAAGGCTTGAGGCCGTGCGTCATGCCACACCTCCGATCCGCGTTACGATGCAATCGTCGAGCTTCCGGTGAAGGAGTGAAATGAGCGTTAGATAGTCGGCGGCGTCATCTTCGCCTTCCCATAGAATCTTGGGCTCATGGGCGAGAGGATTTCGAATTGCCGCAAAACACCCCTTAAGCAACGCCGCGAAGCCTTTGTGCTCTGATCGCTCCGTATCGGTTTGCAGTGTATTGAGGGCCAACACTGGACGGTCGATCGAGAAAACACGATCCACCAGTGCCGCGCCATCGGCCTGCATGGACGACAAGTCCCGAATTCGCTGCGCGAGCCCTTTCGTTGCCTCGAACACTGCGTGGAAGTAGTTGTCTTGAAGCAGTTCGGTTCGGCAGTATTTGAGTATCTCCGAATGCATCCGCCGGTCCCGGAACTTCATGTGTATCGTCCGCAGGCGACACTCAGCCTCATCGAGCGTTCGGGCGGCTTGTCGATTGCGAAAGTTGCCATCTGCTCCGTAGTCCAGTCCAGAGAAGGCGAGAATCGCGTTCAACTCTGCGCGGCGTTGCTCAAACTCGTTTTGACGTCCCACGAAGCGGGCCGGGGTAAGGAACGCACCGATAAAGCCCACTATATGGTTGGCGCAGCCGTGTTGGCGTTGGCATTGAAGAAAGATCGCGTATAAGCGACGCCACTTTGTGGATTCGCCGGAATCATCCCGGAGCCCGCAATGGCTCAGTATGCGCGTGATGTCCGAGCCTGAACCGCATTCGCCCATGAGTTTGGCGAGCGCTTCAATCTGGCCCTCCGGGAAGGACGGAACTGAGCTCACCGCGCACCTCCCGCGACGATTTCATCGAACAGGCCTTCGGCTTCGTCTTGGAGCGCGTCGAGGTCAGCCTTGATTTCGTCGAGCGAGCGGAGCAGTGTGGGCTTGTAGAAGTAGCGAGTGAACGACACTTCATAGCCGATCTTGGTGGCGGATTCGACGATCCAGGCATCCGGGGCGTAGGGAAGCACTTCCCGCCGGATGAAGGCTTCGATGCCGCCTTCTTCCAGCAGCGGCACCTGCTCGGTGTCGCGCAAGTCGGTGTCCGAGGCGTACTCGACGACGGCGGGCTTCCCGTCGATCTTGGACTCGAAGCGGCCGCGGAGCGGATCGGGTTTGACCCCCTTCTTGTGGACCTTGGTGATGATCGGCGGGGCCGACGGGTCGCGCTCGCCGGACTCCCGCAGGGCTTTGATCTCCTTGGCCGTGTACACGCGGTCGGACTCAGCGCCCTTGAGCCGGAGCGGCCGCTCGACCGTGACCTTCCAGTAGCCAAGCCCCTCATTGGGCAGGATGCGACTCTGCGGCGTCTCCTCGAAGGCAAGAAACGTGTTGACGATGCGGGCGATGTCGTCGGTCGAAAACTCGCAGTTCTTCTTGCCGAGGTTCTTAGGGAGCGGGCGGAACCACTCGGTCGCGTCAATCAACTGCACTTTGCCATGGCGGGTCTGGGCTTTGCGGTTGGTGAGCACCCAAATGTAGGTGGCGATGCCGGTGTTGTAGAACATGTTGAGCGGAAGCGCGATGATCGCCTCCAGCCAGTCGTTCTCGATGATCCAGCGGCGGATGTTGCTCTCGCCTTGGCCGGCATCACCGGTGAAGAGAGAAGAGCCGTTGTGAACTTCGGCAATGCGGCTGCCGAGCCAGCCCTTCTTGCCGGTGTCCGGTTTCATCTTGCTTAGCATGTTGACCAGGAACATCAATTGGCCGTCGCTGGAGCGGGTGAGCAGTGAATACTCAGGGTCGTCCGCGTGTTGGATGATGAAGCGCGGGTCTTTGATGCCGCCTTTGCCGCCCATGCGCTCCAAGTCGGTCTTCCAACTCTTTCCGTAGGGCGGATTCGAGAGCATGAAGTCAAAGGTGTGCGTTCGGAACGCATCGGCCGAAAGTGTAGAATGCTCAGGGCCGCCGACGATGTTGTCGGCCGCATCTCCCTCGCCCTTCATGAGCAGATCAGCCTTGCAGATTGCGTAAGTTTCGGAGTTGATCTCCTGACCGAACAGGTGCGTTGAAACTTGCTTGTCGTGCTCCTTGGCAAGTGCCTGGAGAGTCTCCTCGGCGACGGTGAGCATGCCGCCGGTACCGCAGGCGCCGTCGTAGAGCAGGTACGTCCCGGACTCGATATCATCGGCAACAGGTCGGAAAATCAGTTCCGCCATCAGCTTCACAGCATCGCGCGGCGTCCAGTGTTCGCCGGCCTCCTCATTGTTCTCCTCGTTGAATCGTCTGACCAACTCCTCGAAAATCGTGCCCATCCCGTGATTGTCGAGGGGAGGGTGCTTGATGCTGCCGTTTGGGTTCTTGACCGGCGTAGGGCTGAGGTTGATTTGCGGGTCGAGCATGCGCTCGATGATTGTACCGAGCACATCGGCCTTGGAGAGTCGCGGGATCTGGTTGCGGAACTCGAAGGCGTCGAGGATGTCCTGTACATTCGGCGAGAAGCCGTCAAGGTAGGCCTCGAAGTCAGCCTTCAGTTGCTGTGCCTTGGCGCGGGCCGTCAGGTCGCGGAGCGTAAAGGGCGACGTGTTGTAGAACGCCTGTTTGGCGGCGGAGCGGAGCCCGGCGTCCTGGATGGTGATCTTGGCCTTGTCGAGCCGGGTCTTCTGCTCCAATACGGCCTGCTTGGTCGGTTCAAGAACGGCGTCGAGTCTTCGCAGGACGACCATCGGTAGGATCACGTCGCGGTACTTGCCACGGACGTAAACGTCGCGGAGCACATCGTCGGCGATGCCCCAGATGAAGTTTGTGATCCAGTTGAGTTGCGTTTGGTCCATGCGATTCCTTCGCTCCTTGTCTGCTTACTCTTCAACTTCGACAGTGGCTTCAATCTCGATGTCGCCGATCTCGGCTTGCAGTTCTTCGACGGCGACGCGGAGCGGGTCGTAGATCGGGATCTCCTGACCTTGAATTTCCAGCGTGACGGCGAGGCAATACTTGGCCGTCGCATCCGGGTCGTGGTTCCACCCTTCGTGCCCCACAACAGCGATACAGAAATGCTCCGGAAGCGCATTGGACTTCACGATTGCCCAGTCCTTTTGTACAGTGCCGCGGTTGCGGCGGGCGGATCGGATGTGACCCCAACTATCGTTTTCGTGCAACGTCCATGGCAGGACGCTGCCGTCGGCTGCCGCGCCGTCGTGTATCTCCCCCTTCAGCGAGCGGACGCGGAAATTGTCGATCGATTCACCGAGCTTGCTGCTCTTCCAATCTACCCAGGTGGACAAGTAGCGGCGAGGGTTTCGGCGTGTCCGCCGCGGCTGCGCCGCGTAAGAGAGTGTGACGTCAATGCGGATGTCGTACTCGTCGCCTGCCCCGCGAAGTTCCGGAGGGATGGGAATCTGATAGACATGACATTCGCGGGCGTGAATGTCGGAAAGGCCGCTGGTGATGAAAGTCGTGCGATGATCTGTGTTGGTTGTCGCTCTGGCTGCGTCCGGGCGTCCAAAACCAATCCACTGGATAATGCGTTCGGCCTGGTCGAGCAACGCCTGACGGTTGGGGCCGTTTGCGGTATTCGGATCGCGCAGTTGACTCAAGACTGCCTCGGCCCATTCCGGCCAATGCGCGGATTGCACGATCATCGCGCGCCATAACAAGGCTGGTTCGTCGGGCAATACGCGCTGAACGGCGGCTGCGATTCGCGTCACCTTGGGTGCCGCAAACGATGTGCCGCCGGCGTCGCTCGCTACGGCGGGTGACGGCGGGTGCATGGTTGAACGGACCAATTGAGGGCAAACACCGGGAATGCCTCCGCCAACCCGTACGTCGGGCGGGTTATTTGCGGTGCGGATGGCATCGCCGCCGCACTCCACTACTTCGGGCTTGATGACGCCCCAAATACCGAAGCCGGAACGCGAAAAGGCGGACGGGTGCCCCGGCTCTTCCGCAAACGACTTCCATCCTCCGTTCTCAAACGCGCCGTAAGCAATCGATCCTACGGAGAGCGCCTGCAGACTCTGTGCTGGGTTCGCGACGCGACATGATGGCTCGCACAGATAGTCGGGGAACTGGCGATCAGCGACGATGTGTTCCTTGACTCCGATGAGCGGCGCGACTCCAGTCGACGGGATGTTGCCTGTGCTCTGCACAACCAAAATGTCGTGTTGGAAACTGAGTCTATCGATTTCGGCGGCCCATGCCGACATGTAACGAGTCCGCGATGGTGCCGTGGCATTTATGGAGTGATTGAATACTTGTGTGTTGCGGCCGTTAAGGTGGAAGTGCTCTACAGCAGCTCGTACTGCAGACGGCGGAAAAAGCTCTTCTGGCATTCGGTTGTGCTGATCAAGCACGCGGGCATTTTGAATCCAAAACGGCAGTTGCGGCGTGCCATCCGGTGGTACGGACTCGCCGTAGAGGACCACTCCGGCGACGCGCGTACCATGTCCGCCCGGCGCAACGTAGTCAGCAACGTCTGTTTGGGATGCGTTTGGGAGGAAGCAACGGGAGGTCGTCCTGTCGATGGCCGGGGCTAAGTAGACGTGCCCCTCCTGGATGCCGCTATCGATGACGCATACTGCCGGCGCCTCGGCGAAAGGCGGCAAGGGCGCGGGTGCGGCCAGTGGAGCCGCACCCTCTTCATCGGCATATTGTGGCAGGGCAATGTCCTCCGGTTCGACGATCTCGAATATGTAGGGGTAGTTTAGGATCAGGTCTTTCAACCCCCTCCCCCGGATCTTGATTCGGACGGTGAAGCTGTCGGGTAGAACGGCAATTGACCGGATGTCCTCGTGGGTCATCTCCATGACTTCTGCGTGGTAACCCTGAACGAAGGCGATGAGTTCCGTCTGGCGTTCCTCGCAAAGCAATTCCCAAGCGTCGTAGGCTTCGCTTCGAAGCTGCGCCCAATCGGCCTGTTTCCTGGCCCAAGAAGCGTCTGTGTCACGTTTGCCGCGAGTGGGTTCGTTGGGGATTTCCTTGGTGCCGGTGCAAGCGACACCGATATCGACGACAAAAAGCCTGTTCTCTGGGATGTTGGGCCACAACGGGATCAGGCCGTCGGACAAGATGCGCTGCACGCGGTCGGCCTGATTGGGGTCGTCGTAAAGCTTGTGAACCGATGCGATGGTTGCCGAGCCGTGGACTTTCACAGCAAACGCAGTGACCATCTGGGTAAATGCGGTAAGGTCGATGTCCTCGGAGGCCGCAAGGACAAACCCGTCTTCTTGTTCTGCAACTATTTCAAAATCGAATTTGTCGCGGAGAACGTCGAGGTCGAGCCCCGGATCCACCTTGACCAGAATAGGCTTGCCGGCAGGAAGTACCGGTAAGTTCTGGGCCTGACGCTGAGCGTCCTGAGTCTTCCAAGTGGACGAAATGGCATTAGCGGAGGCGCCGAGCGAAGCGCTATGGGCAGCCCGGGCATTGCGGTTCGCGATCGTTTGTGGTGCCGTGCTGCCACCACGAGGCAATTGGGCCCGTCCCCTGTAGCGCAGGAGAAGAGGTAGGTGCTCAAACTGGTGACTGACAGCCATGCGTTACGCCTTGTGTTCGCTGCTTTTGTGACGCCGGACCTCGGCGATGGCGTTTCTAAGATGAGCCTCCGTCACTGTCTTGCGGCCGTTCAGGACTGCGGCTTTAGCGGCATCACGTGCGGCCTTCACGACCATCGCAGCTGCCGCGCCTTCCAAGTCTGCGATCATTGCCTGCCAGTCAACTCTCTCATCTACCGCAACGGAAGACAGGGTCATGCGGAGCAGTCGTTCCACTTCAGCGGGACCGGGCAGCGGCACCAAGAACACGTCGTCGAATCGCCGGAACAGGGCTTCGTCAAGTGACGACTCTACATTGGTCGTAGCCACAAGCAGTCCTGGAGCGTCATACTCTTCCATGAGTTGCAGGAGCGAATTCACTATTCGACTCGCCTCACCAATGTCCTTGCTACCGGTGCGAGACCGGGCAATGAAGTCACATTCATCGAGCAAGAGCACACAAGGGCGATCTTTGGCGGCGCCGAAAATGCTGCGCAAATTCAAAGCCGATTCCCCGAAGTAGGAAGAAATCAGGACGTCGAATCGCACCTTCATCAACGACAACCCAGTGTTCCATGCGAGTCGCTTTGCTCCAAGTGACTTCCCGCACCCCGGCGGACCGTGCAAGAGGATTGTTTTCCGAGGGCGAAGGCCGTAAGCACCTAGCCGCTCGCGCGCAGCGAACTCACATTCAATGCGATCGAAGCGTTCCTCAATTGCGGGCGGAAGCACCATGTCGTGCTCCAATTCATCGCGGGCGATCAGCGTGGCGAGTTGTTCGCCATGACGCCGACTCTGTGGAAGTTCCTTTAGCGAACTGGCTCGGTCGGTAGGGAAATGGCCATTGCCATTGGGACGTCGCTTTGCCTCGCTCAAAATCGCTTCAAGTTGGTCGGCGAGTCGGCGATGTCCAGTTTTGCGCTCTGCCTCGACAACCTTGTGGGCCAGGCGGTCCAAATCGCCTTGCGAACCCTCAGCAATCGCTCGGACGAGGCGCTTTAGAATCTCTGCGTTCATGCGGTTACCCTGTTTCGATCTCGAGCGCCATTGTGTGGCGACCTTCCGGAGGCCTCTGAAGCCAGCACATAGCGCCAACCATCACCTTGCCGCTCCGCGCGAATGTCGTGGCCCCGCTCGCGAAGGGCCGTCACGTCGCGCGAAACGGTCGGGACCGATACGCCCAACCGATCTGCGATGGCAGGCGTGGAATATCGACCGGAGCGTACCAGCTTCAAGACCGTTTGAAGCCGCCGTTCTATCGTGAATGATCGTTCATACAACATGTCGGACCTCCCGCGGTCACCTACCGTGTCTATCGGCATATGATAGAGTTATCAATCACGAAATGCACGCGACAGCAAGTTGAGTGCCATCCGATCGGCCATCATCAAAGCGGCATGCGACGTGCGACTGCATTTCGGGCGCGTGCAGCGTCGCGATGAAGTCGGCGGGGTCTTCCGGATGCGGTCGAGCGACGCGGCCAGCGTGTCGGTCTTGCCGTCGTAGTGCCGGATGTACTCGCGGGCGGCGGCACCGGCGTCCACGGCCTCGGCTTCGGTCTCGCGAACAGCCGCAGATGAATGGTGCTGTCCACGGGACTCAGAGACGACTCCCGCAGGCGCCGCAATATTTCGCCTTGCGGAACATCGCGCGATCGCATACAGAGCACCGTCTCATCATTCCTGCGCCCGCGATGGCAAGGCCCGGGCCACCCAGCAAGAACAATAACGCAAGGATCACTGTGACGGCTGTGCCGGTCAGGTACTCTGAGCGGATGTGACGTGCCAGTGCGGCAACACCCGTGCCATCTAGCCAGTCCGCGATCGCGAGGGTATTCGCGAGAATCATGAGTAACGCGATTGACACAAGCAAGACGCATTTCTTGGCGTAGAGAGACATGTCGCACCTCATCAAGGATCATAGCATGTTCCGGGAGGGCGCGCCAGCGAACTGAGGGCACGTTGATAGAATTCTCATAAGTTGCGCGCTGGCGCGCATTTGTGAGTGGCAAGTTAGCCGTCGGACCGGTGATCGAGAACCGTAATTGCGCAGATCTGTCAACGGAGAGACACTCGGCAGTTGAAGATGCCACCGACTTGTTGCGAAGTGGTTTGAAGATTCTCCAACTTGTCGTTCTTGTTTATCTCTGCCTGGGTGAGACAGATCAGGCCCCGTCCTGATCGATGCAGCGAAGGTGACTTTCACTCCTCTTCGGTCATAGAATTGGTCGTCCTCCGAGTCTCGGAGCCACCGCAGTGACTTGCGATCGGGAACATGATGATTCTACAGATAGCGACGTCGCAACAGACATGACGCCGGCGTGGGAATCGTTCACAGCGGAAATCCTGTGCCCGTGCTGTGGCTACAATCTCCGCGAGCTGACCGTAAATCGCTGTCCCGAGTGCGGCGGTCATTTCGAATGGGGCGAGGAGATCCAAAAGGCGAAGCTCCGCGAGTCTTTGCTGTTCGAATTCCAGTTTTCACTTTCGCCCATCAAGTCTTATTTGCGAAGCAGCGCCTGGCTTTTGCGCCCATGGTATTTCTGGGGCCGCGTGCCGGTGCTGCTCGCGACACGAGTCGTGCCGCTCTTGATCCAGTTGGTTGTGACGCTCGTGATGTGCGGTGCCGCCTTGATCGGCCTACAGCTCGTGGAGCGATGGCTTTACATCCTCCGATTCGGGAGGGCTCGGGCTGGGCTGGGGATCACGCTCGCCTACTACGTCGAATACTATTTCTGGCTTGCCTTGCCGGTCCTGATGTTTGTAATGCTCGTCTGGCTGGCGATTCAATTGTTCTGGCAGACCCGGCGATCCTATCGGATTCGGCAACGGCAGCTGTTTCGCGTCCTGCTTTATCCGCTGATGGCGCTGTTGCTCACGGGTGTCGCATCCGAGTGCGTCATACAAGTCGCGATTCTCGTCGCGGATCGTCTAAGGTGGTACGCCCCTTGGTTGCGTACGACCCGAATACCGAGCTGCATCGGATTCACGTGGTTCGTCCTCGTGTTTGCCCGGGGCCTGAGGATCCAGCTTGGTATCAAGCAATGCTGGCGCATGGCCGCCGTCGTGTTGCTTCTGGTATTCGTGGTCATCGAATTTGTGGTTATCCAGTCCGGGCTGTACTTTGGCACTTTGGAGTCGTTTGGCAATCCGGTCGTTGGTCTAGTATCTCCATTCCTACCGAGTTTCTGGCTGCTGTAAGCGTGTGTCGAGCGATGAACTCAACGTGATCGCGTGGCACGCCGGAAATGGGAAGGAGGTCAACGCGACTACTTGCGTCGCCGAGTTCCCCGGAAGTTCGCCAGCCATTCGACTGCACCAGGCGTCGCCCGCCAGTTGTCGCCAAGCTCCGCTGCACAGATGATCGCCTCATCTTCGTGCCCCAGCTGATAGGTGGCGGGCAATTGCGGAGGGATGCGGCGCGTGCCGGATAGGAATTCCGGAACGTGAACATTGCTCTTGACGGCCTCCCCGGCTCGCTTGCGCGCGGTCTTTGAATCACCTTCCTGGCGATAGGTCCACAACGCTCGGATATATAACCACTGGGCCGAACACTCATCCTCATTGTCCTGAAGGAGCTTGCCCAGCTTATCGTTATCATTCAATTCCAGCAGGCACGCAGCCAGCAGGTAACGAACCCCCTGGTTGTCCCCGGGGTTGAGCCGGAGCAGATCCTCATAATGTGTGACGGCTTCGTGCCTGCGATCCAATTCCCACAGACACTGCGCGAGACCGAATCTTGCACGCATGTAGGGCCGGGTCTCGAGAATACCCCAGAAATGCCCGGCGTTCTCTTCAAAGAACTGCGGACCGAGCGCACGTTCTCCAGCCTGAACGCCTTGCTCGAAGAAGGCGACGGCCTCGTGAAGCTCTCCGGATTCTTCGGCCAACATGACATAGGCATCCGCACAATCTTTGCAGACTTCGAGCGCCTTGCGAGCCAATGATCGGCGGCGCCGACCACGGGCATCCCATGCTTCGAACATGATCTCCTGCGCCTGATCCAACGGCGTTGTGGGTCTTGGCGCGAGTGATTCGATCGAGCCGAGATGTTGCTGAATGAAGGCGTTGGCTTCGTCCGGTGAGCCGAAGTCCTCTTCGGCCAGCAGTCGGTCGAGACCCGCCATCGCCTTTTCCATTGCGCGACGGGCATTGTGATGATCAATCGGGAGTCGGGGCTTTTCATCTTCAGCCGCAGACTCGTGAACAAGCGCAAGACGAAACTCGACATCACGCCCGCCCGTATTCACATTCCGGGTCCATCGTCCCCGATCAAGCTCGTCCGGCTTCACGCCGGTCAATGACTGGAGCAATCCAGTGATAAAGTCGAGTTCATCGACATTCGGTCGGTGCAGTTTTTTCTTCGGCCCGAACCAGAAGACGTTCGGAAAGCCGTTCTCCGCCTCTACTTGGAATTGATGCGATTCCCACAAATCGGCGTCTGCGATGGGTAATTCCGTGATATCCCCAAAAGTCAGCGACCAGACGCCCTTGCGACTGAAGTACTGTTCCGGCGAGTCCGCCGCGTGCATCTTCTCAAATTCCTTCAGACTGTCGAAGAAGCCGAGACCAAACGTATGGCCCCCATGGCCAAGTACGGTGACAAACGCCATTCCCTTCGGGGCGACGGGCGCTTCGATCTGTATCAGGTCTTCATCTGACAATTCGTCCCATGGCCGCGCGGCGAAAAATCCGGCCGCGGACTCGGCAAAGGACCGCATCTGCTCGATGCCCACACCCTTGCCGGTGAGCGAGCCAGGCGGTTCCTCACGGGTGTTCATCGTCTTGTTGAAGTCATCGAGCAAGGCCTGGATCGCTGGCAGGTTATCCACGCAGTCGATGCGCGTGCCGGTGCCTGCCAGCCTGGGCTTCAGAAAGTCCGCCAGTTCGGCATCCTGAACCTCGATGGCCAGAGGACGATGTCCCTTGCGTCCGGCGCTAAGCCCGAAATCCACCAGGGCGTCGAACGCCGTGTGCAGCGGCTTGCCGTCCTCGACGAATTGTGGACTCGACACGATTCCCGTCGTGACATCGGCCCACAGGGCCATCATCGGTCGAAATGGTTTGCCATCGTCATCCAGGACCCACGTGGGCAGACGAAAGACGCCGCCTTGCCAGGTAGCGGATGGTTGTCGTGAGAGCTTCTTGAAGCGTTCAAGGTTGAAGTTGGACATGATGCACCCCGTCCATGAGGACTAAAACCGGTTCGAAGTGATTCACGATATCCGGCGATCAGATGACTCGCAACAAATTCTCCGCGATCTCGCGAAGCTGGCCCGCGATATCAGCAAGATGGACGATGGCGTTGTGAATTCTGCAGAGCTCTCGCTAGGTGGCGGTGGAAATCGCGGCCAGAAAGACGGCCGCGACAAAAGGGAATGAAGTAAGAACAAATTGGCGATCAGTCCTCATCAGGAAGCATGATCGTCATCACCGGTTCACCTTGATCACCCGGACCACAGATGGCCTTGAGCTTCACGGTTTCGAGTTTGTTGGGCGCCTGCAGGAAGAGCACCTCATACCAAAGGCGGTCGTCACGCTGCGCGCTGCCGCACGTCTCCGCCCGCTGATGGGCGGACTGCCGTTTGATGGCAACAAACAACATCCAGAGGGCGTCGTGCGCGCGACCGCGTTCGGATTGACCGAGTTCAATTGTGCCCTCGGGCGGCACGACGTACTGGTGCCAGACCGTTGACGTGCAGGCGACGGGGATTCTGAATCCCGTCTCGCTTGCCCATTCGCTCAGGTCCACCAATACGCCATCCTCGATTGCCTGTGCCCGCGTGTAGCTGTAGATCACTGGCGCGTCAGCAAACGGGTTCTCTGACTTGTCATTCTTCTCTTCGTTCATGATTTCACCTCATTGTTTTTGACTTTCATGGCGTCGCTCGATCGAGCGGCGACGCCATGTTTGGATTTGCGTTCACATGGGTTACGAGGCCGTCTGCTTCAGCCGCCAGAAGGTCCAGCCGTTGGTCACACCACCACCGCGACCGATGTTGGAGCTGCGCCGGTACTCCTCCGTGGCTTCGATTGCTGCCCGTGTCGGCGTGATGCAGATTCGGCCCTGTGCGGGGCCCGAGTCGATGCGCAGACTTCTGCCGCTCTTGACGCGCGGGTTTTCAACGACGGATGCATGGAACGCCTCGGAAGCAATCCTGCCGATCAGTTGTGTGCCAACCGGCCACCATTCATGGGATTCGCGAGGTTGGCCAACGCAGGCCGTCGACACCTTGGACTCGCGGGTCCGCTGGCGTTCGCGCTCACCGCGCGTGAGTGCGTCGTCTTGGGCATCAACATTGGTTGCTGCGGGTTGTCCCGACGGTGCGGTCTGTGATGATGGCACCGCATCAACTTCCACTTGAGGCGAGGCCTCAGCGGTCCACGGCAGTGAGCCAGTCCGGATCTCGTCCAGGTCTTCCGCAGTCAGCAGACTTGCGATCTTGAGCATCTGTTCGGTCTTGTTATCCAACACGACGAACTCCCTTCTGTAATGTGCGGCCAAACAGCTTGCACAGCCGGGCCGGCAGGTCTTCGATTCGATTGACAACGATGGTGTCTGAAATGATGTGTTGCAGGCTGTCGTCCAGGATGCCGACGCCCACAAGCTCGATACCGGCGCTGGCGATCCGTTTCGCGATCTGGCAGGCATGCGTACGACACGCATTGTCGCTGCCTTCACATGCCGGCCTGCCGTCGGTCACAACCAATTGGATCTTGCGATTCTCGGGGCGGACGACGAGACGGCGAGCGCCGATCTCCATCGCTTCACCCAGTGGTGTGAGCCCCGAACCACGGATGCTCGGCAATCGCTGGATGGCAGTCTTTACCGAGTCCTCGAAGCGCTTGATCAACCCGATCTCCAGGTTGCTGAGCCTAGTGAAACGCTTCTTGAGCTTGCCGGCCTCGATGCCGGTCTGATTGGCGGCCTCATGGATGCCCATGAGATCGCCGGTCGTGAAGGTGAAGGCCTCGGAGGGTATCCTTAGATCGCTCAACGCCTGCAGGATGACGCGCACAGCGTCCCGGGCCATGTCCATCTTGGATGGCGTCATGCTGCCCGAGGCATCCAGCACGATCGACACCGCGGTCGATTTGCCTTGGACTACTGCCCGCGTTCGAAAGACATCCAGGCTCGGGCGATCGACACACAGGCGATGGAGCGATTTGGGCGAGAGCGATCCGCGTGGCTGTTCGTCGCGCCACCAACGCTTCTCGGCGGACCGAAGGGCATTGGCCAGCCCGCGACGCAGCCGGCGAACTTCATCCTCGCCGCGGGACAGCAGCGATTGAACGTCCACATCCCGGGCACTGGGTACGACCTCGATGCGGTCATGCTTTCGGGTGAAGACGCGATAGCACCGATCACCGTCCACTTTGGCGACCGCGCGCTCGATGCCGTTGGTGACGACCTCGATGATCAGCGTGGCGCCGCTGGCGCCATCGCTGAAATAGGCGACTTCGGCCGGATCGAACCGGAAATCGTCATCATCATCATCTGCATGCGTTGAGTCGCATGTTGCCACAGATGGAGACGAATCTGCCTGATCGCCTGCGCCAGACCCCGAGCCCTGACCTCCAAGTGTCGCCGGCGGTTCAGCATCACTGCGCGATGCGCCAGACCCCGCGTCTTGTTGGCAATCCGACGATGCATCGTCGTTGTCGCCCCCGCTCTGTATTGAGTCAGCCGACGAAATGTCTTCATTGCCGGACTCGGCTGGCTGCGAAGTAATTTCTTCGCCTTCAGGCTTATCGTCACGAGACCCCGATGATGGATTCGCATCACCTGTCTCCTGACCCGTCGCCGTATCTCCGTCGGAGTTCGAATCTGCTTCCGTTTGATCGCCATTATTGGCGTTCGTATTCGGTTGCTCCTTCTGCGGCTTTGGTGCGGAGTTCTTCTGCCGCCAGTTGCGGATCCATCGGTTGAGCAACTTCTCCGACAGCACGGCCGAGTCTGCCGTCGTTTTAACCTTGGGAAACGCATCCAACAGATCCTCGTAGCCGACGATTTCCTGCGCGAGTCCCAACATGTCGCTGTGATGCGACAGCTTGAGATACACGGCCGTGCAGAATCGCCGAAATGGACTCGCCCGTTTCAAAGCAGAGCGGACTCGGCCCTTGACCTGGCTGAACAGCGCATCGAGGTTTGCCCGAACGCCCGGCCAGCGCTGCATGGCCAGTTGTTCAATCAGGGCATCCTCGACCACGTTGAGCATGGCCTCGCAGCCGGGGTACTTGCGGTTGAATTTCTCAACCTCACTGAAATCCGACCACACAACGTGAGCGGACTCGTGGTCCAGGAATCCGATGATCATTCGCTCGAGTCTCGGTTCCATCGGATCTGGAAGGGATGGCAGCACGATCTGCCTGCCATCGGTGTAGGCGTTTTCGCCCTGGCACACGACCGAGACGCCAAATGAATCGGTCAGGGTTCTCGCCAGTCTTTCAAGCTGGCTTTCGAATGGGTTGAATCGCATGGAATCTTCTCCTTTTGCGATGCGCATGAAAAAAGCCACGCCCGTCGCATCGCGATGACAGGCCTGGCCGCACAACTGAACTTGGTTTCTTTCGACTTACTTGCCCAGTGGGCCGACGTGATGATCGAACGTTTCGGCGATCACCTTGCGGTCTTCGGGCGGAACCTTGTTGAGCACGGTCGTCTGCAACGCGCGGGCGAAGTCGTTGCCTCGTTCCAGCCGCGCGCATAGCGCTAGCAGGCGCCGCGTCGTGACCGTCGTCGTGAGCTGTTCCTCGGCGTGGGCCTTGCGAAGATCGCCGGCCGCCTTCACCAGGCAGGTCAGCAGGTTCTTCTCGAGCGACGCATGCCGCGATTGGAGGAGTCTGACTTCTTCGTTTAGAGGCAGGTAATCGACATGCACCACCACATCCCAGCGATCGAGCCAGGAGAAGTTGAGCACGTGGGTGCCGCTGGAATACAGTCCGGAGTCCGAGCCGAAGCCGAGCGTGTTGGCAGTGGCCACCAGCCGAAAGTCCTCGTGCGGCGCGATATCCTCGCCCGTGTCGGTCAGCAGCAGTCGGCCGTCCGGTTCCAATACCTGCTGGAGCGTGAAACCGATCTCCGGCTGCATCGCATCAACCTCGTCGAGTTGCAGGATGTGGCCCTCAAGCATCGCCTGCGGCAGGATGCCGCGGACGAAGACGGTCTGCCGCTGTTCATTCACAGTCCAGTGGCCGATGAAATCCGACACCGACGTCTCTCCATTGAGCGAGACGCGGCGCACGGGTCGTTGCGTGAGTGCGGCGATCTGTCGCACGAGCGAGCTTTTACCAGTCCCGCTGGGACCGTAGATAAAGACACGTTCATTGTGCTCGATGGCCTCAGCAACGTCTTTGCATGGATCGGTCCACACGAATGCTGTGTCGGCCGCGGGAATGAGTGGATGATCGACGCCGTAGCGTGCCGTCATCGGCGAGCCGGCAACATCGAGTTGGTAATTCAGCGCGTCGTCGCGCTTCGCGACGGATCGCTCCTTCACGAACGCCGCAAACCCGGGCGAGTGAAGTGCCTGTTCCGGGAACTGACTCCGAAATGCCAGGGGATCGACACTGTGGTCATCCCGGATGTGGGGGATCAGGGTGAAGGGGAACTTCTTCGTACAGAGTGGACAGGTGAGTTGATCGGACATGGAAGTCTCCTTTCAGGAGGTGAGCAGACCGCCAGTGTGCAAGGTTCCACGCACGCGCGCGGAATCTGCGACCTTGCGTCTCGGCGATTCGGCTCAGGATTGGAATTCAGTGGAAGTCGTTACTGATCGGAAGGGGGGAGGAGGGCCTTGTTGGTACCGTCGGCGAGCTGAATATTGACGATGCCGGGCCGGTAGACGGTCACTTCGCGCCAATCGCCCGGGACGCGCGACAACACCTCCAGGATGCTCTGTCGCAGGTGTTCGTCCGGTCCGATCAGGTCGGCCCAGAAACGACTCAGATCCTGTTCGAACTCATACTCCTGGGTTTCATAGCGGTCGCCCTCGTCGCACCAACCGCCAAGGTGATGCCAGATCTCGGCTGGATGCAGCCGGCTGCGGGCGTCGGGCGTCACCAGAACATGCTCGGCACACCACGTTGGCCCCTCTGGCGGGGGAGTGGTGCGGATGGCCATGCAGACAGGCGATGAAAGCACCCTGCCGTCACTGGCATGCGCGGTAATGGTGATTGCATCCACGCAATACAACTCGCCGGACCAGAGTCCATCACTGTGTAGGATCTTTCCCGATTTGACCTCGATTCGATCGATGGTGGGCAAGTCCGCCCATTGGTAGCCGTCGTAGTTGTGATGAATCGTCACTGGAACAAACGGCACATCGAAGCGGCCGAGCGAGGCCAGCAGGTGGACGTTCGTTTCGGCAAATTCCTCACTCTTCGCCAGCTCGTCTGACAGGCGATAGCACCGATCCAATGGATGGCCGTCGGGCATCGTCACTTCGACAGGCTCCGGCCCCTCAACCGCACTGATCAGACCCACGGTGAACGTCGGCGTGGCTTCGGAAAGCTGAACCCCTAGTTCGAGCGAGCGCGTATATTTTATATAGGGAAGGCGGTGTTCCCCCCGACGCCGAAGGAAGCGGAAGGCTTCCAACTCGATGGCGCTGAGCAGCTGGTGATAGGCGTCATTCTCCACCAGTCGTGTCCGTGCCGGCAGCATGAGGCGGATTCCGGTCGTTTCACCGGTCAGGTCGATCAGATAGTGGAGGGAGTGCTCGCTGATTGGATGGTGCGCAAAGGCTACGACCTGACCGTGGAAATTCACGATGACGTTTGCACCGTAGCGCTCGGAATGGGCAAGGCGGTGCCAGGCACTCAGCGATCGATTCTCTCGAACTTCAATCCGGCAGCCGAGTTCAGGATGGTGCGATGCAGTATCTGCGGTGAATCGCTCGCACCCGCAGGGCTGACCGTCCACGATGACCTCCATGCCACAGAATACTGCGTGAGGCTGAACCGCGCCGTGTGTCCACGGATCGTCTGCGAACTCGATCATTGTTCCGACCCCGGACGATGGGGCATCTCGAACCTCTACAGGTGAACCGGTCCAGGCACCCGGCTCGAGCGTGGCCGTTTGGCGATTGCTTCGAACGACGACGCGTCGCGGCGCCAGGCAGAACAGGCCGACGCCCGCCGGATCTTCGCTGGTGTCGAGTTCGTCCGCCCATCCCGAACCGCCGAGATCGAGCAATGTGGAAAAGTCGTCAATACCGTCGCCATTGTCGAGGACCGTGACTTGGCCGCCGCGATTGGAAACCTCTACCCTCGTGGCGCCCGCCCGGCGGGCGTTCTGCAGGATCTCGATGATCCTGCCGGCCAGGGTTCCGGTGAAGAGCCGGTCGGCTTTCTTCAAGAGTCTTGTGTTGATACTTGCTTGAATCGTTTTCATGGTTGATACCTCCATGGGGTCATGCGACACCATGCCAGTTGGGTCATGGTGTCGCGGGCCAAAGAAATTGATGTACGTGATTGAAGAGCGATGTAACGCATCTGGGGACACCCCTGCGATCAAGGGCCCGGGGCTTTCATCGCTCGCGGCATGCTGGCGCAGACAGAAGCTGAATGGTGATTGCGCGGGACGTGTTGCCGGCGCCAAGAGAAAATCCCGATTGAATCGGTGGGCAGCGCGATGACTACCTTGATTGCGGGCTGGTCTGAATGCCAATCCCAGTGTCTCGTCGAGGAATCGCTTCGTGATGCGGTGCGACGGTAGCGTCGCCAACTTTCACGCGCGAAATGTCCTCGTGCAGGCCGCGTGGCCGATTGCGCACGGGCCTGCCTGCAGCGCTTGAAGCGGTGCTTGTGAGGATTAGGCAGTAGTAAGTGCGTTGCATTCTTAAATGTTTCGCTTCGGAGGTAGGGCGTTTCGATCGAAGAACGCGAATCCATTACTGATCGCAACGGCCCATGATTTGAATGATCAATCAACACAGCCAGCATTGCAGCGACTCTTGGCCAGCGCCAGATGGAATTGATCCTTATCCTTCGAAGGCGAACTCGGCACACGAAAATTGGCGGCCTGACTGGCGAGGCGTGTCAGGCTGCGCTCGAAGCGAGACGATAGGATCCAGCCCTCCGATCCACCAAACCGTGTGTTGAATCTTGAGACTCGATCGATCAACCCCATGCGCCGCATCTTCGCCCGCACGCGCTCGAGCGTACGCCGCGAGATCGCGTGCTCACGTGCAACGTCTCCAAGGTCAGTGACGAATCGTCTCTCGCTCCATTTGATTGCCAGGTAGATCGCAAGAAACGCATGCTGCTGATTCCGATTCCCCGGAAACAGTGTCTCGGAGAGGTCAGAGAGGTCGCCGACCCGTGCGATCCGGTTGAAGGACAGGTCGATTTTGGTGGATGTCATTTTGAGGGTGGGGTTTTTGGGGTGAATGTGGCCTTCGTCGCGGGACGTGAAAAAGCGGCCGATGTTAAAATCGTTGGGGTGGTGATGGCGAGCAGGGATCTTGCACCGAATACCGGGTCAAAGCGTGCGCATCCTGCTCATGAGGGTGCATTCATCGCCGAATTGCTCCATTTCGGCCGCGTTCTCGTCGCGGAGCGCCAAGCGAATTGCGGAGGGTGATTCCCTTGTCATTTACTCGGCTCGTGATTCTTGTGGCGTGGATGGGTTTTCTCGACGAGAAAGGAGCGAATCGGCCGACCGAAAGGCGTCAACCGATGAACGCTGACGCAGGGCGTGACGTTCCTTGCCGATGCGGATGGCAAAGTCACGCAGTTCGGGGCCGAAGGTTCGCTCCACAAACAGGATCGTCTCAAATGCGGAGACATAGACGTCGTTGAACAACCGCCCAAAGCGCCAACGCACGCCTTGGCGGCTCATGTGGAAGGCCTGGTGGATCTTTTCCCCATAGGTGCCTCTAAGCACCATGTAGCTAGGTTCATCAGACTTCAGGTCAACCCACAAGTCCTTCGATGTGGTCAGGATCTTGAGTGTCTCCAGGAATTCCAGGTCTTTCTCTGTTAATTTCACGTTTGGTCACCATGATCACTTGGTGTTGCTGCTGAATGTCAACGATGCCCGCGTGTGCCATGAAGATGACGGCGATGAAGCGCCAAATCCGGTCACGTCGGCCCACTTCGTTCAGCGGAGGTATCTCATCCAATGGGAGAGCAATCGGCCCAAGATGAGCTTGTATGTGTCGTTCATACTGCTGTAGGTTGAACTCGTCGGCTGGCGACAGTGCCATCGTCGGGTACTCACCGCGCGTCAAGGCATCCAGCGCCGCCAGCAGACCTGGGATACTGTCCAATTCGGCGGAAGCAGGCGCTATCGCGGCCGACCAATCTACCGGGAATCGTTCAGCCTCAGGATTGGGCTGGCGATGCCTTCGTTCGCGGGATTCGGCCATCTTGCGTCTGAAGTACTCCGAGTCGAATACCTTGCCGTCGAATAGAAACCGTGACACGATCTCACCGCCGCACTTACGGCACGCATATCGCGTCTGCCTTATCCGAGCCTTGCCGTCACAGGTATCGCATTGCTGGAACTGGGTGGTCGGATCGAAGCGATGATTGCAAGCGGTGCACAGACACTCACCTTCACGTTGCATTGCGAGTTGACCATTGCAGCGAGCGCACGAACGCCCGATGAGCACGACTCGGTAGAAGAAGTCCCGCGTCTCGCAAACAAGTGCGTCGATTTCTTGGCGCAGAGGCGTCGCGAGCCCTTCGACCTCGGCGCGCCAAGCCGCAAATCCAGGCTCCGATGTCATCGCATCAACGACGAGGTCGCGACGTGGATTCAACTCGCGCCGTCTGCTTCTGCCGGCGCGGAGTAAACTTCTTCCCGCAGCCCTTGCACAGCCGGAGCCGACGAAGCCCCATCGTCTTGGTGGGTCGAGCCCCTTTACCGATGGATTCATTGGCCCCGCAATATGGACACTTGAATGGTCTTCCCATGCATCAATCACCTCACGGGACATTTGAGGGACCTGGGGTACTTAAAGCTTTGTGACTCCCGCACCGGGATGACGGATGTCACTGCGAAATCCCGCATGGCGAGCAACACAGGATGTTCTGGGAAACACTATGCGGAGTTTATGCGTCGTTCGGGCAGAGCAGCGTGTGCCGCTTCCTTCTTCTTCTTCTTTTCTTTCCATATTGAAATGATATAGATAAGGATGGATGATGTGACATGTCGGTGTCTGCTCCCACGCGAAAACTCCGCTCTCTCTATCTGAAGGCGGCAGTCGGGCTCCGTTCATCGACTCTCAGAAGCGCTCCAGTATCGACCGTTGTCCCCGATGACCAGAAAATCCACCATGGGGATCCCCAGTAACTCACCTGCTTCCCGCAGTCGCGCTTCGGCCAGCCGATCCTCTTTGCTGGGCGTCGGGTTGCCGCTTGGGTGATTATGAAGGATGACAATGGAGGTCGCACCCACGAGCATTGCGCCCTTGAAGACTTCGCGTATACTCATCCAAAGCGCGTCCGCCGATCCGATGGCAACCACCTCGGCCCCGATCAGCCGGCATTGCGGGTTCAAATCCAGCCGAATCAGGCGTTCTCGGTCGAACTGTTGCAAATGACCGCAGTGCTTTGCAACAGCGGCGGGGCTTGCCAATTCCGGGCCCGGTTCGGCGAGCCGTTGTCGTACGACCTCGACACGGTATGCCTTGAAGATCTCACTCGTGACGGGGTGTTCCTTCTCAATCGCTTGCGTCGAACTTGCTACTCTCTCCTTGGTCATGTTTTCACTCCGAGGGCTCACTTAACAGGACGCCGCTCATCGACTTGGCGGCGTCTGCGTATCGCTCGCATCAGGGGACATGACTCGGTAGGACGTCTGCTCGCGTCCAGCAGAACGAAACGCGCTTGTCCCTGCGGCATCGTTCAGGCGTCGAGGCGCAGTTTCGAAACGGTATCGAGAATCGACTGATCAAATGTCAGGACGGCGCGATTCGTGTAGCTTCGACCGACTTTGGCCGAGAGCAGGGCGATCAGGCCGACGCTCTGCAAGTAGCTGAGATTCGAATAGAAATAGACGTAGCTGAAGGGTTTGAGATGGCGGGAGTGGCTCAGGCGGCAATATCGCTCATAGATTTCCTTAACGAAATCTGTTCCTCTCAACGACACGGCCTTCAGGATCATCAGGTTCGGATCCGACAGGTCATGGATCATATCGACGACAATGTCGTGCCGCGCCTTCTCGAAACACTGTTCGACGTCGCGCCGTGTCTCGGTCACCGAGTAGTAGAGTGTCTTGATGGCCAGCCGTGCGTCGGCATTGGCATTGCGGACGGTCAGCGCGGCAACATGCGAGAGTGAGCCCTTGTCCCATTCATGCAGGCCGCGATTTGCGCGATCCTGGAGGATCGCTGCAATCTGGTCGGCGTTGTAATTGCGGAAGTGGATTAATTCGGGCTGCAAGCTACTCATCGTCGCCGGGTCAAGTTCCTTCAGAACGTGCGGATTGTTGGAAAGCATGATGACCATGTAGGGCGCTTCGCTACGACTCAAGAGATAGAGAATCTCCCGCCGCCGATCCTTGAGACTCATCAGGTCGACTTCATCCAGAACGACGACGGTTTTGTTCGGGTAGCGGACGCGAAAGCGGTCGTACAGTTCCGTCAGGCTGGCGCCGCGGGCCTGTACACCAAGGAGATGTGCCAGGATCTTGAAGCTCGTGTTGTGAGTTCGGCAGTTGGCGTAGAGCACGGTGAGATCGGTTCGACTCGGAATGATAGTCTGAAGGTACTTGAGCGTGAGCGTTTTCCCCGACCCTCGGCTGCCGATGACGGCGAGATGCGTGGGAATCCCTGTCAGGCTAAAGCGGAGCTTGATGTCGATGAGGCGCTGGCATTCCTCGCGCATGAGCGGCTGGTCCGGGATGTGATTGAAGTCGAAGACTGCGAAGTCCTTGACTCGGCTGGTCGCCGCGCTGAGCCTCTGCTGACATTCACGAAGGTACGATTCAAAATCCACGTTGACGCATCAACTCCACACCATCCGTAAACCGAGGTGGTATAAAAGACTTTTGCGCCCCTCCAGAGTGACGCCGCGACGCGAACGACGATTCTCCGTATCGGGACGTGCAACTCCGACATCTGACGGCGACCGAGGCGACTTGATACGGAAGGTTTATATATCCGTGGTACCGTGAAAGCCCCATGGTATCCACCGATCCGTTCGCGCTTCTTGCGGGAGGGCACATCTTTGAAACGCTGTTGCCGGATCTTGTGCTGGCCTTCGCCTTTTTCTCCGCCTTGAGCTATGCCGTGCTTGGCAAGCGCCTCGGTCAGCAAAGACCGGCGATCGCGATGTCGGCGGCGATGGGGCTGGCAATGGCGGTCGGCCTCGTTTGGTGGGAGGCTCGCACGGGGTGGTCCATACAACATATAGGGCCAATTGCCATGGGGTTTGCGTTGGTTGCGATCGGAAGCGTACTTTTTCAAGCGATGCGCCAAATCGGTGGTAGTTGGTCGGGGGCGGCAATCGCGCTCGGTGTCAGTCTTCTCATCGGACTTGCATTGGGACTTGATTGGCCTTTCGACATACGTGTTGTCCAGTCGATCGCGGTTCTGACCTTGATTGCCGGGATCCTCATGATGTTGGCGCGGCACGAGCACCGCCATGGTGGCCAGTCGCCAGTTCCGGCTGACATTCCTCGCGTTCGACACGACATGAGTGATCTACTCCGCGACTACCGAGACGCCGACCGTGTCGGTGGGCAACTCAATCGCGCGCGGGCTCGAGTGCAGTTTATCGAACGGCGCCCCGACGTCGCAGCAGAGGTCAGCGCCTATCTGGAGCGAATACTCCCTGTGGCGGGAGAATTGACGGAACGATTGGCAAATCTCCGGTCGCGAGCCCAGATGATGAAGGCAGGACACCTGGCAAAGCTGAAAGAAACGCGGCACAGAATCGCGAAGCTGCCTCCCGATGAGCGAGAACCTATCTCGGGAGAGTTGCGGGCCCGGTACCAGCAGCTGGCGATCGACGATCGGTTGGAGCGATTGGACGGCGCCGTTGCCGAAACCGAGCGCAGGATCCGTGATGTTACGGGCGAAGCAAGGAAGGCACTGGAAGCGCATGATTACCGCAGGGTGTCGAGTCTCTTGGACATGGCTGGAACGCTTCAGAAGCACAATACGAAACTGATACGACATATCAGCAGTACTGAATCCCGACTGGCGAAGGCCATCGAGAATGTCGCCAAACTGGCGCCGGAGGTGAAGGATGCTTGACATCCATGCCGGACGACAAACGCGAACGCTGGTACGCGCTGCGGGAACCGCCGTACCGGTCTCGGGGAGAGGCTCAGGTTGGGCGAATCCTGAATCGGTATGGAATATCGTTTTATCATGAGCAACCGACACTGATCTACGATCGTGGAAAGCACCGCATCTGGCATCCCGATTTCACATTGCCGAATCACAACCGGCTGATCATCGAGTATGCAGGGATGATGGACCTTCCGGAATACGCCGCAGGCGTGCGACACAAGCAGCGAGCGTATGCAAGCAATGGCATCGAAGCGATGTTCGTCTATCCACGGGACCTGAGTGGTCCGCGATGGCCCGAACGCTTGAGGGACAATATCGCGCGGGCTGCTCGTCCCCGATTCGGCTATTCAGCACGCCGCGATTTCTGGCCAGATCGTCGATCATATCGACATTAGCGCGAACGAAGAGGTCCCATGCCAGCCACGTTACTCATGGCTCATCAAAGTGCCGTTCGCCATTGTTCTATGGTGGGTCGTATCGGCCCTTTCGGAGATGTCGTCGTCTCTCAGTGCAGAGATTCGAATCGAGCGGCGGAACCGCTCTCCCCGTTGCGACCCCTCACGAAACGTCAAGCCAGGTCAGCAAATCGACGGGGGGCGCCGTTGTGTTTTCGCATGAAGCAACAACTCGCTGGCACTTGGATACGGCAACAGGGGACGTCGCAACAAAGACGATCCGATCGTATCCCGCATCCTGCAGCTTGGTCAGGTTCGCCTTGATATCCGACTTCCCGGTTTCGATCTCGATGGCGATGCGCTCATTGTGCGATTCAGCATGCAGGTCGACGTACCCGTTTCCATTGACGCGATGTTCGCGTGTCACTGCAAATCCCAGTTCCTCGTAATGGGCGGCGACGCGCGCCGCCCAGAACGTGTGCTCGAGGCCCGGGCGCGGGTGAACGCCCACCTCGATGCCGGCGGCTTCAGCGATCGATCGGCCATGTTCGGTGATTTGATACAACACGACCTGTCCCGAGCGTGTCGCAATAGGGACCGATTCGATCAATGCGGCCGAAAGCAGGTCCTTGCGAATGGCGTTGCCGCGGCGCCGCGACAGGTGCAGCCGCTGGTATCGCGTGACGGTCGTTGACAGGGGCGTCGCAGCAATATCCGAGAGGAACCGGATCGCTTCACGGGTCAATTCGATTCCGGGTGGAGGCGATTCTTCTTCATCATTGATACCAGGTGTATCGGGATTCAATGATGATTCTCTGGGGGATGGTGGGTGGGATTCCTCTCTCTTTGACTTGGCCTGTTTCTTTCTATCTGCGGGCGGAATCGGCGGAATTCCTCTTGGTTCATCATGCGGGACTGTATCTGCGGTGGAAACCCCGGAACAACCGGCCATATCGCGTCGAATCTCTTCGTCTGAGATGGCGCCCTCCTCGATTGGACACAGCGGGACGCGAATCAGAAACGGCTCCGGATGTTCATCTGCAAGTCGGACAACGGCGCTTCCGATCGAAAGTGTGCTCAGGGCATCCCTCTGTTCTTCGCTCAGATTCATGGCGCCGGACATGGTCTGGATGTCGGCGCGCAACTTCTGGCTCATGGCGATCGTGGCGTACGAGTTCGCGAAGGCCACTTTGCTCAACTGAGATGCGGATTGGTCCACGAAAATGTACCCCATGCCGTATTGCCGGATCATCCTGATCGAATTCTCCAGGAACGACTCCCTGCTGCCGGCCTGCTTTGCGAGCAGAAGATTGTGAGCCTCTTCGAGGATGACGACGTTCGTGAGATCGCGGCGGGGCCCCTGGGAGAGACGATACCGATAGAGATACAGTGTCAACGCTTCGGAAAACAAGACACGGTCGGAAGAACTGGACAGACCATCCATCTCGAAAACGACGTTGTGATCCAGAAGTGTTCGAACGTGGCTGTTGTCTTGTGTCGCAATGACCGCACCGAATTCGCCATAGGTCATCGCAAGGAGAATTCGTTCGGCCGATGCCTGCCACAACGCAGCCCGGCCCCGGAGTTTGGCTCCACGTAGCCAGGCCAGCAGGTCGATGATTGTCGGCCAAGCGACAACGGTTTGATCGTCGACACCGGCCTCGCGATAGAGGTGCTCGATGCCCGCCACCAGCAGGCTGATCACGCCTTCTCCGCCGAGGTAGGCGGAAGCGATGACGTCAACGATCAGCTTGATCCAGACGTTGGGCTCGCATCCAGGAGGAGGAATCAACGGATTGAATCGAAACGGCGCGACGTCTCGTCCAATCGTGAAGACCTGTAGATCCGGATGCAGTTGACGCAGGTCCCGGTACCCGCGTTTCCAATCAAGCGCAAGCACCTTGATTCCCCGGGCCATGATGTTCCGCATGAGCACGAATGTCAGATTGGTTTTTCCGGATCCCGATCGGCCGGCCACCAGAAGGTGTTCTTTCAATCGGCTGCTTCGCAGCGAGAAGGGATACATCGTGCGAGCCCCGTAAGAGACGTCGCCAAGGTGGATATCGCCGGATGTGGAGAACGAGCGTGGGGGCGGCGGAAATGGAGAGCGATCTGGTTCGTAGCCGCTGCCCAGGTGTTTTGCGGCCAATAGCTCCAGGGCCTGTTCGATCTCGGCCTTGCCGCGGGAGTCGGACTCGGCCATGTAGGCGGCCCACAGGCCATCGACCTTCCTGCCCAGAACCGGTTTGAGTCGTCGGCATAATTCGGCCGCCCGATTGATCACACAGCATCACCTTCGCCATCTTTCAAGATCGCCACCTTGCGATAGGCGGACAGGTATTGCTGGGCGCTTTCTGGCAGCAGGAGCTTCAGCCTCGAGACGTCCTGCCATAGCTTGAGGCGTTCCTCGCGCTGCTGCTGATAGAATGCCTGCAACATCCGATGAACGTCTTCGGATTCGGATCCAACATCCGCCCACGGATGGGATAGCCAGGTCTGGGCGGCGTTGATCGTTGCGCATTTGGCGATTTCGATTTCGTAGAGGTTTGTTCGGTAAATGTCATATCGCCGTCGAATCTGTGAGATGGCGTCGTCGAGACCGAGGCGGGCGGTGTGCTGCCTGTCCGTCAAAAAGGCCGTGGTCGTGTCTCCTGCAGGTACGCAGAGGTGCGCATCGTTGATGATCTGCTCAATGGTCTGGGCTGACGGTATCCGGTGGGGACGATCGGCACTGATTCGGGGCATATAGGCAGATATGACCGATCGGTAGCCAGCGTACGAAGAGGGGCCGATCTGATACATGTCAGGTGAGTTCGTTGGTTCCGGTCGGGCCGGCGTGATTCTTGTGTCCATTCGTTTACCTCAAGCGTCTTTCCTGGCGAGTGGTAAACGAAGTCACTTATAAAGGTTTCGATTCTCCTGATTTTGGGGGCGGGTGCAGGAGGCGCAATCTTTATAGGTATCCGGGGCTTGCCGTTCGCAGAGGTGATCATGACGAACAACAAACGAAGTACACTCGTGCGCGCGGTCGGTGTCCGTGCGCGCCGACAACAGGGGCGGCTGGCCGCAATGCTGACGCGGACACCATCCGCTGAAAAGGAAGCGATCCTGGCCGAGATGGAATTCGAGCGGTGGTTGGCCGAATGCTGCGAAACAGCGCAGCGCGGATTGTGAAGTGGCGACGTAAGTCGCCAGATTCACGAATCCCTTCCCGAATACGTTGGGGCCGTTACAAGCCGAGGCGCCTTCCGCCGGATCAATTCGACCAGTACGGCTGCAAAGGCGCCGAGCCCCGCATCCAACAGGTCGCCCAAGAGCGTTTGTACCTCGTGGACGGTCCATTTGACAGGCAGATTCGTCGTTGGGCCCCAGCGAAGTTTCAACACGTCACTGTGAAGCGGGCCTCGAATGTCGCCCGATACTGAGCCAGGGGGCAAGCCATACACTTCGCGATAGATCATCTCCAAAGTGAGGCCGTCCAACTCCCTCATGGCGAGATCGTCGGCTCGAAGGAGTATCCCTCCCGCGATCGGTCGGACTACCGTGTCAGCATCATGGCTTACTTCTGTATCATTTTGCTCCATCATTCATCCTCCGGTGCGGCCGCGTGCTTGGCGGTTCGCACCGAAAAGCTGCGAACCGCCAACCGTTGACTTGGTGACGCGATTGAACTGCGTGGCCAGGTATTGGCGCGACTACAAGGATCGCCCACGTTTTTCGTGGGCGACGGTTCAGGCGGAGCGCCCCGTGTGAAACTCCTGGTCACTTGTTTCCGCATCCGTGCCATTGAGCATGGCTTCGAACGCCTTCTGCAGGCAGTGAATGGCCAACGGGATCTCGTTTCGGGAAAAACTCCCGGACGATTTCCACTCGCCGTCCTTGTCCTTGTACCGTCGCTCCAGGGTTGCCCGAAGCACGGTGACAACTTGCCCGCCCGACAGAATCTCATTCTGCCACAGCGCACACGATACGGTCCCTGCATTAATCTTCGTTACGGGTTTTTGATTTCTCATGGTGTTGCCTCGATAACCCAACATCTCGCGTGAAGGGCCTCTTTTCGTCCTGCTGAAAGAGGGCCGCCAATTGCGACACTCGTGCATACAATCGCTGCTGTGAGCATCGCGGGCCCATCATGGCCCGCCTTAGCGGCAGGCGAGCGGCTGCCGCTTCGAGCGACTCTCCTCGATTTCGGCGATTTCCTTCTTCAGCAGATCGGCTTTCAGGTAGATCTCCGCGAAGGCACGCATGTCGTCATCGGCGATGTGCTCGAACCTGGTGTATCCCATTCGGAGTTGCTTGATGACCAGGTAGCGGTCCTGCCGTGCCACTCGGTCCTTGACGATGCTCAGCATGATGATGAGATCGTCGAGTCGTTCGCGAAGTTGCTCTGCACGATGCCGGGCCCTGCGAAAGGGACCGTAGATGCGTTCGAAGTCAACGGTATCGAACGCACCCCAATCCACGCGTCCCGATTCATCGAACGCCGGTCGAAGCCAGCTTCGCCGCGGCTTGATCGGTAAGGTCAGAATCGGCTCCCAGAATTTCAGGAAGGCGATTCGTTCTAATTCCCTCGGATCTGCGAGTTCGTCGTCTGACAAGCCCGGGACGCTGCCGTAACGGCAAGGCCGCTCGACCTTCAAGGTCGCAGATACCGGGATATCACTGATGTCCTGTTCGTTCAATTCACTGTTGTTCATTTTGACGCCTCCGGCGGTCACCGCTCTCGACGGTTCGCCACATCGTACGAACCGTAGAGAGAAGAATCACAAACAGGCCACCGAACGCCGCAAGCGGAGTGCCTCGCTAAATCTTGAGGCGTCAGCCGACCCCGGAGCAGGGAAATGATCTAGATCCCTGCGGAGGGGGAAAGATTTACGAACGGCAGTCTGCGTGGCCACGCGGTGGCAATCTGCGCCAGCAGCCCGTGGAATAAACTGGATAGCCGTAATCATCACTTTCCAAGATAGAATTCCGACGAGTATGGACTCCCGATGGATGCATGTGAGGATGGTCCGATCTTGCGCAGATCGCGGAGCTTCTATTCCAAGCGATGGCCGGGCTGTAACCCGCACACCATGGAAGTCCACCATGTGACACCGGCGAAATCAGTCGATTCGATTTTCGAGCATGACGGGAACAACATGGGCGTCTCAAGAGGCAACCGAGTACTACTCCGGTATCGAGTCTTCAGGCACCTTGACCCATCGGCAAATAAGTCACTAGATTCCCTACCAACGAAGGGCGGGTGACATCCATGACCCGGCAGCTGAAGCCGATACAGCCTTCGAGCGATCCCAAGCAACACCACCGTACCGCCGAAAAATTGGATGACGGAATCTCAGAAGACTACCTGTCAGGCTGCAGGCACGAGATGACATGACGACAGCCCCGATGCCCACGACGACTCATCTGGATTCCCACGCAAACCGATCAGACAGACGTTGTAGCTCAGCAAGATCCACTTGAATTCGATCCCGAATCCGCCCCGCGACTGAGCTTCCCATGCAAGCATGACGAGAGTTTCTTAGTTACAAACCGAAAGACCGGACTCGCCGACGCCTCGAACTGATCAACACTGCCTGTTTCAATCAAATCACTTCCTTTACTGGTATATATTCGGTTTTTGGTACCGCATGTAAGTCCTTTCCGAGATTTGAGTAACGCGAATTCGGCAGGTATCAAAAAAGCACGATTCGCTGACGGGATTCGCCCAATTAAGGCACACTCCCAGGAGGTTTTTGGTACTGGTCATTTGGGCCTGCCGAGTTGATTGGCTCACCCAATAACGCCGTACCTGGTCTTCAGCGACGGCTCAGTCGCCGCGACTGAGTTGCATCCTCACCGCCAGCTTGGGACCGATGATCGACTCGCGGGAGTTTGGTTCATCCCCGCCTCGAACCCAGATCGAGTCCGACAGGCCCTGCCGAAACAAGGATGGTTCGTCGCTCACCCAAATGAAATCGCGCGGAGCCTGCCCGCGGACCAGCCGACACACGGTTGCGAGTCGGGCCGGCGTGTCAACGAAGAACAGCAGCCGAAACCCGTTCAGCGCAGTGCCGAGAATTTCCTCGTAACGCTTGTAACCGCTCGTCGCGAAGTAGGTCTGATAGGTTCGAATCTTCTGGCGGAGGGCCCCGGGGCTGTTGCCGGTCAATGGTTCGGTCGAGCGGTCCACCTCCAGGAAGAACAGGAGGGACTTGCCCGCACGTTGGTCGGTGATCGTGAAGACGCCATCGGGGATGAATTCGACCGTCCGGCCTGAGGATTCATTGACCAGCACACGATCCTGCACGACGGAGCATTGATCCGTCGCTCGACGCCGAAATGGAGATTCCGGCGACAAGAACTCCGTCGTCAGCTGATCGATCGAATGAACCATCGATTCCAGATGAATCCGAAACCCATTCGTCATGAGCTGATGTTCAACCTTGCTGATGTCCGTCGAAGCCACCTGGCGGGCCTTCACGTCGCAGGGTAACTCGCCTGCCGCTTGCAGCACCTTCAAACCGGGAGTTTTCAGGGAGACCAGATGCGCGGGCCGGCCTCGACGCCCGTCAACATCACGCACGTGTTTCTGCACAAGGCCCGCGTCGTAGAGGGCCCGAATTCTCCGATGCAATCCGCGAGAATTACGCTGCAGCAAGGCGGCAATCTGATCCACCGACATGATTCGGTATTCCGCAAGGGTAGAGAGCAGGGTGCGATCATGCTTGTTCAATGTCATTCCCATGGTTGGTTCCCTTCGTGTGTCTTGGCCTGAACGCCATATGCCCGCTCGGACTACGCAGGAATGTCGGGCGAATACCTGAGTTGCGGCGGTGACGGCGATGCATCGAATTCCACCGTGTCGCGCATTCGCTCCGGAGTCAGCGCTGCGTAATGCCTGCGGCAGATATCGGGGCTGTTGCCAAGCAGCTCACTGATCTTGAAGAGCGATTCGCCCTTCATCGCGAGTTGGCTGCCGAAGGTGTGCCGATAGTCCAGGCAGGACCAGAGCAGTCCGTTTTCCCGGTTGATCTTCCTCAGGCGGTGCGAGAAGTTGTCCGGATCCCAGCGTTTTCCCATCGGCGTGAGGAAAAACCATGTCTGTCCGACGCGAAGCTGGACTTTTTCCAGGTAGGACCGAAGCTTCGTGGAGATCGGGACGCGTCGATTGCGGCCGGTCTTGGGCCGCCATCGCTCGCCGCCGACTTCCTTCTGTCGAATGTGGATCATCCCGTATCCGAGATCGACATCCTGCGGCGTCAGCCAGAGCGCCTCTTCGCGACGCAATCCGGCGTAGATGAACACCGCGACCATGACCTGAATCGTGGTGTGATCTGCGAGGACATCAAGCTGTTCGCCGATCTCTTCGAGCGACAGGTGTCGGATCGGTTGTTCCGCCTCGCGTCGCCGTGTGACTGCATCCACCGGATTGGGAAACCGACGATCGAGGGACCGAAATCCGTGATGACGGATCGCGTGATTGAACATCACGTGCAACACTTCGCGCTGGCGGTTGGCGGTCTTGGGTGAAATGTCATCGAGACGGATACGCCGCGTGATGAACGCCTCGATCATCGGGGCGGTCAATTGTTCGAGCGTACCGACACGCACGTGCCGCCGGGCAAGCTGGTCTTTCACGCGCCGCGGCTGAGCCGAATCGAATCGATGATTGCCTGTGCCCTTGGGTTCGAGTGCCGGGCAGACCGGCCCAAAGAAGATCCGCAGGTAAGACAGATCATTCTTGAAGGCCTTGCGGCTGCGGGTGGTCTCGAGGTGTTCGCAGTAGGCCTGGAGGAATATGTCGATCGGCGTCTCGGAGGGGAGCTCGAGGTCGCCGGTATCCTGTTCGAACTGGATCTTGCGCAGCTTGCGCTTGGCGATTCGCTCATCGGTGGTCTCGAGGGACCACCGGAGTCGTCGTCCTCCGCTGCACGTATAGATCCACCAGGTCTTTCCGCGTCGAAATAGGGTCGCCATTGCAGGTCTCCGTTGACGGAGCGGCAGACCCTGCGGTGGCGTTGCACATCGCGCCACAGTCACGCCACAATTACGCCACAATTGGCGAATTTCGGCGCAAGAAAAAACGCAGGGTCAGGCGATAACTTCCTGAACCTGCGTTACTTACGTCATTTAGCGGGGGGAGGACTCGAACCTCCGACCTCCGGGTTATGAGCCCGACGAGCTGCCAACTGCTCTACCCCGCAATCAGGATCGGCGAATCTAACCCCGTGTTAACAATCGGTCAAGCCGCCGAACGGCGCAAAACCCTCTTCGAGCCCGCCGAATTCGCTCGCCGGCGACGGGAGCCGAGTCCCGGTCATGGGACCAACGCAACCTCCCGAAATTCGCCCATCTCTCCGGTACGCGCTCGCCTCATCGGCGTGCAGTCAAGCTGCGCGGCGAGCACGCGCTCCTCAGCGTCAACCCGTCGTCCTGAGACGCACACGTCTCGCTGAGGCTCGCTGATCTCCTCGGTACGGACAGATCCCCTACGCTCGGTACAGACGCATCCTCGTGGCGCCCACGCTTCCCAGGCGCATCGCGCGCGACGCCTATTGGACAACCCGCGCCCGCAGGCGCGCGTCTGCATCACGTGACTGCGCGTTCATCTCGTCGGGGCGCAACGACTTCTTCGGCGCACCGTTGCTGAGTCAGAATCGCAACAGGTGGGGAAACAACGCCGCAGCGCTCAGTCGTTTTTCGATGGCCCGGTGGCGCCGACCGATGGGGGGACCCGTATCGGCGCCGCGGGGCGGCCGGCGTATCGCTTCATGCCGTCTTCGACGGCCGCCGCGAAGGCGCAACCGTCCCGGCAGTTGCGAATCGCCCGATTGATCCGCAGGCGTTTCGCGCGCTTTTTGTGGTGGATTTTGAAAATCGGCATCCTGTACGCCGTGGCTTCAACAAGCACGATGCCATTCCACGGGACAGTACGCGTCTTGTGGGAGCCGATGCGATACAGAACCCCTCGCGGTGTCGTGGCAATGAATCGGCCATCACGCGTCACGAGGAAATCGTAGATCGTGAAGCCAAGGTAGAGCGGCGCCAGGATCGCCAGGGGCGCGGCCACCCATAGAACGCGAAAGTACATGATCGCCACGACAAGCGCCACGATCGTGATCAGGATCGGCGTTCCGAGACGCGCCCGGCGTCGCCCCGTCCAGGCGCGCGTGTTCTCGTCGTACACAAATCCGCATTCCGGGCAGACGCCGCGACGGGCCAGTCCGACCCAGGAAGCCTCGCAGTCCGGACACGCCGTCGGCTGGCGACCCGCAAGGGGCGAGCGGCGACGCTTCTGTGATTTCTGGTAGGCGATCTTCTGGTTCAGTCGCCGGAGCGTCTCCGGGAGTCCCCGCGGGGAAAGCGCGTTGTCGTCGCCCGCGTGTTGTTGTTCAGCCTGAGAGAGCATCGTCGGTCCGTCGTTCGTCGCGCCGGCTTCGTGGGGCGCACGGAGGGTATCGTAGCGAGTTCCATGCGCGAAACCACGCCGTGACCTCAACGGCTGGCCAGCCGCGCGGCGCGGCGAAATATCAAAGGTCGGTCGGCGGGGCGGACAACGCTCCTCGAAAAGTGAGGGCGGCAAGCCCCTCAGTAGGCCAACCATCCGCCGTCTCTGAAGCGGAAGGGCTGGCGGACCGTCGGCCGTATTCACGACAATCTGAGTCCGGACCGCCCTGGGAGTAGGCCAAGGGCGTCAGGGGGGGCTTGCAGGCGCCGCGCGACGCGACGCACGTGTGTCTGAATCCGCCACCGCGGTGAGTCTCATGTAGTGCGGGAATACGTAAATATCTCAGTGCGGCGGAGGGATCATCCCTCGGCGCCCGGAGGCGCCGGCGAATCGCTTTGTCACGGATCGATTCCGCGCAATGGACCGACAGTCCGAGACACTTGGCGATAACGCACAGTTGTCGTCGCTCGACCTCAGATTTTGGTAGGCGGACACTCTCGTCGACCCGACTAGGAGGACATGGCGTCTTGCGGGGGGCGGCGGTCCAACCGCCGGTCCGGGAGCCCTGCCGGTGTCGGCGAGGCCGCGCAAGCGTGTCAGGGTCGGGCGCACGCGAGGGCGGTGGCGTGACGATGTCGGAGAACAGGAAGCATCTCGTGCTCGTCGTCGACCCTTCCCGGACGATGCGGCATCTCATCCGCGCTGAATTCAACCCGGCCGAGTTCGACGTGATGGAGGCGGCGAGTGGCTCGGCGGCCTATGACATCGCCGCGACACACAAGCCGTCGCTGGTCACGCTGGGGACGGTGCTGACGGATGGTGACGGCGCCGAAATCTGTCGTCGAATCACGGAATCGCTCTCCGGGGCGGAAGCGCCCATTATCGTCGTGACCTCCCACGATCCGGAACATGAGCGACTGCTCGCATCGCAATACGGCGTCGTGCACTTCATTCACAAGGGGTTCAAGCCCGGCGCGCTCGCGGAATACGTACGCGACATCATGACACCGACCAGCGCTCTGGAAGGTCGCCGAATTCTCGTCGTGGACGACAGTCCGCTGCCTCGCGAATGTCTGCGACGGACCCTGGGCGCCCAGGGCGCCATCATCATGGAGGCCGAGGACGGCTCCACGGCGCTTGAGCTCGTTGCGAGCCAGACGTTCGACCTTGTGATCACGGATCAGTTCATGTCCAGGATGAACGGCCTGGAATTCATGCAGGTGGTTCGCAGGGCGATGACACCGGACGAACTGCCGATCATTCTCCTTTCAGCGGCAACCTGCCATTCCCTGCTGACGGCGGCGCTGGCCGGCGGCGCCAACGACTTCGTTCGAAAGCCGTTCGAAGCGGTCGAGCTGCTTGCCCGAGTGAACAACTGCCTCAGAACCTCGGCGCTGTCGAAGCGACTGCGCAACGCCATCGGAGAGGCGGAATACGCCAATCGCACGAAGTCGGCCTTCTTCGCCACGATGAGCCTAGAGATGCGCAATCCGCTGACGGCGGTCATCGGATACGCCGACCAGCTCAAGGACGCGTCGCTCACGCTGAAGGAGCGAGCGGATGCGATTACGGCGATCGGAAGAAGTGGCGAACAGCTTGTTCAGCTCATCGACGAAATCACGGACTACGCGCGAATCGAGACGGGGCGGATGTCCATCGACGTCGAGGAAGTCAGCCCGCTCGATATTCTGCTGGACACCTATCGACGCATGCGGACTCGGGCCGAGGAGAAGGGACTGCAGCTTCTCACGGAAGTGAATGGTCCCGTCCCCGCGCGAATCCAGTCCGATCCTGTACGACTGCGTCAGATCCTGGAGAACCTCGTCGACAACGCGATCAAGTTCACGGCAAAGGGACACGTGCGCGTCACGATGCGGTTCATCCCTGCGAACATTGATGGACGTCGGGCGGGGCGAAGCGCACTTGAATTCGTTGTCGAGGATACGGGTGAGGGGATTGACGCCCGGAAGATCGGCGCGATTTTCGACGCGTTCAGCAGTGTCGCCGCATCGTCGCAGGCGGGCGGCGTGGAACTGGGGCTCGCCATCAGTCGACACTGCGCCCGTATGCTCGGTGGCAACATCGTTGCGACAAGTGTTCGCGGCGCCGGAAGCGCCTTCACTGTTACCATCGCGACGGGAGACGTGACCGGTGTTGCGATGACGGCGCCCGATGTCGCCTCAGAAATTCGGCGCCGAGATGCGGCCGAACGCGCCGCCGCCGCCGCGTCTGATCGACAGGTTGTCAGTGGCGACGTGCTTCTCGCGGACGACGCCGTGTTCAATCAGCGGCTGCTTCAGCGGATGCTCGAGAAAGCCGGGCTCCGCGTCACTATCGTCGAGAATGGTCGGGACGCCGTCGACCGCGCTCTCGCCGCAAAACAGAATGGAACGCCGTTCGACCTCGTTCTGATGGACATGCAGATGCCGGTTCTCGACGGTGTCGACGCGACGCGCGAGCTCCGGCGGCGAGATTTCAGCGGGGCGATCGTGGCGCTGACGGCCAGCACGTCCAGCGAGGATCGTGACGCGTGTCTTGCCGCGGGCTGCAATGACTTCCTGAGCAAGCCGATCGACAAGAAGCGCCTGCTCGACGTCGTCAGTCACTTCTGCGCCGAGAAGACCGCCGATCGACCTCAGCCGTGTTCCGCGCCTGTCGCGACCTGATCGATTTTCCACCCGCCTGCGCTCATCTGCGACGCCGGTTGCGAAACCCGCAACGGGCGAGGATGATGTCCGGATTCGCCGCTCGGCCGCTGTGGCCGACGCGGACGTGACAGTCGTCCAATGCGATTTCGCGACGACGCCTCCCATGATGAACGTAAGGAACAGGCCTCCATGCGGTCCTTGATCTCCCAGGTGCACTTCGAAATCGGCGAAGCGCTCGTTTCGGCGCTTGGCGCCGACGGACGCGGCGTCGATCCGCTCGTCAAACCGGCAACGGACCCCAGGTTCGGCGATTATCAATGCAATGTCGCGATGAGCCTCGGAAAGGCGCTGGGCCGGAAGCCGCGAGACATCGCGCAGGCGGTCGCCGACGCCCTGGGGGCGTCGCAGCTGTTTGAATCCGTCGAAGTCGCCGGGCCCGGTTTCATCAACCTGCGGCTGCGGACGGGGCGGCTGTCCGGGATGCTGGAGGAGGTTCCACCCGCGACAGGCGCCGATCGCCTCGGGATCACACCTGTCGAAGGCGAGGCGCGTCTGCGCGTCGTCGTGGACTATTCGTCACCCAATGTGGCGAAGGAGATGCACGTCGGACACCTTCGAAGCACAGTGATCGGGGACGTGATTGCCCGCGTCATCGGCTTCCAGGGGCACGATGTCATTCGGCAGAATCACCTGGGCGACTGGGGGACGCAGTTCGGAATGGTCATCCTGGCGCTGTGGCATCTGTGCATGGCCCGGCGCCAGGGCGAGTCGATCGAGGACTTTCAGCGAATCACGGAAGCGCTCTCCAACGCCGCGACAGATCGCGACGCGACACTTGCGATGCTGAAGGAGCGGGCCCGGATTCATCAGGACAATCTGAATCATGACCCGTCCGGCGCTGTCGAGTTTCAGCCTTATCTCGCGGCGCTGGAGCCGAGTTTCGAAACGCTTCTGCCGTTGTACAGATACGTGTCGGCGATCGAGAAGGCCGCAAAGGACTTTCGGGATGACGCGCTGACGATTCAGAATCCCGAGACGGGGCAGTCCCTGCATCTGTCCGAGCTCTCGCGATACGTGGCCGCGATGCTCCAGGGAAAGACGGATCGATCCAACGACCAGGAACTTGCCGCCTGGACGAAGGCGAAGGAAGCGACACTGATTGTCTGCTCGGGGATCTATCGCCAGCTGGGCGTCATGCTGGAAGATCGCGACGTCTGTGGCGAGAGCTTCTACCAGCCGCTGCTTCACGAAATCGAGTCGAGCGGCGCCCGTCTGCCGGGCGTGGTCGACGAAGTGAAGCGGATTCTTGCGCCGCCGGGCAGGGAAGTGGATGGCGTTCGCGCCGTCTGTCGCGAGGACCAGGGCGCGATCTGCGTCTTTCTCGAAAAGCCGGACGGAGCTCCCTGCTTCAAGGGACCCGAGGGCGACGCGCTGCCAATGCTGATCGAGAAGTCCGATGGGGCTTCGCTGTATGCCACGACCGACATCGCGGCCATCCTCTATCGTGTGGCGCACACTCAGAACAACCCGGTGCAGCTCCGGACGACGCGGCTGCGTGAACAGCTCGATCGGCTCGGTGGCGGACTTGGCGCCGATCGCGTGATCTACGTCGTCGGGGCGCCGCAGAAGCTTCATTTCCAGATGCTCTTTCCGACGGCGCACGCGACAGGCTGGACGCGGAAGGGGGATCGGACCGTCCAGCTTGAACATGTCGCCTTCGGATCGGTTCTCGGCGAGGATCGAAAGATGCTCCGAACGCGATCCGGAGATTCGATCAAACTCAAGGCGCTGCTGGATGAGGCTGTCGAGCGGGCTCGGCAGGTCATCGGAAAGATGCAGGATGACCCGACGCGCGCGACGAAGCTCTCTGAGGCGGAAATGGAGAGTGTTGCGCAGACCGTTGGCATCGGCGCCGTGAAATACGCCGACCTGTGTCAGAATCGCAACACGGACTACGTGTTCAACTGGGACAAGATGCTCGCGCTGCAGGGCAACACGGCCGTGTACATGCTCTACGCCTACGCCAGAATCTGCTCGATCTATCGTCGCGGCCGCGAGGAGGCGCCCTACGACGCCGATGTCGCCAGCGCGTCCATTCAACTGGATGAGCCCGCCGAACGCGATCTCGCACTGGCGATTCTTCAGCTTCCCGACACGATCGATTCCGTCGGCGAGCAGCTCATGCCGAACTATCTCTGCGATTACCTCTACAACCTTGCCGGCCGGTTCAACGTCTTCTTTGAGAACTGCCCCGTCCTTAAGGCGCCCAATGTGGAGACATACGCGTCGCGCATGCGACTCTGCGACCTGACAGCCCGGGCGCTTCGCATCGGATTGGGGCTGCTCGGCATTCAGACGCTGGAACGCATGTAGTCCATGCCCGATTGAGGCGGAATCGCCGTTGAGTGGGCGGGGACGGAAGCGAACCCCATGGAGAGCGTCCCGGCCGCCCCGTCAATCACGTTCCCGCAGGCGCGTGTGGAATACTCACGGAGTTCGGATACGTTCGAATATCGACAAATGGCTGATTGATGTCGATGCGACCCGTTTCCGAGTAGAGCTGCTGAAGCAGGGCGAGTTTCTGCCGGGCCGAATTCTCGATGCCTCGCTCATCATCCGGCGGCAGTCCCCACCAGATTCGGGATCCGGGCCGATTCGTCGCCATGACCAGATGCGGCTGGCGCGGGCTGACGCGTCCGCCGAAGTTCTCGACGTTGATGCTCGCAACCTGATCCCGGAACGGCTGCTGATACAGCAGCGACACAAGTCTCAGACCGGAGGACAGATCCTCGCCCAACCAGGCCTGACCGACATTCGGCTCGGGTTCCTGCACACCGCGAATCATCAGCAGGCTGCTTGATTCGCAATCCTCGATCGCATACTTGCCCGGCAGGCGAACGCCTTCGCTGTCCACGAGATAGCAGGTTGACTTGCCGGCCTCCACGTAAGCCGCCGGCTCGCGGAAGTCGCAGTTGATCGACACGCGCCCGTCGGGGCGGACCACGACGCGATTGACGCGCCGGACCCAGCCGATGCCGGGGCGAGACAGGGAGGAAGCAACGCGCTGCGCCAGACCGCCGTCGAGCACGGTATCGCTCGCGGAGAGGGCGATCTCATGTTCCAGGCTGCGCAGGATGTGCGCGTTCTGATTGTCCTGAAGGAAAAAGGGGCAGTCTTCCCAGTAGATCCAGAGCTGGACGCGATCAAACTTGTTGAGGGCGTGGACGTGGCCTTCAAGGCGTCGCAGCCCGATCACGCCAAAGGCGCCGATGACAGCGACGATCAACGCCACCAGCGCTCCGCGACGTATCGCCGCCGATTCTTCGGACAGCAGATGCGCGATCGCAGTCGAAAACGCCGATTCTTCGTTTTTCTTCCGACCTTTCTTGGGCTTACCGCGCGGCAACGTCGAACCTCAGGCGTGTAAAGGCGAGCTAAGCCGAGAACTTCCGTCGAATCGCCATTTCCACCAGGATCTGGCACAACTCCGGCATATCGATACCGACGCGCGCCGCGGCCTTTGGAAACAGCGAGTGAGACGTCATTCCCGGAATGACATTCACTTCGAGGACAAAGCCTCGCATCGTATTGTTATCGACACGCCAGTCTACACGCGAAAAGTCGCGGCAGCCGAGCAAATTGTGCGCCCTGACGCTCATCTCGCCGAGTTCTTTCAGGAGCTCCGCCGGCAGGTCGATGTCGAAACGATACTCCGTAGTATCATCGACATACTTGGCCTGGTAATCGTAGAAGGGACGACTCGTTCGAATTTCCAGCGGCGGCAGCGCCTGATCGCCGAGTACGCCGATGGCGATTTCCAGGCCCGGCACATAGCGTTCGATCAGGCAGGCGCCGAACTGCTCGACGACGGATTCGATCGCCGGTCGGAACTGTGTGACGTCGTTGATGATGTAGCACGACAGGCTGCTGCCGCTCGACACGGGCTTGACGACGACAGGCAGGTTCCAGGCGGCCATCGCCGATCGGATGTTCTCTCGCGTTGCGACAGTGAACCTCGGCGTTGGGATGTCGCCCGCCAGGAATCGCTCTTTGGCGGCGGCTTTGTTCATGGCCGTCGAGCAGCCGTCGGGACCACTGCCGCAGTAGGCGAGGCGCCGTCGCTCGAGGATCTGCTGGACGGCGCCGTCTTCACCGAACTCGCCGTGCAATGCGACAAAGACACAATCGACTTCGCGCGCCAGGCCGCTGAGCTGGTCCGGCGCAATATCCTCCACCTGCACGTCATGGCCCCGGGCCAGCAGGGCCTCGGCGACGCAGCGTCCCGAGTCGAGACTCACATCGCGCTCGCCGCCCGGTCCACCGGACAGAACAGTGATCGCGAGCTTTTCGTCTGTGCGTTTCAGGTTGAGCCGTTCGCGAATGCCAGCCGCGTCGATCGTCGCCGCCATGAGAGCCTCCGTGCGTGCCGATTCCGCGCCGTCGCCGGCGGAACCCGGTTCACCACAACTTTACCTCAGGTTCCAGCCGAATGCCGCAGAAATCTTCCACGCGATCGCGAACGCAATCGATCAGCCTGCGCACGTCGGTCGCATTTCCGCCGCGATCCGCCATTGCGAAATTGGCGTGCTGTTCGGATACGAAGGCGCTGCCGATGCGGAGCCCCTTCAGGCCCGCCGAGTCAATCAGCCGCCCCGCGGAATCGCCCGCCGGGTTGCGGAAGATGCAGCCGACGCTCAGCGCGCCGAGTGATGGCTGCGTGCTGTGTTTGTAGTCCCAGATTTCGCGGAATCGGGCGCGCAGGGTATCGACCTCGGTTTTCTGAAGGCCGAATGTCACTCTCGTAACGATCCTGTCGCCGACGCTGGACCTGCGATAGCCGAATCCGAGGTCGGATGGCGTCATGACGCGCCGAACTCCATGTGGATCGACCGTTTCCGCTGCCACAACGGCCGCCGAGATATCGCCGTACCGCCCGCCGCAGTTCATGGCGATTCCGCCACCGACTGTTCCGGGGATGCCCGCGAGCTGTTCCAGTCCGGCGAGGCCTTCCCGCACACAGCGCTTGACGATCGCCGTCATATCGGCGCCGCCGCCGGCGATCAGCGCTTCGTCCGTCAACTGAAACCCGCTGAAGAAGGGGGCGTCCAGCCGAAGCACGACACCGCGAACACCCTCGTCGGGCACCAGAATGTTGGCGCCCAGGCCGAGTGTGTGAATCGGGATCTGGCGTTCCTCGCACCGGCGGACGATCAGCGAAAGCTGCTCATCATCCTGCGGGCGAATGAGATAGTCGGCGCGACCACCAAGCCTGAACCATGTGAGCGGCGAGAGAGGGGCGTCAACCTCAACGACGCCGTCAGGCAAGTCGGCGAACAAGTTCATCCGAGATCTTCCACACGTCACCGGCGCCCATCGTGAGAACGACGTCGCCCGATCGAGCATTTTCGACAATGTACTGCGTAATCTCTTCAAGCCTGGGCAGGTAAGTCGCGTCGCCGCCATTGGCGTGGACACGCTTGACGAGATCCTCCGAACAGATGGCGTCCCGCATCTGTTCCGAGTCGCGGACGAAATAGATGTCCGGAATCAGCAGGCGATCCGCCGAACCGAAGCTCCTGGCAAAGTCATTCAGCAGGAAGCGCGTGCGGGAGTGCTGATGCGGCTGGAAAACGACCCAGAGGCGGCGATCCGGAAACCGTTCCTTGACGGCCCGCAGCGTGACCTGAATCTCCGTCGGATGATGCCCATAGTCGTCCAGAATCAGAATGCCGCCGACCTCGCCCTTGTGTTTCATTCGACGATCAGCGCCTTCGAACGTACGCAGGGCGTCGGCAATCGCATCCGGCGCGACGTTTGCGCGATGCGCCAGCGCGGCGGCGACAGTGGCGTTCAGGACCTGGTGTCGGCCGTACAGGCCGTCGAGCCGGACGTCGAGGAACGGATCGCCGTTCCGCGTCAGATGGAATCGATACCGGCCTCCTTCGTGCGTCACGTCGCGCGCCTGCCACGTCATTTCGTCGCCGAAGCCGAATGTCTCAATCGGGGCGCCGATTGACTCCAGCGCCGCGGCAACATTTCGATCTTCCCCGTTTGCGATGACGACACCGTCGGCGGGAACGAGCGATGCGAAGGAGCGGAACGCCTCGTTGATCGCCCCGATGCCGTCGAAGCAGTCGAGATGGTCCTCTTCAATATTGAGAATGGCCGCGTACTTCGGGGCGAGATTGAGAAACGAGCGATCGAACTCGCAGGCCTCAACGATGATGTCCGGTCCATCACCGACACCGGATCCGCCGCCCAGCTGCCGAACGCCGGCGCCGACGACAAATGTCGGATCGAGGCCCGCCCGTCGAAGAATGTACGCCAGCAGCGCCGTCGTCGTGCTCTTGCCGTGCGTGCCCGCGATGGCGTGCCCGGTTCGCAGTCGCATCACCTGTCCGAGCATCTCGGAATACTTGACGCATGGGATAACGCGGCGCTTGGCCTCGACCAGCTCCGGGTTGTCCTGGCGAATGGCCGCCGAATAGACAACGAGGTCGCAGGATTTCGAAATGTTGACCGGCGCCTGCCCGATTCGAATCGTGGCGCCCATCTCTTCGAGCGCCGCCTGGTCGCCGAATTCCCGCAGGTCGGATCCCGACACGATGGCGCCGCATCGCAGCAGGACGCCACCCAGGCTCGCCATGCCGCACCCGCCGATGCCGATCAGGTGAATGCGCTTGGCGGCGAACGGGCTTGACCAATGCTGATGCGCTCGACGTCGGTCCGTCGGGATGGCGACGCATCGATCCGTTTGAGTGTTCGTGACGGGGTTCACGATCTGCGACATTCTGGCTCACCTCCCTGTGAGGCCATGCGGCTTGGCGGGTTTCCGTCGAGTCGCCCGGCGAACGCTCATCCTGAGCGTCCTCGCGCTGGCGTCCGACGTCGAATGGCCGCATCGCCCCGTTGGGCTGTGAATTGCGACCGTGCGGGACACAGGTTCGGACTTATCTTATCGCGCTACGATCCGCGATCAAAAGAAGTTCAATGATCCCGGGGGCAAAAAGAACAAACGCCGACTAAGCGGTCGATGGACCGTCGTCGCGGCGCGCACTTCCCCCCTGAGTCGGATTGCTCATAAATGGAATATCGGGACTTGTCGCTTCGTGACTTGAAGGCCCGCAATTTGCCGGATTTCACAGGGGCGCCGACGTGGCGCGCAAGTGATGGCGGTCCGTTTTCGGGGACCGACCGCCGTGGGAGAGGGCGATCGGTCCCCATGAGAAGCAGACTGGTGTGTGGGGAAGAGGGAGCGCGACAGGACTAGTCGTGCTTCGGTTCCGGCGGGCACGATGTACCCGGGCCCTGGTAGTCACCGTTGATGAGGAGGCAGACGAGCTCCGTGACTTCCGCGCAGTACCCGTTGCCAGGCACGATGCATGCGCCGACTTTTCCGCCGACGGGCTGTGGCGCAAGATCACTCGGCTGATCGTCCTTGGGCTCAGGGGGGCATGTGGTTCCGGGGCCCTGGAAGTCGCCGTTGATGAGCAGGCACACCAGTTCCGTGACCTCCGCGCAGTAGCCGTTTCCGGGGACGATACAGGCGCCAACTTTGCCACCGATGGGTTGCAGCGCCGTATCGACTTCGATCATCGCGGCGTCAGCGACAGACGTATGGAACGCCTGCGAAGCCGCCACAACAAATAGGCCGCCCGCCGCCAGCGCTACGGCCAAAATACTATGTCTCCTGGGCATGATGTCACCTCCTGCGCGGAATGAAAAGTCGTTAATCACAACGGACGCGTCCGCTCCCGCGACCACGTTGAGCCTGACGGCGATTCCGAACCGTCAATGAATCTGGACGCAGTTTTTCGAGCAAAGGGATCACGGGCGATCGCAATCGACGCCGCCCATGATTTACTGCAACGGACTCGAGGGTGAACCGCATGGCGGACTCTGGTGCGAGAACATCAGAAGAGGAATGTGTCTCGCTGGACGGCTGCGCCGGGTATGCGGAGATGAAACGCCTGGCATCGTTCCTTCTGCAGAAACAAAGGATCGGCACGCGCCGGACGACATCGCTCGTTCACGAAGCGTACCTGCGCATGATCGCGGCTGACGATGTGCCAGATTACTCGGCCCGGCGACTTCTTGCGGTCGCCGCGCACGCGATGCGATCCGTCCTCGTCGACCAAGCCCGGCGTCGACACGCGGCCAAACGCGGCGGCGGCGAGATCCCGCTGTCGCTGGTGGATGTGCGTGTCGCGGCGGCGCTGCCTGATCCGGCGTTGCTGCGGCTGAATGAGGCGCTCGATCGACTGCATGATGTGGACGAGCGGAAAGCCAGGGTCGTCGAGCTTCGGTACTTCGGCGGACTGACAAACAAAGAGGCCTCTGACATCCTCGGCGTCTCCACGGCGACAATCAAGCGGGAATGGGCCTTCGCCCGCGCCTGGCTCTTCGATGATATGACGCACGACTGACCAGGCCGGAAGGACGATTTGCCATGGACAATCGATGGGCGCGGATCAACGCCGCCTTCAGCGAGATCCTCACATGCGACGCCACGGAACGAAGCGTCGTCATGGATCGCTGGTGTGCCGAGGACGCGGAAATGCGAGATCGCCTTTGTGCGATGATCGACGCCCACGATCGAATGGGGGCGTTCCTGGAGGATTCCGCCTTCCGAGGCGATCCGACTCGCGGGACGAGTCATCTTTCCAGCCGCATGCGCGGAACACGGATCGGTCCCTACGAGTTGCTCAGTCTGATCGGCTTCGGTGGTGAAGGCGCGGTCTTCGAGGTCCGATCCGATGGCGCCTCGGATCGGTTTGCGCTGAAACTGCTGCATCGCCGATGCGTGGCGGACGAAGGGGCGCTGCGAGCGTGGCGGCGCGAGGCGGGGGTCCTAGCGGGACTGAGTCATCCGGCCATCGCCGGCTTCGTGGACGCGGGTGTCTCGGTCGAGGGGGCGCCCTACATCGTCATGGAACGCGCGGCCGGCGTGCCGTTGAATCGCGTGACCTTCAATGGCGACGCGGCGCTGACCCGAAGGATCGAACTCATGCTCGTCGTTTGCGACGCGATCTCCTTTGCGCATCGCAACGGCGTGATTCATCGGGATCTCAAGCCGACCAACGTTCTCGTTGACTGGCGATCCGATGATCGCGCGCCGGAAGCGGTCGCCCCCGGGGATTCGCCGGTCGGGAGCGTTGTGAAGATCGTTGACTTCGGACTTGCGACGCCGATTTCCGACGATGGCGCGATGAACTGCTCCATGTCGATCGCGCTGCGCGGCGCCGGGACGCTCGCATATATGAGTCCGGAACGCGTCCGCGAACCCATGGCCGCCGCGGATGTTCGAGGCGACGTCTATTCGATCGGCGCCATGCTCTACGAGTTGCTGACGGGCGAATGCCCGCACAATCTGTCGGATCTGGGATTTGCCGCCGCCGTTCTCCAGGTCTGCGAGGCCGACATCGAGCGTCCCGCCCGACTGAATCGATCACTGCAGGGTGACCTCGAGGCGATCCTCCTCAAGGCGCTGGCGCGGCGCTCCGCGGATCGGTATGGCGCCGTCGATGAACTGGCCGAGGACCTGCGGCGATACCTCCGTCGGGAACCCGTGTCCGCGATGCGCGCCGGTGTACTGTACGACGTTCGCCGATTCGTTTCGCGTCATCGTGCGGCGTCGGCGCTGGCGGCGGGCGCGATGGCGCTGCTCGTGGGCGTGTCGATCTGGCTTGCCGTCCTGTATTCGAGAGCGGATTCCGCCGAGCAGGACGCGCGGCGCATGGCGAAGGCGTCTCAGGACGCCACGTCGCTGCTGCTCTGGGTGCTCATGAACGCGGCGCCGTCAGAGGGGCCCGCCGGCGACGTCCCCGTCTACGAGGTGATGAAGACGCTGGCGACGGAACTCGATCGCGGCGACTTTGACCCGCTCATCGAGGGCGAAATGCGCCATCGAATCGGTGTCATTTTTCGTGAACGCGGCGACTACCCGGAGGCGGAACGGAACCTGAGCATCGCGGCCGAACTTGTCGCACAACATCTTGGGTCCGATTCGCCGCAGGCCGCCAACTGCGACGTGGCGCTGGCGGGTCTGCGGATCGCCCAGTCTCAGCGCCCGGACCCTGATCGGCTGAATCACGCCGTCGATGTCCTTCGGCGTCACGCCGAATCCGAGGCGTGGGTACGACCGGAACTGGCCATGGCGCTGCAGGCGCTCGCGCATCAGGACTTCGCACAGGAGCGATTCCACGAGGCGGAAGCGCATGCCCGGGAGGCCGTCCAATGGATGGGGGATCCGGACAATCTCTCGGACACACGCCGAAAGCTCGGTTTGCAGATCGATCTCGCGCGCGTCCTTGTGAGTCTGCATCGCACTGACGAGGCGGACGCGATCTACGAGGCGTCGCTACAACTCGCCGAGTCCATGTTGCCCGAGGATGACCTGCTCGTCGGCACGCTCAGCGAGCACATGGCGTCCCGCTGTCTGCGCGACCAGAACTACGCGCCGGCGGAGACGCACACGGCCAGGGCGATTGAGATCTACGAGAAACGCCTGCCGGCGGGACACGCAACAACGGCGAACGCCTATCTGCTGCGTGGCCACATCCATCGCGCCAGGAAGCGGTATGCGGAGGCCATGTCTGATTACCGAAAGTCGGCGGCGATGCAGGCCGCCATCCATGGACCGACGGCCCGCCCCGTCCTGAATGTGGAGTACGCGATCGCGAAATGTGCGGAGGGAATGGGCGACTACGATGAGGCCGTCGATCGTTTCACGTTGGTCCGGAATGAAATGAAATCGCAGTTTCCGCAGAATGCGATGGCGATTGCGAGAATCGAGGCGGCGCTGAAGCAGGCGAATGACAAACGCGACGCGGCTCAGGTGGTCGCGGCGGATGAGTGAACGCCGCACGGCGCTCAGATCATCTTCGTCATCATGCCCGTGACGCGTTCGAGCCCCTGGGGGCCCAGTGTGACCATCATGTCCACGATGGTTCCGAACGCCTGAAGAAAGTTCTGCATCTCCTCGAGGCGGGATCGGAATTTCGTCACGTCTTCGGGTTCTTCGGAGGCCTTACCCTTCTTCGCTGGTCCGACAGTTTCCAGGCATTTCTCAATCGTCTCCACGATCGGCTCGACTTCGCGCCGGCGACGCTGCTGGATAATCGTTTCGAGCATCTCCCAGACGTTGGTGCGGCAGAGAAAGTACTCCCGTCGGTCGCCGCGAAGGTGTGTGCGCTCGATGAGCCCCCAATCGACGAGCGCCCGGAGGTTGGTGGACGCGGTTCCGCGCGAAACGAGGAGCCGATCCATGACATCGTCCGTGCAGACCGGCTCGTTGGAGACGAAGAGCAGGGCGTGAATCTCGGCCATTGTTCGGTTGATGCCCCAGTAGCCGCCCATTTCGCCCCATCGGCGGATGAAAAGCTGCCGAGAGGCGTCCAGGGGTGTCGGCTGGGATCCGTTCGATTTCGATGATTCCGCCATGACCAGGCCTCCTGATTGCGCTGAACCTGTTGAACTTTCAATATATACTGAAACAATGACAGGCTTCAACCGAGGCGCGATGTTTCAGCGGTTTTGAAAGGCGCCGAAGGCGCCGGCCGCAGCCGGCGATGGCCGTTGGCGACGCTCAGCTATGATCTGATCGCGCGCAGGCGAACGGCGAATTCGACGACAGACGTTCGCGCGGAAAGGGGTTTGCATGGATTTCTGGGCGATTGTCGGTGACATCGTCGCGCTGCTCGCCGCTTCCCTGGTCCTCGGCGGACTGTTTTCGCGTTTCGATCAAAGCCCCATCGTGGGTTATCTCATCGCAGGGATGGTGCTCGGAGGCCCTGGGAGCGTTGGCGTCGTCCGATCCCAGCACGAGATAGAGGCGATCGCCGAGCTGGGCGTTGCGCTGCTCCTGTACACGCTCGGCCTCGAGTTCTCATTCACGCGGCTTCGATCACTGGGCGCTCGCGCCCTTGGCGCGGGTGGGATTCAGGTCATCGCGACGCTTGCGGCGGCGGCGTTCACAGGGTGCGCCCTGGGGCTGGGCGTGCGACCGTCGATTGCCGTGGGCGCCATGGTCGCCCTCAGCAGTACGGCGATTGTCCTGCGAACATTGATGGAGCGGGCTGAAATTGACGCGCCGCACGGCCGAAACAGCCTGGCGGTCCTGCTTGTTCAGGACGTCGCAGTTGTGCCGCTGGCCATGCTCATGACCTTGTTGGCTGGGGACGCCGCCCCCGCGGTCATGTTGACGCGTGTGTGCTATCTGGGCGCCGTCGGCGCCGGGCTGGCGATGCTGCTTTTCCTGTTCAACAAGGTCGCCGTCTATGCCCTGGGGACGATGACCCTCCATCGAAACCGGGAACTCACTGTCATTCTCGCCGTCGTGACCGGGCTTGGCGCCGCCTGGGCCGCGCACGCCGCCGGGTTTTCGCCCGCGCTCGGCGCGTTTGTCGCGGGCATGCTGCTGGGAAGCTCGGCGTTTGCCACCCAGATCCGAGCGGATGTGTCCTCGTTGCGCGTTGTGCTGCTGACGCTCTTCTTCGGCGCCGCCGGCATGGTCGCCGATCCAATTTGGATCTACGAGCATTGGTATCTGGTGGCCTCTGCAACGCTCCTCATCACGATAGGGAAGTTCATTATCGTTGCGATCATTTTTATGGCGCTCGGGCAGCCGGTGCAGGTGGCCACGGCAAGCGGGCTTTGCCTCGCGCAGATCGGTGAATTTGCGTTCGTTCTCGGAACGATCGGGCGGGCGAGTGGCGTGGTATCCGAGTCCCTCTATGCGATCGTCGTCTCCTCCGCGATTGCTTCGTTCTTCCTGACGGCGTTCCTTGTCCCTGTTGCGCCCCGCTTTGGCGCGTGGTTGGCGAGAAGGGCCCGCTCGATGTCGCCAACGAACGATGGCGCTACGACGCGCACCGGCGAAATCGAAGTCGTTGTCATCGGGTTCGGGCCCGCCGGTCAGGTCGCGGTCCGGCCGCTTGTGGGCGCCGACAAGCGCGTTGCGGTGATCGATCTCAATCGACAGGGGGCTCGCGAGGCTGAATCGCTGGGTTTTCACGGCGAAGTGGGAGACGCGACGCAGCACGAAGTTCTGGAGCACGCGCGCATCCGTGGCGCCGAATTCGTCCTTATTACTGTTCCGCATCACGGCACGGCGATGACGATCCTCGAGATCGTACGACAGATGGCGCCGCAGGCTCACGTCGCCGTGCGTTCCCGGCTGCATGCGCACAGCAAGGGGTTCGTCGACGCCGGCGCCCACGCCGTGGTGGGCGACGAGGAGCGGGTTGGCGAGGGGCTTGCCGGCGTCCTGAGACAATGGCTCGATGCGGCCAGGCCTCGCTGAGGCCGAATTCGCCGCAGAGACTACTTCGTCTTCTCCGCCCGCTGGTCTCGACCGTGCTGGTGGAGGGTCAGCGCGATGACTTTTCCGGTTGCGTCCTTTTCGAAGGTCAGTTTCGCCTCGACCACTTTGTAGAAGAACGTGGTCTCGGACTCGGCAAATACCGGGAAGCTCGGCTGGCCTGTCAGCCGAGCCATCAATTGGCCGCTCTTCAACTGGATGTCGAACTCGACGCCCGGCGCCAGTTGGTAAACGCCCACGTAGGACGCCAGGATCTTCGGATCGACGCTGATCTCCCTGGGGGCGGCGGGAGGCTTGAAGTCGGCCGGCGCCCGCTCAAATCTCTGGTCATGTCCGTTCTGACGCAGGACGACGGCCGTCGCAGCGCCGTCGGCCGCCCGTTCGAATTCCAGTTCCGCCGCGACGACGCGATACACGAATCGGTTCTCGGCGATCGGGTGCACGCTGTAGGCGTCCTGCCCGGTCAACTGGGCCTTTAGCGTATCTCCGGCGCGCGTGATCTCGATGCGCATCGACGGATTCAGCAGGTACCAGCCGACGTAGCGATCGAGAACTTTCCCATCCACGCGAACGGACTTCTCGATTTCCTTCATTTCAAACTTCGGCTCCAGGGCGTGGAGGCCGATTGCGTCGATGTTGTATGAGTCATTCGCAAGCACAACGACGCCGAGCTTCTTGTCAGGCCTGAAGCCGCAAAAGCTGTGGAAGCCCGCCGTGCCCCCGTTGTGCCAGAATATCTCGGCGCCGTGCCGCTTCCAGATGTGCCAGCCGAGCGCCATGTCGAGATCCGGCGAGCCCGTCTCGCTGCGCGGCGCCTGCGCCGCCTTCAGGGCCGCGTCGATGTCACAGTGGTCGAGCCCCATGTTGAGGGCGAGGAAACGTGTCATATCGCTCGCCGTGGAGCGAATCGCGCCGGCCCCGGCCAGCGCGTCAAAATCCCAATGCGCCTGTCTGCGTTCTCCGCCGTGGCCGTCGCTGAAGCGCGGCAGGTCCGCCTCTTTGACATTCACGCACGTGTCCCGCAGGCCCATGGTTCGCGCGACGCGATCCTGGAGCAGGGCGCCGTAGGTCTTCCCCGACTCGCGAGCGAGCAACTGGCCGAGCAGGCCCATCGCCAGGTTTGAATACTCGTACGATGCGCCCACATCCCGTCGGAGTTCGTGATTCGACAGGAAGGCGAACAGGTCCTTCTCGCCGTAATCGGCGTACGGATTCTCCGGATCGGCCGGGGAAAAATTGTCGGGCATGCGCGGCAGACCGCTGCGATGCGTCGCCAGCATGCGAAGCGTCATTGGCTGTTCGCCCCGGCTGGGAACCTTCGTGTCCGGTGGGAGGAACCTGCCGATCGGGTCGTCGAGCGAGAGCTTTCCCGCCTCAACCTGATCGCAAAGCAGGATTGCCGTAAAGACCTTTGAGATCGAGCCGATCTCGAAGATTGTTCGTTCGTCGACCTTCGCTCCGCCACTCAGCGAGGTCCCGCCCTCCGCGTAATACGAGACGCCACTTTCGTCGATCAGTCCGATGATGACGCCCGGGCAGATTCGCTCATCGACGAGCGTCTTCACCTGGGAGCGAACATCCTGCGGTATGGTCGGCCCTGCGTGAGCCACAACGAAAGGGGTCAGAACCACCGACAGGCCAAGGGCCGCATGCACGCGCATCGCTGTCCTCCGAACGAGTGAATTTCCGAATTGATGTGGCGCCCGACGCCTCGCCGTGACCCGCCGCTGCGGCTCCGGCTTTCCTAGTCGTTCAACGGAACCGGGCCGGGTTCCATTCGCGAGACCTCCGTCCGCCGCGCGAATCGGGGATCGATCGGCTATCCTACCCGCGGAACCTGAGTGACTTTCCGACGATGGCGCCCCGAGGGTGTCGCCGAATCGAGCGGGGAGCGCTGAGGCGTTTCGGCGGAGATAACGGCCTCTTGACGATGGAATCCTCTTCACCCGGCGCCGGAATTGTCGGCGCGACACGCACATGGGGCGAGATGATCAAGTTCTCGCACTCCGTGTTTGCGCTGCCATTCGCCCTGATTGCGACGTTCCTCGCGGCCCGATCCAATCCGACCGGGCTTCCGTCGATGACGCAGCTGCTTCTGATCGTGCTCTGCATGGTGGCCGCCCGCAGCTTTGCCATGACATTTAATCGCATCGCTGATCGCCTCATCGATGCCCGGAATCCACGGACGGCGACGCGTCCGCTTGTCAGTGGTCGAATCACGCTGGCACAGGCGTGGATCTTCCTTGTCATCAGCGCCGTCGTTTTCATCGCGGGATGCGTCGGCTTTCTTGTGTTCTGCGATAATCCCTGGCCACTCTGGCTGTCGGCGCCAACCCTGGCGCTGCTGGCCATCTATTCCTATATGAAGCGTGTGACGCCGCTGGCCCACTTCGTCCTGGGCGTGGCGATTGCGTTCGCGCCCTCGGCCGCCTGGGTTGCCATCGCGCCGCAGACGTATGGGGTTCCGGCGCTGCTGCTGACGGGCTGCGTGCTCTTCTGGATTGCCGGGTTCGACATCATCTATGCGTGTCAGGACATCGATTCGGATCGTCGAGACGGGCTCAAATCCGTTCCGGCGCGACTCGGAATCGCAGGGGCGCTGTGGGTGTCGCGCGGGTGTCACGTCGTGACAGTCGGGCTCCTCGTCGCATTCGGCGTCGTTGTTGGCCTTGCCTGGCTCTTCTGGGCGGCGGCGATTGTGACCGCCATTCTTCTTGCGGCCGAACAGTCGGTCGTGCGTCCCACGGACCTTTCCAGGGTCAATCTCGCCTTTTTTACGCTGAATGGCTGTGTGAGCCTGTTACTCGGCCTGGCCACAATCTCTGACATCCTCTGGCTGGGGAACTAGCCCGCCGGGGATCGCGCGCCCTGAAGTGTGAAAAGGTGGGGGCCGGGAATGGCGCCGGTCGGAACGGGGCGGGGTTTCCGGCCGTTGAAACATCTCACAACTGCGGTATAGTCTCTCGGCTCATGAGTCGACTTCTGCGTTCCATCCAGGTCCACATGCTGGCGACCCTTGCAATCGCTTCGATTGCTATGGGACCGAGCCCGTCCGCCGCCGTCGCCGATATGGCGGCCCGGGGCAGGCGCGATCGCGCCGATCGAATCGAGCATGTTTCGCGGACGGACGATGGGACGCGGTCAACAGATTCAAAGTCCGATGATCAGCCTGTCAGGGCGGACGAAGGCGGGGCGTCGTTTATCGCGCCGGCATCCGCCAAACCCGCTGAGGTACAGGGTGGTTCGCCGACACTGACATCTCCGACGCCGCTCTGGTTGTCGACGGCGCCAATTCACAGCCACGTGGCGGCGCAGGACGAGTCAATCGTCCCATCTCAACAATTCAAGCACACTTCGCATCAACCGAATGCGCCGCCGATCCGATAGGTCCTTGCGGTTCTTACGCGCGACGGCCAGTCACATGCGGCTTGGCGCCCTGGCGTCCGCGACGGATACGAAGTTCCCATTCAGCTTGAATTGATGCGGCACATTCACAGTCATGATTCATCTGTCGACGATTCGGGCGCCTGGCTCGATGGCCGAAGCCCATCCGCCACGCCGTTCCCCGAATCTCGCCGGCAGTCTCAGACAACATCTTTGAACTCACAATCTGCGAGTACCCAGCGATGAACGAACGAGATATTTGGTGGAAGATAGTCCTGGTCGCCGTCCTTTCGGCCCTTGCCCTGGCGGCGGTCAACCCGATCAACGAAAAAATCAAGTGGGGTATCGACCTGGCCGGTGGTTACAGCCTCATGTACGAGCTGGACAACACCGGCATGCAGGGGACGGATCGAACAGAGCTGCCCCGGCGCGTGATCGAGGTCCTGCAGCGTCGTGTGGACCCGCGGGGTGTTTTCAACCTCGTGTGGCGCCCCGTCGGCACGAATCGCATCGAGATCCAGATGCCGGCGCCGCCTGAAGGAGAAGCGGGACCGCGAAAGGATCTGGAGAAGTATCAGGATCAGCTGCGAGAAACGTTGCTGCGACGCAATCAGGTCGTGGCCGCCATCTCGCGAACGCCCGCCGATCGACCCGCCGCGTTTGAGAATCTGGCGGGTGGGATCGAGGAGCGCGTCGCGCTGCTGAACAGCGCCGCCAAGGCGTATGACGATCTCAAGCAGGCGCAGTCGCAGTACGAATCCAACAAGGCCGAGGCCGAGACAAAGAACCTCTCGAAGGATCAGATCACGGAATGGGTCAAGCTCCCCGCCGAGGAGCGAACGGCACAGATGGCGTCGCTCGAGAAGGATGTCGCGACGCGCAAGCCGCTCCTGGAGGCGATCGCCCGCGCGTGGGACGAGCTGGAGGCCGTGAAAGCGGATACGGCGGCGACACCGGCGCCGGACATCAACACGCTCACGTCGGACTACAATCGAGCCGTCGCCAACCTGCTGCGAATGAACATTGATGTCGATTCGGCGACGACGGGCGTCAACATCAACACGCTCGTGGCCCGCGAAGAGGCCCTCGACGGCGCGATTGCGGATGTGCTCGCGACCAACGTCGATGTCGGTCGCCTGCAGGTCCTTCTCGAAATGCCGGCCAGCGGTGAGGGCAGAATCAAGGGGCTCGAGGCCGTCATCGCCGCCCATCCGGCGCAGAAGGACATCATCGACGGGATCATCAAGGCGTATGACGACCTGAACACCAACAAGAGCGGCGAAGGCCGGCTCGATCCGGCGGACCTGCAGCGACTGCTTCGCGGCGCCGGCGTTCTTGAGTTCCGGATCCTGCCGAAGCGAACCGCGGAAAACGATTTCAAGGAGTACCGCGACATTCTCCAGCAGCGAGGTCCCCGCGCGAGCCTCGGCGACGAGTACGCGTGGTTCGAGATCGAGGACCCGATGGATTTTCTGAAGGTCCAGGCCGATCAGCTGGCGTCGAACTTCAACGCCATCAAGGAAAGCAGCATTCATGTCGTCGATCGATTCGGCGACAAGTACTACGTGCTCGCGAACATCTCCGACGAAGCGTCGATGATACACAAGAAGACGGATACGAAGGACTGGTCGCTCAAGTCGGCCCGGTTCACACGTGACGACAGCGGTCGGCCGGCGATCGGATTCACCCTCGACGAAATCGGCGGTAACCAGTTCGTCAAGCTGACAACGCTCTATCGCGGCGAACAGCTCTGCATCTTCCTCGACGATCGCGCCATCAGCAGCGCCAACATCAACTCGGCGATTCGCACGAACGGTATCATCCAGGGCAACTTCACGCCGGATGAAGTCAATGAAATGGTCAAGAAGCTCAACGCCGGCAGCCTTCCGCAGAAGCTGAAGGAGCCGCCGATCAGCGTTCGAGCCATCGGTCCGACGCTGGGTAAGGCCAATCGTGCCGCGGGTCTGACGGCCGCCAAGTGGGGCGGTATCCTCGTCGCCATCTTCATGCTGTTCTATTACCTGTACGCCGGCGGTATCGCCGTCATCGCGGTCGCGATCAACATTCTGCTCATCGGCGCCATGATGGCGACGCTGGGCGCCACGATGACGCTGCCCGGTATCGCGGGTCTTGTCCTCGCCATCGGTATGGCCGTGGACGCGAACGTCCTGATCAATGAGCGAATTCGCGAGGAGACGGCCAAGGGCACGGCCCTGAGGATGGCGATCAAGCTCGGATACGAGCGAGCCTTCCGGGCCATTCTCGACTCGAACATCACGACGATCCTCACCTGTGTCATTCTCTACATGGTGGGCAGCGAGCAGGTGAAGGGCTTCGGTCTGACCCTCGGCGTCGGTGTCTTCATCAACATCTTCACGGCGTACTTCGTCACGCGACTGTTCTTCGAATTCATGTCGATGATCAGCATCCCGCGCGAAGTCGTTCGATTCCCGTTCTACGCCGCCGCCACGATCGCCGGCGTGGGCCTCGCGTTCATCGGTCTCAGCTATCTCCTGAACAGGCCGGAAGATCTCCACGGCTCCGTCGCGCGAGGCTTCGGCTTTGCGTTGCTGATTGATGTGGCGCCCGCCATTGTTGTGGCGATGGGACTGATGTACATCTTCCGGGCGATGCATCACGGCAAGAAGGAACTGCCGATGATGAAATTCATCGGCGTGCCCAAGATCGACTGGGTCGGCAAACGCCATATTTTCTATGCGATTTCCGGCACACTGATCCTGGCCGGCGCCATCGCCGGGTTCAGACTCAAACCTGATCAGATCATGGACATCGAGTTCCTGGGCGGAACGTCGGCCCAGCTTGAGCTGGTCGAAAACAACACGTTCGACAAGGGCGACAAGGCCGAGGACATTCCCTCGCAGATCACGAAGCGGCTCGACGCCGCCGCCGACAACCTGAAGACCTTCGCCGAAAAGGTGAAGAACGCCGAGGTGACGGACACGGATGGCGTTGTCAAACTGACGTCCGGCGTCCCGGCGATCCGGCTTGAGCCCGTCATTCTCGACGAACTCGGAGATCAGCTCAGCGAGGCGGAGCCGTTCCGATTCGCCGACGCCGGTTCCGGCGAAGTGACGCTGTTCCTCCGGGATCCCAAGACGCCGACGGCCGACGAGATCAGGAAGCGGCTGTCGGATCGACTGACGCGGGCGGCCCTGGCGATCACGGGCGCCCAGGTGCAGACGAACAGCGCCTTTGAAGACGCCGGCGAGGCGGGCAAGTCATACACTGTCGTGACGCGTGAGACTTCAAAGGAAATTGTCGTCTCGGCCATCCTCGACAAGATGGAGGACGATCTCAGGATCAAGCCGGCCCTCGCCTTCACGATGGTCCATGATCCGGACACGAACGATCCCTACTTCCCGATCACGCAGACGGATCCTCGCGCCCTCGGCCTGACGCTCAGTGACGAGGCCGCGGCGGCCATCGATCTGACCAACTGGCAGGGCGGCGTCGCGATCGCGCTCGATCACCTGACGCCCCCGCAGCCGCTGTCCACGCTGCGCGATCGACTGAAGGCGATGCGCCTCCAGCCCGGTTTCGAGGAGTTCGGCTGGCGTGAATCGGATGTCTTTGGTCTTGAACGCCCGAGCGGCGTCGCCACCGGGGACGAGGAGCTCTACTCGAAGGTGCTGATCGTCGTGGCGGACGAGAACGTTTCGCTCCTCGCGAGCGACCAGGGCGACAACATGTCGGTCTGGCAGGCGTCGCTGGCTGAGCCGGAAGTCAAGCTCATCCAGGCGGCCCTTCAGCGCCAGCAGTCCCTGGAACAGGTGACGCAGTTCGACACGCAGGTGTCCGGCGAGTCGCAGATTCAGGCCGGTCTGGCGCTTGCCCTGAGCTGGCTCCTGATCATCGGCTACGTCTGGATTCGGTTCGGAAATGTCCGCTGGGGTCTCGCGGCGGTGTCGGCCCTTATTCACGACGTGTTGATCGCGCTGTCCGCCGTGGCGTTCACCTACTACATCGCGCAAAAAATGCCGGCGCTCGGCAGCCTGCTCATGATCGATAAAGTCTTCCGGATCGACCTCCCGATGGTCGCGGCGTTGCTGACGGTTGTCGGTTACTCCGTCAACGACACGATCATCGTGTTTGACCGTATTCGTGAGAATCGCGGCCGCCAGTCGGAAGTGACTGTCGAAATGGTCAACGACTCGATCAATCAGACACTGTCGAGAACGGTGTTGACTTTGCTGACGTCGATAATTACCGTTTTCGTGATGTACGTCTTCGGCGGAGAAGGCATTCACAGCTTCAACTACGTGTTGCTTGTGGGTCTGCTCATCGGAACGTACAGTTCAGTTGGCATTGCAAGTCAGTTTCTGCTTCGAAGGGCTCAGTTGAGCAAAGCCTAAGCGGCCAGGATGGCCAACGACGTCAAGGAGGATGTCATGGGCACGGAAATGCGAATCGGAATCGCGGCGGGACTCGTCATCGTCGCCGCGACGAGCGTGTATTTCATTTACGGTAGCGATCGCACCGATGGCGATCTCCTGCTGACGCCGGAAAAGACGGCGTCCGCCGACGTGAAGTCTGAGGCGAAGCCCCGCAAGGGGCGGACGCCCGCGACCAGCGGTCAGCCGAGCAGGAATCCGCATAGTCCACGACCTGGCGCGACAACGAGTCGCGAGGTTCGTGTGGCAAATGCGGGGGCGGCGTCGCGAACCACAACCAATGCAAACCGGACGCCCGCGGGACGACACACGTCGCCCGCGGCGTCTTCCACTTCTCCAGGGTCGCGCGTTGTGAAGCCGACGCTGTCTCCGGCAAACCGCCAGACACCGTCGCAGGGCGACCGGACGGCCGGCGCCACTGGCGCTCCCGTGATGACGACGCCGACGCCGGAATCGTCGTCGACGCCATCGCGCGCGACGCCGCGCACGACGAACGCGTCGCCACTCGTCCTCACAAAATCCAGGGACATCACGACGGCGGCGGAAACGCGATCGCCTGTTGTGCCCCCGGCGCGAATGCCGGCCGGTTCGCAGTCGACTGCGGACATCAAGCCGGTGAGCGAAGCGGGGGCGCCCGGCGCCGTCGCTTCGAGCGGCGCGAAGCCCACGAATCCCGCAATCAGGAACCCGTCCACGGGCGCCGGGGATGCGACGAAGCCGGCGGGTGACAATCGGCCGATTCGCGTCGCCACGCGAACGACAGGACGATCCACCGTCAAGCCCACGCCCATGCGAAGCGGCCCGACGGCCCCGCGCGTTTCGACGCGGCCTGAATCCGGGGCGAACCGGCCGATCGCCGATGAGCCGCGATCGATTCCTCCCCGCATGGATGTCTGGCCGCGACGACATACGATCGCCTCCGGCGACACGTTGTCGGATATTTCGATGCAGTACTACGGGACGAGTCGCCGTGTCGACGCCATTCTGAAGGCCAACCCCGAGATCAAGGGACCTCGATCGCTCCGCATCGGTCGGCAGCTTGTCATCCCGAAACTCGAAGACGTCGAGTCGTCGAGCGTCGTCAAGCTGACGAGCGCCGGCGACACGTCGCGCTCCGCGACGGTGCGACGAGCCACGGCTTCGCCGGTCGTCGTCGCTCCGCAGCGACGCTATACCGTCAGGAAGGGCGATACGTTCTACAGCATCGCCCGCGAACTGTTCGGCTCAACGTCGCGATGGCGCGAACTGCTGGAGGCGAACAAGGAGACTGTCAGCTCGCCTTCGCGGCTTAAGCCCGGCATGGTTCTCGTCGTTCCCAGGTAACGCCTCGCGGGCGAAGCGACCGGCCCAGGGCGCCGGCAATTCCAATCCAGGAACCTCTGAAGGCCCGACGCGCTGAGCGTCGGGCCTTTTTCGTTGGCGAGATGTCGGGCATCGATGGCGCTGGCTAGCCGTGCGATTGCGTGGTCATCGGTGGCCCAATGACGGTGTTATCGGAGCGTTCGGCCGATTCTGCGCCGAGATTCGTGTCCACGCTCGCCCGACGCCTCGATTCCTTCCGAACAACTAGTACGCGGATTCCGCGCGAGGCTGTCTTTGGGCCGACCAATTACTGGAACGCGGCCGTCGCAGGTCCGATGAAGATCGAGACGCCAGCGCACTTTCCTCGTGGAAGAAGTGACCTGGGACGCCGGAATCGGGCGTCGATGACCCGAGCGGAGAATCGAAGCGTCGTATGGATATTGGCAGCGTCATCGGAATCGTCGCGGCCTTCGGTCTGCTGTTCTACTCACTGTTCAGCGGCGCCGATGGCGATCTCACGGCCTTCCTCGACATTCCATCCGTTGCGATGGTCGTCGGTGGATCCATTTTCGTCACGATGCTCTCAGTGCGTCTGGAACGATTCCTGGGGCTTGCAAGCATCGCGAAAGTCGCCTTCTTCAATCGGCCGGACAAACCACAGCAGCTCATCAAGCAACTCGTCGCCCTGGCCGATGTCGCGCGACGAGAGGGTATCCTGTCGCTTCAGAATTCCATCGCCGACATCAAGGATCCCTTCCTCGCCAACGGTCTTCAGATGGTTGTCGACGGAACCGATGCGGATACCGTCAAAGCGGTCCTCGATATGGAAGTCGACGCCATCGATCAGCGGCACTCCGAGGGCAAGAGCGTGCCGGACATGCTCGGCAAGTACGCGCCGGCGTTTGGCATGGTCGGAACACTCATCGGTCTCGTCGTCATGCTGAAGAACATGGACGATCCGACCAAGATCGGTCCCGGTATGGCCGTCGCTCTGCTGACCACGATGTATGGCGCCGTCATTGCGAACTTCCTGGCGCTGCCGCTGGTCGACAAACTCGCCGCGAAGCACGACGAAGAGGTGCTCTACCTCGAGATCGCCAAGGCGGGAATCCTCGGGCTCCAGGCGGGTGACAATCCGCGCATGCTGGAGATGAAGCTCGTTGTGTTCCTCACACCGAAGGCGCGGGCGCAGCTGGAAGCCGCCAACAAGGCGTAGCGCGGAACGGAATCGCTCATGGGCAAGAAATGCAAATGTCCTCCGGCCGGCGCGCCGCTCTGGGTTCTGACCTACGGCGACATGATGTCGCTGCTGCTCTGCTTCTTCATTCTCCTTGCGGCGATGGCGAACTTTGACGATCGTGACAAGCTGTTCATGGCCGCGCTGGAGTCGATTCGCAAGGCGTTCGGATCGTCGGGCCAGACGGGCTACTTTCCGGATGTCGAGGTGGATTTCAAGAGCTTCATGGTCAAGTTCGAGACGTTCTACGTGCCTCGCGAGAAGAAGAACTACGGCCACAGTGACGAGCCGGGACTCGACGGCGAATACTATCGCGTCAAGCGCGTTCGGGACGGCGTCGAACTGACGGTCGGCGGTCCCATCGCGTTCGCTCGATTCAGCGCCGAACTGGAACCCGACGCGGAACTCTGGCTAACGAAGCTCGCCGAGGAACTCAAGGGCAAGCGCAACAAGGTCGAAATACGCGGTCACGCCACAAGCGAGCCGCTCCCACTGGAGTCGCAGTATCGAGACGCCATCGATCTGGGCTACGCCCGGGCCCGGGCGGTCCGTGACCGACTCGTGGCGCTCGGCGTGGATCCGAGGGCCATTCGCGTCTCCTCGGCGGGATCCTATGAGCCCATTGTCCGCCAGAACTACAGTGATGATCGCCGCGCGGCGAATCGTCGGGTCGATGTCATGGTCACGCAGGCGCTGATCAGCGACTACACGGCCAATCCGCTCTCCTCGACGGAACTGACGAAGCAGGCCGAAGATATCAAGCCCGCGGCCGCCCCCTGATCCATCTGCGCAGAAGTCCCCTGCGAAATTTCAGCGTCTTCTTTGGTCCATGCGCGCCGCCCGCTGCGCGTTCTCTTCCGGAGCCGAAGTCGGATTCGCCCATGGCGGGCCGCCGACGGGACGGTTCCTGTTGCGGCGCGGCGACGAAGGCCGGGCGCCCGAAGGAGCTTGAAATGACACGACATTCGCGAACGATGGCAACACTGCTGGTGAGCGGCGCGATGATCGCCGCGGGGACGGGGGCGCAATGCCCGTCAAACGGCGGGATGGGCGCCACGAACAACAATGGCAACACAAGTGGCGGGGGCGCCTTGAACGGGCTTTCCATCGTCCTGAGTGGCCTCAGCGCCGACGGCGATATTCGCGTCGACGATCACGTCATCGCCGTCGGCACGGGCGAAAACGGTGGAATCGAGTATGTGATCCCGTCGGAGGGGACGGATGTTCACAGCGTGACAAATTCCGCGACGCTCGTCGAAAGTGGATTCAACGTGGCGAACGGATGGATCGCCGCCCGGGATTTCGATGGAAACGTCTTTCTCCACAATACGGGCGACGAATCCACGATGGCGCTCCCCGAGACCCAGCTGTCACATTTCAGCGGCGCCGCGGGTACGATGGAATTCTGGGCGGACGAAGCGTACATCGTGACCGTCGCCGATCACAATCGCGTCTCCGACGGCCACAAGATCAAGTTCATTGACTTCAGCGGCGCCTCGCCGGTGATCACGAGCTTCACGCAGGACATTCCCGATCAGCAGGGGACGTCCCAGGAGATCGTGCTCTGCGCGATCGATGCCGACGAGAAGGAAATCCTGGTCCTGCAGACGGACGTCTTTTATCTCTACGACATGGACAATCCGACGGCGGCGCCGCATATGCTCGATGTGTCGTCCGATGGCGGGGCGACAAACGCCGAGCAGTTCTGGTACGACGCCGGCAAAGTCATCTATCACTCGCGCAACACGGACAACGACAACCGCCGCATGGTCATGATCGCCGATCTCGGAACCGACACTGTCACGGAGTTGTCGGAGAATCCCGCGGCGCCGGCGAGCGTCTATCTCCTGGCGGGCCAGTTCGGGTACTTCACGCACCAGACGGATGACGACATCATCACGAATCAAGTCGCCCGCAGCATCTGGGGCGAGGTGAACGGCGCCATCACGATCACCGAAACGCACGACACCGACACGCTGATCGCCGATACCCGCGAGGACGGACTCATCGGTTACGGTCTGACGCTGGCCATCACGAAGGACGGTCGATTCCGATTCCTGGCCGGCGGTGGCGCCCCGAACCTGGCCGAGTATCTTCAGGTCAGCAGGAATGGCGGCGCCTTCGTCGCGTTTCCGGCCTCGGCGTCGCAACACGCCAATGTCGATCCCGATGGTGTCGAAGCGACGGAGATCGTCACGAGCAACGCGATCTGTGCGTTCCGAACGCTGACGAATAACCAGATGGCCTACATTCTGCTGCCGCAGAGCTAGGCGCGAGAATCTGAACCAGTCACGCATCCAGGTCGCGCCCGGGTCTCAGGCGCTGCCGGACGGAGGCCCGACGCGACGGACGTTCGCTCGGGCCTCAGTCGTTCGCATTGCCATCGCGCGGGACAGAAGGTACCGTGTCCGGACTGAGACGACGACACACCTGAACGAGCAGAGACACGATGCCCAATCATCCACGTTTTCGATCGACCACGATTCTTTCGGTCCGGCGCGACGGCCACGTCGCCATGGGGGGCGACGGCCAGGTGACGCTTGGCGATTCCATCGTGAAGGCGGACGCCGTGAAGGTTCGCCGGCTGCACAAGGACAAGGTCCTGGCGGGATTCGCCGGCTCGGCGGCGGACGCCTTTGCGCTGCTGGATCGATTCGAGGGAAAACTCGAGGAATTCAAAGGGAATACGCGTCGCGCGGCGATTGAACTTGCCAAGGACTGGCGGACAGATCGTGTGCTTCGTCGCCTCGAGAGTCTGCTGGCCGTGGCCGACGCCGAGACGAGTCTGATCATCGGCGGCAATGGGGATGTGATCGAGCCGTCGGATGGAATCATCGCAATCGGCAGTGGCGGCGTCTGCGCTCTGGCCGCGACACGCGCGCTGCTGCAACACACATCGCTCGATGCGAAGCGGATTGTCGAGGCGGGCCTGACGATCGCCGGCGAAATCAACGTCTATGCAAACGAACGCATCACGGTGTTCTCGCTGTAGGACTCGACAGGCGCCGACTTGCTGTCATTCACGGGCCGGGCCGGGTCATCCACACCGGCGGCGAATGCGCAGCGGACGACATCGACAATCGAGTGCGCCTTGAGTTTGCGCATGATGCCGGCGCGATGCGCCTCGACCGTTCGTTCACGGATGCCGAGCGCCTCGGCGATCACACGATTGCTGCGACCCTGCACGAGTTCCATCAGCACCTGGTTTTCGCGGCGCGTGAGCTGTGCGAGGGTTCGTTTGCACTCTTCGCGGCACATGGCCCGTTCGCGCGTCGCCTGGTTGCGTTCGAACGCAAGATGGATGCGATCGATGAGCCGCTGAGGCTCGACGGGTTTCTGGAGGAAATCGTCGGCGCCATTGCGAATGGCTTCGACCGCCGTGGCGACGTCCGCGTGTCCCGTCACGAAGAGAATCGGGATCGGCACTTCCTTCTGGTTCAGTCGTTTCTGCAGGGCAAGCCCCGTCATGCCGGGGAGGCGGACCTCCAGGACGACGCACGAGTCGATCTGCGGATCGTACGCCTTCAGAAAGTCCTCGGCGGATTCACACTCCACGCTGTGCAGGTGAACTGTGTTGAAGACGCGGCTCAGCGCGCTTCGTGACTCAGCATCCGAATCCACGAGGTAAACGCGGCGGTTCACAAACATCATGACGTCTGCTCGCTTTCATTTGAGGGGCGCGGAGAGACATCTTGATCTAACCGAACGCCTCATGGCCCCAGGGGATCAGCGACCTGATTCCGCCTCAGCCGGCCCAGTGCGGCGTCTCTGTCACCTGTCGGTCGGGACCGTGTCAGTGACGCCGTTTTTCAAATTCGACATGACTCGTAAAGACCGGCTGCGACAAGAATCGTTTCCAGTTCAGGCCCCGCAATTCCTCACATGCGCGTAAGAATTTGCGGACCTCTCTATTGCCTGATCATGCCAAAATCCCACGGTGTTCTTGCCACATATCGGCGAAATTATACCGATAGGCTATGCACGTATTGATTGCGCAATGCGAACGTTACGCCGCCGATCGAAGTCAGCGGGCTGGCGGATTGGACGTCCGGACGACAAATGAAGCGCATTACCGAAGACACGTCTATGACATAGGTCACATTGACGTTAGGTCATCAGCGATTCAATTTGTGCAATGAGTTTGTAGATGAGTTTTGCGGCGAGGAATTCGGTCTGAACGGACCCCGGTTGCGGCGCGACTTCCACGACGTCGGCGCCGACGATGGTGCGTTCCATCGCGACGGCCCGGAGCAGGTCCGTCACCTGGAACCAGTCGAGCCCGCCGGGTTCCGGCGTGCCTGTTCCCGGCGCGTACGCGGGATCGAATCCGTCAATGTCGACCGTGATATAGACGTTGTCAGTGAGTGATGAAATCGCCTGTTCGATCCACTCGGGATTCTCGCGCGTCTCGCGGGCCGAGATCGGCGAGAATCCGCGGCGCTTCATGAATCGATGTTCGTCGAGGCTGTAGTTGCGAATGCCCACCGGAACGATCGGGACTCCGAGTTCCAGCACACGCCGCATCACACTCGCGTGGCTGTAGGGCGTGCCCTCGTATTCGTCTCGCAGGTCGGCGTGCGCATCAATCTGAAGCACGCTGACGCTTCGATGTTTCGACATGACGGCCTTCACAAGGGCGCTCGTGATCGAGTGTTCCCCGCCAAGTCCGATCAGGAACCTGCCGGCGCCCACCACGCGCCTGGCGACACGATAGATGTCATTGTGCATCGCCTCGGGGCCCGCGGCGTTCGGCGCAATCGGGTCGAGCGTGTGAATGCCGACGCGATGAAATTCCTTTTCAAATTCCTCGTCGAACCACTCCACCTGCTGGCTGGCCGAGAGAATCGCCCGCGGACCGTTTCGCGTCCCGCCGAGGAAGCTGGTCGTCGCGTCGTACGGGATCGGCAGGACGGCGTACCGGGATTTTTTAGGGTCGCTGTAACGTGGCTCCAGGCCCAGAAAATTGTCGTAGCGCATTTCAGCCATGCTGTCGTCATCCTCCGCCGACGCCCGGCGTCATCAGCGGTCGTCGAGACGCGGAAGCGTGCCGCAAGGCGTCCGGGGACGCAAGCCCCGAATTCGCAATAAGATCAATCGACAATTCCGGTTGACGAGGCGGCGAAACTGTGACATAAAAACGGTCCGGATTTGTGAACTCTCGTGGACGGTCGCTCCGGACGGCGCCGCCACTGGTCGAAGGTGGGAGAATTTTGCCATGACCCATGTCGTGACTGAACGATGCGTGGACTGCCGGTACACCGATTGCGCGACCGTCTGTCCGGTCGAGTGTTTCTGGGAAACGGAAAACCCCGCCATGCTGGTGATCGATCCGGACACATGCATCGATTGTGGTCTCTGCGTGCCCGAGTGCCCGATTCACGCAATCTACACGGAAGAGGAACTGCCGGAGCCGTATGCCGAGTGGACCGCGAAGAACGCTGAGCTCTTCAGCGGCGGCACGAACATCACGGAAAAGAAGGACCCGCTTGCGGGCGCCCTCTCGCTCGAGCAGATTCAGCAGCGCGAGAAGGACAAGGGTTGGGACATCCCCGAGCCCGGCGGTGTCTGAGACGCCGCGCTAAGTCTAACGTGATTCGACGATTCCGAATGACGCCTGCCGGGGGGTTCGCGACGCTGCTGGCGGTCGTGTGCGCCTGCGCGCCGATCGGCTGCTCCGAGGCGCGACCGCAGCCGACAGTCTTCTACTGCGAGGGCGCCGGTTGGTACGCCAGCGCGAGTTCGGTCAAATCCGGACTGCATCAGGCGGGGTTTCGAGGACGCTTCAGGAACTACGCCTGGAGTTCCTACCTCGGACCAACGACGGATCATCTGATCACGGCGAGAAGCAGCCTTGTGGCCAGAGGGCTCGCCCGACAGATCGAGGACGCCCGTCGCGCGTCGCCCAATGAGCCGATCTACGTCATGGGACTCTCCGCCGGCACGGCCGTCGTGCTCAACGCGGTGGAGGAACTGGCGCAGGGCGTCAAGGTGGACCACATCGTCCTGTTCTCGTCCTCCGTCGGGGCGTCGAGGGACCTGACGCCCGTAATGAACAACGTCACGGGCCGGCTATACGCAACGACGAGTCCTCACGATGGCATTCTGAAGGCCATTGTGACGAACGCCGACGGTGGCGACGGTCCGCCCGTCGGGCTTTCCGGTTTTGTCTTCCTTGGTCGAGGCGGCGTCGTCGGACGGAACGCCTACGATCGCGTATACAATCTTCCGTGGCGGGCGTCGTTTCTCCAGTATGACTGGGACGGCGGGCATACGACTGTGACGTCGGCGGAGTTTGTTCAGCACGTCATCGCGCCGCGCCTGTTCCGAGATCGGCCGCATCCGCTCGATCGTCCCCTGAGCTGGGGCGCGCTGGCCGCGACGAATGCGGAGACCGACGCGCCGATCGCGCTGTCGAGCGGCGACTAGACGTTGATTCTGGCAAAGGCGATTCCGGCGAAAACGCGGACGCCCCAATCGCCCGGTGAGGCGGCGGAAACCAGCCATGCAACACCGCAACCTTCTGAACAGATATCGATTCATCGGCATGGCGCTGCTTGCCGCATTCGTTGGGGGATGCGCGGGCCACAACGCCTACAAGCAGGGCATCGAAGCGGAAAAACGCGGCGAGGCCCACCTCGCGTACGCCTACTACGCGAAGGCCGCTCAGTCCAATCCGGACAACGCGACCTACGATCGGGCCCTTCGACGGCTCGGTCCGCTGGCGGCCGCCCATTGGGTCAATGACGCCAGGCTTGCGAGGGCCGAAGGGCGGTATGACGAGGCGTGGAAGGCGTGCATGCGGGCCCTGGCCATCCAGCCGGATCGATCCGAGGCGCTGTCTTTCTATGACGACCTCGAGCGAGACTACGGCGCCATGCTTGCGGGTGTGAAACGCGAATGGAAGAAGACGGGGGGCAAGGTCCTGACAATCCAGGTTTCGCCCGAAACGCCGGCCCGGCGAGCCGAATTGCCTGAGGCGGCCCCGGATCCGGATCCGGACGCGGCGCCGAGAGGCCGGCGTCCCCGGGAAGCCGCCGCGGAAACGGCTTCCGCGGCCGATGCGGCGTCCGCAACCTATCTCATGCGGCATGATCTCTCGCGCGATGCGGATCGGGAAGTGGTCAGTGTGGACGGCGTCAAGATCCGCCTGCGCGGCACCACATCGGACGGAACCGCCGATTTCGACCTCTATGAGGGCGATAAGCGGATTCAGCGGATCCGAGATATGGCGGCCGGCAATTCGCGACTTCTGTTGTCGCCTGAAGGCAAGTGGTATCGGCTGACGGTCATCCGCGTCAATCACGACGACGAGTCTTCTGAAGTCGGCCTCAATCCCGCCTGATCACGGGGCGCCCCGGCGCGCCGAATCAACAAAAACAGACAAAATCTGGCCCTTCGCCACCGAGCTGTCGCATTTTCAGACGGAAGGTGGCGCGAGTGAGCGGGACCGGCGTGGTTCGAACGCGCGGCGCATCACTTTGAGCAGCACGTGTGCAGGGACCTCATCATGCGAAATCCCGTCGGACTTCGGCGGACATTCCTCGCAAGCACGTGTTCATTTTTTCTGTTTGAGGAGACACATCAAGAATGACAGCAAGATCGTATCGAAAGTTCATCGCGCGTTCCCTCGTCATGGGAGCGGCGCTGTTCATGGGCATGGCGGGGGACTGCCCCATGAATGGCGGCATGACCGGCAACACGAACGGTAATGACAACACCGGCAACACCAACGGCAACGACAACACCGGCGGCACGCCGAGCAGCCTGACGCCGGTGAACACTGGCATCGAAGTTCACAACAGCGCCCGCGTCGCGGCGGGTGACGGCATCATCGCCTACGGTACGGGCGGATTCTCCGGCGTCGACTGGATCCGGAAGGGCGACACGGCGGGCCGTGGCGTGACGAACTCCGCCGACTATCGGGCGAGCGCATTCGCCGTCGCCGGCAAGAAGATCATCTGGATCAAGAGCGCCGACTTCACGCTGCACGTGTTCAACACGGAGGATGACACGACGTCGGACATCGCCGTGACGGACATCCGGCTTCAGAACATCCCCGTCGGCGTGCAGTCGCAGGGCCACATCCGCGCGGACGGCAACTACGTCGCCACGATGAGCGACGACGGCGAAGTCACAGACGGCAAGATCGTCAAAGTGGTCGATGTGTCCGGCGCAACGCCGAGCATCATCGCCTTCGGAACGAATCCCGCATCGCAGCCTGACCAGATTGACGTCGACGCCGCCAACAAGATGGTCGCCGTCGCCGACAATGACATCTTCTACGTGTACGACATCGACAACCCGAACACGGCGCCGCAGATGTACGACGTCTCGGGCGAGGGTGGCATCCAGGACACGCAGATGTCCTTCAAGGATGGAATGATCTTCTATCACGCCTTCGAAAACGGCAGCACGCGGGCGAAGATGCTCGACGCCTCCGACGGCAGCGTCATGGACATGGGCGTGACGGAAGCGGCTGTCAATCTCTGCCTCAACGCCACGGGCAAGTACATCTACTACGTCGATCGCGACGCTCTCGATTCGGTCGGTTCCGACTATCGCTCCGGCATCGGCACAACGGCGGATCTCAATCCGACGCTGGCGGGTGACGAAGAGGCCCGCGTCACGGCGGGGACAGACAACCTGGGTCGCATCGGCTGGGCGCAGGCCTGCACGATTCCGCCGGATGGCAGCTACTACTTCCTCTGCGGTGTCGACAGCATCGGCACGGGCGAGTGGCTCCACGTCGGCACGGGCGGGACCTTCGTTCTGCTGACGGATCCGGACGATTCCGCCGACATGGTTCGGGCGTCGGACGCCCACGCAAGCAATGACATCGTCGCCTACAAGACGGGTCGAAATTCCGACACGACGCTCGGTTACATCGACCTGCCGTAATCGCGGCGTTTTCTGACAGTACCTGCACACAGTCCCGTACGGTTGAGCCGCTCTTTACGAGCGCAACTCAGCTGTGCGGGACGTTTTTCTTTTTACGCGTGGCGCCTGAGCGCGTCAGGCCTGAAGCGATTTGGAATCCGGGAAGGGCGTGTCCAGGAATCGCGACAACGTCTTTGCGCGGACGTCATCCGTCGCGGACCAGACGAGGAAGAACATCGCTTCACGAACCAGGCGCTGCGCGTCGCGCTGCCGGATGAAGCCGGAGCCCTTGGCGAATGTCATCGACGTGATCGCCAGCCGCATCAGCAGTTCGTTCACGGCGACGCGGATTTCCGTCTTGGGAATATCGGCGTCCTGCCTGAGCTGCTGGGCCGCCTTGTAGATCCGTTCGCGAACGGCCGTGTAGCGGGCGTAGGCGTCTTCCGCGAGCATCAGCAGCTCGTTCGACGCGTCTCGCGAGTGGCGCTGGATCTTGTTGATGAGGGCGCCGGCGAGTCCAAGCCCTGCCGACGACACGACCAGTGACTTGACGGGCATCCGTCGCTGAAGCGCATTCTCCTCGGGACCGCGGAGGACCAGTTCGGGACCGATGTGAACGTCCTTGAGGTAGACCTCGGAGGTTCGGCTCGACTCCAGCGCCATCAGCCGCATCGCCGGATCGACATGAAGACCTTTCAGAGTCGTCGGCGTCATTGCCAGAATCTGTTGTCCATCCTCCATCATGGCGCCGGTCACAATGAAGTCGCACTTCTCGGCCGCCGTGACCCACGGCATCACGCCGTTCAGAATGAACCCGTCGCCGTGGGCCCTGGCCTTCAGGGCGGCGCCACGTCGTTGACTCGTCGTCAATTGACTGATGCCGATCGACGTCATGAGCTTGTGTTTGCACAGCAGGGGGAGCCAGTGATCCTTGACGTCGGCTCGTTCGCAGGAGGCGATGAATTCGCAGGCGCCGTCCCGCTGGGAGAGGATCAGCAGGCAGGCGAGGCTGCCGGCCGCGACGGCCTCGTAGCCTCGCACCATCGACACGGGATCGAGCTGGATGCCGCCATATTGCTCGGGGATGACCCAGGCCCAGGCGCCGGCCTTGGTGAGGTGTGCAATCGCGTCGTCCGGCCATTCGCCCGTCATGTCATAATTCGTGGCCAGGCGGGCGAGATTCTTCGTCAGTTGGCGCAAGGCGGGTTCCATCCCCGGATTGTAGGCGTGTGGCGGAATGGTCAAGCGCCCGGCCGGCGGTCGTCACGATCGCGCTCATGAACGCGGTTGCGGCCCGGGCTTCGAATCGGGGATCATCGAACGGCGTCGAAAGCTATCGGAGCTTCACGCGTCCGCTATTGACACTTCTTGAGAGTCCCGGCTAGACTCCGCGCCCCCGCGGTGAAATTTCGGGGGTGTGGTCAGAAATCGGGGCGAAGTGGTTTGCCCTGTTTTTTTTCTCTGACTTCGTGCTTTTTTTCACAAAGTCCGATGGAGGAGTCTCCCAAGCCGCCAAAACGCAACCAGGACGCCAGGTTCATCGCGCAGGCGATGCGATACAGCGGCGTCGTGACTGAGTTTGTTGCGTGTCTGGGCGTGCTTGGATTCATCGGTCACAAGGCGGATGAAAAATACGGGACCGATCCGTGGCTGTTGCTGGTCGGCCTGATGTTGGGGCTCGGGTTGGGGTTGTTCGTCATGATCCGCCAACTCGACAAGCTGAACGGGTGATTGGGCGTTGAAGCTGGCTCTCATGTGTGCGTTGTGCCTCCTGGCTGCGATCGCGGCGATCGTCGCAGTCGGAATCACGCCGTCCGTCGACAGATGGGGCGACGAGGGACGCACGAGCCTTTTCGCCATCGCGTTCCTGTGTGGCGGCGCTTCACTGGCCGCTCTGATTCCGTTGGCGATTGTCGCCGTGAAATTCCCCGACTACATCGGACAGGCGGCCTTCGGCGGCACGGTCATTCGCTTACTTCTGACGATGACAGCGCTCGTCGCGTATCAGATCCTGTATCAACCGCACATGGCGTCCTTTCTCTTCTGGGCGCCGGTTTTTTATATCGTACTACTGGCCATCGAAACCACCTTCGGCGTGCTCGCTGTGAAGCGCTACTATCGCGTGACGCCGAAAGAAAATGACGGAGCGACTTCGTGACCGGTTTGATGTTCGCATCCAGTGACCCGCTCGATCACGTGCTTCCGCACCGGCTGTTCGAGGAGAAGCTCAAGCACTGGGATATCACGTGGAAGGACCCGATCGGGCTCATCGAGTTCAGTCCCCACGACACGTTTTTCACGAATCACCTGCTGATGACGCTCGTCGCCGCCGTGATTCTCCTGCTGCTGTTCCCCATCCTGGGCCGCAGGTATGCGGCGATGACGGCGCGGGGGGCGGATCAGATCATCCCGCGCGGTTTCACTAACGCCATCGAAGCCGTCATGCAGTTCATCCGAAATGAAGTCGTGCGCCCCGTGCTCGACACGAAGACGGATCGGTTCATGCCGTTCCTCTGGACACTCTTCTTCTACATTCTGACGTGCAACCTGCTCGGCATGATCCCTTTGGCCGACATCATCGCAGTGATTACCGGTGGCAAGGTGCAGCACCTGGGTGGCACGGCGACCGGCAACATCATGATCACGGCGGGCCTGGCGATCTGCGCGTTCATCATGATTCATTTCTCCGGCGCCAAGGAGGTCTTTCAGGACCTCGTCGCCGGCACCTACGGGCATCATCACAACCACGACGAAGCGCATGCGATGCATGGCGAAGGCCACTCCTATGGCCTGGCGCACGACGCCGAGCATCCCGCCCATCAGTCGCATGCCGCGGGCAAGTCGCCCGTCATTGCGATTTTCATGGCGCCTGTTCTTTATGTATGGAATTTTGCGCCGCACGTGCTGATGCCGGAGAAGGTTGACGGACTGGGCTCGATGTTCCTTGTGGTTGCCGACTTCCTGATGTGGGCGATGCTCCTTCTGCTCGAAGGCATCGGCGCCGTGGTCAAGCCCTTCGCGCTGGCCATTCGTTTGTTCGCCAATATGGTTGCCGGGCACGTCGTCCTCGCGTCGATTCTCGCCCTGGCGATCGCGTTGAAGACCGTCGCCCAGCAGTCGTCCGTCGGCGTGGCCGTTGTTCTCGGTTGTGCGGGACTCAGCTGCCTGGAGTTGTTCGTGGCCTTCCTTCAGGCCTACGTGTTCGTATTCCTGACGACGCTGTTCATCGGCGCGTCCGTGTCGCCGGAGCACTAAGTCGCGACGGAGGCCACGGCCTCGCTGGAGCGCGACGTGTGAAGGTGTGTCTTGCAGTCAATCGCCGCGGAAGTCCGTGGCGCGACAACGAAGCGCGGTTGGGGTAGTCGGCGCCCTGGCCTTACTCGACTTGAACGCCGTCAACAACATTCATAGCAGGCGGCCGCGGGTCGCCGTAGAGGAGTTTGGACAATGATGGAATTGCTTGCAGAAGGCACGATGCTCTTCGGCGACAAGGGTCTTGTGGCTCTTGGCGCCGGCCTTGGCGCCGGTCTCGTCACGATGGGCGCCGCCAAGGGTATCGGTCATCTCGCCGGTGAAGCGGTCAGTGGTATCGCTCGCCAGCCGGAGGCCGGTGGTCGAATCTTTACGTCGCTGATCATCGCGGCGGCCCTCATCGAAGGTTTCACCTTCTTCGCGCTGGTCGTCGCAAACGGCGTCGCCGGCTCGCTGGCCAAGATGGTCACGGGCGGCTGATCGCCGACGATTGTGGATGTCTGCGCGTCCCTCGGTTCGCCGTCATTCGGCGAACCGAGGGACCGTATGACGAATCGAACTACTTATCACCTGAGGATACTGATGGCACGAAAGCCTCTGATCATCCTGACGATGCTGCTGGCGACCTGCGGCGTTTCGTCGATCCCCGTTTTCGCGGAAGAGCCCGGCCACGGCGCCAGTGAGACGACGGCGGCCCACGGGAGCGACGCCGGCCACGCAGATGGCGCCGATCATGGCGGCCACGAGAAGCCGGGCCTGCTCCACTGGGATTTCGGCGCTGCGATCTGGTCGATCGCTGTGTTCGTCGTGCTGCTCGTCATCCTGCGGGTCGCCGCATGGAAGCCCATCCTCAAGGGCCTGAACGAGCGTGAGGCGTTTATTCGCACTTCGCTGGAAGAGGCGAAGCGCGAGCGTGAGAAGGCGCAACAGCAACAGGCCGAGTTCGAAGAGAAGCTGAAGAAGTCCCAGCAGGAAGCCGCAGCGGTAGTGGAAGAAGGCCGCCGGGACGCGGAGGAGATGCGAAAGCGCATCGTTTCCGAGGCCAAGGCGGAGGCGGAAGCCGTCGCCGATCGCGCCAAGCGCGAAATCGAACTCGCACGGAACGACGCCCTGCAGAAGCTGCACGATCAGACCGTCGCGATCTCGACGATGGTCGCCGGCCGGATGATCCAGCGGGAACTGAACGCGGGCGATCACGAAACGCTGATCAACGAATCGATCGCGGAACTGACCAAGATGAACAACTAGGTCTCGGTTTTCCGGCGGACGCCCGGGGAGGGCCGCCGGAACGCGTGAGCGGGTCGAGTGCCCGCTGACACATTGGGACTGACAGCGAGAAGACGCTCAATGGCAACTGATCACAACATGTCGCCGGCCGCCGCGGTTTACGCGGAGAGCCTGCTCCAGGCCGCGGACGACGCCGGAAAGACGGCGGACATCGCCGCTCAACTGGCCGAAGTGCGCCAGCTTTGGAACGACTCGCCCGAGTTCGCCGCGATGATGAGCTCGGCCGCCATCGATGACGACGCGCGGCGCGAGAGCATCCGCAGGGCATTCAGTGAGAATCGCGTGGATACGCTGATTCTCAACCTGATGCTCGTGCTCAATGATCGATGGCGCGCGGCCATCCTTCCGGCGGTCTGCGACGCGTTCCAGGCGAAGCTCAACGCCCGTGCGGGCCGCGAGCGGGTCCAGGTCATGTCGGTTGTCCCTCTGAATGACGAACAACGTGAGAAACTGAAGGCCGAAGTGAAACGCCTGACGGGGTTCGAAGCGATCCTCGACGAGAGCGTGGATCCGGCGCTGATCGGCGGACTGCGCGTGCAGGTACGCGATCGATTGTTTGATTTGAGTCTACGTCGGCGGCTGCGACAGATGCGATCCGCCCTGCATGCGACCAGTGATCAGATTATTCGCGGCGATACGACGCGATTTGTGACGGAAGGGTAATTCATGAGAATTCAAGTCGACGAAATCACGTCAGTGATCAAGCAGGAAATCGCTCAGTACTCCGAGCAGCTTGATTCCGCCGAAGTCGGACGCGTTATCAGCGTCGGCGACGGTGTCGCCCAGATCTACGGCCTCGGTCGCGCCATGGCCGGCGAAATGGTCGAATTCGAAAACGGCGCCATCGGCCAGGTCATGAACCTGGAGGAAAACTCCGTAGGTGTCGTCGTCCTCGGCGACTACCTCGGCATTCGCGAAGGCGAGACCGTCAAGTCGACGGGACGTCTGTTGAGCGTGCCCGTCGGTGAGGCCATGATCGGCCGCGTCGTCGATCCGCTGGGTCGTCCGCTGGACGGCAAGGGCGCCATCCACAGCGACAACACCTGGCCGCTCGAATTCAAGGCGCCGGGCATCGCTCAGCGACAGCCCGTCAACCAGCCGCTGCAGACGGGCATCAAGGCCATCGACTCCATGATTCCGATCGGCCGTGGTCAGCGCGAACTGATCATTGGCGACCGTAAGACGGGTAAGACGGCGATCGCCCTCGATACGATCATCAACCAGAAGAACTCCGGCGTCATCTGCGTGTACGTCGCGATCGGTCTGAAGGAATCGACTGTCGCGAGCGTCGTCGAGGCGCTTCGCGAGCAGGGCGCGATGGACTACACCATCGTCGTCAGCGCGGCGAGCTCCGACTCGGCGCCGCTCCAGTACATCGCCCCGTACTCCGGCTGCGCGATGGCGGAGTTCCTCATGTACACGCAGGGCAAGCACACGCTCTGCATCTACGACGACTTGTCGAAGCAGGCCCAGGCCTATCGACAGCTGTCGCTGCTGCTGCGACGACCGCCGGGACGCGAAGCCTACCCGGGCGACGTCTTCTACCTCCACAGTCGACTCCTCGAGCGCAGCTGCAAGCTCGCCGAGCGACGCGCGATCGTGAAGTCCGGCGAGTCCTACAAGGCGGGCGGCGTCAACGGCAAGACCTACATCGGCGTTCCGGGCAAGCATGAAGCGCAGGAAGAAGTGAAGAACCACGCGGGTCACGAAGTCGCCGTCGATCCGACGTCGGGCGGTTCGCTGACGGCGCTTCCCGTCATTGAGACGCTGGAAGGCGAAGTGTCGGCCTACATTCCGACGAACGTTATTTCGATTACCGACGGCCAGATCTACCTGGAACCGGATCTGTTCTTCGCCGGTATTCGACCCGCGATTAACGTCGGTATTTCGGTCAGCCGCGTCGGAGGTAACGCCCAGATCAAGGCCATGAAGAAGATCGCCGGTTCGCTGCGACTCGACCTGGCCGCCTATCGCGAGCTTGAGGCGTTTGCCCAGCTCGGTACGGAACTTGACGCGGCCACGCAGCGCCAGCTTGATCGCGGCGCCCGCATGGTCGAGCTCCTCAAGCAGGGGCAGTACAAGCCGTACGACGTCATCGATCAGGTCATCAGCATTTACGCCGGCGCCAAGGGCTTCATCGACGATCTGCCCCTGTCGCAGGTGGGACAGTTTGAAGAGGGGCTGCTGAAGTACTTCCGCGACGAAATTCCGGAAGTTCGCAACGGCCTCGCCGAGAAGAAGGAACTGACGGACGACCTCGTGCCGCAGATCGAAAACGGCATCAGGACGTTCAAGGACCGATTCGTCAGCAGGCAGCGCTAACTGGAATGAGCCTCGGACGGGAAACAAGCGAGACTCCCTTGCGGAATGAGCGAGCGCACAGCCAACTCGGTTGCGCCGCGGACGAGCGCGCAGACGCGCGTGGCGTTCGTGCTGATCGGCCTTGTCGCCGTGATCGTTCATGTGCGCGCCGCACAGATGCGCACGGCGGGGATGCTCGAACACGACGAGGCGATTTCGCTGCTCTCCGCCGCCGGCAAGGCGGATATCGCGCTTCGGCTGTACGACGACCAGGCGGCGGACACGCCGCCGATGCGTCAGGCCGCCGAACTCAGGGCGATGCTGCGACCGTCGAGCGACACGGGGTTCGCCGACGTCCGGGCCTCCCTGCACGATCGCGATATTCACCCGCCGCTCTACTTCTGGATGCTGTATGCGGCACAGCGCTGCGGTCTCTCGTCGGAAACGGCGCTGCGACTGCTCGGTTCGCTGCTGCTGCTGGCCTCCGCGCTGACGCTCGATCGATTCGCCTGGCCGCGGGCGACGCCGATGGTTCGACTGATGGCCTTCGCGCTCTTCCTGCTGACGCCGGCGATCGTGTTGATGGCCATCGAACTGCGACACTATTCGCTCGTGACGCTCGGCTACGCCATGAGCGTCTGTGCGATGATTCGCGTCGCCGAGCCCCGATCCGACTGGCGTTGGAATTCGATTTGGATCGCGGCCGCAGCGTCGCTGCTGATCTGGACGCACTTCGGGTCCCTGATCTGGATCGGACTCTGGCTTCTGACTGCGTGCGTCGCGACGTGGGGAACAGGGCGTCGTCGGTTCCTGGCGCTGGCGTCTGGTCTGGCAATGGCGGCAGTCCTTGCGTGGCCGGCGATTGCGCAACTATTCGACATTATCGCGCAACGTCCCGCGGGCGGGGCGCACGCGACTGCGCCACTGACGTCGGTCGTGTTCAGCGTGGGGAAGAATCTCTCACAGTTGTTTGTGACAGCGCCGTGGCGTCTTCAGACGTCCTGGCTGGCCGTTGGACCGACATTGCTGGTGTTCGCGCTGGCGTCTGTTCTGCTTCGGGAGCGTCCACGCGTCGATCGCATGTTGTTCGCGCTGGGCGGCCTGTGGCTGGTCGCGTGGATCACGCTGCTGTCGATGGGGCGATTGCCGCCGCATGCGATCGCGGCGAAGTATCTCACGCCGGCGCTGCTTGCGCTGATGGCCGTTGTTGTTCGTTCCTGCGAGCCGGGCGAGGGCGGGCGTTTCCGATCGCGGGTGGTGACAGCAACAGGCGTCGTCGCCCTGTTATCACACATCGCAGCCGCGCCGTCGATGTTGTCAACGCCGGGGGACGCGGCGATCGCTTCGGCCATTGCCGATGTGCGGACAGTCCTCGTGAACGATCCGAAGCGCGGTTACCTGTTTCCCGTTGTCGCGGAGCTGCCGGATTCGGCGCGGGTCTGGATCATGCGGCCAATGCGAATGCCGTCCGATCCGGAAGCGACACGGGCGCCGCTCCTTCTGTTGGAAGTCAGGCCGCTGCCGGGATATCCGGCGACCGACGATGTGGAGCGGCTCTGCGAAATACTGAGTTCTCAATACGAACAGCGCGAGGCGCTGGCCGATGGGCCACGCCGGCGTATGACGTTGTATCGCGGCCGTCGCGAGTCGGCCGCCGCAATCGGGATTGATTGATCCATGGCGAACGCACGACAAATCGTAAAGCGCCGCAAGGCGGTGTCGAACACGCGGAAGATCACGCGGACGATGCAGCTGATCGCGACGGCGCGATTCCAGCAGGCGTTCAATCGCGCGACGGCGACGAAGCCCTACACGAGCAAGATCACGCGACTCGTCCAGGAACTCTCGTCGGCGGCTGAAGGCGGTAAGGAACATTACCTGATGCGCGAGAACAGCGAGGCGACGAAGGACGTCATCCTCGTCCTGTCGTCGAATCGCGGGCTTTGCGGTGGTTACAACGCCAACATCCTTCGCACTTTCGAACAGTTCGTTCGAGGTAAGGATGACGGGCGCGAGAACGAAATGCATGTCGTCGGCAAGAAGGGGATCGCCTACTGCCGATTCTTCGGCCACAAAGTCACGAATCCGATTCGCGACATCGACGACAGGCCGCGGTTTGAACAGGTCGAGCCGCTGGCGGCGTCCTTCATGGAACGCTACAGGGCCGGCGAGATCGCAAACGTGTATGTCGTGTACATGCGGTTCATTTCCGCCGGAAAGCAGGTCCCGGAAGTGATGCACCTGCTCCCGCTCCGCAAGGAGGAATCGGGAGAGTCCGCGGGTGGATCCGACGCCTCGAGCGTGCAGTATGATTTTTCGCCGGCGCCGGAGGAGTTGCTGGAGAAGCTGCTTCCGCAGACCGTGAAGACGCGGTTGTACCAGGCGTTCACGGACATGGCCGTCAGCGAAAACGTCGCGCGAATGATCGCGATGAAGGCCGCGACGGACGCCGCGGGAGACATGATCAAGACGTTGTCGCGGCAGTACAACCGGGCGCGTCAGACACAGATTACGATGGAATTGCTCGATATCGTGGGCGGCGCCGAAGCGCTTAAGTAAAGTTTCGACGCGGGCCGTCGCTCGCGCAACATTTCGGAGTACTGGCAAATGGTTGCAACCGGCAACGTTGGCAAAGTCACGCAGGTCATCGGCTCGACGCTCGACGCCGAATTCTCAGAATCGCAGCTTCCGGCCCTGTACAACGCCCTGGAAGTCCAGGTCACGACGCAGGTCGGTACCGAGACGGTCACGGAAAAGCTCGTCTGCGAAGTCGCCTCCCACCTGGGTGGCGGTCGCGTTCGAGCCGTCGCCCTGGGCAGCACGGACGGTCTGAAGCGCGGCGTCGATATCGTCGATACCGGCGCCCCGGTCTCCGTTCCTGTGGGTGGCGAGGTCCTCGGCCGCGTCTTCAACCTGCTGGGCGATCCGATCGACGGTCGCGGTGAAGTCGGCGCCAAGACGCGACGGCCGATCCACCATTCGCCGCCGGAGTTTGCCGAGCTGACGCCGAAGACGGAACAGCTCGTCACGGGCATCAAGGTCATCGACCTGCTCGCCCCGTTCGTTCGCGGTGGAAAGACCGGTCTGTTCGGCGGCGCCGGTCTCGGAAAGACCGTCATCATTCAGGAGATGATCGCCCGTATCGCCCGCGAGCACTCGGGTTACTCCGTGTTCGCCGGCGTGGGTGAGCGAACCCGCGAAGGAAACGACCTCTGGCTGGAAATGCAGGAGGCCGAATTCAAGACATCGTCCGGCGAGACCAAGAAGGTCATCGAGCATACGGCGATGGTCTTCGGTCAGATGAACGAGCCGCCGGGCGCGCGACTTCGCGTCGCTTTGTCGGGGCTGACGATGGCGGAGTACTTCCGCGACGAGTCGGGCGCCGACACGATGCTCTTCGTCGATAACATCTTCCGATTCAGCCAGGCCGGTTCGGAAGTGTCCGCGCTGCTGGGTCGAATGCCCAGCGCCGTCGGTTACCAGCCGACGCTGGGCACGGAGATGGGTGAGCTTCAGGAACGAATTACGTCCACGAGCCAGGGCGCTGTCACGTCGGTGCAGGCGGTTTACGTACCCGCCGACGACTTGACCGACCCGGCGCCGGCCACGGCGTTCACCCACCTGGACGCCTTCATCGTTCTTGCCCGAAGCATCTCGGAGAAGGGCATTTACCCGGCCATCGATCCGCTGGCCTCGTCGAGCCGAATTCTGGATCCGCAGTACGTCGGCGATCGACACTACAACATCGCTCAGGAAGTCCAGCGCGTTCTGCAGCGCTATCGCGATCTGCAGGACATCATCGCGATTCTGGGTGTCGAAGAACTGAGCGAAGAGGACAAGCTGATCGTAGCCCGCGCCCGAAAGATCGAGCGCTTCCTGAGCCAGCCGTTCTACGTCGCCGAGGTCTTCACGGGTTTCGCCGGCGAGTACACGCAGCTCGAGGACACGATCCGCAGCTTCGAGGAGATCTGCTCCGGCAAGCACGACGATCTGCCTGAGCAGGCGTTCATGTACGTCGGTTCCGTCGAGGGCGCCGTCGAGAAGGCGCGCAAGATGAAGTAGTATCTCCTCTCGACAGATGGCAAACACGAGGGCCGTCCGCTGTTGCGGGCGGCCCTTTTTTGTTGGGCCCGATGCGGGCGGCGCCCTGATTTGGCAGAGCGCTGCACGTGGTTCCGCGAGCGCATCGTCGCGACGACGTCGTGGCGGTGGTGGGGCGCCAGGTTCGCGATTCCGGCCGTGGCCGGAGTTTCCTGAATTTGCGCTCCCGGGCTGAGCCAGCTCGTCAAATCCCGTTATGTTGCGTTTCGGGCGCCGATGTGAAGCGGGCGACGGGGGCCGATCCTGTGCGTCAGGAGCGGGCGTTGCGCCAGGTCGACCGCGATTCGGGGCGACATCCGGGGACTCGTGGCGGCCTCATTCGACGTCAACTCCTCCCTGCGAAAAATCGCGAGAGATTTTGGTTGCATTCGACTGACTACACCTGTAGTCTCTTCTGACGACACTAGTAGTCAGTTGGGAGTTGTCGCATGTCGCCGCCTGGCGGAAACCTCACGCCCCCGCAGCTTGAAGTCATGGAGATCGTCTGGACGGCCGGAAAGACCGGCGTCTCTGTGGCGGATATCTGGGAGGCCATCAGTCGGAGTCGCCGTGTCGCCCGCACGACAGTCCTGACAGTCATCCAGCGGCTGGAGCAGCGAGGCTGGCTTCGGCGGCGTCAGGCCAGAGGCGCCACACGCTACGTGGCGACGACCGATCGTGGACGCACCGTCGGTCGCGTCGCTGACGAGTTTATTCAGGAGTTCTTCGACGGGTCGGCGACGGAGCTTGTCCGCAGCCTCCTCGGGACGGGCCGCCTGAAGCCCGCCGAGGTCAATCGCCTGCGCGCCATGCTGGACGAGGCCGACGCGAAAGGTGGGCGATCATGACACGATTGCTCGACCTGTCGAGCCTGACGTCCCTTGAGGTTTACCTGCTGAATCTTGCATGGCTTGTCACGCTGTTCGGCGCCCTCGCGATCGTCGGTGAGCGCCTGGCGCCGCGTCGCGCGATCGGGGCGAGATGCCATCTTCTGACCTGGGGTCTGATTTTGATCGTGATGGCGCCCATCGGCGCCGAGGCCTCGCGACGATGGTTTGGCGGGGCCTCCACGCGTCTCGCCGATTCGCCGCCGCTGAAGCGGCAGGCGACCGATACCGCGGCCCAACTGCTGATGGCGAGCGATGGACCGGCGCCGAATGGCGAGGACCCGATCGGAACGCTCTCCAATGCGGATGCGACGCCGGCGCGCGACGCCGTGACGACGCGCCGACCCTGGGGTGTTTGGATTGCGATCGTCTGGCTGATGGGCGTCGCAATTCAGGCGGTCCGTACCTGGATGCGTATCGCTCGAGCCCATCGACTTCGTTCGACCTATGACGAAGAGGCCAATGGTCGAATGCGGGGCGCGGTTGTCGACGCCAGTCGGCGTCTGGGCCTGGTGGAGATCCCCGAGGTTCGCGTTACGTCGGCGAACGTCGCGCCGCACACGCTCGGATTCCTTCGGCCGCTCGTCGTCTTCCCGACCAGCGTGAACGCGATGTCCGACGCGGCGCTGCGCGCCATCGCGATTCACGAAGTGGCCCACCTGAAATCCCGACATCACTGGCTGATTCCCATTCAGGCGTTCGCGAGGTGCGTGTTCTATTGGCACCCGCTTGTCCTGATGACGCTTCGACGCCTGGACGCCGTGATGGAGTGCGCGTGCGACGCGCATGTCGTGGAGATTCAGGACGAAGGTCGAACGCTCGCGCACGCCATCGTGGCCATCGCGGAGCGAATCGTGGGTGTTGAGACGCCCGGGCTGGCAATGGTTCAGCATCCGTCGGATCTGGAACGCAGAGTCGCCGCGCTCGTCGCGCCGAAAGGAGATCCCATGCGAATTGAGACTTCAGGACGAAGTGTCGCCGCGCTGTCGGCGTTGTCGATTCTGGCCGGCTGCGGAGCGCTCGCCGGCGCCGCCCGAAGCCCGGTCGAGGAGGCGCCACCGCGGCAGTCGCAATCGGGGCGGATCGTCGTTCGAAGTTCCGCGCCCGGGCCTCGCGGTGTGGAGGAGATTCCCGTACAGCCGCCGCGTGTGATCGAATACGACAACGGGATCCCGCCAACGATTATCTATCCGCCGTCACGCGCTTCGTCGAAATTCCTGGATGGAATCGCCGTGGATGAAGGCGTTTCGTGGCAGGGCGCGAAGGCGTACATCGGCCTGCTGCCGTATGTGGTCGTCGAGGATGATGAGGCGAAGACGCTCCGCTGGAAGAAGGCAACGAGCGCGTTCTATGACACGCTGACATTCCGAAACGTCGCGGAGAAGGACTCGGCGCCGCGATGGACGGTCCGGCTGCGTAACTCGCAGATCAGTGATCCACAGACGGACGCATACTTCGACCTGCGGACCGGCGAGGAAGTCCGGCTGCCCGAGCAGGAGAATCGACCGGAGGGAACCATGGCGACGCCGCTGCGCGTCTGGACAGGGGCGACCGCGGTTAACGACCAGGGACTTCACACATTGGTCGCGGATCAGGCGACATGGAAACAGGTTCGAGAGACGCTCTTCGGCGATCTCGCTGATGTCGCGGCCCCGGGGCTCGACGAAATTGACTTTGACAGGAACTACCTCGTGGTGCTGTCCTCAGGCCGCTCAAGGAACTGCAACGGTATCAGCTGCGCATCGGCGTATTTCCAGAAGGATGGCGTCCTGCTGCGGACGCGACTGCACACGTACCAGACGGGGGCAATCTACACGGGCGTGGGCAAGGCGCCGACGCCGGAAGGAATCGAAGTCGAACTGGAGGAACCACCGATCGTCGAGCGGCCCTACGGTCTGTTCCTGTTTCCGCGCTCGGCGGGAGATCGCGTGGTCGTTGAAGGAAACGCGCAACGCTACCTCGGCGGTCCGCCACTCTGGAAGCGGCGGCATGTATTCGATGTACCGAAGTAGCGCCCAGCGAGCATCGATTTGTCGAGTCCACGGGATGGCGATCGCGACAGCGCCGGACTATTGTGGAGGCCATGGACTCTCAAATGATCGATCGGGCCGTTGTATCGCTGCGACTCATTTTCTGGGGCGGGATGCTATGCGTCGTCGACGTGACCTTCAGCAGTGTCACGACGGTGAATGGCGTGTCTTCAGGCTTTGTCTTTGATTTTCTGAATGACGCCGTGGGCGCCGCCCTCATCACGGTCGGGGCGGCGAGGCTTTCGACGATGGAGATCTCCCGTCGATTCGTGTCCGTCATGCATTTTGTGGTGTTTGTCGCGTTTGTCGTGACGCTGGACTCAATTCGCCTTCACTTCGTGACTGACTGGCCAACGGTTGTTCAGCTGGGCGCGAACCTGATCGGAATCGTGTCCATCGTCGCCATCCCCGCGTTCTGCGTCGCGATGCGATGGCTGTGCGACGATGCGTTTCTCGAGCGGGCGTCCAGAAGCTGGTCGCTGACCCTGGTCCTCTTTGTGTGTATCTATGTGCTGCCGTTGGGGTTGCTCCGCATTGCGATATTGTTCGCGAGCCTCACTGGATCGCCGTTCCTCATCGACCTGGGACCCGCGGGGCTCCTCCTGCTACCCGTATTCGCCGCGCCGTTGATTCACCTGTTTATGAGCACCAGCCGGATGAAGACCGACCTGGTGAACAGGGGCGTTTGACGAATCGCGAATGAAGTGCGCGGGGAGCCGTCTGAGATTCACATCAAACTGATCGCGCCCCACATCTCAATTCGAGGGTTTCGTCGGCGCCGGGTGTGTCTCTGGCTGACGGGACAACCGTCCCGGACTTCGTTAATGCCCTGGGAATCCGAAGGATGCAATCCGTCGGTCACACGGCGTTATGGGGCTTCCTGGCCACTTAGGGCCGCGGTATAATCTCCAGTGTTGGCGGGGTCGTTCGGCTGGGTTCTACCGGTTGCGAGTGATCAGGCCTTCCTCGCGCTAGGATAAGGGTCTATCGACATGTCAGTTTCCCACCCAATTTCATGGCTTTGCAGGGCATCGTTGCGCGCCGGTCGAATCGCCGGCTGCAGTCTTATCGCCATTGCGCTCGCATGGCAGACAGGCTGCAACACGACGGCGCAACAGACGCTCAACGGCGGCGTCGGTCAATCGACGTCCCAGGACAACGCCGCCGGCGACGCGCCCGCCGGGTTCGGCGTCCCATCCGCGGCGCCGCTGGCGCCCGGGCTCGAGGCGGATGAGGCCTCCGGTGGCGATCTGGTCCGCGATATCGAAGAGGCGGACGTCGTCAAGGTTATTGGCGACAAGCTCTACGCCCTGAATCAGTTCAAGGGGCTCCTGATCGTTGACGTGGCGGATCCGGATGCCCCGGCGTTGCTGGGCTCGCTGGATCTGCGGGGCCGCGGCATCGAGATGTATGTGGTCGGCGATCGCGTTTTCGTCCTGCTGAGCGCGGAGTATTTCTACGCGTACTACGGCGATGATCTTGCGATCGAACCATCACCGGGTATCGCGGGCATCGGGACAGGGGGGCGGGCCCTTCCCTCCCAGCCGGAGTTTGAGGGAAGTCAGCTCGCAATCGTTGACGTGTCCGTTCCGACGGATCCGACAACGGACGGCAAGATCAACCTCGTCGGCTACGCCAGCCAGAGCAGACGCGTGGGCGACGTGATCTACGTCATCGGCTCCAACATCAACTACTACAGTGGCTTCCTGGCGCCGGGCGCCGAGGGCGACGTGAACATGGGATTTGTCGCATCAGTGAACGTGGCGGATCCGGCGAATCCCGTCGCGGTCGAGCGAAAAGTGATTCCTGGGGACGGCCAGCTCATGCACGTGTCGGACACGGCGATCTTTGCCGCCGGCTACGGCTATGACAACGACTCGGGCGACTCGACGACGGACATCCAGGTCATCGACATTTCGGACGCCGGTGGCGCGATCGCGCTGCGTGATACGTTCAGCGTGCCCGGTTCGATCGACACGCGTTTCTACATAGACGCGTTTGAGAAGACATTCCGCATTGTGACGGAGTCGTGGGGCTTTGGTTTCCGGCAGGTGCGACTGTTCACCTACGACCTCACGGACATGGATGACGTGCAGCCGCTGGGCGAGACGCAGATCATCCAGGGCGAATCGCTGGAGGCTGTGCGATTCGACGGCGTCCGTGGCTACGCCGTGACGTTCCTGCGCGTCGATCCGCTCTTCGTGCTGGACCTGAGCGATCCGGCGAATCCGAAAGTGGCGGGTGAACTGGAAGTGCCCGGGTTCTCGACGCATATCGAACCGCGCGGCGATCGATTGATTGCCGTCGGCATCGACGACACGGACGGAAACCGACCCGCCGTCGCCTATTACGATGTGGAGGATCCCGCGAATCCCTCGCAGCTCGGCCGCGTGGTGCTCGGCCCTCCGGGATCGTACACGACTTCCGAGGCGACTTATGACGAAAAGGCCTTCAAGGTGCTGGACGATCTCGGTCTGATCGTCATTCCGTTCCACCACGAGGACTACAACGACGTTTTCTTCAATGAACCGATCGGTGTTGGCGTGGATGAAGCGCCGCCGGCCGACGGGGATGTCGCCATTTCGAGCGACGCGTCCTTTGCTTCTGACGTGATCTACGACGTAAAGTGTGTCAACGGTGTCCAGCTCGTCGATTTCAGTGACACGGAGCTGGCGCAGCGCGGCATGTTCGAGAATGTCGGTGAAGTGAACCGCGTCGGGTTGATCGGCGATCGCATCTTCGCCCTGTCGGCCTATGGTCTTCAGACGGTCGACATCTCGGATCGTGACAATCCGAAGGAGACGGGTCGAGCCGACTTCTTCGACGAATCGGAAATGGACCAGATCAATACCTGCTATGGCTATTACGGTGGTCCGATCGGAATCGATCCGATCCTGATTGACAACACGCAGCCGGTCGTGCTGTTCTTCGACGCCGAGGCCGTGCAGGCGCTGCTCAACGCCCTGAACAGCTGTGGCGCACTGCCGGGGGCCACGATGATGATGGTTCCCGCGATGATGCTTGTCATGCGGCGACGCATTCGACGGCGTCGATCCGTGAAGTGACACCGACGGGCTGAGGCCTGCGAACGATTTTTGCGAGCCAGTCGGCTCGGACATTTTGCGGCGCGGCGGTTATGATGCCTTCATCATCGATCCGCCAACCAGAACCCTCTGGAGACTCGCCGCCGACATGTCCGCCGACTGGCTCGATTCGTTGAACCCCGCACAGCGCAGCGCCGTGACTCACGGCGATGGACCGCTGCTGGTCATTGCCGGGGCCGGAACGGGCAAGACGAAGACGCTGGCCTGTCGCGTCGCCTGGCTTGTCCGTCAGGGCGTGCCTGCGGAGAAGATCCTCCTGCTGACATTCACGCGTCGCGCCGCCGGAGAGATGATCCGCCGGGCGGGGCACATGACGTCCGAGTCGGCGACGGGCGCCGTCTGGGGCGGAACCTTCCACGCCGTCGCGAATCGGCTGCTGCGCGTCTATGGCTCCGCGATCGGTCTGAACCGCGAGTTCACGGTCATGGACCAGGACGACGCCGCGGAACTGATGAATCTGCTGCGCAGCGAGCTGGGGCTGGCGGCAAAGAACCGCCGGTTCCCCAGGAAGGGCACGCTTGCGAGCATCTACTCGCGCGTCGTCAATTCCCAGGAACAACTGACGCGCGTGCTGGACAAGGCGTTTCCGTGGTGTCGCGAGGAAGCCGACGACATTGCGAAGATCTTCACGGCGTATGTCGAGCGGAAGCGCGAGCAGAACGTCGCGGACTACGACGACCTGCTGCTGTTCTGGGGCGCCCTGTGCGGGTCGGAAGCGGGGCCCGCGATCGCCGATCGATTTCAGTATGTGCTGGTGGATGAGTACCAGGATACGAACAGCGTTCAGTCGGCAATTCTGCGCGGCATGTGCGGGCGGCGGCGAAACATCATGGTCGTCGGGGACGACGCGCAGTCGATCTACTCGTTTCGCGCGGCGACGATTCGCAACATTCTCGATTTCCCGAAGCAGTTCGAAGGCGCCTCGACGATCACGCTCGAGCAGAACTATCGCTCGACGACGCCGATCCTCGACGCGTCGAACGCCGTGATTTCGGACGCGAAGGAGCGATTCACGAAAACGCTCTGGTCGAATCGGATGTCGGCGGAGAAGCCGTCGATCATTACATGCGGCGACGAGCACGAGCAATGCAAAGCCGTCTGTACGCGCATCATTGACTACGTCGAACAGGGGATTCCGCTGATGCGGCAGGCCGTCCTGTTTCGGGCGGGGCATCACAGTGACGCCCTCGAAGTCGAACTGGCCCATCGCAATATTCCCTTCCACAAATACGGCGGGCTGAAATTCATCGAGGCCGCCCACGTCAAGGATGTCCTGGCTGTCCTTCGGATTATTGAAAACCCATACGACGTCCTGAGCTGGCATCGGCTGCTTAATCTGTTTGACGGGATCGGTCCCCGGACGGCGCAGCGCGTGATGGACGAAATCGGCGTGCGCCGGCGGATGTCGGAGGGCGAGAGTGATTCACCGCTGCGATCGTGGTTGCGGAAAACGCCGAGCCTGCCCGCCGCGTCGCGCGACCACGGTGGCCGATTGCGGACGATTCTCTCAGACTGCACCGGCATACCGATGGGGGAAGAGATCTCAGCGGACAGCGAGCATGAGGCGCCGCCGCTGCACACACAGGTGGAGCGCATTCGCCATTTCTACGAGCCGCTGTGCAGGCGAAAGTTTGACAACTTCGACATGCGCATGCGCGACATCGAGCAGCTCGAGGCGATCGCCTCGCGCTACACGTCGCGATCGCGATTCGTCACGGAGCTGACAATCGATCCGCCGGCGTCGACATCGGAGCTGGCCGGACCACCCGAACTGGACGAGGACTGGCTGACGCTGAGCACCGTGCATTCGGCCAAGGGCTGTGAGTGGGACGTCGTGCACATCATTCACGCGGCGGACGGCATGTTCCCGTCGGACATGGCGACGGGCGACCGGGAGAGTGTCGATGAAGAGCGGCGACTGTTCTATGTCGCGATGACGCGCGCGAAAGACCATCTGCATATCTACTTTCCGCTTCGCTATTACCATACGAAGCATCGTCTGGGAGACAGCCACGGCTTCGCACAACTGACGCGATTCCTGCCCCACAAGGTACGGCCGCTGTTCTCATTTGAGGCCTCGGGCGAGGCCATCGGTGATGACGAAGCGAGCGGTCCCGTCGCAATTCGCAACGTGGACCTGGGCCTGAATCGCCTCTGGGGCGGTGGTTCCTAGCGGCGTCTGACACGACTGTTTCGATTGTTGACTTTGGAGTGAATTCTCACTGTTCTATGCGTTTGTTAGAGTATTCTGAGTGGGATGAGTTGCGACATGCGGTGTGGAGTGGGAGTGGGTGAACCTGTCTCCGCCGCAGGACGCCGCCTGTGTCTATCCCAAATGAGGAATGACATCGAACCGTCGACGATCCCGCGTCGGCGCCTGACGAAGGGACGGGTAGGAATGCGTATTCTCGCAGCCGCAGGTGGCCGTGCGTGGATTCTGTATCTCGTGATCATAAGCCTCTGGCGCACGGCCGTGTTGTCAGAGGATTACGAGCCGCCGATTCTGATCAAAGCCAAACGCGTGGTCGTGGAGCCCGGGCAGGCGCTGGATGACGGTCAGATCCTGATCGAGAACGGTCGTATCGTTGAGGTCGGCGCGTCGATCAAGGCGCCCGAACACGCGGTTGTCTTCGACGCCACGGATCTGATCGTCTACCCCGGATTGATCGACGCGATGTCGCAGCGCGGCATGGACGACGCAGATCGCTCGGACGCGGAGATCAGGCGTCTGGCGGATGAATCGCCGGACACGACAGAGACCGTGCAGTCGGCGACGGTCGAGGCCTATCGACGGCTCATTCACCCGAGCTGGCGGGCGGCGGAGCGACTGAATCCGGAGTCGGCGGATTTCGGCGGGCATCGGAAGGCCGGCTTCACAGCGACTGTCGTGGCGCCGCAGACGTCGATATTGTCGGGGCGCAGCGCCCTGTTGCTGGCCGGGGACGGACCCCTGCGTCGGATCGTGGTTTCGGACGATGTGGCGACACACGCCGCGTTCGTGACGCGCGCGGGCGAGGGGCGAGGCGGACCGCGATGGGGCGGCGGTTATCCATCTTCAAAGATGGGCGCGATTGCGCTGTTGCGGCAGACGCTGCTGGACGCCGGTTGGGATCGTGAACTTGGCGCGTGGTCCCAGCGGCATCCGGAGGGCGAGCGGACGCCGCACGATCCGGATCTCGAAGCGCTGCGGCCCGCTCTCGACGGCCATGAGCGCGTCGCGTTTCTGGCGAACAGCGAAAGCGAGATTCTCAAAGCGCTGGACATTGCCGCCGAATTTCATCTGAAGCCGATGATCGTCGGGGCGCGTGAGGGTTGGCGTGTTGCGGATCGGCTGAAGGAAGCGCGCGTTCCCGTCATTCTCAGTCTCAAGTGGTCCGACGCTCCGGAGGCCCCGAAGGGCCCTGTGCGGACCGACGAAAAAACGACGTCGCAACCCACGACGGATGAAGCGTCGGAAGATGATCCGTCAACGACCTGGAGCGATCAGAAGCCGCTGTTCGACGACGCCTGGCACGATCAGGCCTGGATATCCCGTCGGGAGTTCGAAGAGAAGCGGCGGCTGTGGGGCGAGGAGGTCGACAATGCCCAGCGCCTTCACGATGCCGACATTCCATTCTCCATCGCGACGTACGATCTTGATTCGCCGGCAGACTGTCTGACGCGACTTCGAACCGCCGTACAGCGAGGCCTTCCCGAAGGCGCCGCGCTGGCGGCGCTGACGACGACAACGGCGAAAACGCTCGATCAGGACGCGACGATGGGGCGAATCGAAAGCGGGCGGCTTGCCAACCTCACACTGGCGACGGCGCCACTGTTCGACAAAGACACGAAGGTCCGCTGGGTGTTCGTGGAGGGAAAGGCCTATCGCCAGGAGGGTAAGAAGGAGAAGAAGGGCGCCAAGGCGCGTGGCCGCCGGGCGAAGGAGGGCGAAGAAGACGCGTCGAAGGACGTCCCCCTGATCGACACGCCCGACGAACCGGCGAGTGACCCCGGAGCGGCGTCCACGGGCGACGCATCCGATGACGACGAGGATCCGGAAGCGGCGCTTCTGAAGAAGCTCGCCAACATCGAATGGCCACAATACGAATGTGAGGTTGAGGCGGATCGCGCGCCCAGATTGCAGACCGACGGGAATGTCCTGCTGCGCAACGCAACGCTGCTGACGATTGTGGATGACGATCTGCCTGAGACGGACCTGCTGGTCATCGGTGGGCGGATCGCGGCCATCGGCAGGGACCTGGCGGCGCGTCCGGGCGTGACGGAAATCGATCTGCGCGGCTACTGCGTGTCGCCCGGGCTCATCGATCCGCACTCTCACATGTGCATCACGGGCGGTGTGAACGAGGGGACGTTGTCAGCGACAGCCGAAGTGCGCATTCGCGACGTGATCAACCCGCGGGACATCGGCGCCTATCGCGCGCTGGCCGGCGGTACGACGTGCATTCATACGATGCACGGATCGGCCAACACGATCGGCGGGCAGAACGCCACGTTGCGCCTGAAGTATGGTCATCCGCTCGACGAGTGGTTCTTCAGGGAAGCGCCGCGAACGATCAAGTTCGCGCTTGGTGAGAACGTCAAGCACTCCAATTTCGCTCAGCGCAGAAATCGGTTCCCCACAACGCGCCTCGGCGTCGAGGGCGTCCTGCGCAGGTCCTTTGACGCGGCCGTGGCGTACATCGACGAACATGAGCGATTCAAGAAGGACGCCGCCGCCGGCAGGGATCCGCGTCCGGTTCGAACAGACCTGCGGCTGGAGGCGCTTGCCGATGTGTATCGCGGCGACATCTGGGTGCACTGTCATTGCTATCGCGCGGACGAGGTCCTGCGGCTGCTGTCCGTGGCGGAGGCCTATGGTTTCCGGATCGCCGTCCTGCAGCACATCCTCGAAGGCTATCGCGTGATTCCGGAGATCTTCCGGCACGGCTGCTCGACGTCGACCTTCTCGGACTGGTGGGCGTACAAGATCGAGGCCTACAACGCGATTCCGCACAACGCGGCGCGGCTGGCGCAGGCGGGGGTCGTTTCGACCATCAACTCGGACTCGGCGGAAGTCGTGCGTCATCTGAACCTGGAGGCGGCCAAGTCGATGCACTTCGGTGGCCTTCCGCAGAATGACGCCCTGCGACTGGCGACACTGAACGCCGCCATCCAGCTGGGCGTCGACAAGTATGTCGGATCGCTTGAGGTCGGAAAGAAGGCGGATATCGCGGTCTTTGACGGTCATCCGCTCGACACCTTTTCGCGCTGTGTGCTGACCCTGATCGATGGGGAAGCGCTCTTTCAGCATGCGGACTTCGACGCAAAGGCCCCGATGACGCCGCGCGACATCAAGGTGTTCACGGATCCATTTGTGCCGGCCGAGCTGGAGCTTGGCGCCAGCGGTGAAACCTGGCTGCTCAACTGCGCGATCTACCCGATCAGCGCGCCCGTGATCGAGCGAGGCTTCATTCAGATCGTCGATGGAAAGATCGCGGCGCTTGGCGAGGGCGATGCGACACCGCCGGACAGCGCCAATGTCGTGGACCTGGCGGACTGGGACCTGCGTGTGTATCCGGGGCTGATCAACGCGGGCGTCCAGATGGGCCTGCTGGAGATCGAATCCGTTGCGGGGACAGACGATCAGGTCGTCCTCGGGACATTCCAGCCGGATCTGCAGTCTTTGTCGGCGTATGACCCGTTCTCCGCGATGGTCCGTGTCGCGCGGAGCGAAGGCGTGCTGGCCGCGATGATTCCGGCCCGTGGAGGCGTTATCTCCGGTCAGTGCGGCGTCGTTCGCCTGGATGGCTGGAGTATGCCGGAGGCGCGTGTCGCCGGCGGTGTCGGCCTGTGCATGCAACTGCCTCACCTTTCGGAGTCCGCGCCCTGGTGGATGGATGAGAAGGAGCAGAAGCAGCGGCGCTCGAAATACGACGAGCAGATGGCGGACGTTGAATCCTACCTCCGCGACGCTTCGGCCTACGCGCGAGCCGACGCCGCCGGCGCCGCGCATCTGAAGGATCGACGGTTCGACGCCATGGTTCCGTTCCTCGCGGGAGAGAAGCCTGTCTTCTTCCGTGCGGATTCCGTCAAGCAGATCGCTGAGGCGCTGAAGTTCGCCGAGAAATTCGGATTGCGGCCCGCGATCCTCGGCGCCCGGGAGGCGTGGAAGCTCGCGGACGAGCTGGCGACGGATTCCGTTGATGTTGTGATCGTTCGATCCATGGCGGCGCCGGCTGGACGTGATGAGCCATTCGACAGCGTGTACCGAAACGCGACAGTCCTTGCGGACGCGGGCGTTCGATTCGCGTTCGCCACGGCGGAGCCGAGCCTGGCGAAACAACTGGGGATCGAAGCGGGGATGGCAGTGGCGCACGGGCTGGACGAGGATCGCGCGATGCGCGCCATCACGCTGGACGCCGCCGGCATCCTGGGAGTGGATGACACACTCGGATCGATCGAGGTCGGCAAGTCCGCGGATTTGATCCTGACATCCGATTCACCCATGCAGGCGTCGAACTGCGTTGTGGCGGCGTTCATCAAGGGGCGGCCCATTGATCTGAGCAACAAGCACACGCAGACGGATCAGACGTGGCTGTCGCGCCCCGAGCCGAACCTGCCGCCCGCGCCGGAACTGCGGGGACCGCCGCCGATGTGGCTGAACATGGAGTGATGGCGCGCCGCCGGAAACGCTATCGAGGAGTGGGTCGCAGATCGTAGCAGACCATCTCGCGATGGTTGCGCGCGAAGAGCAGGCCATCGACGAGGGCCGGGTTATTCCACGTCTTGTCGTGCAGGATCTGAATTCGGCCGACTTCGCGAAACGCCTCCGGCGTCGCCTCAACGAGGGCGAGTTCGCCTTCCTCGCCCATGACCAGCAGATGGCCCTGGACGAGCAGCAGCGAGCCATAGTTGTAGCGCCCGCCTTTCCATTTCCGTTCTCCCGTCTTGGCGTCGAGGCACGCGAGGACGCGCTCGTCGAGACCGTAAAGGTAGCCGTCCTGATAGACGCTGCAGGTGAATTTGTTCTTCATGCGAACGCTCGACCAGCGCTCCCTGGGCGTCTGTTGTCCTTCGGCGTCCCTCTCAACTTCAAGGAGCTTCGAACCGAGGCCGTATCCCGCTGAGATGAAGATCTGATCGTCGCCGATGACGACGGGTTGTGACCCGGTGATGCCGATGTCCGTGCCGAACGGGAAGGACCACAACAACTTGCCATCGCGCGGATTCAGGGCGTTGAGATTGAACGCGGCGAGGTTGAGCAGCAGCTCGCGCCCTGCAACGCTGGCGACAACGGGCGAGGAATAGGACTGCTGGCCGACGTCGGATGACCAGGCGAGCCGTCCGTCGTCGAGCCGATAGGCGACGACGGAGCCACCGCCGACGCCGGAATTCGTCACGATGACAGTCTCCCCGAATATGTACGGCGAGGCGCTCATCGCCCACATGAGGTTGTCCGCCCCGAAGTCCCTGTTGATCTGATGGCGCCACTTCTGTTCGCCCGTCTTCGCGTCAGCGCACGTGAGATGGCCTTCGGCGCCCAGCGCATAGACGCGGCCGTTGTGGAGTGTGGGCGTGCTTCGGGGACCATCACCGCCAAGGTCTTCCGTGAAATGCGCGGGATACTCAAGTCCCCAGAGGATGTCGCCTGTCGCGATGTCGTAGCAGGTAATCACCTCATTATCGAAGTACTGCTCGAGCGTATAGGCGGCGCCATAGCCGATGGCGAAGGCGGACCATCCTTCGCCGACGGGCTGGCGCCATCGTTCGCGCGGCGGGTCCTTGTCCCAGTCGAGGGCGATGAAGTTCCCCGGGATGACGCCGTCCCGATCGGGGCCTCGATAGGCGGGGTACCAGAGGCCGTCGAATTCTGGATTGTGGGCTGCGCGCGTTCTGCCGCGATCCTGCTCGCGATGTCTGGCGACGACGTAGGATTGCGCGCCACCCTCGCCGAAGTCCAGCGAAAAGGACATGCCGCCGTCGAACGCCCAGTACGGGCGCAGCGCGACGAGAACGACGAGCGCGAAGACCGGCGCTGACAATAGCGCCACGACCGTCTTTCGATACCGGGAATCGCCGGGTCGCCGAATCAGCAGATACAGGCCCACGGGGTAAACGACGAACAACGCCGGCAGGATCAGGCGCCACTTCTGTGACAGCGTGCGCGATGTCGGCGATGCCGTTTGTTCCGGCGGCGCCGATGTCGCATCCGCCTTTTGGGAAATGTCGCTCATCGTATGACTCGCCTCTGAGTTGACGCGCCGATTCGCGCTATTACGCGACGGCCGGGTTACGCGCGTTCGTTCGCAAGGGACTCGATGACTTTAATCAGCGCCTGTGTTCCGTTTCGGCCACCGCCATCCGCGATGAGCCGCTCGTAGAGTTTCTTCGCGAGCTGCAGCCCCGGCAGGGCCAGGCCAAAGCGATCGGCTTCTTCGATGGCGATCCGCATGTCCTTGACGAAGTGTTCGACGTAGAAGCCCGGCTCATAGTCGTGCTTCAGCATGCGCGGATAGTAGTTCGACAGGCTCCAGGAGGCCGCGGCGCCACCGCCGACACTCTCCAGTACCCGCTGCGGGTCGAGACCGCTCGCGCGGGCGTACGTCAGGCCTTCGCAGACGGCGACCATGCCGGCGGCAATCAGGATCTGATTGACCATCTTCGTGTGCTGGCCCGCGCCGGCCGATCCCTGAAGGACGATCGTCCTGCCGAGTTTCTCCATCAGGTTTCCGGCTCGATCGAACGCCGCCGGCTCGCCGCCAACCATGATGGACAGCGTCGCGTTGCGGGCGCCGACGTCACCGCCGCTGACGGGGGCGTCCAGGGCGTCGATCTGTCTCGCTGCGGCAGCCTCAGCGATCTCGCGGGCGAGGGACGGGCTGCTCGTCGTAAAGTCGATCAGCAGGGCGCCTTCGGGCAGTGAGCGCAGGACGCCGCGATCCGACAGGATCACTTCGCGAACATCCTCCGGATAGCCGACAATTGTGCAGGCGGCGTCGGCGCCGGCGGCGGCCTCGGAGGGCGAGTCCGCCCATCGGGCGCCGCGATCGACGAGCGGGGCGGCCTTCTCCCGCGTGCGATTGTGGACGACCAGTGTGTGGCCCGCGTCCAGCAGATGACCGGCCATCGAACGACCCATGACGCCGGTCCCGATCCATGCAATATTCATCCGAATGGCTCCAATTCGCTTCAGGGCGGATTCGTGTTCGGGATCATAGAATGCGGACGAGGTATCGCAAGGCGACGCCGCGATGAGATCGCAGACGGAATCCGATTGTGGGAAACGATGTAAGAAATAACTCAGGCGAGACGCCGACGCTCGGCTACGCCGCAAAGAAGGACGTACGGCGCCATCCGGGGCCGAGTGATGAATCGATCGTACGGTTCTTCGGCTGGGGCATGTGGATTGCGATCGCGATCCCCTTTGTTGCGGGGGCGGCGAGCATCGCCTGGTGGCTTATCTGGCGTTGAATTGGGGGCGTTTCTGAAATTGGCGGGAATCGGCGATCCCCGGGGGCGACATCGCCGTAGGTTTCCTGATGAATATGATTGAGCTTTTCACCTGGATTGTCGCCGTATCGGCGATCACGGACGGACTCCTGCTGCTGGCGGTTCTGTACTGGCCTTCGGCGCCGGCGCCTGACGCCTCGTCGACGGCGCATCGTGTCGGCGTTCGTCGATTGGCAAGGGCCCTGCTGATCGTCGGGCTTGTGTTTGGCGTGAAGGTCGTTGTGTCGACATTCTTCGGTGTGCACCAGTTCGGCTGGATCCGGATGGCCTACGTCGATCTCGTCGTGATGATCCCGGCGACGTCGGCGATGGTTCTTCTCAGCGAGGCGGTGCGCCCACGCGACAGAAGGCGATGCGCGCCCGCCATGCGCGCGCTCGCCTGCGTCGGGCTTCTGGGCGCCCCGGTCGGGTACTACGCCTCCTGTGTCGAACCCTATCGACTTCGGCTGGAGAGGGCGGACGTTGACGTCGGCGAACGCGCCGTCGTCAAGGCGCCGATTCGGGTCGGTGTCCTCGCGGACATACAGACCAATCGCGTCAGCGACTACGAGCGCAATGCGATCGACAGGCTGATGGCGGAGCGGCCGGACATCGTGCTCCTGCCGGGCGACCTGCTGCAATGCACGCGGCATGAGTACGCGGCGCAGATCGATGAGATGCGCGACGTCGTCAAGAGGCTCGACGCGCCCGGCGGCGCGTATTTCGTCGAAGGCGATGTCGATCGGATGGATCGACTGACGCCGCTCTTCTGGGCGACGCCTGTGCGTGTGCTCATGAATGAGATGGTGGAAACTCGCGTCGGCGATCAGCGCGTTCTGATCGGTGGCGTCGAGCTGCGCTACAACTCGCCCGACGCCGTCGCGTTGATCCGGCGCCTCAGCGAGACGCCTCGACTGGGGCGGATCAAGATTCTGATGGCGCATCGCCCCGATGTGATTTACGCGCTGCCGAAGGACGCGGACATCGACCTTGTTGTTGCGGGGCACACGCACGGCGGGCAGGTCGTCGTGCCCGGCTTCGGTCCGCTCATCACGCTGTCGGACACGCCCAGGGATGTTGCGGGCGGCGGATTGCACGAACTCAACGGCGCGCAGATCTACGTCAGTCGCGGCGTCGGAATGGAGCGTGGCTTGTCGCCGCCGCTGCGGTTCTTCTGCCCGCCGGAGATTTCCCTGCTGACGCTGACGGGATTGCCCGACGCCGCCGTGTCATTGACGCGCCAGGCGAACTGACTCCGCCCCAGGCGCGCCGTCATTGCAGGATGTACTGTCGGACGAAGAACTCGGGGGAGATCGGCTTGCCCGTGATTCGTTCGGTCAGTTCGCGCCAGTTGTAGCGATTGCCCGGCCCGAAGATCTCACGCCGCATGAAGTCGCCGGCGTCCGTCGAACCGACGTAGGCTGTTTCCCGCACATTGTCCGTCTTGATGACCTTTCGTGCGATCGTGTCATTCACCTGTGACGCGAAGAGATCGCCGAGCATGTAGCTGTGGTAATAGACGGGCACTGTGACGACATGAATCTTGGCGGCGTATCCTGGCATCGTCGCGTCCTCGGGCGGATTGACGAGCTGGTAATCCCGCTTGAGATCCCACCAGAGTTTCGCGAGATCCTGTTCCGGATTGTTGTACATGCCGTGTTCGAACCGAACCATCACCTGCGCCCAGCGGCTGAAGATCAGCTTCTCGGCGCGGAGCGATTCGCGGGCGGCGGCGACGTATTTGGCCGCGTCGGCGTCGGAGAGACCGACGACTTTGGTGAGGAACTCGGGGTTCTTCGCCATGGCGCCCATCATCATGGCGTAGCCTTCCGTTGTGATGCTGTGGGAAGGCGTGCAGAGAATGAAGGGCAGATCGTGGTTGATGTACTGATCGTAGACGGCGTGGCCGAGCTCATGAATCAGCGTGTCGGCCCATCGGAGATTGGGCTTGAGGTTGCAGAGGACGCGCTGGTCATCGAGGCGATTGATGTCCGTCGCGAACGCGTGTGAGCTCTTCCCCGGCTTTTCGTAGAGGTCGCTCCTTGAGAGGATGGCGTCGACCTCGAGGCCCATCCCCTTGTAGTACTTCTTCGTGAGGGCCAGCAGATCCTCGGAGGCGTACACTTCGTCGAGGTTGGCGCCACCGAGGGGCGGGGCCTCCTGAAAGAAAATGTCGCCCATGTGCCAGGGGCGCAGGTCCCTGACGTCGATGCCGAAGTGTGCGGCGCGCTGCGTGTCGATGTCACGCTTGAGGTCCGCAAACGCGTCGCGCGTCAGAATGTCGAGTTCGTCAAAGACGCGCAGCAGATCGGCCTCGTCTATCTCCTGAGCCGCGAGTTTCATTTCGTAGTAGTCTTCGAACCCGAGTTTCCGCGCGAGTTCGTTGCGCATGCGCACTGTCTCGCGGAGCTTGTCGGCGACCTTCCGGCTGACGGAGACGAAGCCGAGCCACGCCTGCTTCGCCTTGTCCGAGTCCTTCGTCGATCCCAGGATCTCGCGAACGTCATTCTCAGAGACTTCCTTGCCGTCGACTTTGCCGCGATGCGTGTTGAAGATGCGCTCGATCTCGGTTTCCGACGCGACGATGCGTTTCTGCAGCTCGGGATCGGCCTGTCCCGGCAGGAACTCCCAGTACATCACGTCCAGCATGCGACGCTTGATCGGATCCGTGATCTTGTTTCCGTCCCGCAGCGCCTTGAGCGTCTTGAAGGTCTCGGTATCGCTGTGAAGCTCGATCAGCTTGTTGTCCGCGACTTCCCGTCGATCGAAGGCGGCCTTGTCGCCGGTAATGCTGGCCTCCCACCATGCCTTGCCGGCCTCGATCGTGAGCGGCTTGTATTTTGCGAGGTATCTCGAATAGACGGCGTCAAACGCCTGATCAGCGTTCTTTTCGACAGGGGCGGGTGAGTTGGCGAGCATGAGAAGTCCCAAAGTTGCGATGGTCAGGCTTTGCATGGGTTCCTACCTTCCAAATGTCGGCGCCGCGGGCCGTGAACTGTTTGAAGTCTGACTATAACGGGATGCGGCGGCGGAGTGCACGTCCTGTGATTATCCGGGCCCTGCGCCGGGTTGTTACACGTTCGTGAACCGCAAACCGAGTCTTCACACGAATTTCACAGCTATTCTGTATTGAGATAAAACGTTTTACGGCAATAATGTACCTTATCGGACAAGTATAGGATTGGATAATACAGTACCGAATTCGTGCGGCTTCATGTTAAATCGTGGCTCACGAAGGATCGGAACAGAGTCTGTACAGGAGGATTTGAGAATGACGACACCTTCACGACTTGCCGAGGCGGAAGCCCGACGTGATGAGCTGCAGCGGGAGCTGGACGGTCTCGCCGAGGCCAAGACCGGTTCGGACAACGCCGCCCTGGCCGAACTGGAGTCCGCCCTGACGGCGGAGCTCAACGGCATCCAGGAAAAAATCGACAAGATCAACGGCTACCTGACGCGCGAGAAGGACAAAGTGGCGTAGTCCGCTGCGTCCCTGTTCCTTTGGGGGCGCCCGTCGCTTGCCACGCGGCCCGGCGTCTCTCGCCCTCCGTACGCCGTCCCTGACCTTCGGGGCCGCGCCATGCCGTCGTGGGACCGCTTTCCGGCGGATCATGGCTACAATTTCCATCGATGGCGGACACACCTCGAAAACCCTCCGGCGGTCTCGTTCACACGTATCGCGGATACGATCCCCAGCGCTTTCCGATGCCGGATCATGCGCCGGCGGACCTCGTGTCGCCCGCGTTTGACCATCTGATGGCCTACGGAAGCCTCGATGATCTGACGCCGGAACAGCTGGCCGAGGCCGTTGAAATCGATCCCTCTCAGATCAGGGGACTGGGCCCCAGCATCCAGTCGCTGCTGGCCATTCTTGAAGAGCGCCGACGCCGTATTCTCGAAACGTACGAGACGTCCGCCGCCCGAAGCGCCGCGGACGCCGCTTTTCGAGATGCGACGCGTGACGCCCAACCCCCGGCCTATGCGCGGGCGGCGTTTGAAAAGGCCATCCGGGAGGAGCAGCTCGCGGATCTCGAACGGCTTTGGTACCGACTCGATGGTCGTCATGACTTTGCCGCATCGCTCATCGCGATGATGGAGACGCTGGGGGAGAAGTTTCAGATCGAGCAATTGGCGTCGAGGTATGACTTTTCCGGTCGCCGCGAAATGAGCGTATCGGATGCGATCGAAATCAAGGAGGAGCTCGAGACGATCGATCGACTGATCGAACAGCTTCGCGAGGCGGCCCGGAACGCGAAAGTCTATCTCATCGACATGGACGCCCTGTCGCGATTCGCCAATGACGAGCAGATTGAAGGCCTCGAGGACATTCAGCGGCAGGTTGCGGAGACGCTGCGTCAACTCGCCGAACAGCAGGGACTTCAGCAGAAAAACGGCCGACTGAGCCTGACGCCGAAGGCGTTTCGGTTGTTCCAGTCCAAACTCCTCGATCAGATATTCGGCGATCTGCAGGCCGGCAAGACGGGGCGGCACAATGTCGACATCGTGGGCGACGGCGCCGTTGAGACGCAGCGCACTCGGTCCTACGAGTTCGGGGATTCGCTCGCCAACATGGACGTCACGGCGACAGTCATCAACGCAATGATCCGGGAAGGTGTCCGCGATCACACCGGCGTCAGGTCTGCTCCCGTCGGCGAGCCGCCGCGACGTCCACGGATCCTTCCGGAGGACATTGAAGTTCACGTGACGCGGAACACGCCGAAGTGCGCGACGGCCGTCTGCATGGACATGAGCGGCTCCATGCGCTACAACGGGCAGTACATCAATGTGAAGCGCATGGCGATGGCGCTGCACGGCCTGATTCGAAGTGAATATCCGGGGGACTTTGTCGATTTCGTGGAAGTCGCTTCATTACCGCGCCGCGTTCACATTTCTGAAGTTCCCGAACTGTTGCCGAAACCCGTGACGATCTTCGATCCCGTTGTCAGGCTGAAGGCCGACATGAGTGATGAGCGGATCATGTCGATGGACATTCCGCCGCACTTCACGAACATCCAGCGAGGTCTGAGTCTCGCCCGGCAGGCGCTTCAGGTTCAGGACACGCCAAATCGCCAGATCATCCTCATCACGGATGGACTGCCGACCGCCCATTTCGAAGGCCCCTGGCTGTACCTGCTCTACCCGCCGCACGCGAGGACGGAACAGCACACGCTTCGCGAGGGCCTTCTGTGCCGCGAGCAGGGGATCACGATCAACATCTTCCTGCTGTCGAGTTGGGGGCAGACGGAGGAGGACGTTCAGTTCGCGCAGCGGCTGGCGGAAAGCACGTCCGGTCGCGTCGTCTTTGTGGGGGGGCGCGAACTGGATCGTTATGTCGTGTGGGACTACGTCAAACGGCGCCGCGTTATTCTCGGGTGATACAGACGACGACGCCTGCGCTATCGAATCCTTAACGATTCTTCAGCGGGTCCGAAAAGAAATCTGGCGTTCGCACCGACAAAGCGGATACAATTGAGGGGAATTCCGCAACGTGGGGTGGAGTGGTATTCCCCGCTGTGCAAGTTTCAATTGGAAGGTAGCCCTCATGCGCTCGCTCGTCGCAAAGATGGCCGTCGCGGCCGTATTGTGTTCCACGTTCCTTTCCTTATCCGTCGCCCGGGCGACTGGCGCCGCCGCGGGTTCGGCGGCCGCGGTTGTCGGCGTTCGCATCGACAAGTCCGACGAGACTGCGATGAACGCGATGGCGTCCTCCGCGTCGCGCGTCATGGACTACGGCGCGTTTCAGTGGGTGATCGCGCCGCGATCGGCGTATGATCTGGCGATCGCCAATGGTGTGACCTTCTCGTACAGCCAGGTGGACTACCGCCTGACGCTCGGAGAGCGGACGTTTGACCCGACCCTTGAGACGCCGGTTTTCCCGGCGGATCTGACGGCCGAGGCGACAACAGGGCTGACGACGCGACTCGTGCAGGTGTCGGGACCCACACGCCCGGAGTGGATCGACGCGATGGAGGCGGCCGGCGTTCATGTCATTCAGTACATCGATCCGTTCGCTTACGTCGTCTGGTCCGATGCGGCCGCGATCGAGCGTCTGGGACAACCGGATTGGCTCCGATGGAGCGGCGTATTTGAACCGGCGTACCGCCTGTTGCCGCGGTTTCGAAACTCGACGCAGACGAATGTGGACACGCGAATCCTGACGATCGCCGACGCCGACGCGTCAGTGATTGCCTCTGCGATCGCAAAGGCGGGCGGCGTTGTGAAAGAGACGGCGCCAATCAACGCGTCCTTTACCGCGCTGCGTGTGACGCTTGACGGCGCGAAGTATGCCCAGATCGCGGGTGTTCCGGGCGTTTACAGTGTCAAACCTGTTCCGACAGATGGCGGCGTTCGAGGCGAGGTCAGCGGCCTGGTGAATATCAACAGCATCGACGGCGTCAATCGCGCCGTCGGCGATTACCCGACCTGGCTGAATCTCGTCGGACTGGACGGCTCGGGCGTGACGATCGCGAATGTCGACGGCGGATGCCAGCAGAACCACACGGACCTCGTCAACCGCGTGCTGCCGTGCTCCGGCGCTTCCTGCAGCGGTTCGACGCTGGCCTACTTCCATGGCACGCACACGGCCGGCATTATGGCGGCCGACAACTCGTCCGGCGCGACGGATTCGTTCGGCTTCTCCCGAGGCCTTGGCGTGGCGCCGGGCGCGAATCTCGTCATCCAGTTCTACTCGCCGCACTACGCGAACGCCGGCGGAATGATCGCCCTGATGAAGGACTCGTTCAACAACGGCGCATCGCTGTCGGGGAACTCGTGGGGACCGGCCAGTTTCCCATTGGGTTATGACGACGACACGATGCAGGTGGATGTCGGCGTGCGCGATGTGGATTCGTCCACGGCGGGCGATCAGCCGTTGAGTTACGTTCTCTCCATCATGAATGGCGGCGGCAGTCAGGGCGGCAACGGGACGCAGGGCACACCGGACGAAGGGAAAAACCTGATCGCCGTGGGCTCGACGGTCCTCCAGACGGACAGCGGCGCCCAGAACCTGAACATCGACGATGTCTCCGGAAATTCGGCCCACGGTCCCTGTCTCGATGGTCGCAAGCTTCCGCAGATCGTCGCGCCGGGCTGCAACGTCGACTCGACGGTCCCGACGAACAATCATGGCGTCTCAGGCTGGTGCGGAACGAGCATGGCGTCGCCGCAGGTGTCCGGCGGTATCGCATTGTTCATCGAGCGATATCGAACGCTGCCGTCGTACACGACGGATCCCAGTCCGTCGCTCGTCAAGGCGGCCGTGCTCGCCGTCGCGCGTTCCCTTGAAGGCCATCTCGACGCGGATGATGTCGTCATGGGGCCTCCGTTTGACAGTCGCCAGGGTTACGGTCGTTTCGATCTGGAGGCCCTTGTCGATCCCGTGGACAACGTGCTCTACTTCGATCAGCAGGTGGTCTTTGACGGGACGGGCGAAGAGTGGTCGGTCGATGTTGAGCCCATCAACGCAAGTCATCCGATGCGCATCATGCTCGTCTGGACGGACGCGCCCGGGCACGGGCTCGGGGGTTCAACGCCCGCGTGGAACAACAACCTTGACCTGACTGTTGAAGTCGGCGCGAATGTCTATCGCGGCAACAACATCGCGTCCGGCGGCTTCAACAGTGTCGGCGGTGTGGCCGATCCCAGAAACAATACCGAAGCTGTTTTCCTCGGACCGACGTCGCCGGCCGCGGCGACGATCCGGGTTTCCGCGACGAACATCAGCTCCGACGGTCTGCCAAACAGCGGCGATGCGACGGATCAGGATTTCTCCCTGGTGTGCTACAACTGTGCGCTGGCCGTTGTTGAGGCGGACTGTGCCACGTCGTTGGGTGACCTGAATGCAACGGGCGGTGTGGACTCGCTCGATATGGGCGATTTCATCACGTGCTTTACGACAGGCGATCCGCTGATGTCCGACTGCGTCTGCGCGGACATGGACAACTCGAACACCTTCGAGCAGTCGGATATCGACGCCTTCGTCAACTGCCTCCTCGGCAACGGATGCCCGTAATGGACTCGCGTCGGCGGCGGGCGCCGCTGGGCGCGACGACTAAGGCGTGATGTTCAGTTCGTCGGCAATGTCCTTCAGCGCTTCGGCCATCGGGATTCCGGCGGGCCGTCGCATGAGGGACTCGAATTGTGACGAATCCAGGCTGACGTCCACCGGGCGCGGCTCCGGCGTCTGAATCTCGCATTGGGCGATGGCCCGCAGCCGGGCGTCGTGGATCCCCATCGCCGACGCAGTCAATTCGCCCATCCTGAGTCGTGACAGGCGTTCGGGGCCACCGGCGTGAAGGACGCCGGCAAAATCGCTCTGGGCGATATCCACACAGGCGCGCGCCGCATCTTCCAGCCAGATCGGCGTACGGAATTCGTCCCCGAAAAGCGTCAGCTCTCTCCGATCCAGGATCGCCCGAACCTGATGCATGAACGTCGTGGGACGATCGACCGCCGGCACGCCGAACATCAACGGGAGTCGCAGGATGACTGTGGCGTCTGATTCGATCAGTGCGAGCTCCGCTTCAGCTTTCGTCGCGCCGTAGATGGACGTCGGCGCCGTCGCGTCCGATTCACGATACGGGGCTTCGATACCGTTGAAGACCAGATCGGTCGATGTGAAGACCAGGCGTGCGCCGATCTCTTCGGCGAGATCCTTGAGCCTCTCAGTGACTTCGAAGTTGATCAGTCGCGCGTGATCCGGATCTCGAAACGCGTCGTTCACATTCGTCACAGCCGCGGTATGCAGGATAAACTGCGGCCGAAGACGGCGAACAAGGTCGACGAGTTTTGTCGTTTTGGTCAGGTCGATCGAGATGACTTCGCCGATCTCGGGCCGTGGGCCACGTTCGCTGACGGCGCCGACCGCGGCCGCGCCACGTTTGGCAAGCAGGCGAAGCAGTACGCTTCCAAGTTGACCGCCCGCGCCAGTGATGAGCCAATCCGTCGCCATGGCATACCCCTTGCATCCGACCTCCTGGACCGAGTCTATGCGAAAAATACGCAGTTTCAATAAACTTCGGTAAGATGCGTGAGATGACAGTTGTCAATCTTGTCGGGCGTTGTCGGCGCGCGCCGTTGATCGCCGCGTTCGCGACTGTATTTCTCCCGATTGCCTGGGGTGTCGGCCACACGTATGGCGTGACACCGAATGGCGCCGTCGCCGGCCGGACATACCGATGCGGTACCGATGTCATTCCGCGTATTTTTCACAGGGCCGCGCTGCTTCAGGACGGACGTGTCATGGTCACGGGGGGGCTTGGTCTGACCCTATCCCCGGCCGGACTGATTTCGCTGCGAGATATCTCGATCTTCAATCCCGCGTCGCGAGAATTCTCGACGCCGCAATCGGTCGACGGAAACGCGATGCGCCTCATCACAGGGCGCGGCAGCCACACGATGACAACACTTCTCGACGGTCGTGTCCTGATCACTGGGGGCAATGTTGGGGGCAGCGGGCGGCTGACAGGGCGTCCCGATGTCACGACGGAGCTGATCGATCCCGATGCGCCGGAAATTCGAACAGGCCCCGACATGAACGAGCCGCGCGCGTACCACACGGCGACACGACTGTCGGATGGTCGCGTCCTGGTTGCGGGCGGTCGGTCCTGGCAGCTGTTTGATCCGGAACAGAACGTATTTTCCGCCCCCGTCGCCATGGTGCGCACGCGAACGCGACACGCCGCAGTTCTTCTGCCGGCGGAGCATGTGTCAATGAGCGATCGCGTTCTCGTGATTGGAGGACTTGGGAGCGGCGGCGGATGGCTGGAAATCCTGGACCCGGCGCTCATGGCGTCGCGACAACTCCTGGCGACGCTGCCTCAGAGTGTGAACGATCTTTCCGCTGTGCGCATGGCAAACGGGCGCGTATTGATCGTCGGAGGCCAGCTGAATTCCACGCTTCAGACGACGACTTATGTCGGCGTGTTCGATCCCGTCGATGAATCACTTCGTGAACTGCCGCCGATTCCGGATCGGGGACATGGAATCTCGGACAACGAACTGATCGCCATCGGCGGATACGCCGTCGTGTTCGGAGGAGAGCAGCAGGTCGGTCGTGAAGACACGGAGCTGGACTACATTGCGATCTTCAATGGCGAGTCGGAGCAATGGGAGTTCGTCGGCGCCATGCTGCAGCCGCGCGACGACTTCGCGGCGGTTCGGTTTGACGACGATCGCGTTCTGCTGATTGACGGCGCGTATTCGAAGTTTGGCGTCGAAGCGCCAACAGCAACGTCGGAGATGTTTGAGTTGACGCGTGTCGTCCTCGGCGACATGAACAACGACGGCGCTGTGACCACTTCCGACGTGGGCCCCTTTGTTCGCGTAGTGCTGGCGCCGGATGAAGCAGACGCGATTCGGTATCGGGCCGCCGATCTCAACAGTGACCTGTATGTTGACCGGCGCGACATCGCGCTGTTTCAGGACAGGCTGTCGGGCGCCGCCGATGATCCGTAGGGCCTGACTTGGTTCATTCGGCAGCGGAATTCGTCGGCGCGGCTTGCGGCGCCGAATAGGCGACTTCTCCGCCGACGTAAGTGGCGACGACGCGCGTTCCCGCGATCTGGTCGGCCGGAACGCTGAGGATGTCCCGATCGAGAATGACGAAATCGGCGAGGGCGCCCTGCGAGATGCGGCCCAGTTGGTTGTCCAGCGACGCCTCCGCCGCGCCGGCCGTGTACGCCGTCAGCGCCGCTTCGATCGGGATGTTCTGCTCGGGTACGAACGTCTTTCCGTCCAGCGTCCTGCCGGAAACGGCGGAGGCCATGCCACGGAAGGGGTTGAGCGAAACGACGGGCCAGTCACTGCCGAAACAAACGAGGGCCCCGCTGTCGAGCAGCGATCGGTAGGCGTAGCTTGTTCCGCATCGCTCGGCGCCGATGGCCTGTTCGGCGTAGCGTCCATCGTCGGCCTTGTGCAGCGGCTGCATGGAGGCGGTGACGGGGATGTCGGCGAATCGCCGGATATCCTCCGGCAGAAGATGCTGCGCATGTTCGATCCGCGGCGCCGGCCAGGGGACGGACCTGTCGCGGACGACGCCGTTCTGATGCCGTTCCCTGACGACAATTCGGGAGTAGATGTCGAGGACCTCGTGATTCGCCTCGTCGCCGATGGCGTGAATCGCCGGCGCGAAGCCGGCGTCGTAGACCGTTTTGCACATCTTCTCGAGCCGTTTCTGATCGAGCATGGCTTCGCGAAGCAGTCCGTGGGCGTTCGGATCATGATTGTGGGTGTGTGTGTACGGCGCCGCCATGTAGGCGGTCCTGGACCCCAGTGATCCGTCGGCGTACTCCTTGAAGCCGACAATGCGAAGCCGATCGTCGGCCTCGGCGCGCTGCGCTCGCGGGAGCATTCCAATCCAGTCGGGCTCGCTCAGGTACTGGCGGATACGGATGGGCAGGGCGCCGCTGCGCCGGGCGCGGTCGAACGTTTCGAACGCGTTCCAGTCTTCCATCGTATGAACACACGTGAGTCCGTTCGCCAGCGCGTGTTGCGCCGCCCGATCCAGCGCTTCCGACAGTTGGGCCGCGGACAGGGCGGGGACGCGCTTCGCCACGAGTTCGATCGCAGACTCCTTGAGAATTCCGGTCGGTTCTCCGGTGGTCGGATCGCGCTCGATCAGTCCACCCGGCGGATCAGCGGGACCGGTTGCGTCGATGCCGGCGATCTTCAATGCGACGGCGTTCGCCAGCGCCGCATGGCCGTCCATTCGATGAAGCAGGACGGGGACATCGCGCGTCTTCGCGTCGATCCAGTCGCGACGCGGCTGCGTGGAATCCGGCCAGCTCTCCGTCGACCATCGGCCGCCCAGCAGCCAGGCGCCAGGCTTGCGTCGTTCGCCGGCGGCGCGAGCGATCGAGTCGACGAACGCCTGACGATCCGCGATGTGACGCAGGTCCAGATGGCCGAGCTGCCTGCCGCCGCCAAGCAGATGGAGATGGGCGTCGATCAGACCCGGGACGACGCGTCGTCCCTCGACGTCCAGCGTTCGAGCGCCCCGTGTCGCGGCGGCGCGAACGGCGTCCTCGGCGCCGACAGCGACGAAATGGCCGTCACGGACAAGAAACGCCGAGGCCTCGGGGGTTTGCGGCCCGGTCCATACGCGGGCGTTGAAGACGATCAGTTCGCGGGCTGTTGACGCACAGCCGATGGCGCCGGGAAACACTGACGAGAGCGCGCCGAGGATCAGCAAGACTCTGTAACGACTTGTTAACCGCAGCGTGAAGGGGCGCATGCTCACTCCGTTTCCATTATTCTCGGCGATCGTTCCGCCGTCGTGGCGACAGCGAGGTTTGTTCGCGTGAACGTGATTGAGATCGATCGACTCGTCAAGACCTACGGCGATCTGCGGGCCCTGGACGCCTTCAGCCTCGCGATTCCGAAGGGAGCGATCTTCGGTTTCCTCGGACCCAACGGCGCCGGGAAAACAACCACGATTCGCATCCTGCTGGGTCTGCTCAGCAGTTCCTCCGGCGCCTCGCGCGTCTTCGGCCTCGACTGCTGGCGCGACCGAACGAAGATTGCCGCGCGTGTCGGCTACCTGCCGGGGGACGTTCGGTTCCTCTCCCGCCAGTCGGGCCGCGCATTCCTCAACTTCTGCGATTACGCCCGTGGCGGGACCAGCGCCGCAGAGATGACTCGGCTCGCGGGGCGTTTCCAGCTCGATCTCGATCGGCGGATTCGGGACTACTCGCGCGGTATGAAGCAGAAGCTGGGCCTGATTCAGGCGCTGATGCATCGGCCGGAACTGATGATTCTGGATGAGCCGGGAACGGCCCTTGATCCGCTCGTCCTGCAGACGCTGTATGACGAACTGCGAGGCGCCGCTGCGGAGGGGAGATCCATCCTGTTCAGCAGCCACACGCTGAGCGAAGTGGATCAACTGTGCGACTGCGTGGCCGTGATCCGCGCGGGGCGGCTCGTTGAGTCCGGCGCCATGTCGGAGCTGCGCGCCCGGGCGCCGCGGCGCATCCTGTTCGCCCTCGAGCCGGGGGCGTCTCTCATCGAGGCGCCGCATGGCGCCTTTCATCGTGGCGCCAATGCTGACAATCGGATTGTGGGGACGTGGATCGGCGACACACAGACGCTGCTCGACTGGCTGCGCGCGATGCGCCTGACGGATCTCGAGATCGGACCGCCAACGCTGGAGGAAATGTTCCATCGGCTGTATCGCGATACGACTGCGGCGCAGGACGGGGGGGCCACTCGATGAACTGGGTCCTTACGCGTAAGGCGCTGCGAGACTACGGCTGGTTGATTGCGGCGGCGGCCCTGCTGCTGTTTGGGTTTGTGATCGTCTTCGTCTTCGCGGCCACGAGCGTGAACATCGAGCAGCGGCTGGACATCATGAAGACGCCGTGGGTGCGGCGTCTGATCAGCTCGCTGATCGGAGGAGACATCATCGATAATTTCACGCGGACGGGGATGATCGCGTTCGCCTTCGCCCATCCGGCGGCGTGGGCCATGATGCTGACGTTCATCATCACGACGAGTTCAGGGCTGATCGCGGGCGAAATCGATCGCGGATCGTTCGATTTCGTGGCGACACTGCCGATCTCGCGAACCCGAATCTATGTCACGTATTCGATCGTTCTCGCCACGGCGTGCGGAGTTCTCTGCCTGGCGATCTGGCTGGGGGCGTGCGTCGGCCTGGCGTTGATCGGCGAAAAGGACGCCGATCTCGGAACGCTGCTGATCGTGGCGGGGCATCTGTACGTCACGTGCCTCTGTATCGTCGGCCTCAGCATGGCGACGAGCGGTATGTGCAATCGGCGCTCCGTGGCGATCGGTATCTGCTTCTTCTACGTCTTCTACTCATTCGTTCTCAATGTGCTTGAAGCGTTCTGGCCTGCGGCCGAACGCATCGGATTCACGGGATTCATGCACTTTTACAAGCCGCTTCCGATCGCGCGGGACGCCGCGTGGCAATGGGACAATCTCGGGATACTCATGTCGGCGGGGCTGGTTATCTGGGTGATCGGCTGGTTGCGATTTGCCCGGCGGGATCTGCCGGGAGCGTGACGCAATGCGAATTTCCGACGCCGTCCGGGCTGGCGTTCCAGGAGGATTTGCGTGAACGACCGCGCAAGTCGAATCGCGACCATGCTGGCTGTCGGTCCCCTGGCCGTCGGCTTCATTGCTGTCATGGGGCATCCGACATTCTTCGGCGCTCTGGAGAACGGCGACCAGATCTTCATTGGATTGGTGACGTTTGGCGCCGTCGCCGCCACGATGGCCCTCTGGTGGCAATTTGTTGACTGGAGTGTGCGTCGGGTCCTCCTGACGCTCCTGATGACAGCGATGCTGACGCTGCACCTGATCGTATACAGTCCCATCTGGGACGTCGGCTGCATGAGTGATTTCCTGGTAACCAATCAATCGCTCGGCGTCTACGGACTGTGGCGGTTGGCGTGTCCGTTGATCTGGTGGGGCGTCTTTGTGTTCGTGCGGCGCGAACAACGACGTCGAATTGGTGGGAGGCGTGCGATGACGGCGACGGCGGTTCGACTGGTCGTCGGGATGAGCCTGATCCCGATACTCCCGGCGTTGTTCTTTATTGGCTGGGTAGGGCTGAACGATCACTTCGGACTGGACGATGAACTGTCCGGCGCCATCACGATCACGACGTGCATTCTCGTCGCGGTGTGCCTCTGGATCGCGATCTGGAGAAAGGCCGTCCGTTGGACACGATTCCGCATCTGGGCAACCGCGATACTCGCCGCCGCGATGCTGCCGTCCGCCATGTCGCCGTATTATTCCTCCGCGAATGACGCCTACGAGACGATCGTGATGAACTCACCGCTGCTTGTCTGGGGCATGTGGTTCATCGGCACCGCCTGGCTATGGCGGGAACCTGGTGCGCCCGACGCCGCCGAGTCGACAGGCCTGGTCGCGGCAAGTCCCACATGCCCGAGTTGCCGATACTCCCTCCGCGGGCTGGCGGAGGCGAAGTGCCCGGAGTGCGGCTGGTCCGGCACGCTGGACGCGGTCTTCGAGGCCTCCATGCCTGTGGCGGACGTCTAGGGCGCAGGCGCAGCGCGTCGGCGTCTCAACGCACGCGGGAAAGCGTGCTATAGTCCCGTCTATGGTGAACAAGGAACTCTCCGCCGTCTTCAACGAAATCGCCGCCCTGATGGAAATCCTGGGCGAGTCGAAGTTTCGCATCAATTCCTATCAGCGGACGGCGCGCACCCTGAAGGATCTGACGAAGGACGTCGCCCAGCTCGCCGAAAGCGGCGAACTGGAGAAGCTCCCGGGCGTCGGCAAAGCCACGATCGAGAAGATCCAGTCCTACCTGAAGGACGGCGCGATTGATACGCATCAGGAACTTCTGGCGAAGGTCCCGGCCGGTCTGCCGAAGCTCCTGTCCATTCCCGGCATGGGACCGAAGAAAGTCGCCCTGGCCTGGAAGGAACTGAACGTCGAGGGAATCGAGGACCTGAAACGCGTCATCGCCTCAGGGGAACTCGCCGGTCTCAAGGGCATGGGCGAGAAGAGCGTCAAACAGATCGCCGATGGCATCGCCTTTGCTGAGTCGACGAGCGGACGCACACCGCTCGGGCTCGCGTGGCCGCTGGCCGACGAACTTGCCGCCGCCATGCGCGGCGTGGCGGGTGTGCGGCGCGTGGAAGTGGCGGGCAGTCTGCGACGAGGCTGTGAGACGATAGGCGATCTCGACCTGCTTTGCGAATCCGACGACGGTCCGGCCGTGGTTGCCGCCTTTACATCGCATGCGAAGGCCAAGCGGGTGCTTGCGTCGGGTGATACCAAGGGTTCGATCATTGTCGAGCGACGCGATGGTGAGGAAATCCAGGTGGACTGCCGTGTGGTTCCGAATGCGTCCTTCGGGGCGGCGCTCCAGTATTTCACGGGGAGCAAGGAGCACAACGTCCGCCTTCGGGAGCGCGCCATCAGGCGTGGATGGAAGCTGAACGAATGGGGGCTGTTTGAGGGCGAAACCCAAATCGCCGGCGCCGATGAGTCGGAGATCTATACAAAGCTGGATCTGCCGCACTTTCCGCCCGAGCTGCGCGAGGATCGAGGCGAATTCGAACTGAAGCAGTCGCCGCGTCTCGTGGAGATTTCTGACATCCGCGGCGATCTTCACACGCACACGACGGCCAGCGACGGCAAGGACGACGCCGAAACAATGGTCCGCGCGGCGTGCGAGCGAAACTACGAGTTTATTGCGATCACGGACCACACCAAGTCCAGCGCGATCGCCAACGGTCTCTCCATCGATCGCATGTGGCGACAGATCGAGAAGATCCGTCAGTTGAATGAGAAAATCGATACCGTGAGCGTTCTGGTGGGCTGCGAGTGTGATATTCTCGCGGATGGCGAGCTGGACTATCCGGACAGCCTGCTCGCGGCCTGCGACTTCGTAGTTGCGAGCGTTCACTCCGGGATGCGTCAGGATCGGGAGAAAGTCACGACACGTGTGTTGCGGGCGATCGAGAGCCCCTACGTCAACGTGATCGGCCATCCGACGACGCGCCTGATCAATCGCCGTGAACCGATCGATCTGGACATGGAGGCGGTCGTCGCAAGGGCGGCCGAGACGGGGACGGCGCTCGAGTGCAATGCGTCGTGGCAGCGGCTCGATCTGCACGATCGACACATCCGCATGGCGCTGGACGCCGGCGTGAAGATCTCGATCAATACGGATTCACACGCCGTCGCGCAGTTCGATCAGATGAAGTTCGGTATCGTCACGGCTCGCCGTGGCGGCGCGACGCCGGCGGACGTGATCAACACCTGGCACCTGCCGAAGATCCGCGAGTGGATCGCGAAAAAGCGATCTATCTGACACCACCTTCGCGCGTTCGGCAATACCCTCGAAGCGAATCCATGGTCGGTTCGATCAGGCGCAGCAGGTGCGCCCGTCACCGCATGCGCAGCGAATGAGTTCGTGCGATCCGGCATCGCATATGTCGTTGACCAACGGCTTGTTGCAACTACCCAACTTGACGACTTGATCATCAGATTCGGGGCGCCTATTGTCAGGAGGAGACCGTGTAGGGAAGTCTGATCCAGGCCGGGTCCGGACCACGGTCTCCAGATCATCGATCGGGTTGGAGGAACATTTGATGAGGAAGGGAATTGTCTTTCGGCGAGCTTGCGCACTTTCTATTTTCTGTTGTCTCACGTCATCATCTTCGCATGCGGATATCATCATCGATTCGTTCAATCGCCCTCATTCCGCAATCGCCACATTGCCTGATTTGACCGACACGGATTGGGCGACGGGGACCGGCATTCTGGGTGGTCGGCGGCTCGCAACAGCGTTTGTCAATTTCACCAGCGGCAGTATCCGAAACACCGCGAATCTCAATGGCGCGGATTCACTCATCTGGACCGCGTTTGGCGCCAACGAAGGTCTGGTCAGCGTGCAATGGCCGGATCTTGTGGATGCCGACCTGACGGACAATCACACCCTCGGAGGGTTCGAGCTGGATGTGACCTACAACATGGGGGAGATAGACCTTCTCATCAGTGTGACCGATGTCGAGGACAATAGTGCGAACGCGGAACTCACAATTCCAGCGCCGTGGATGGGGTTCAAGACGTACTTCATTCCGTTCAGCGCGTTCTCAGGTATCGATATGACACATGTCAGGCAAGCCCTCCTGGGAACGAACGGCTTCATTGGGCCAAACGAACAGATCCACTTTGGCGAGTTGCGCGCGGTGGCGCCAGAGCCGTCGGCGTGCGCCCTGTTTGGACTCGCAGCTGTCGCACTGGCGCGTCGTCGTCGTCGCGACGGCGTCCGCTAAGAAGTTGACGCGGGCCCGGCTCCGAACCGGACTTATCGGCGACGCGGCGGGCGCCTTCAAAACCGGCGGTGACTGGATCTAGGATAGATCCATGTTGAGTCCACCGGCCGGAGAAAGGAAGGCGCATATTGTCGTGTCCCTGGTTTCGCCGTGAGTCTGATCCAACCCATCGGAGCCTTTACGCCCGGCGTTGTCGCGCTGCATGCGGCGCTTCCGCACGTGACGCTTGCCGGCGCCATCGCCGTGTGGCGCCGCCGCGCGTGCGCCATCGCGCTGGGACGATGCTCCACGCCGGCGTATCTCCTGAGCCTCTCCTGTGAACACGCGTCGAAGCGGTCATCGCGGCTGACGTCCTACGCCGAGTATCTTAAGGCGCTGGCCCTGCAGGACGCCGCCGCGATTGCTGACGCGCGAATCGACGCCGCCGACGTGACGATGTCTGCAAAGCGAACGCGGCTCTGGCCCTGCGACTACCCCGTGATCGAACCGATTATCGACGACGCCTCGACCGCGCGTCCAACGCCGCAACAGACACTCGGCGCCTATGTCGATGTTATTCTGTAGCGCACAACGCGCATCATGACCGCGCATCTCCGAGTCGCCCCAGTCACGCGGCGGCTGGCGGTCGCGAAGGCGTTAACTCTTCTATGCTGATTCAGACCTCCCACACTTCGCTGACCGCCTTCCGCGAAGCAACGAAGACAGGAAACGACTGACCGATGGCGTCGGCCTGGGCGTCGAGCGCCAGTTCCGGGGCGTTGTTCTGTTCGCTCAGGTGCGCCAGTCCGAGCCACTTCAGCTTAGCGCCGCGAACGAGCTCACAGGAGAGTTGCGCCGCCTCCTGATTCGAGATGTGCCCGGCGTCGCCTGAGATTCGACGCTTGAGATGGGGCGGATAGGGACCGTATTCGAGCATTTCCGGATCGTAGTTGCTTTCCAGGTAGGCGGCGTCGACCTCTTCCAGCGCGGCGCGGAGGGCGCCGAAGGGATGGCCGAGATCCGTGAAGACGCCAAGTTTCCTGCCATCATGCTCAATCACGAAGCAGACGCCGTCCACGGCGTCGTGCGGTGTTCGAATCGTATGGATCGTGACGCCCTTGATGGTGAAGGACTCGCCCGCCGTGAAGCGCCGTACATCCTCCATCTGACCGACGCGGCTGCGCGCGGCTCGCCACGTGCGCTCCGTGACATACGCCGGGACGCCGTATTTCTTCTGGAGCACACGAAGACCGCAGATGTGATCGGAGTGTTCGTGCGAGATGATGACGGCGTCGCAGTCGGCCGGATCCCGACCCCGCGCCGCGAGGCGAAGCGCCATCTGGCGGCCGCTGATGCCGGCGTCGAAGAGCAGCCGCGCATCGCCGGCTTCGACGTAGATCGAATTGCCGTTGGACCCGGATTGGAGCGAGAATGTCAGCACGAGCAAAAGGTATACGCGGGCCTCACGCCGGACGCAAGAGAGCCCCGGACGGATCGGATCAGAACTTCGCGGCGATCGGCATCCGACGGCCGATACCGAACGCGCGGGACGTGACTTTGAGCCCCGTCGCCATCTGCTTGCGTTTGTACTCGTTCAGGTCGACCAGGCGCGCGACTTTGCGGACCGTCGTCTGATCGAATCCCGCCTGGATGATGTCGTCAATCGATTCGTCGAGTTCCACATAGCGATGCAGGATGGCGTCGAGGATGTCGTAGGGCGGAAGCGACTGCTGGTCGTGCTGGTCCGGCCGCAACTCGGCCGAGGGCGGTTTTTCGATCGTGGACAAGGGAATGATCTCGCGAGACGCGTGCTCATTCATGTGACGGGCAAGCGCATAGACCGTCGTTTTCGGCAGATCGCTGATGACGGCGAGACCGCCGCACATGTCGCCGTAGAGCGTGCAGTACCCGACGGCGATTTCGCTCTTGTTGCCCGTCGTCAGCAGCAGCCGGCCGAATTTGTTGGACAGGGCCATCAGGAGATTCCCGCGAATGCGGGCCTGGATATTCTCCTCGGCGATGCCGGGCGCCGTGTCGGCAAACCAGGGCGCCAGATCGCGCTCCATGGCGCTGTGAATGTCCCGAATCGGAATCGTCAGGAGCCTGACGTCCAGCGCCTCCGCCAGTGCGACGGCGTCATGGACGCTGTGATCGCTGCTGAACCGGGACGGCATGGCCACGCCGAGCACGTGCTCCGCGCCGAGCGCCTCGACAGCGATCGCGCACGTAACGGCGGAGTCGATTCCGCCCGAGAGTCCGAGCACGACGTTTTCGAAGCCGCACTTGTGAACGTAGTCGCGCGTGCCGAGTACGAGCGCTTCGCGGACCGACGCAATTGCGTCCGGATAGGGCTGGATGTCGCCATGACACGCGCCGTCGGCGCCCAGTTCGACAACTGTCAGATCCTCACGGAACCCGGCCGCCCGATGAACGAGATTTCCACCGGCGTCGCACATGAAGCTGGCGCCGTCGAAGAGCAGTTCATCATTGCCGCCGACCTGGTTGACCAGCAGCATCGGTCTTTGGATGGATCGGGCGTGCGTGCTGATCAGCGTTTCTCGATAGGACTGTTTGCCGACGACAAATGGAGACGCCGAGAGATTGATGATGAGATCGGCGCCCGACTGGGCCAGTTCCTGGACAGGCTTGCGCCGATAGCGGCGTCCCGCGAAGCAGGTTTCATCCGTCCACGCGTCTTCGCAGATCGTGACGCCGATCTTCCGGAGGCCGTCCGCGCTCTTCAGTTCGAACATGGCGGAGGTGGCGGCGGGTTCGAAGTAGCGATGTTCATCGAAGACATCGTACGTGGGCAGCAGCGACTTGTGGGCGATGGACGCGACGTCGCCGCCAGCCAGAACCGCCGCCGCGTTGAACAGCGTGGCGCCTTCCTTTTCGTAGTTTCTGTCGACAAACCCGACGACAGCGGCGGGGCCTTCCAGCGTCTCCTTCGCGAGACTTCGTATCGCCTCGATGTTGCGATCGACGAACTGCGATCGCAGAACGAGGTCCTTGGGCGGATAGCCGGGGATTGTCAATTCCGTAAATACGACCAGATCGACCCGCAGGCTGCGAGCCCTGTCGATCATCTCTCGGATGCGTTGTGTGTTGCCGTGGATATCGCCGACGATGGGGTTCAGCTGCGCGAGCGCGATTCTCATGGTTGCGCATTATACGCGCCGCAGTTCGGCCGGCGACAGGCGCATCGAGCGGAAGCGAGCCTGTCGGCGGGCGGCGCCACGCCGGTCGGTATTCCTGAATCCCCTGGCGACATTCGAACCGACCGCTTACTTCCGCGTAGGATTGGTATCGACCGGTCGCGCATCCGGCGCGTCATCCTTGCGCCGTTCGTCGGTTCCATCCGCGGGAGTCCGGTTCAGTCCCAGTTCATCGATCCTGTTGAGAATTGCCCGCCAGTCGGGGCGCATCCGGACAGTCGCCGGGAAAATCTCACGGACGACGCCCGATCGATCAATCAGGTAGGTCGTTGTGTGGTCAAAGCGATCCGTCTTTTCCCGATTCAGATCGGCGACGATGTCGAACCTGGGTGTCGGTCCCTTGAACGCCTTGAGAAACTTCGCGTGCAGCTTCAGGTCCGTGTCTTCCTGCGACACGGCAATCACGATCGTGTTTCGCTTCTCGAATTCGTCGTACGATTTCTGCAGTTGAACCAACTGCTTCGCGCAGTAAGGTCACCAGAAGGCGCGATAGGTCGTAATGACGATGTTCTTCTTTCCGAGGTGTTCGGCGAGATCCACGAGAGAGCCATCCGCCCGCGGCAGCTTCATCAGCTTCGGTTTGTCGCCCAGCTGCAGTCCGTCGTCGCCGCTCCATCGCGACATTGCCGCATTTGCCGAGACGGATCGGGTGTCATCCCGGAGTGGAATCGAAATACGCTGACGAATAAACCACGCGTCGGCGCCGCCTGGTGGCGAGGCGTACGCCAGCACATTGACTGCGAAGCTGTCGTCGGCGCCGGGCGCGGCGCTCAGGGTGAACTCGAAGACGGTCTCGGCGCCGTCGGCCATCCGTTCCTCCGGAAGCCGAAGGAACCCCGCCTTGCTCAGCGCCTTCGCGTCATTGGCGCGATCGCCGACAACACGCGCACAGGCCGGTGCGTCGAGCTGGATGACGGCGTTGGGGAGTCCGGCGTCGCCGAGTGTCCAGCCGTCCTTCACGTCAATTCGAACCACCAGCCTCGCCGTCGCCCCCTTGGCGAGGGGACCTTCGAGGCGCGCTGTGGTCCGGAGCGTATCGGCCGGCGGCGCCGATGCGAGTGACGCCGACGTCAGGGCAATGATCGTTGTGAGAAGCATCCGCGATCGGGCCTCCAGAAAAAGGGAGATCGCACAGGCGGGGCGTCCGCCCGTGCGAAGTCGGTCCCGATTGGATTCCCAGATGCGGCGCCGCGATTGCAGGACTTCGCCGAATCCGAAGGGGATTATTCGCCCGGGTCCATCCGAACGCGCACCCCCGGAAGGGGCTGGCCGTCAGTTCCCTCGATGTGGGCGGCAAATGCCCAGTCCCCGCCGCCCTGGTTGACCTTAAGGCGCAGTTCGTTGACGCCCTTCCTGAGTCGAACCTCAACGCGATCCTGTTTCGACGTGTAGGCGCGGCCGATGTCCCTACGATGGACCTCTTCGCCGTTCAGCCAGACGACGAGACCGTCGTCGGAGCCGATGGCGATGACAGCGTCCATGTCGGCCGGCGCTTCGATCCACGTCACGGCGTACATAACGGCGTCGTGAACGCGATGGCCGTAGAACTCGTCGAAGTCCGTGAAGAACTCTTGGGTGAGGTTGTCGCCTTTGTGGATCTCGCGCACGCGCTTCCGCCAGCCGATTTCCCTGCCGTCCTTGCCTTTGAATTTTGCATTGGCGTCGAACGACGCCGTCTCCGGCGGAAATACCTTCGCCAGGCTTTCGCTGAGCGGGCCGGCGTCGAACGGTCCCGCAATCCACCAGCCGTTGATCGAGGGCAGGACGACGTGATTCATCTGGAGTGTCACGCGCCGTGCGTCGCCCGCGCCCGTCGCGGCGGGCAGCGCCAGGTTGACGTCGATCCGGATTGCGCTCGTCTGCCAGACGGCGTCGGCGTCCTTCATTGTCGATTCCAGTCCGATGCGCCAGGCGCTGCTGGCGGACGCCCGCACACCCTGAAGTTTGAATGAGGCGGAGGTCCGTCCTTCGATCTTCCACGGCGCATCGACGTGAATCGTCGCGACGCCCTCCATCGCGCCCGTCGCGCTCAGCGCCTCGGTCGTGCCGATGCTGAGTTCGGCGTTGAGCGTCGGACTGTTGGGATCGGGCTGCGTGACGCTGATGTCCGCGACGAGACCGAGCAACTCGATCATCGCTTTGCGTTTCGCGTTATCGTCGGCGCCGGAATTCGAGACGGCCGAAACGAACCGATGCCAATCCGTGGGGACTGACCTGAGCAGCTTCATCGCCGCCTGCGGTGTCGAGGCGACAGACCTGAGGCGTTCATTCAGCTGAGCGATCACATCGGGAGTCGCGGCGCCGAGGGTCGCCTGAACATCGCGAAGGATGCGAAGCCGACCGCGAAGGCCCGCGTCGAGCTCGCTGCGATTTTCGGCGTCATCATCGAATTCCAGTTCGATCCTGACGGCCTTCGTGATCGGGAGGCGCGGCGTCTGCACGACGATCGTCAGCGACTCCGGCTCATAACGCCAACCGGTGGAATCCGCGTCCTGCACGAGCGGAAGCTCGTCGTCGTCGAGTTTCACTTCCTTGGGCGGCCAGGAGTCCTCAATGCGGATCTCGTACATACGCTGTGTCGGCATGCCGGCGTAGGTCCCGCTGGCGCCGGAGATGTGGATATCCAGATCGTCGTCGTCGCCCTTGGTTGTGATCGTCTGACGAGAAAATGCGCCAGTTTGATAGGCGTCGCTGATGTTGTCGTCTTCATAGAGCGACGCCGTCGACGTGACATCCTTCGCCTGATGGAACACGTGCACGATCAGTCGCTCGATCGGCGCCTCGCCCAGGCGCGTGCGCGTCGGCATGGCGGGGATGGCGCAGCCTTCTCGAACAAAGATCGGCAGTTCATCCAACGGGACGAGCAGCATCGCGTTTGTCGGACCGTTGTACACGCGGCCCGTGAATCCCTCGCGCCAGCGTCCCGGCGGCAGCCAGACGTTCACAGGCGCAAGCCCCGTAGCGGGGTCGGCGGGGCGGCAGATCGGCGCAACCAGCAGCGCGTCGCCGTAGAGGTATTCGTCCTCGCGGCCGTACGCCTCCGCCAGCTCAGGCCACTCGTAGTAGAGGGGCCGGCAGAGCGGCAGTCCCGTGTCGAAGCATTCACGGGCTGCGGTGTAGATATAGGGAATCAGGTGGTAGCGGAGCTGGAACGCCTTTCGCGCCGCGTCGAACGCCTGCGGCGGGAACTTCCAGATGCGTCGTTCCGCCAGCGGGTTCTTCGTTGTGTGCGTTCGGAGAATCGGGCTGAAGGCGCCGAACTGGATCCAGCGGGCGTACATCTCAGGATCGACGGGGCCCGGCATGTGGCCGCCGATGTCGTGGCTCCAGTAGCCGAAGCCGACATTGCCCGCCGTCGCCGTGAAATAGGGCTGGAACGCAAGCGAATCCCAGTTGCAGTGCGTGTCGCCTGAGAAGCCGATCTGGTAGCGATGATTGCCGAGACCGCCCCAGCGACTGAAGATCAGCGGCCGACGACCGGTCTGCGAGGCGCGCCGCGCCATGTCGTTCCAGTGCAGGTAGTTCAGCCAGGGGAGCGGATCGAGTCCCGCGACATCCGTGTGGGTTCCCTGCTGCCAGTCCATCCACCAGAAGTCAATGCCCCTGGCTTCCATCGGATGATGCAGCACCTTGAAATACGCGTCAACGAAATTGGGGTCCACGCAGTTAAACGGAATTCGCTCCGTCGTCGCCGGATCAAGCCCCATCTCCCTGCACATGTCCGCGAACTGCGCCTCGTGCCTGCCGACACCATCCGCCGGATGGAGGTTGAGCGTCGCCTTCAGTCCGCGATCGTGCATCTCCTTCAGGAAGCCATACGGATCGGGGAAGTATTTGGGATTCCATGTATAGCCTGTCCAGCCATCGAGATGCCAGTCCATGTCGATGACGAGCACATCGAGCGGGACGTCGTGGGCGTCGAAGCCGTTGACCAGGTCCCGAAGTTCGTCGTCGGAGTACGCCCAGTAGCGCGACCACCAGGCGCCGAAGGCGTAGCGCGGCGGAACGGGGACACGCCCGGCAACGCGCGTGAAGTCCGCGAGGGCCGCCTTGTAGTCGTGGCCGTAGGCGAAGAGATACCAGTCGATCGCGGCGCCGTTGTCGCGGGGCGCCGGCCACAGTCGATTGTCACGTGTTTCAAGAACCACGGCATTCGACTCATCCACGATCGCCCAGCCATCGCGCGACAGCAGGCCCTTCTCCAGGCTGGTCGCGCCGGAGATGCCATCGAGCGTGCGGTAGGTGCCGAGCAGATTGCCCGACGCGTCCGCGCCGGGGCGCCACGTGATCGTCCGGCCGTTCATGGCGAACTCGACAGAGAGGTTGTCGGCGCTGAACGGCTTGCCATCGTCGATGTAGGTCAGCGTCAAGCGTGGCGTCTTCAGACGCAGCGCCCTGACGCTGGACGATGTCGCCGACGTTTCGACGCCTGAGAATGGCTGATTGAGATCGCGATGGATGAACGCCAGCGTCGGTCGGTCCTCAAACTTGTCTGCGGCGTCGTATTCCATGCGAATGATCCCATCCGCAAGGCAGGTGAAGCGCGCGTGTCCAAGGGTCTTCATGTTGACTCGCTCAGCGGAGACGAAAGGAATGTCCGAGCCCGAAGTCTGGCCCCGGGCGGACGCTGGCGCAGGCAATGCCGCCGCAATCATGCAGGCGATGGTTCGAAAATACATTGGATCAATCAACCTCCAGTGAAGACAATCAGGTCCGTCGCGATCGTGTCGCAGCGAAGCGTCGCCATAATAGGGGCTTTTGTTACGCGATCAAAATGCGCAGCGCGGTAACTGTCGCATGGGCGCCGCAATCGCGGCTGGATGGGGCGACTCTGTCTGATAGGATGAGCCGTGGACGGCGCCCGCGTCGTAGACATGTCATGAAAATCCAACGCGCAGGTGACACATGATGACTGAGAAAGTACCCGTCAGCCTGAACCTGAACGTCCGAGGCATGGGCCTCTCGGCGACACTCGCGATCAAGGAGCGCTGTCGAGCGCTCGCGGCCGAGGGGAAAAACGTGATTGACTTTGGTCTCGGCCAGTCGCCGTTTCCCGTTCCCGACAGCGTCGTGGAGGCCCTGCGCGTCGCGGCGCCGGAGAAGGATTACCTGCCCGTCAAGGGGCTGCCGGCGCTTCGCGAGACGATTGCCGAGTTTCATCGGAAGACGGACAAAGTTGAGGCCACGAGCGACAATGTGATCGTGGGGCCCGGCTCGAAGGAGCTGATGTTCATTCTGCAGGTGGCCTTCTACGGTGAGATCCTGCTGCCGTCGCCGTGCTGGGTATCCTACATTCCACAGTCCCGAATCATCGGTCGGAACCATCATCTCATCGATTCGTCGCTGGAGACTCAATGGAAGATCACCCCGGAGTCGCTTCGCGCCATGATCGCGGACGTGAACGACGACGATCGACCGCGGCTCCTGATCCTGAACTACCCGTCCAATCCGACGGGGCTCTCCTACACGGAGCGGGAACTGAAGGAACTCGCGGAAGTCTCAAGAAAATACCGATTGATCGTCCTGTCGGACGAGATCTACGGGCAGCTCCACCATGACGGAAATCACGTGTCGATCGGTCGATTCTATCCCGAAGGGACGATCGTCAGCTCCGGTCTCTCCAAGTGGTGCGGCGCCGGCGGCTGGCGGCTGGGAACGTTTGTCTTCCCGCCCGATCTGAAATGGCTCTGCGACGCCATGGCCGCGATCGCCAGCGAAACCTATACCTCTGTCTGCGCGCCGATCCAGTACGCCGCCATTCACGCCTTCCGGACCGACGTTGTGATCGAGCGCTACCTGTGGCACGCCCGGCGCATCCTGACCGCCCTGGCGGACTGCTCCGTCGCGACGCTCCGCGCCGCCGGCGTCCAGGTTCCAAAACCCGAGGGCGGGTTTTATCTCTTCCTGGACTTCTCAACATTACGGGATCGGCTTGAGCGCCGCGGAATCCGAACCAGCGCGAAACTGTGTCAGTTGCTGCTCGACGAGGCCGGCGTGGCCATGCTGCCCGGCTCGTCGTTCGCCCGTCCCGCAAACGAACTGACGGCTCGTCTGTCGTATGTTGATTTTGATGGCGCCCGGGCGCTGTCGGCCAGCGAGACGATCCCGCTGGATGAGTCGCTTCCGGCCGACTTCTGCGAACACAACTGCGATCGGGTGCTCGACGGCATGCGCCGCATTGCCGATTGGGCTCAGCGCGAAGCGCCATCCGCCTGAAAAGTCATCGCGGCGCCGCCGACTGCCGTGAAGCCAGCGCGTCCACGGTATAGACAATCAGCGCCGTCCAGATCGCGGCGAAGGTCATCCAATGGTGCGTTGTTGTCGCTTCATGATAGACAACGGCGCCAAGCAGGAGCTGCAGCGTTGGCGCCAGGTATTGCATGACGCCGATCGTCGAGAGGCGAAGCCGGCGCGCCGCATTGGCGAACCAGAGCAGCGGGACGGCGGTCACGACGCCGCCCGCCGCCAGCAACAGGTCCAGACGCGTCGTCTCGTGCAGGAAGATCAATTCTCCCGTCCGTGAACGCCAGATCAGGAAGCCGATTGCAATCGGCGCGAGCATCGTCGTTTCGATGGCGAGTCCCGCAAGGGCGCCGACAGAGGCGACTTTTCTGAGCAGCCCGTAGAGACCGAACGTGAACGCGAGAATAAGGGAAATGACAGGCGGCTTGCCCAACCGAACTGTGAGGTAGGTGACGGCGATGGCCGCCAGCGCAACGGCGAGCCACTGAAGCGATCGCATGCGTTCCCGAAGAAAGACGAATCCCAGGACGACGGAGACGAGCGGGTTGATGTAGTACCCGAGACTGGCTTCCACGACCTGGTTGTTCCCGACGGCCCAGATGTAGGTGTACCAGTTGCAGGCGATCAGTATCGTCGACGCCCCCAGGGCCGTCATGGTTCGCCAGTTTCGCAGCGCCGCGGCGATCGTCGGCCAGCCCCGCTTCAGTTGAAGCAGCGCCGCGAGAAAGACGACGGACCAGATCACACGATGCGCCAGGACCTCAATCGGCGGGACACTCTTGACCGCCTTGAAATAGACGGGAATCACACCCCAGGCGAGGTAGCATCCCAGCCCGTAGTAGACACCGCGCCTCGTCTCGGCGGCGTTGTCCTGATCTGAGGTGTGATCGGATGTCAAGCGTTATCTCCAGTCGCCGGCGATCGTTCGCATCGCCGGGTGAATGCGTTGGCCGTCGCGTTGCGGATCCTAGCGACGTCCGCCTCAAAAAACAGAGGCGATTCTCACGATAGCGGCTCCCGTCCATCGGGCGATTGCCGTGGGGACGCCACCGCCTACAATCCGTCGCAAGTTGTTTTGGAACGAGGAGTGAGGCATGCCCATTCACGCGACGGCCGTGATCGACAGCAAGGCGGAAATCTCGGAATCCGCCGACATCGGCCCCTACGTCATCATCGATGGCCCCGTGCGCGTGGGGCCGCGCGTGCGCATCTTCGCCGGGGCGTACTTAAGCGGCTGGACGGAGATCGCAGAGGATTGTGAGATCCATCCGCACGCCGTCGTCGGTCACCTGCCGCAGGATTTCCATTTCGAAGGACATCGCTCCTATTGCAGGATCGGCGCCGGGACGATCATTCGCGAGCATTCGACGATCCATCGCGGCACGCAGCCTGAGAGCGTCACCTCCCTGGGCAAGGGGTGTTTCCTGCTCGCAAACGCCCATGTCGGCCACAACTGCGAGATCGGCGACAACGTCAAGCTCTACAACAACACGCTGATCGCCGGGCACGCGATCATCAACGACAACGTCATCGTCAGCGCCGCCGCGATGGTCCATCAGTTCTGCCGCATCGGCGAAAACGCGTTTGTCTCCGCCGCGGCCCGTATCAAGCAGGACCTCCCGCCATATCTGATCGGCGCCTTCGAATCCACATGCGTGTCCTACAACGCCATTGGCCTGCGACGTTCCGGTCTCTTCTCGCCGGACGAGATTTCGGAGGTGCGCCGCGTGTTTCGCGCCCTCTATCGCACGAAACAGTCTTTCACGAACGCGGCTGAGGCGCTCCGCGCGACTGTGACGCAGCGGACTGGGCGCCGCATCCTGGAATTCATCGCGACGCCTTCGAGACTGGGTATCATACGAGGTCGAACCGGCGCCCACGCGAACGAAACGGAGTTCGAGAGCGCCGCCTCCATGGGCGACGCGTCGATCGAGGATTGATCGGTACATCAAGGCCGAGCCAGAACGTCTTATGCAAATGTCGTTACTCACGCATCTACTGGGGCCCCGAAGCGCGTTCGACGGGGGGCTCTATCTTCCGGACCGAAAAGCGTCCCTGGCCCGCCGGCCGATTCAGACGCTACATCCGGAAGGACCCCTGCATGTGCCTCTGACGGTGCGTCGCGACTTGCCGACAGAGCCCGTGGTGCGGCCCGGCGATCGCGTCGTGCTCGGCCAGGCGCTGTCCCGGGCGGCAAATGATCAGGCCGTCGGCGTCCATGCGCCGTGCGCCGGAACCATCGAGGCCCTGAAGCGCGTGTGGACCGTCGAGGACGGATTCCTGCCCGGCGCCATCCTGTCGCCGGATGGATCGAATGAGAGAACCCGGCAGCATCAGGGCTGGGACAACGAGTCCATCATCGTTCAGCTCGCGGAGAACGGCGTCGTGTGCGATACGCCGCGGGCGCCGCTTCACGTCGTCATGCGGGAGGCGATCTCGGCGGGCGTAACGGACCTGATTGTCAACGCCATGGAAACGGAGCCCTATCTCACGGCCGATCTTCGCACGCTTGTTGAGTTTCCGGGCCGGATGATCGATACCACCTGCGAGCTCGCGGACGCCCTCGGCGTTTCCCGCGCGATACTCGCCGTGCCGTTTCGACATCGCCGCGTTGTCAGGCGGCTGCAGAGCGAGGCCGCAGGGCGTTACGTCGAAATTGTTGCGCTGTCGAATCCCTACCCGCAGTGTCATCCCGTCATGCTCCTCAAGGCCGTCCTCGATCGCGAAGTTGCGCCTGGCGCCTCGATTTTCACGGAAGACGCGATCGTTCTGCCGATGGCGACAGTCCGTCGCGCATCGGACGCGCTGCTGAGCGATCTGCCGACGACGCACGCGCTGATGACTGTCGCGGGCGATATCGTCGAGCACGCCGGAACCTATCGCGTGCCGATCGGAACGCGGCTGTCCGATCTTGCCAAACGTGTCGGGCTTGTCGCGCCGGCCGCCCAGGTCATTTACGGCGGGCCGCTGACGGGCAGCGCGTTCGGCTACGAAGAGGCCGTTGTCACACCGGATTCCAAGGCGCTGCTCCTGTTCGGACGCGCCGACATTTCGCGACCGGTTCCCTGTGTTCGCTGCGGCTGGTGTGTCGAGGACTGTCCCGTCGGGATCGATCCGCCGGCCCTGATGCGCCTGGAGACAGAGTCCGTGTGCTCGGACCAGAAACGGACGTCGCTTCGCGCCTGCATCGAGTGCGGTCTGTGCAGCCATGTCTGTCCTTCCCGCCTCCCGTTGTCAGAAACGATCGTTCGAAATCGCATCCGATTTACGGGTGGGGACAGTGCTACGGAAGGGGGGACGCGACATTGACGACTGAGGCGTCCTGGCTACTGTCGCCCGCCGCCCTGCGCGGCGAAGCGCCGCATCGTCGAGGCGTCAGCACGCATCGGCACATTCTCCGCACCTGGATTGCCGCGGCCGGCGTCGTCGGACTGGTCGGCTGTGCGTTGTTTGGTATCGACGCGCTGCGCGTCATCATCGTAACGCTGCTGTTCACATTCGGCGTCGATCTGATGTTTGTCGTCACGATGCGCCGCGCATCCGGCGGGCGTTTGTCACGCACATTCCTGATCGGCGTCCTGGCGGGACTGACGCTGCCGGCGGACGTCGACTGGCACGTCGCGGCGATCTGCGGCACCGTGGCCGCGACAGTCGGCAATGTCATTTTCGGCGGCTGGCTGCATCCGGCCCTCGTGGGGCGCGTCTTCGTTCAGTTTCTCTTCTGGGAGAAGCTGTCGCTCGCCGGCGCGACAGTCGCCGTCGGCCCCGTCCTCTCGGCCGCGCACCTGTTCATGGGTGATCTGAACCAGGCGGCGAAAGTCGAGCATTACGAAGGATGGATGGAGACGACACCGCCGTCGTCGAAGGACGCGCTGCTGCTGACGCCGCCACTCTGGTCGCTCCGCCGGTTCGCCCAGGGACACATTCCGGCCGACGGGGATCTGCAGTTCGAGCCGCTCCTGCGAGATGCGCTGCCACCCTGGATTGACGCGCTCATCGGCGCCGTGCCGGGGGGGATTGGTGAAACATCCACGCTGTCGATCATCATCGTCGGTTTCTTTCTGATTTATCGTGGCTACCTGCGCTGGCAGTTGCCCGTGGCCGTGCTGGTCTCCGCCTTCGTGGCCGCGTCGATCCTGCCCATCGAATCCGGGGGGAACTATGTGTGGTTCCCTGTCTTCGCCGTGGAAGGTGGCAGGGCGGTTGGGCTTGCCTACGTCCTTTATCACCTGACGGCCGGGCAGCTGATGCTTGGCGCGTTTCTCCTTGCCGGCGACGTCGTATCATCGCCCATGCGGGCTCACGGACAGGTGGTCTACGGGATCGGGATCGGCGTCCTGACGATCTTCATGCGGCTTTACGGCGTTCTGGAATGCGAGTGCTACTGGGCCATCCTGATCATGAATGTCTTCGTCGGTACGATCGATCGATTCACAAGCCGGCGCGTCCTCGGGACGGCGCCGGTCGATGAAGCGGTCCCCGCCTGATTTCGCCATTTCCCCTGCCACTACCTGACGCTTCGTCAACACCCCGGCCGGCGCGTCGGCGGCCAATGGTACGCCACATCGGAATATTCACGCGTCGCCGCGAGTTACAGGGGGCAAGAGGTAGGTACGCGAGAGGGCGCCTGTCGGGCGAACGCCCCGGGGCTCTGACTCCGCGTCGGGAAGGTGGGAATCTTGGTCAGAAACAGCCTGATTTGTGTGTGCGCAGCGTTGTCCCTGGTCGAAGTCCGGCCGGCGACAGCACAGCTCGCGGGCGATCTGAACGGCGACTGCGCCGTCACGATCGACGATGTTGTATCCTTCGTTGATGTCCTGATCGGCGTGGAAGATGACACGGATTTGGTCGCGGCCGCGGATGTCGACGGCAACAGCGTCGCCGACGCCCGAGACATCGAGCCTTTCGTTTCTCAGCTGATGACGATGGCGCAGTGCGCCGTCTGCCAGACGCTTGCCAGCGGATTCGCCGGCGGCGATGGCTCCCTCGGAGATCCATATCAGATCTGCAGCGCCGCCCAGCTTCAGCTGGCGGGGAGTCATCTCAACGCCAACTTTGTACTGATCGATGACATCGATCTGGCCGGCGTGACCTTCACGCCGATCGGCGTGACGACGTTTGGTGACGACACGGTTCATTACGACGCGTTCTTCGATGGCGCCGGACATCGTGTCAGGAACCTCACGATTCAGCGTCCGACAACGGACGTGCAGGGTTTGTTCGGCAAGCTTGGACCGAACGCCGTCGTCCAGGACCTGGGCGTCGAGAACGTCAGTGTTTTCGGAAAGCTGTGTGTCGGCGGCCTGGCCGCGGAAAATAACGGCGTCGTTCGAAGGTGCTACACGACGGGGAGCGTGACGGGGTCCGTCTACGTCGGCGGGATGGTCGGAGACAATCGAACGACGATGAGTGACTGCCATTCGCGCGCCAGCGTCAACGGCACATCGAGCATTGGCGGCTTTGCGGGCGTGTCCTTCACGTCGCCTACGTACCTGCGTTGTTACTCAACGGGCCCGGTGTCCGGGTCGAATTCGATTGGCGGCTTCATCGGTCGATTGCTGGGAACCCAGACTGTGACGGGGTGCTACTGGGATACGCAGACCAGTGGACAAGCGACAAGTGTCGGCGGATCGGGGCTCACGACTTCCCAGATGTTCCTGCAGTCCAGCTACGCGGGCTGGGATTTTACGTCGACGTGGACGCCGCCGGCCGGCGACTATCCCCGGCTTCAATGGGAGTAAGGTTCGAACGGCGGCGTTTATCCGCCGGACGACTGTGCGTTTGCGTCCGCGGGGGCGGCGGCTGGCGAAGCGGCCGGCGCCAACTGACTGGTACGAGCCCGCATGCACAACGCGATGAGCTTCTGCGTGTCTGCGCGCACCGCGCTCAGGGGCTCACCCGCGATGATGCGGCCTTCAAGCGCCGCCGCCAGTTCGGAAAATGACGGGAACCCACACGACCCTGAAATGGACTTCAGCGATCGAAGTGCGATCTCCGTGGCTTTTGCGTCGTCGCGCGCCATCGCGCTGGAGATCGCGCTGATGCGATTGGGCAGCTCCTTCACGTACATCGCGACGATTTCTCGCATCGATGCGACGTGCTCAAATTCGCTGAAGATCGGCTCGCCCTGCAGGCTGCGGATCGCGTCTTCCAGGTCGGAGCGCTTGTAGGGTTTGCTGATGTATCCGTCGCAGCCCGCTTCGAGGCACTTGGCCTTGTACTCCGGTCGTGTCATGCCCGTGGCGGCGACGATTCTCCCGGTATAGCCGGCTTCACGGAGCGTGCGAGTCGCCGTGACACCGTCCATCTCCGGCATTTCCACATCCATGAAAATGATGTCGTAGATTCCGGCCTGCGCCATCTCGACCGCCATCTTCCCGTTCTTCGCCAGGTCCACGTGGGCGTTGAGTTCGCCGAGCAGTTGCCTGACGAGGTGCTGGAAGAGCATGTCGTCTTCCGCCACAAGGACGCGCGGTTGCGCGGCCTTTGCGGCGTACATGGCTGGATCGATCGTCTCGGAGAAGTCGAGGGTGATCTCGTGAATGTTCGCTTCGACGTGGCGACAATCGTGGACGATGCCGGCGTGGTCCGTCCAGGCGCCGTAGAGTGTCGTCAGGCGAATCGTGATCGGTGTGTTGGCGTGCAGGAATCCGCCGAAAAGAAAGCGGATTTCGTTGGCGCCGATCACGCGCGGCGCGATCAGGTACGCCTGCGAGCGATTGTCCCGCACATTCGTCAGCCGAAGGACGGCCGGCTTGCGATAGGAGAAACAGGGTGACTTGGATCTCGTCGGATCGACGGTCTCCGTCTGGGCGTCCAGCTCCTCCAGGAGTCGGTTGATCTGGGGCGCCTGGCTGCGAAACGTTCGGATCAGCTCCTGAGCGTCCGGTTTCGAAGCTTCGTCCTTGTGTGTTACCCGTCCGGGTGACATACGCGAGGCTCCATGCGTTCAAACGTATTGTTCTGGTTGCCACTCCACCACTCCGGAGGCGAAGCGCTTCGGTGCAAAAGGTACAATTCAGGGTTCGGATGTCGCGGGACTATGTTGCAGAAGTAAATCTGGGGTAGGCCGAAATCGTGGTGAATCGGGGGCGGGCATTGGCGCGGTCGTGGAAACTCAGGTCAGGAATTGGCAAAATCCCGCAGCTGCAGCCCACGAATCCGATTACGTAAGGGTACCGATTGTCCTGGGTGTGATTGAGATACTCTCTGTCATGAAATCTGAGATCGCTCACTCGGGATGAACTGGCTGAACTTTCCGCAAGATGCTGGGCGCCGCATCTCCGGCACTATTGCCGCGAGCCGAAGATCGCGCAATGGCGCGCAATACTCCTTGTTGGCGCGATCCGCCCGGCTCACATTGAGCGTGTCGTCGGGGATTCGGGCGGGGCGTTCGCTTCCGTCAGGAACTGAGGGGGGACGGCGTCAACCAGCCAGACCTGGTTCGGCGTCCGGAAGAACGCGAATCCCGCGGCGTGCATCCTGCCCGAGTCTACACGAAGCACGACGGGCTTTCCGTGGCGCATGCCGACTTTGACCGCCGTGTCGTAATCGCCTGAAAGGTGCACGTGCGATCGGCTCATGCGCCTGAGGCCTTCGATACGGATCGTGTCGAGCACGCGCGTCGCGGTCCCGTGATAAAGCGTCGCGGGTGGGACGATGGGTTCGTATTCGTAGTTGACTTCGACGGAGTGGCCCTGCTGCGCGCGGATGCGTTCGCCGTCCTCGCTGAACGCGAATCGCCGCTTGTCGTTGTTGGCGACGACAAAGTCGAGCTGCGCCCGTGTGACTATTTTCCCGTGCGCCGACAGTGCGCTGAGGAGCTCGTCGACTCCGACCCAGCCGGCGGCGTCCAGGGACAGACCGACTTTCTGCGGTTCGTGTCGCAGAACAAGGCTAAGGAACTTGCTGAGTTGTTTGGCTTCTTTTTCGTTCATTTTGATGTCACTCCGGCCACTTCGCGGGGATCATAACTGGCGCCGGATTCCCTGTCATCAGGGCGGTTTTGATCGTCGGCGCGATCGGGCTTAGATTGGGGCGACTGAAGGACGTTGGAACAAACGCTCCGAGAGGAGGCGCGATATGTCGGTGAAAATGACGTTTCTGGGGCATGCGGGATTCCTGTTCGACGATGGAACCCACCAGGTGGCGATCGATCCGTGGCTCACGGGCAATCCTGTCGCCACGATGAAGCCCGCTGACGTGAAAGTGGGCCACATCGTCGTCACGCATGGCCACGGCGACCATTTCGGTGACGTCGAGGCGATCGCGAAGGAAAACAGCGCGACGGTCTACTGCGCATACGAGGTCATGGAGTATCTCAACGAGAAGGGTTACGAGAAGGTTCAGCCGGGCAACACGGGCGGAAAGCTCGTCGGCGACTTCGGATGGGTCGCCTTCACACAGGCCTTTCATTCCTCCAGCTTCAACGGGCGTTACATGGGCCAGCCCATGGGCGCCGTTCTCCACATGGGGGGCAGAACGATCTATCACTGTGGCGACACCGGGATCTTTGGCGACATGAAGCTTCTCGGCGAAATCTACAAGCCGGATGTCGCCCTGATTCCCGTTGGCGATCGATTCACGATGGGACCGGAACTTGGAAAGATGGCGGCGGAGATGATCGGCGCCAAGGTCGCGATTCCGATCCACTACAAGACGTTTCCCGGCATGCTGGCCGACGATATCTCCGCATTCGCGCCCGCGGGAATCGAGGTCAGACCGCTGGCGCCGGGCGAATCCTGGACCTGCGCCTGATTCCGAGCCTCGTCGCGGGTGGCGTGCTTGCCCTTCATAGCAACCATGAGAAGTCTTGACGACGCGTGCCTACCGAGCCACGCGCGTCAGCAAGTGGCCTGGCGACCGGAGGGACGCGGCGTCAATCCCGGACCAACGAGTGGCGCTCGGGACACGCCATCGAGCCTCATGCGTTAGTCGGAATTCGCGCAAGGGGCATCAAGCCCTAAAGGCGGACACGTCCGACGAATTAACCTGAAGTCCACTCACGCGCCAACATGCTCCCCTTGGAGGGGGAGACTGTCCGGGAATTGTGTCGCCCTTTCAGGGC
>DAOPJV010000008.1:0-157189 GCA_035399845.1 Phycisphaerae bacterium | reverse complement strand
ATGACATCGGACACTCTTGCAAATAAAATCGAGTTTTCAGACGGAGCCTAGTCTGACCGGATCGGGGAGCCGGGGTAAGGGAGGCTCAGAAAAGGTTCGTCCGCGGATTGAGCCAGTTGAGAATCCCCTGGCGCCTCCGAGCGCTCGACAATGCTGGACTCTGCGGGGTTGCGTCGGCCTTTCGACGGACAGATGCGTCCACGGCCTCACTCGTCCGCGCTCGCATCCTGCGAATGCCCCTGCGGCGCCTCTTCACGCTTCGCCTGCAGACTCGACAGGTTTGCCTCGACCTGCAATGTCTCCGGGTGCTGTTCGCCGAGCGCCTTGCGCATCCCCGTCAACGCCTCCCGAATACAGCGTTCGGCTTCATCGAGCCTGTCCTGGTCCCGCTGCAACACACCCATGTTGTTGAGGGATCGCAGCGTGTCGGGGTGCTCGTCGCCCAGTGTCCGCCGCCTCGCATCCAGCGCCTCCTGATAGAATGTGGCCGCCTCGTCGTATTTTCCCTGCGCCTGCAAAAGCTGGCCCATGTTGTGGACCGACAAGAGCGTTTTCGGGTGCTCGTCGCCAAGCGTTCGCCTGCGGACATCCAGCGCCTCGCGGTAGTAGGGTTCCGCTTCGTCATACCTGCCCTGGGCCTGCAGCAGATATCCCATGTTGTTGATCGACAGGAGCGTGTCAGGATGTTCGTCTCCAAGCGTCCGCCGACGCCCTTCCAGCGCCTCCCGAAAGTACGACTCAGCCTCGTCGTACTTCCCCTGCGGCGTCAGGAGATACCCCATGTTGTTGACCGCCACGAGCGTATCGGGATGCTCGTCGCCGAGCGTTCGCCGCATCGACTTCAGCGCCTCCAGATAGAACGGCTCGGCCTCATCCAGCCTGCCCTGCGCCTGGAGCACGATCCCCATGTTGTTGATGGAGATCAGCGTATCGTGATGCTCGGCGCCCAGTGTGCGACGGCGGGCGTCGAGCGTCTCTCGAAAACAGCGTTCGGCCTCGGCCAGGTTGCCCTGCGCCTGGCGCAGATTTCCCATGAGGTTGAGGGACTCGAGCGTGTCGGGATGCTCCGCGCCCAGAATCCGCCGGCGCCCATCCAGCGCCGACTGGATGCGCACTTCCGCCTCGTCATAACTACCCTGCGCACGCAGCAGATCGCCGAGGTCATTGATGGATGCAAGCGTGTCGGGATGGTCGGCCCCGAGGATATCGCGTCGGATCCCGAGGGCGCGCACGAGCGGGTCGGATGCGGCGTCGAGCAGACCGAGCTTCTTCAGCGTCTCGCCCGTAGTATTGAGCAACTGCGCGTGGACGAGGGGCTGGTCTGCGAACTGTTCGTCAATGGCGTCGATCGTTCGGTTGAAAATGGTCTGTTGCAGCGATCCGAGCGCGATGTTCGTGAAATTGACGCTCGCCAGGCTCTTCGTCACGTTTTCGCGACTCGCCTCGCCCGCCCCCCGGATGATCGCGTCTCGCAATCGGGCGCCCATCGTGGCCACGTCGATCTCCGAGAGTTGGCCGCCCTGGAAATCCGCGACCTGCTGGAGCTCTGTTGCTCGCTGCGCGGTTTCGGCCTCGGCCGTCTCGGCGCGGGACTTTTCGTTCAGCGCCCACAATAAACCGAGCGTGGTTCCAACGACGCCGAGCACAAGCGATGCGGCGACAAACGCCCCGGCGAGCACACTTGCGCGATGACGTCGCACAAATTTCCGAACGCGATAACCGGCGCTCGGCGGTCCGGCGACGACGGGTTCATCTTCCAGATGGCGCGCAATGTCGGCCGCGACCCCGTTGGCGGTCTCATATCTCCTACGGCGGTCCTTCTCGAGACACTTCATCACGATCCAATCGAGGTCGCCTCGAAGGAGCAGTCCCAATCGGCCAACATCCGTTCGGCGACGTTCGGCGATCTGAGACGCCTCACGCCCGGACGCGCTGCCAAGCGTGGACCAGCGTGTGCTCGGCTTATGCGGCGTCTCCTCGCGAATGATCCGCATCATCTCGCCAAAGCCTCGGCTCATGAGCTCCCGCACCGCGAACGGCGGTGTTCCTGTCAGCAACTCATAGAGCAGCACGCCGAGCGAATAGATATCACTGCGTGTGTCGATGTCCAGACCGCTCATTTCCGCCTGTTCCGGCGACATGTATGCGGGCGTGCCAACAACCTGGCGATGTTCAGTGAACAGCGTCCGGCTTGTCAGCTCCTGATTCGTCGCCTTGGCGATGCCGAAGTCGATCACCTTTGGGACCGGCACGCCATCGTGCAGCGTGACCAGCACGTTGCCGGGTTTGATGTCTCGATGAATGATCCCCTTCTGATGCGCATGCTGGATCGCGTTGCAGACTTTGGCGAAGAGCTTCAACCGTGCGTTCGTGTCGAGCCTTTCGCGATCGCAGTACTCGATGATTGAGACGCCCCTGACCAGTTCCATGACGAAATACGGTCGGCCCCGATCGGTCGATCCCGCGTCGAACACGCTGGCAATGTTGGGGTGGTCCATCATCGCCAGCGCCTGCCGCTCCGCTTCGAAGCGGGCGATCACCTGCTTTGTGTCCATGCCCAGCTTGATGATCTTAAGCGCCACGCGCCGCTTGACGGGTTCGCGCTGCTCCGCCATCCAGACGGTCCCGAAACCGCCTTCGCCGATCCGCTGAAGCAGCTTGTATCGGCCAATCTGATCGCTTGGCGCCTCGCCGAGCGATGTGACGCTCGCACCGGATGACTGCGGCATCGTGGCGTCAGGATCTCTAGTGCGCAGGAAATCCGCGCCCTCCTGATCTGCGACAAGCAGCGCGGCGACTCTTGAACGCAGGACCGCGTCGTCGCCGCATGTCCGATCCAGATAGCCGGATCGTTCCGAGTGCGGCAGGTCGCGCGCAGCGTGGAAAATCGACTCCGCGTCACGAGCCATGCGTCGCTCCATCTCCATCACGCCCCGTCATCAACAGCATATTTCTGTATCGTATGACGCCCGTGGCCCGCTCTCGCTGCTGGAGGGCGTCGATCTGAAGTGGACTGGCGCAGCCCTCGACTCGCGAATGGATGTCGCCGAGTGTGATCAAGTCTCCGTCACCCAACTGATGCGCCGAATCAATCCGCTCAGCGTTGATGATGACACCGTTGAGCGCCCTGGCGGGCGCGAGCAGGTGGGCGCCATTCACATCGGCCGCCAGCGCGTGCTTGCGGCCGACTATGGGATCTCTTACATGGATGTCCCGAACCGGGTCGCGCCCGATTCCGGGAATCCGACGCCTCAGCGGGAACTGTGCGCCATTCCGCTCTCCATTCAGGATTGTCAGGCTCGGCATGTGCGTCTCCCGGCGATTTTCCTGACCACAAAATGGTCCGCCGAGCATCCATGCGGAATCCGGTGACCGGATACCCCATGCGAATTGGGAAATTAGTCGTCGAGCGACAGATCGTTGTATAGCCACGCCCTGGCATACGCCCAGTGACGGTCCGCCGTGGACGATGAGATGCCCAGGACCGCCGCCGCCTGCGCCAGAGTCAGTCCGCCAAAGAAGCGCAGCTTCACCAGCATCGCCTTCTCCGGCGCCTCCGCCTCGAATCGCGCCAGCGACTCGCCGAGATCCGCGACGCCCGCCGGCACGTCGTCCATTGTCAGCGACGCCGGGTCAAGCGTGAGCCGCCTGGCGTCCCCACCGCGTTTCTGGGCGCCGCGGGCGCGCGCCCGATCAATCATGATGCGGCGCATCGCTTCCGCCGCCGCAGCGAAGAAATGCCCCCGCCCCTCCCATCGGGGTTCCGACTCCCCATCGGGACCGACAAGGCGCAGGTACGCCTCGTGCACAAGCGCCGTCGCCTGAAGTGTCTGCCCAGGCTGCTCGCACCGCAGACGCTGCGCCGCCAGCGACCGCAGCTCCTGATACACGATCGCAAGCAACTCGCTCGTCGCCCGATCTTCGCCCGCCTCGATGGCGTGAAGAAGCTGCGTCACATTGGACTGCGTCATGGACGCATTTTACCCAAACCGATCGAGGATTGCAGGAGGTCATCGGGCGACGGCGGCGCCCCAACCCAGCTGATCCGGAAATATTCTGAATTTCCCTGGGGCATAAAGAACGTCGTTTTCGCATGAACGCCTGACGCGGAAGGTACGGGGGCCACGACGTTCGTGGGGCGCGGGACCTTTCCATCAACAGGGAGCTTCAGAGATGCGGATCTACCGTTGTTCACGGATCGTCGTCGCCTGGCTGTTATTCCTGCCGTCCCTGGCTGTCGCACAGATTCAGATCAGGCCGCAGCAGGGCCACACCATCGTCGAAGTCGGCGCGGAAGGCGCATTTTTTAATCAGCCCGTGCCCGACAATCTGGCGCGGCCAACGGCCGGCGGCGTTTACTTCGGCAGCAGCGAAATCGGTGGCGACAACCTGCTGCAACACCTCAACGACGGACTTTACGGAAACTCGCGCTCCTGGATCCCGCTGCCATCCGATCCGGCGCCCTTCGTCGGCGTGGAATTCAGCGAACTGAAGTTCATCGATTCGATCGCATGGGGGCGCGACAACAACGACAACTCAGATCCCTCCGGTGTGGATGACGCATGCGACGCCTGCATGGATCGCTGGGAGGGAGATTACCTCATTGAGTGGACGACTCAGGCCGGCGCCGCACAGAATCCGGGCTCAGTGATCTGGACGCCGGTCGGTGTCGTGACCTACTCAGGCCCGACGATGGGCCGTTCGATGTGGCGCCGTCACCAGTTTCGCGTGACCTGGAACGGCCAGCCCGTCCCTGCACGAGCGTTGCGAATTCGATTCGGCACGGGAGGGTTCGATCAATGCGTCGACGAACTCGAAGTGTACGGCGTCTGCGCCGCCGATTCCGACGGTGACGGCGTCTGCGACAATCTCGACATCTGCCCCGGTTTTGACGACGGCGCGGACACGGATCTTGACGGCCGGCCGGATGCGTGCGACCCGTGCCCATTGGACAAACCGGACGACTCAGACAACGACGGCGCCTGCGACAGCGTCGATGTCTGCCCGGGCTTTGACGATCACGGACCCGATTCCGACGGAGACGGCGTTCTCGACGGGTGTGACCCGATTGACATCGTCGCGGAGGCGGAATTTGAGATCGCCGAAGCAGGCATTGAAGGGGAGTTCTTTAACCAACCCGCGCCCGACAACCTCGCCAGTCCGACGGCTGGCGGCGCCTATTTCGGAAGCAGCGAGATTGGCGGCGACCACCTGCTGCAGCACGTCAACGACGGACTCTACGGAAACTCGCACTCCTGGATCCCGCAGCCAACTGACCCGGCGCCCTTCGTCGGCGTTGAATTCAGCGAACTGAGTTTCATCGGTTCCATTGCCTGGGGGCGCGACAACAATGACAACGCGGATCCCTCGGGATTGGATGACGCGTGCGACGCCTGTGCGGATCGCTGGGTCGGAACGTACAACATCGAGGTGACGACCGACACTGGCGCAGCTCAGAACCCGAATTCCGTTTCATGGACGCATGTCGGAACCGTGACATACGCAAACGTGACCACGAACCGCATGATGTGGCGTCGTCATCGATTCGACCTTTCTCAGAATGGTGAGCGGATCCCGGCGCGGGCGCTGCGCATCCGTTGCGATTCGACGGGGCTCGATCAGTGCATCGACGAACTGGAGATCTATGGCGGTTGCGTCGGGATCGAAGCAAGCGGTGACGCAGACGCTGACGGTATCTGCGACAATCTCGACAGTTGTCCAGGCTTCGACGACGGCATCGACTCCGATGGCGACGGCATACCAGATGGTTGTGACAGCTGTCCGCTGGACAGTCCGGATGACAGCGACGGCGACGGCGTCTGTGATTCGGCGGACGTCTGCCCCGGCGGGGACGACAGTGCGGACTCCGACGGGGACAGCGTTCCCGACGCGTGTGATCCGATCGAGATTCTGCCGGAGACGGGCTTTGCCATCGGCGAAGTCGGCGGCGACGGAGAGTTCTTCAACAGCCCGACGCCCGACAACCTCGCCAGTTTGTCCGCCGGAAGTGTCGCTTTCGGAAGCGGGGAACTCGGCGGCGACCACACTGTGCAGCACATCAACGACGGGCTCTATGGCAACTCGCATTCCTGGATCCCGGCGCCATCCGATCCGGCGCCCTTTGTCGGCGTGGAATTCGACGTGCTGAATCCGATCGATTCAATCGCCTGGGGGCGCGACAACAATGACAATGCCGACCCATCGGGCGCCGACGACAGCTGCGATGAATGCACGGATCGCTGGGAAGGGACATACATCGTCGAAGTCACGACGGATGCCGGCGCAGCGCAGGATCCCATCTCGGTCTCCTGGACGCAGGTTGGAAGTGTCGTGTATTCAGGCCCCGCCAGTGGCCGATTGATGTGGCGCCGACACGAATTCAGTCTTGCACAGAATGGCCAGCCGATCGTCGCACGGGCGCTGCGCATCCGGTCTGACTCGGCCGGACTCGACCCGTGCATCGACGAACTCGAAGTCTATGGCAATTGTACGGGCGACGCCGACGGTGACGGCGCCTGCGACAATCTCGACATCTGCCCCGGTTTCGATGACGGTGTTGATTCTGACGGCGACGGAACCCCGGACGGATGTGACATCTGCCCGCTGGACAATCCGGATGACAGCGACGGCGACGGTGTCTGCGATTCGGTGGACATCTGCCCCGGAGGCGACGACAGTGTGGATTCCGACGGAGACAGTGTTCCCGACGCATGCGATCCGATCGCGATCACGCCGGAGCCAGGCTTTGCCATCGCTGAACATGGCGGCGACGGTGAGTTCTTCAACGGCGCGGCGCCCGACAATCTGGCCCGATCGTCAAACGGCGGCCTCTATTTTGCGAGCAGCCAGGCGGGGACGGTCCAGCATTTCGCCCGGAACATCAACGACGGACTCTATGGCAACCTGCACTCCTGGATTCCCGCGCCAACAGACCCGTCGCCGTTCGTTGGCGTCGAATTCGGCGAACTGAAAGCCATCGAGTCGATCGCCTGGGGGCGTGACAACAACGACAACACGGATCCTTCGGGCTTCATCGACGGCTGCGATGAGTGCATGGATCGCTGGGAAGGCGCCTACATCGTGGAAGTCACGACCGATTCCGGCGCGGCGCTGGATCCGGCCTCGGTTTCATGGACGCCCATCGGAGACGTCGAGTATTCGAGCCCGACCAGCGGCCGTCTGATGTGGCGCCGACATGAATTCAGCGTATCTCAGGCCGGCCAGCCGATTGTCGCGCGGGCGCTGCGCCTCCGAGTCATCTCCGCGACGACGCTCGAACAGTGCATCGACGAGCTGGAAGTCCATGGAAGTTGCGCGACGGAGGCGGACGGCGACGGCGTCTGTGACGCTGATGACATCTGCCCCGGCTATGACGATCACATCGACACGGACGCCGATGGTATTCCGGATGGCTGCGACGCCTGCCTAGGCGACAACGCCACGGGGGACACCGATGGCGATGGCGTGTGCAATGACAGCGACGACTGCCCCGTCATTTCCAACGCGAGCCAGGTTGACAGCGACGGCGACGGCGTCGGTGATTGCTGCGATCCCGATATCGCGGACGACGACATGGACGGCGTGAGAAATCCGTGTGACAACTGTCTCAGCGTCGCCAACTTCGATCAGACGGACAGTGACGGCGACGGCATAGGCGACGCGTGCGACTTCTGCCCGAACGATTCACTCAATACGTGCGGCGAGGTGCGAAATCTGACACAGGGCACAGGCCACTCGAGCATTGCCGACGCCATTTCGAGCGCCGTCAACGGCGACAGGCTGCAGGCGCCGGCCAGCGCCTTCGGCATGGAGACGACGATCGATTTCACGGGCAAGGCAATCCGATTGGACAGCCTGGGCGGCGTTACCCAGCCTGCGGGCGGCGAAATCACGCTGGCCAACAACGCCACATTGGCGTCGGCAGTGGGCGGCGCGATGATTCTCAACGGCGAGCTGTCAATCGGCGTCGCCCAATCGGCCACATTGGCGGCCGAGAGCGTGATTGTGCAGGCGACAGGCGGCGTCTTGATCGCGGCGGCCGGCGTGGCCGACGTGAATGCGCCCGGCGGCCTGACCAATTTCGGTTTGATCGATATGACCGGAATTCTGTTCGCGGATGGAGGTCTGAACAATCAAGAGACGGGTACGCTGACCGCGACGGGGTTCATTGCGGCGAGCATCAATAACGATGGCGCCGCGACATTCAACGGCGACAGCTTCGTTGTTGGCGACTTCCTGAACCACGGCGCCACCACGATCATCAACGGATCGCTGTCGATCGACGGTTCCCTGACCAACAACGGAACGATCGTCGGCAATCTGACTTCGCGAGGGGGACCGCCGGCGGATGACGATGTCGGACTGCGGATTCGTGGCGACCTGTCGTCAGGGGCAGACGCATCGCTCGTGATGCCGTCCGCCGAATTCACGATAGCGATTGACGGCGCCTTTGATGCGGCCATCAATTCCAATACGCGGTTCGATCTTGCGAGCGCGACGCTGAACCTGAACGCAATGGCGCCGGCGGTTCCACAATCGCTCGAGGTCATGTCGAAGGACATTGGTCCCGATGCCGCGGGCCTCGATCGCACGATGGCGAACCATTATCCAATCGGCGCAATTCGCATCGGACCGACGGCAACGACAGTCAGCATCGTCGATCACCACGATAACGCCAACGACGGCCAATCGAGCTGCGAAGCGCTTTACGTCGGAACGCTCATTGTCGAACCCGGGGCGACACTCAACACCAATGGCTGCCCGGTCTATTACCGCACACTGACGCTGGACGGTGATGTCGACGATCCGTCCCGCCTCATCGAGATACCGACGATCGTGCCCGGCGACATGAACTGCGACGGGCTGGTGACATTGTCCGACGTCGCCCCATTCGTGCAGGCCCTGCTGACCCCGGACGACTATGCGGCCGCGTTCCCGGATTGCGTCATCGATCGTGGCGACATCGACAACGACGGGTTCGTCAACGGTCTGGACACGCAACGGTTCGTCGACCTGTTGATGGCCCCGTGACCCGGTCAGGAACGCCGGTTCAGTGAATCAAAGACCTCTGCGCCTCCGCGATGCGTTTGTCCCGATGGATCGCGGAGGTGTGCTGAGTGAACCGCCGGAATTCAGTTCCGAACAAGAAGGTAGGAGTGTCCGACAGTACCGGGCCCGAGTCTGAACGCTGACTGCGACGAGACGTCAACAGGCCCTGATTGAGCCGAACGAAGCGGCCCGCCCCGCCGCTGTCAGTTGACACCGGGGGGCGGGCCTCGAAACTCAGACATCGTCCTCTGCGACGTATCGGCCACAATGAACGCCTGACAATCTCAGGCGCATTGCGGATGACTATCTACCCGCCGCAGGCGTCGACTTCGTTGTTCACATGATTTGTGCAGATGTCGAGATCGTCGTCTGATGGCGCGACTCCTTCGATGAAGCCGTCCACGTCAAGATCGGCCCGGAAGTTCGCGTTATCGAGATCGGCGCCGTCAGCGTTGCTGATCAGGTCGGCGTCTGCCGCATCGACCTCGCCGTCGCCATTGACGTCTCCTCTCAGGATCGGCCAGCACGCCTGCACCTGAATCGGGTAGCCCGTCATGTCCTCGGCGTCAAACAACACGGTAAACAGGTCGGCGTCAGCGACATTCTCGACCTCCACGATGAACGAGTCCCACGTCTTGACCGCCTTTACGCTGAGAACAGCGCCACTGGAGATCGCAAAGTCTGAGACAGCAAACGCATCCCCATCGGCGGATCGCATTTCGCGATCGAAGGTGAAGACGATCTGCATGACACCGGCGCGGGGCTCCACCTCGCCCTTGTCGATGTCGAAGTACTTCGCCTTGTGCGTTCTTCGCGAAGCGATCGACATCACTTCCGGTTCACACACACTGACGGCGTCTCCCTCGGCGGCGATCGCCAGGGCGTAATCATCTCCAAACGGCGCCGAATTGCTCCCTTCGATGAGTCCGTCACCGTCAAGATCGCATCGATACTCGTCCTTGGTCGGAACCTGACCATCAAGGGCCTTGATAGCCTCCCAGTCGTACTTGTCGACGACGCCGTCTCCTGTCACATCGCCCTCCAGAACGCGCCAGGTGAACTCGGCGGCCACCTCATTCCCCGCCTCGCTCTCGACGACGAAGGACAGCGCCACACAGGTTTCGTTCGTGACGCCGGAACAGGTCAGCTCGATCGTGTCGAGACTGGGCGACTGAACAACACTGTCTACCGACGCGTTGATCGCCGTGAAGTCGCTCACAACAAACGCGTCCGCATCCGACGAGTACACCGGTCGATCATAGCTGAACACAATCGTCATCGCGCCGTTCAGGACTCTGGACTCGATGGCGCCCGGCGAGACCACGTAGTCGCCGGCCCCACCGTGTGACATGCCCGAACCGCCCATCAGGAGTCCAGGGGCCTCGAACTCGTAGCAGCCCATGTCAACAATCGGCGCCGTCCCGTTGCCGATGTCCGCCATGTGCGGATCATCCGTGAAGCGCGGACTCAGGTCGATGTCGAGCGGCGTCTGTTCGGATCCGTCGCCGTCTCCGTCGATGTCGGTCACGTCGAGCGGGACGCGATCGTTGTCGCCGGAGTCGATACACGATGAACCGCTGGAGAGTCGATAGTCGACATGGTTCTGAAACTCCGGGTTCTTGTCCGTATTCCCAAAGCCGGGAAAGACAACCTGCCCCTCGAGATCATCCTCGATGCAGGAGTAGGTCACCTGACCGATGGGGAAGCCGGGCGTGCCGTCATAGTTGATCTGTGTGTCTTCGGGGAGGCATGGGATCGAGTCACAGTCGTACTTGTTGCTCCAGAGAACACAGTTCGAGACAGTCACATTCGCGTTGTAGTTGTAGATGCCGGCGCCCGGAAAGTCGGACGCGTTGTCGGCGAAGGTACAGTTGGTCACCACCGCGTTGCTGTTGGTGTTGTACATGCCGCCGCCACCGCCGACGCCTGGTTCGATGCCCGTATTGTGGGCCACGAGACAGTTGGTCACATTCGGGCTGGAATTCCAGTTGCTCAGGCCTGCGCCAAGGTAGGCGGCGTTGAAGGTGATCCTGCAGTTGACGACATTCGGATCGGCGTAAAGGCAGTACACGCCGCCCCCCAGAAACGCCTCGTTGTCTTCGATGCGACAGTTCGTGATTGTCGCCGAGCCATTGGAGATGCGAAGTCCGCCACCCTCTCCGTCCGTGTACCCGTGCAGGATGAGGAACCCGTCGAGGATCGCGGTCGTGTCGAGACCGTCGGCGACAACGACGTGTTCGGTATTGTCCGTCGGATCGCCAAGCAGACCGAGGTCGCCCTCCAGGACGGACTTATACGCCTTCAGATCGCGCACGTCCGGGTTGGTTTCGGCAAGCCCGGCGTATCCACCCCGAATGGCGACATTCGTCAGCAGATGGAAGCTGTGAGTGCGATCTCCCGGTGTGTATCCAACACCGTCATCGGGGCGATACGTTCCCTGGGCGACGCGAATCTCGCCCACCTTGTCGCAGACGCCGGATTCGGCCGCCGCCGCGATGGCGTCCTGCAGGGAGTTAAACGCGCTTTCCCAGTCTCGGCCATCACCGAAGCCGTTGGCGAGTCGGTCCACATAGAGGATTCGATCGCCTGGTTCGGTCGCGATCTCACAGGAGTCGATCAGACCGTTGGCGTTGCAGTCGTTTTCGACGCCGTGGCTGATGAGATGAGCGGCGCCGGCGGGATAGAGATAGGAATCATGATCGCCCCATCCACCGACGATGGCATAGTGGCCCTGACTTACAGAAGTCGACACATGGCGGCCGCGATCGATCGTTACCGTCGCGAACTGGTAATCGCTCAAACCAATCGGCGTAAATTCTGTGGAGGGCAGCGTCACACCGTCCACGGCGACGCCATCCTGGCTGACGTCATCCTCGTGGGCGACGATCGTCACGAAGTGATGGGGTGAATCGGGTACAAACTCGCCCCCGACGACGCCCTGCACCAATTCGATGTCATTGGAGAACTCGTATTGGTTCGCAAAGTACTTTGCCGGCAGAAGATTCAGCTGTGCCGGATCGCCGTGATCTCGGAAACTGTTGCTGCCGGAACTCGGCATGAACTGAACGACGAAAATCGGCTCTTTGTCCTGGCTCGAGAACACATGGCTGCCGGTCAGCGCCTCCTCAATGAACTCGCCACGATCGATCGTCCCGATCACGACGCCGTCCCGGAGAATTGTCGTGTCATCCTGCGCCGCGACAATCCGATAGTGGCTGGCATAGTCGACGCCGCCCCGAACAGGAAGCGCAGGCGCGACAAACTCATCGCCCCATGCGGCCACGGGATGGGCTGATTCAAAGACCGTATCGCAGGCCGTCAGTGCGGCCGGAATGTTGGTGCAGAGATTTCCGTTCATCACGTACACGGGCTGGTCCGCCAGAATGATGGACCCCGTCAGATCGTCGACGCGATTGGCGTCGCCGTAGTTCACATTCGGCTGGACGAGGTATCCCTCGCCACGCATGAGTGTGATCGATACGACCTCGCCCGCCGCGTAAACGCCTCCTGCGCCATCGAGAATTTCGTCGGTGGGTATGATGGTCACATTCGTGTTGTCGCGTGTTGCGATGACCACGAACTGCGGCTTGTCACCCTCGCTATGCTGGCCTTCAGCAGGCAGCATGGGATTGAAGGGACCGACGAGCTGCGACACGTTCGCCGTGACAGCAATATACTCCAATCCAAGCGCGTCGACGGGATATCCGATCGCGCCGTCCGTCGATGCCGGATTGCGCGTCATCTGCAGGCAGCGGATCTCGCTGTCGGCCAGCACGTGAACCGCATTCGTCTTCACCTGTCCGGCCGTCCATCCGTCGGACGCATCATTCGGCAATCGCACGATGGCCGTCTTGTTCGGCTTGAGCGTCAGGTAGACCTTGTCTGTCGGCGTCGGCGTCGGTGAATTCATGGGATAGGTCACGACCACGTAGGTCTCGACGTCCGCCATCAGATGAAGTTCGACGACCTTTCGGACCGGATTTCCCAGCGGTGGGTAAGCGAAGCCACCCGGGAGGAACCCAATAATGAACTCTCGTCCCTTTGTGTCCGCCGGGGCCGTCAGTTCGCAGTCATCGGGAATACCGTTTCCGTTGCAGTCTTCGTCACACGCATCGGGAACGCCATTCAGATTGCAGTCCGCGCACGCCGGATCGCCGGCGACGCAGTTCGCGATGTCGAGATCATCCGGGATCCCGTTGCCGTTGCAGTCGGGATCGCATCCATCTGGAACGCAGTTTGCGTTGGTATCCTGGCAATCGGGATCTCCGGAACACGCGTTGATCTCCACGGGATCGGGCGTTCCATCCTGATCGCAGTCCTGGCACACGTCGAGGATTCCATCTCCATTGGAGTCCGGACAGTTGGGGTCGTTCGGACAGCCCGCCAGCTCCACCAGATCAGAAACCCCGTTGCCGTTGCAGTCATCGAACTCATGGGCGCCGAGATCGACGACCGCGCCCTCGCAGGCGGCGTCAAACATCGAGGATCGTCCATCCAGAACGCGGGGAAGTAACTCGATGTCCGGCGCGAATTCACCCGTGGTCACACCGTCATCGTCCGCGTCCGTCACGTCGAGGGCCGCGTCCATGCTGGCGCCCGCATCGATACACGGGGAGTCCGGCGCCAGCGACAGGTCGATAACGCCATTTGGATCGTTCAGGCCGAATTCATCCACGAATCGCGGATTGGTCCCGAAGTTCCCGGCGCCGGCGACGCTCGGCGGCTGTCCGTCGAACAGGTCATACTCACGGAACGCAAGGTTCTGAATATTGCAGTTTCGCACCTGAAGGTGGTTGTTCGCATCATTGACGTCCGGAACGACAAGCTGAGCGTTCTCGTAGTCCCCGGCGTCTGAAACGTTGCTTCGGAAGATGCAGTTCGCAATCAGGCTCTCGCTGGCGCCGTGCGAACTGTGGAGTCCTCCGCCCGCGCCCTCGATCTCATTTGCACTGAACGTGCTGTTGACGATTCTCAAGGCGCCGAACGCATGTGAGACGGCGCCACCTGTTCCTTCATTCCCAAGGGGAGGCGCGTCCTGCTCCTGGTAAACGTTGTTCCCTCTGAAAATGCAGTTGGTCACATTCACGGAACCGTTCACCCGCATCGCGCCGCCATGCTCGTAGCATTCGTTCCCCTTGAATCGACAATTCACGATATTCGCGGCGGGCACAGCCTGATCCGAGAGAATCAGAACGGCGCCGCCCTGGAAACCGGCGACGTTGTTTTCAAACACGCAGTTCTCGATCTCGCCCGAGAATGTCGCGCCGTTCAGCGCGATGGCGCCGCCGCCACCTAAGAACGTGTCGACACTCAGCGCGATTGACTGATTGTTAATGAAAACGCAGTCGCTGGCGCCAAACGCCTGATCGCTCTGCGCGATGGATGCGCCTCCCTGATAGATGGCGCCGCCGTCGAAACCGTCCAGCGACGAGTTGTCTTCGAATTCAGTTCGCTCAGCGCGAATCGTGGCGCCAAAGTCCGCGTAGATGGCGCCGCCTCGCGCTGTCGCGGAGTTCATCCGGAAGGCGCAATCCAGAAAACGGGAGACACCGGCGCCCGTGACATAGATCGCGCCCCCATCGCCAGTCCCGTGATTGTTGAGGAAGTGACAGTTGGTCGCCAGGATAGTGGTGGAATCAAGAAATACGCCAGCTCCACTCACGTTTGAGCTTGCATTGTCCTCGATGATGATGTCCACGAGTCTCAGGGGGGCAAACGCCAGAAGAAAGATTGCATTCTCATCTGCGCCACTTACGCGCATACCCTGTAACGTACAGACCAATCCCGGGGTGAAGGCGCCACTTAAGATCTGCTGACTCCGCACGCCACCTCCCAAATCGCCGCTCAGGATCGTGTTATTTGAGAAGGGATCCGGGTCACGCGACATGTCGTTCGCCGACGACGCGAAGTACCCGCCAATGATCGTGATATCCGGCTTCAGAACGAAGCTGTCCGCCGGAGCGGCGCCGGGTGTATAGGTCCCCATCGCGACGCGAATCTCGTCACCCGCGTTCGCCGCATCGATCGCCGCCTGAAGGTCGCCCGTGGCGGTGCTCCAGTTTCCCAGCCCATTTCCTGTGCCCCCCGGCTTGACGAACCTCGGAACGGCGTACGCAACGCCATTGCGACTGAACAGTACGAGCAATATCGGGACCAATGCAATTGCAATTCTTCGCTTTCTCATGACAACGCTCCTTTCTCACGAACACATACGCTCCTGGCTTGCACCGCGCAAACCACTCCGGCTAAAATCGCGTGTTGACGATGGAGACTCATTCGTGCCACGCAACACTACGTTCATCCTGATCTCGCTTCTCCTGTCGGTGACACGTCCCGCCGTGGCTGCGAATTTCACGATGGACTCGTGGTCGCTGGGCATCGCGATCTTCCCCTCGTCCTCGACACCGACGAGCGACTATTTGACTCAAGTCGCGGATCCGTTTGCAGAATCCCACAGCCTCATTGTCGGGGCCTCGTCCGTCAGCGGAACCTATGACTTCTGGCCGTCGCAGGGAGAGTTCCTCATCAGCGGCGCCATTGAGGCGGATGCGGAAGGAAACACCGTCGTCGAGGCGGATATTGGCGGCGCCTTGCTGATCACCACACAATCGGATCTAGTTCTGCATTACGACGCGAACTGGGAGGTCACGCTTCCGGTCCCGACGATGATCTCGGCCCTTTCGGTCCGCGTTATCGATCCGGACGCCCAGGAAGTACTGCTCAATACAGTTCGCGGCCATGATACGCTCTTCGACATCGGCACGCGGCAATTGACCCTCTCGGGGGATCTTCTCCTCCCTGCCGGGCGCCGATACTACATCAGTTATTACATGGATGTGTCTCCCCTTGCGTCATCTTCCGGCCACTTCGGCGTTGCGACGGGCTCGTTCAACTTTCTGCTGACGCCGGAGCCCTGCACATTGACCATCTGCGCCACGCCCGTCGCCTTCCTGCTCCGACGGCGGCGGAGGTAGTGGTGGCAAGTCGCACGACAATGATCGACAGTTCACGACGATGCTCCGGCCACCTGAGCTGACTCTCTGATCACCAGGACCGACAGGCGATATCGTCAGACTTTGCCCGGCGCTCCGCCAAGTATCCGGGCGCCCCAGGCTGTCGCCGCGAGTTTTGATGCGATTTTTCATTTCCCTCGGCCCTTGAGATTGTCGCGCCCTGATGACGCAACATTCGACTTCAGAGTCGCATTTGTACGTGATCCCTTGCGCAGATGCCAAGCGAAATGGGACGATTCCCTATGGCAATGCGAGAATTGCCATACGTGTGTCGCCCAGGTCACTGTCGGCGCCGCGGTCGGACGGCGATTTTTGGCGGATCAGCGAGTCGCGGTGTCGACTTCAACGAGCCGGACAATGAGCTGGGATCAGGCGCCGAGTGCGGAGAGGCCATGGTCGTCAGGCGCCGCCGTCAAATGTCCCACGCAGTCATTCCTCATTTCCGCGCCCCTTTCATGATCGATCCTCCATCGACAACTGCGGCCCCGTCGTTTTTTCTTGCGGTCAGCGGATGAAACGATCTAGGATGAAGGTCCAAGGTGGGAGTCCAGGTGGCGGCACGTAACTCCAGATTCATCCTGATCGCGCTTGTCCTGGCGGTGACACGTCCCGCTATGGCCGCGAATTTCACAATGGACTCCTGGTCGCTGGGCGTCGGGATCTTCCCGTCGTCCGCGACGCCGACGAGGGCATTTTTCACCCAAGTCATGGATCCTTTTGGCGACTCCCACAACGTCAATGTCGGCGCGTCTTCCGTCAGCGGAACCTATGACTTCTGGCCGTCACAGGGAGAGTTCCTCATCAGCGGCGCCATTGAGGCCGACGCCGAAGACAACACAACTCTGATCACGTGTATGAGCGGCGCCCTGCTGATCACGACACAATCCGATGTTGTCCTGCATTACGACGCCGACTGGCGGATCACGCTTCCGGTTCCGACGATGATCTCGGCGCTTTCAGTTCGCGTCATCGATCCGGACGCCCAGGTCGTGCTGCTTACCGAATCACGCAGCCACGATACGCTTTTCAACATCGGCACACGGCAATTGACTTTCTCGGGGGATCTTCTCCTCCCCGCCGGACGCCGTTACTACATAGGCTATTACCTGGATGTCACTCCCCTCTCGTCCTCTTCCGGCCACTTCGGCGTTGCGGCGGGCTCGTTCAACTTTCTGCTGACGCCGGAGCCCGCAACGTGGGCCATCTGTGTCGGCCCCATCACACTCCTTCTCCGACGTGGGCGGAGATCCTGATGGCAAAGCACACAACGAGGCGAGTCCTGTGTCGAGGCGCCCCAGCAACGCCCATGTCGGTGAAGGGTTGTCTGGAATACCCTGTTCTGTATTCCCCGTTGGTCTCCGCAATTCAGGACAGAGGTCGATCCCGGACGACAGCGCGCGTGTCGGCGCGCAGCCCCTATTTGATCCTGATCTTCCTCAGCATGATGGTCACACGTCCGGCTGTGGCCGCGAATTTCACGATGGACGCGTGGACGCTGGGCCTGGTGATCAACCCCTCGTCCGAGACTCCAACTCGATCATCATTCACCGAAGTCAGCGACCCGTTTGCAGACTCCCACAGCGTGACGGCCGACGCCACATCCGTCGCCGCGACCTATGACTTCTGGCCCTCTCAGGGCGAGTTCCTTATCAATGGCGCCATTGAGGCCGACGCCGAAGGGAGTACATCGCTGCGAGCCAGCTTGAGTGGTGTCCTGCAGATCACGACACAATCGGATCTTGTTCTGCACTACGACGCGAACTGGGAGGTTACGCTTCCGGTCCCGACGATGATCTCGGCGCTTACGCTCCGCGTTATTGATCCGGACGCCCAAGTGTCGCTGCTCGATACGATTCGCGGCCACGATACGCTCTTCGGCATCGGCACGCGGCAACTGACCCTCTCGGGGGATCTTCTTCTCCCCGCCGGACGTCGTTTCTACATCAGTTACACAATGGATGTCATGCCCCTGGCATCCTCGTCCGGCAATATCGGCGTCGCGACGGGATTCGTGAGCTTTCAGCTCACGCCGGAGCCCGCAACGCTGGCGCTTTGCATACCCGCCACGCTGGCACTTATTCGTCGCAGGTCTTAGGCGCCGATTCGAAGAGGCCGAGCCGATCCTGCAATCCGTCCTGAATACTCGGGGGCGCATGTTCGAATCGGACCACTGCGCTGGCTCGTCCACAGAACGGAAAGTGTGATCGGCGAGTGTCCTCAGGATCTGAGTCGCGTTGATGAGGCGAGCGAGCTGCGACCAGCGAGGTACGCGACGGCGTCCGTACGCATCGGCCGGATCGCGGCTAATCCGCAAGTCGTCGATGGCCCCGGTTGTCTGAGGTCATTCCGGGTCGTCCAGCTGGCTCAGGCTGCGGAGCTTTTCGGGCTGATTGGATGTGGCGTAGATCCCGGCAAGTCGCTCGATGACGCCACGCCAATAGGGATCCGCCCGTCGGGCCGATTCGCCGATCCCCTGAACGGCGTCCGCCAGCAGCGGTTCGGCTTCGTCGTCCCGGCCAAGAACGGACAGGCACTCCCCCAGCCTTGCCTGCGACTTCATGAGGACGGGCGAATGCGCCGGCAATCGCTGGCGCCGGATGGCAAGGACCTCCTTCAGGTACGGGAGCGCCTCCTCGTATCGCTGTTGCATGAGCAGCGCGTTCGCCAGGCTCGCAAGGTCAACGGCGAGTGAAGGATGATCGTTTCCGTAGACGCGACGATCCAGCTCGATCACTTCGCGGAGCAGCGATTCCGCCTGCGTCCACTCGCCGCGGGACAGTCGCATGACCGCGAGATTCGCCATCGCCTGAAGCACCAGCGGATGCTCCGCCGGCAGGTTTTCGCGCCGAATCTCCAGCACTTCGTTCATCAGGCGGATGGAACCCTCCGAATCACGCCTCGCGTATTTGACGCCGACCAGGTTGTTCAGGGTTTCTGCGACGGCGAGGCTGCGCCCTCCCACGATTTTCCGTCGAATACGGAGCGCTGTCTCCAATGATTGCTCCGCCGCATCGATTTCCCCCGCGGCACGCTGGACAGCGCCCAGGTCGTTCCAGACACGCGCGGTATCCGCGTTCTCATCCCCACGCAGTCGCTGGTGCGTTTTCAGGCAGGTCATCAGCAGTGATTCCGCCTCCTGGAACCGACCCCTCGCATACAGAACCCGAGCCAGATCAAACTCGCTCTCGGCGAGATCGTGATGCCCCTCCGGCAGGAGGTCGGTTCTCGTCTTCAACGCCGCGCGGATATTGCTTTCCGCCAGATCAAGCAACCCAAGCCCGAGATAGGTCCGGCCGATGGTGCTCCGAATCGACGCCCGAACCAGCGGCGCATCGGTGAACTCCGATCGCAGACGGACCGACGCCTCGTCGACCACGTCGCGCACCCTGGCTTCCGCCCCCTGGTTGACGGGATCCGCTGAAGCCAGCATTTCCTCGAAGAAGTCGGACGTCGCTTCCGCCTGATCGCGAGCGAGGTAGGCGGCGTCACGCTCGGAGGTCGCGACGCGCGCCTGCCAGATCGCGGCGCCGAAACCACCCACGAGAAACGCAATCGCCGTCACGGCCATCGAGAGCGCAACGAGATTCCGTCGCACGAACTTCGACGCGCGATAGCCCAGCGTGTCGGGTCGCGCGAGAACCGGTAGCCCGCCGAGATGCCGCGTGATGTCCGCGACAAGCTGCTCAACAGACGCATATCGCCGATCCGGGTCCTTGTGCATCGCCTTGAGAACGATGGTGTCCAGATCGCCGCGCAGTCGTTTGTGGAGTCGAGCCGCATCGGCCGCGCGCGTCTCCACGGGGGACTTGTCATCATGACGGGCGTCGGCCGTCGTCGTGGTTCGGACCATGGCGCTTGGAGGCGCAGGATCCTGATGCAGCACGATACGCTCGATCTCGGCGACCTGGCGCGTGACGAACCTGTAGGGGCGATGGTCCGTGAGCAGCTCGTACAGCACGACGCCAAGCGAATAGATGTCCGTCGAGGTTCCCAACGTGACACCGCTGACCTGTTCAGGGCTTGCATACTCGGGCGTGTATCGTCGTTCGTTGGCCAGCGTTACCTCGGCGGAGCCGGTACCGACAAGGACCTTGGCAATTCCAAAATCGAGAAGTTTCGGAACGCCGCGGGCGTCAACGAGAATATTCGACGGTTTCAGGTCGCGATGAACGACGAGACTCTGATGCGCCGAACGCACTGCTTCGCACACACGGCAAAACAGCTGCAGACGCTGCGTGATCGTCAGACGCTCGTCTCGACAGTACTCATCGATCGGAACACCGTCCACGTATTCCATGATCAGGTAAGGCCGTCCGTCCGGCAGAACACCCCCATCGAGCAGCTGGGCGATGTACGGATGATTGAGGGCGGCGAGGGTTCGACGTTCCTGAGTGAAGCGCCGAAGGATCTCCTCCGAGTCCATGCCGCGCTTGACGACCTTGATTGCCACGTGGCGCTCGAATTCGCCGTCGTCACGCGATGCAAGGTAGACAGCCCCCATGCCCCCCGAAGAGATGCGACGAAGAATGCGGTATGGGCCGACTCTCTGTTCCAGGAGAACATCCGACGGATCAGCGATCGTGGCCAGTACAAGCTCGTCGCCCAGCGCGGAGCCCGAAAGGAAGTCATCCGGCGGATCGATGTGGTCCAGGATCGACGCCACTTCGCGACGCAGGTCCGCGTCTTCCCCGGTCTCACGATCGAGGGCGTCGGCGCGCTGACTCAGCGGGAGGTCCACGATGATTGAGAAGACTTCTTCAATCCGCCTGAGGCGTTCGGGAGTCATGCGGGCGCCTCATCCAACAGCTCTCGATGAAGCCACGCCTTCGCGAAACGCCAGGCGCGGGCAACGGTGCTGGGTGAAGCTCCCAGCACATCCGCAATCTCGTCCATTCCAAGACCGCCGAAGAATCGAAGTTCCACGACACTGGCCTTGAAGGCGTCGAGCCCCGTCAATCGCCGGAGCGCATCATCCAGCGCAATCAGGTCCCGATCGATCGGGACCATGGGTTCCGCCGCGTCATCGAGGGGAATTTTCCTCGCGTCGGCGCCACGCTTCTCGCGGCGCCTGGCACGCGCATGATCGATGAGTATCCGTCGAATGGCCCTGGCGGCCGCCCCGAAGAAATGCCGCCGATTTTCCCACGCCGTTTCCTCGGGACCAACGAGACGAATGAACGCCTCGTGAACCAGGGCGGTCGGCTGAAGCGTGTGTCCCGGGGCCTCGTCGGCGAGGAACCCGGCCGCCAGGCGACGGAGTTCATCGTAGACGACCGGGAACAGCTCATCCGTCGCCAGCGCGTCCCCCTGGCTGGCGCGCGCGAGGAGCCCGGTAACGGCGGCTGAGGTTGAACGCGTAGGGTCGCTCATCTCAGGAAAAAAGATCTCGCGAATTGACAGGTTCTCTCCCATCACAACGCATGAAGGGAGGGCGCCGCAGACGCGCATGCGAGACGCCGAAACGTATTCACAAGAAAGAACCCGATCCAAGTCGCGCGAACCGTGCATATACGCACAACCAGTCGGATCGAAGCCCATTATATGTGACAGGAGCATGAAATATGAACATCAAAATGCGACAGCTGATCGCCGTCACGCTGCTGAGCGTTGCGGGCGTGACGCACGTTCTCAGGGCCGCGGCCGATTTCGGCGAGAATTTCGACAACAACGGGACGACGACTGAGAACGGGCCGTCGGGCCTGCTGGCCGGCGGATGGGTTTTTCGCAACCAATGTCAGAGTCCGCAGACGACAGCCGGCTGGTTCGACAGCTCGACGTCGACCGTTCAACCTCAGGCGGGAACGGGATGCCTCGTGACGCAGAGTGTCGCCACAATCCCGTTCTTCGAGGGAGGCGCCATGAGTAACTGGGCGATCCTTCCGGCGATACCCGCGCAACAGGCGGGTGACGTCCTGTCATTCTTCCTCTTCGGGACGGCGCCGCAGTGGGCCGATCAGAAAATTCAGGTGCGATACTCGCCAGGCGGAAACATCGGCACCGGCGCCAGCCATACAGACGTCGGCGACTTCAGCATTCTGCTCGCTGAATTCGAAACGGATGTCTCATGGCGACAGGTTAGCGTCCAGCTTCCGGGCAACGGAAGACTGGCGATTCGACAGGTCGACCCGTACGCGTGCAACTTCGCCTGCGCCGGTGTTGTCGCCGCCATTGACTCTCTTGCCATCTCCGCCGCGGCGCTTGATCCCTGCGGCGTTCCACTGCCTCAGCCCGGAGAGACGGTAACCTGGAGCGTCAGCCAGAGTCCGATCAACGTCTGCGAGCAACTCACGATCTCACCTGGCGGGATCGTCGAAGTGGAGCCCGGCGTCGTCCTGAATGTGGATCCGGGCGCCCAGCTGATCGTGTCCGGCACGTTTCGCGCCGCGGGAACACAGGCAGCGCCGATCACGATCAACGGCGAGAATTTCTCTGTCGTCTCTCCACCGATCGAAGTTGTCGGCGGCGTCCTGGATCTGCGACATGTCGACGTTCGCGCGAGGATTCAGTGTCGCAACGGCGGCGCCGTGCTCGCATCCGACTGTGTGGTTCCATCAGAGGGCGCCATCGCGGCGCATCCGACGCAGGCCCAGGATCCCCGAAGTCCCGTTCCCCAGGCGCTCACGTTCCGAATTGAGCGCTGTCAGTTCACGGGTGGCGAGTTGTCGGCCGTGAGCAACGTGCATATCACGGATACGGACTTCCATGGAGGTCGCGCGAGGATCGCGGGGTACGTCTATGTTCACAATGTCACGGTCGACGGCATTCCCCTGGAGATCGAAAAGGACGCCGGCGCCCAGCCCGCCCTGGTGGATTACGTGACGGCGATCAACAACGCAGACGGGCCCGGACTCGCCCTGTCGGGCGCCAATTACGAGATCGGGGCGAATACATCGATTCAGGGAAATCTCTATCCGATCGAGTTCACCGTCCTCGGAGCGGGCCTGACGCCGGATTCCGTACTGCCCGCCACGGGCAACACTCAGAATGTCATTCGCGCCAACGGGCAGCGCGCGGGCAACGGACTGATCTGGGCCAACCTGGGGCTTCCGTACATTGTCTCGGGCGTTGCCAATTCCGTGTCGGGGTTCCTGACGATCATGCCGGGCGTCAACATCCGGTATGAACCGCTGGCGGGCGCCATGTTCGGCCGGGGAACCCGCGTTGCAATGACGGGCACGGCGGACGAACCGATCCGACTCGAGGCGGTCGATCCGCAGCAGAACTGGGCCGGCATCGAGTTCGTTCAGGCGGCGGCGCAGCGAATGCAGAATGTCGTTACATCCGGCGCTGAGTACGGAATCGGGATCGATGAAGGAAACCTCACTGTTATCGACAGCGCTTTCGAGAACAACGCGATCGGCGGAACAGCGAATACCTTTGGTCGATGGACGGCGCGGAACTGCCAGTTCAAGAGCAACGACTTCGGCCTTGTGACTGGCAGCTCGACCAACGCCGGATCGTTCGACGCGTCGAGCGACACGATGCCGAGTTCATTCATCCTGAACGGCGTCGGCGTCGAGGTTCGCAGTCCCCTGTCGAATAACTCGTCATCATCGCAGTATTGCTGGTGGGACGATCCGAATGGCCCGACGCACCCATTGAATCCCGGAGGCGCAGGGGATATCGCCAACATCACGATCGGACGTCTGACACCTTTCCTGACGGCGCTTCCGAGCTATGCGGATCGTTCGCCAATCGTGACCGTTGAGCCGGGACCGGGGGTCGCGCATGTCGGCGATCGAATCATCATCAACTGGCGGGCGAACGACGATCACGGAATTGTCGCCCAGCGCGTCGAATATTCCCAGGCGGCCGGTGGGTTCGCGTTCCAGACGATTGCGGACCTGAACCCCTCGGATCGCTCTTACGAATACGATGTGGTGTCGGTCCCACCTACGCCCGTGAACTCCCCGGCCGCATTGCGTGTTGTGGCGGTCGACGCCGCCGGCCAGGAATCCTGGGACGTCGTGTTCTTCTGGGTTCCGTACCAGGACGACTGGTCGGTTCCGAACATCGACGTTGCGACGCCCGTCGCCCTGCGTCCCGGCGACTTTTCGCCAATCACCTGGGCGCCCGGCGCGACCGCCGCTGTCTATCTGGAAGCGGATGGAGGGTATCTTCTGTCCTCGTCGGGCGGCGGCTCCGGCGAACTGAGTATTCCCAAGCGAATGCCGTACGTGAGCTCCGATCTGGGGCGCGTGATTGTCCAGTTAACGTTTGGCGCGGGGGGTCGTGAAGAGTGGTATTACTCCGACTACTTCAGCATCCGGCCGGATGACAACGTGGGCGATGCGCCGCCCACCATCGAACTCGTCTCGCCACAGACGGGCGCCGTGTTCAACGGGGGCCAGGTCATGCCGATCGCATGGATCGCGAATGATGACGAGGGCCTTCGGAGCTTTGATATCCAGTCGTCGTTCGACGACGGCGAAACCTGGTGGACAATCGCGCGGGAGCTTCCGGGCGACGCGATGTCCTATGACTGGCGCCTGCCGGCAAGCCAGGGAATCAACGGTGCGCGTGTCCGCGTCCTGGCTCGCGACACGCGCTTCCAGTTGACGACTGCTGGAATGAACACAAGCTTTGACATCGCCCCCGGAGCGGGCCCGCAGCCCGGCGATATCAACGCCGACGGCGCCGTCAATCCGGACGACGTGTTTCCGTTCGCCGCGGCGCTTGTCGGCAATCTGCAGGATCCCGCCATCCTGGAACGATGTGATCTGAATCTGGACGGCGGCCTCGATGGACATGACATCGCGGTACTGACGCAGCTGCTGATCGACAACTGATTCTGATCCCACCCTCCCCCGGACCGCTCCGTCCGCCGATCGACACGAGTTTGTCGATCGGCGACGGAGCTTTTTCGTCTCGTCTCCGCCGTTTCGATGGAGCCCGTGGATGGGAATTCCACCGCGCGTCAGATGGGGTGGGATCGGATCCGCCCTTCCCTATGGCGCTGTGGGCGACGCCTCCAGCTTCAGTCGCTCGGCTCGGCGTTGCTTCATGTTGGCGAGTCGTTCGGCGCGAGCCGCCGCGACGTCGTCGTTTCCCAGCGCCCTGGAACAATCAACACGCGCGGACGCAACAGCGATGGCCAACGGATGATCGCCACCGAGAGAACGATCGATCGCCTCGGCGATCTGCAGCAGCTCGACGTCCGCAGTCGCGGCGTCTCCGGCGCCGATTCGGGCGCGCTGTCTCAACAGCCTCGCTTCGAGAATCGCCCAGTGATTCCTGTCCAGGAGCTCACGCCGCAGGATTTCGCAGTGTTCGGAGGTCTTTTCGGCGAGCGAGAATTCCTGACGCCGCAGATACAACTCGGCCAGGCACACGTCGAGTTCCGTGATCCGGATATGACGCTTCCCGACGGTCCTGAGAAACTGCTCTCCGACGACGGCGAGTATGTCCGCAACTTCGTCGAATCTGTTCGTCTCCATCAGGACCTGCGCAAGGACGAGGCGGGCCCGCGCGTTGAGATAGGGCTCGCCTTCGCCATCACACAGTGCGACGGCGTGTCGCGCGAGGCGCTCGGCCGACTCGAGATCATTTCGCCCCAGGGCAACAAGGGCGAGCCCTCGCTCCGGACGGCTGATGTCGGGATGCCCGGCCCCGCGACTTCGAATGAGGAGCTTCCGGCACACGTCAAACGCCTGCTCCGCGGCTCTGAGTCTGTCGCCGGCGATGTTGGCCAGGCCGATGTCCAGCTGCAGCCAGGCCTCGGCCTCTGAATCGATCAGGCCGTTCGCGACGTAGCTGTCATACGACCTGCCGAGCATCCTGAGGGCGTCGTCAACGCTTCCTTCATACTCAAGACTGAGGTCCGCCATCGCAATGAACGAGGACGCGGTTGCGAGTGGCGTATCGCCGAACAACGATCTGCGGATCTCAAGCGACTTCTGAAGATGCGGCTGCGCCTTGGCGTATTCCGACCGACGTCGATAGGCGACGCCAATCGACTCCCTGACGGACGCCTCGACTTCCGGAAAGTCGCCCAGCTCTTCGGAGACCGACGCAGCCGCAGCGTCGATGACTTCCTGGAGCGACAGTCTTCCGCCGCCGAACTCCGGATCGACCTGGAACAGCACTTTCTGAAGGTACTCGGCGGCGGCCTGTGCGTTCTTCGCCCTGCGGTCCGCGACGGCGTGCGCCTGGCGAGCGTCGATCAGACCGATGGTCAGACCCGTGACCCCCAGTGTGACGGCCAACAGCGCCGAGGCCGCCGCGAGCGTTCCGTATCGATGGCGCTTAATGAACTTGCGAAATTTGTAGGCGTTGCTCGGCGGTCCCGCGGACACTGGCTCATCCGCCAGGTACCGCTCGACATCCTGGCACATGGCGCCAACGGACTCATATCGACGCGTGCGGTCCTTCTCGATGGCGCGCATCACGATCCAGTCGAGCTCTCCGCGGAGCTGTCGGACCGAGGCGCAGGCGAACCTGTCGCCATCCGGCGTTGATCGGGAGAGGTTCGACAGGCGCGTGCTCGGGCGCGGCGGGTCGACGTCACGGATGATTCGCTGAATCGTCGCGTACCCCCCGGAACGCAGCTCGCGAGGTTCGAACGGGAGGACGCTCGTGAGAAGTTCGTACAACAGGACACCGAGGGAATAGACGTCCGTGCGCGTATCCACATCCAGGCCCGACATCTCGGCCTGTTCCGGCGACATGTACTCCGGCGTTCCGATCAGCTTGCCCTGCTCGGTAAAGACTGTTCGCTCTGACAGTCGCGACGCCGTGGCCTTCGCAATTCCGAAGTCGATCACCTTGGGAACGGGACGACCTTCAAGCATCGCGACGAGCACATTCGGCGGTTTCAGATCGCGATGGATGATCCCGCGTTGATGCGCGTGCTGGACCGCCTCGCACATTCGAACGAACAGCCCAAGCCGATCACGGAGCGACAGTTTGTACTTGGCGCAGTACTCCGTCAGCGGCAGCCCCTTGACGAGGTCCATGACGAAGTAAGGGCGACCGGATTCAGTGCTCCCGGCGTCGAGCACCTTCGCTATGCCCGGGTGGTCGAGCATGGCCAGCGCCTGACGCTCGGCCTCAAACCGCGCGATGACCTCCTTCGTATCCATCCCGAGTTTGACAACCTTGATCGCCACGCGCCGGCGGATCGGTTCCAGCTGCTCGGCGGCGTAGACGATTCCCATGCCGCCTTCGCCGATGAGGCTGAGGACGCGATAGGGACCGATCCATTGCGGCGATTGTTCCGCCATGGAAGCGCCCAGTGATCGTGCGAACGCGATCGTTTCGTCAGGAGCGTTCTCGGCGCGCTGATGTGCCGCGAGCAGCCGACGCAGGCGGTCGATTCGCTCGGGGTTCCCGGCGTGACGCTGTTCAATAAACGCCTCGCGCTGGTCCTCGGGCTGCTCGAGCGCCTCGTGGAAGTCGTCGATCTCATTCACTCGCGGTTCGGATTCCATCGGCTTCTGTCTGGTTCCCGTCGGGGGTTCGCTTCCGGACATCCCTTCGGCGCAGGATTCCGGCGTGGAGCTCCATCTCCTGGGGACATCACGAACGGCGCTGGTGGAGTTGCTGTCTCTGGCGGGGACGCGATCTCAACCTTCAAGATGATCGTACAGCCAGGCTCTGGCGAATGTCCATCGTCGTTTGACTGTGGCCAGGGAGACGCCTTCAAGATCGGCGATCTGCTCAAGTGTCATCCCCATAAAGAACCGGAATCGAACAATCGTGGCCAGATCCGGCGCCTCGCGTTCGAGCGTTGAGATCGCTTCATGCACTTCCAGCACACCGAGCTGGCTGTCCGGCGCCTGCACGTGCAGGTCGTGGAGCGTTACGCGCTGCGCGTCAGCGCCACCGCGCTTGAGGGCCTTTTTCTGTCTGGCGTAATCGACGAGCACGCGCTCCATCGCCCTCGCGGCCGCTCCGAAGAAGTGTCCGCGATCCTCAAGTCGATCGCTGTTTCCGACGAGCCGCAGGAACGCCTCGTTGACCAGGGCCGTGGGAAGCAGTGTGTGTCCCGGTCTGACCGCCCGCATCTTCAGCTCCGCCATGACGCGGAGTTCCCCGTAGACCGCTTCAATCAACTGGCTGACAGCGTCCGGCGTCCCGAGGCGGATTCCCTGAAGCAGTAATGTAACGTCGCCGGCGTTCATCGGGCGGCGCAATTCCTCATCATCGTGGTGTGAGCCGCCGGAGCGGCGCGTATCGCGGGTCCGAACGAGGCCAGGCGCCGAACGACCTTCCCTAAGTATAGCACAGCCGCACGGGCGTGCGGCGAGTGACGGGACTCGGGTCCAACGGGATTGCCCCGCCGGCCTCAACCTCCGGGAAGATCCTCCGGCACAGGCGAGTCACACGTCCCCGAGCGTCAGCGGCGCCCAGACGGCCCCGACGGCAAGCCGTTTCACGTGGAGATTTTTGCGCAGGAAGAAGTGCGGAGTTCGCTTCGACCCGCCCCGACAATTCCTTACGATACGCGGAATGACGAACGAATGGACTTTGACGGAGAGGCCCTTCCGCCTGGACCACGCCAAGGCGTATGAGGGCTTGTTCACCCTGGGCAGCGGCTACCTGCACGTCCGCGGATCCCTTGAAGAGCACATCGCGGGCGCGTCCCAGAACCTGACGTACGATCGGCGACCCGCGAACGTCACGAGCGAGAAATTCCCCGAGACAAAGGTCAAATGGGGGACATTCGTACCCGGCGTCTGGGGAGGTCATCCGGCGCTGGGCCGGGAGCTCGTCAACCTGCCCCATACGCTCGCAATGATCCCGTTCGTGGATGGTGAACGGCTCGATATCACTGTGGCGACGATCGACGACTATCGGCGCACGCTCCACATGGACAAAGCCCTGCTCGAACGTTCCTTTATCTGGAACACGCGAAGCGGCAAGTCGGTCCGTGTCACGTTTGAGACATTTGTCAGCGGCGCGCATCGTCATGTAATACTCCAGCGCATGACGATTTGTTGTTCGCAGGCGGCGGACGTTATTGTCCGCACGGGCATTGACGCGGATGTTCGCACCAATGGATACGATCACTTTCGAAGCGTGCAGACGGCGCAGGCCGTCGACGGTGTGACGTGTCATCTCGAGACCGACCAGGGCGATACGATCGAGATCTGCTCCGAATCGCGTGGTCCGGGTCGCTGGTATTTCGAGCATGAACCGCGGGCCGGCTGGAGCGTTCTGGAATCACACGCGGCGGCGAACACGCCGTTTGTCATCGAGAAGCGAACCGCCATCGCGACGAGCCGCGATCTTGAGTCTGCGAGCGCCCAGCAGCGCCTGGCGGAAGTTGAGTCGATGGACTTCGACGCGTTGAAGGCGGAACACGTCGAACACTGGCGTTCTCGCTGGGCGACGTGCGACATCGAGATCGACGGCGACGAGGACGCCCAGCGCAGCGTACGAGCGGCGCTGTATCACCTGCTGCGCGTTCACGTCCCCGACGATTCGCGCGTGGCAATCGATCCGAAGGGCTACGCGGGCGACGCCTACTGGGGGCGCTATTTCTGGGACACGGAGATGTTCCTGGCGCCCTTTTACGCGCATACGGCGCCGGCGAGGGCGCGGACCCTCGTTGACTACCGCGTGCAGAGTCTCCCTGGCGCGCGACGCAATGCGGATCGATACGGGTATGCGGGCGCGCGATACGCCTGGGAGGCGGACGATCGCGGCGATGAATGTTGTCCGAACTGGCAGTACGCTGACCATGAAGTGCACGTGACGGCCGATGTCGCCCACGGATTCGCATATTACGCCCGGGCCACGAACGACGAGGCGTATCTACAGGGACCTGCGGCTCTGGCGCTCGTCGAGATGGCGCGATATTGGCGTGAGCGTGTTGATTGGCGTCCGGGTGACGAATACCCGAGTCTTCTCGGCGTGATGGGCCCCGACGAGTTCACGCCGATCAGCAACAACAACGCCTATACGAACGCGCTGGTCTCGCAGGCGCTGGACCTCGCGGCCACGTATGGGCGGGCCGGCGGCGCCACGGAAGAGGAGATCGCGGCGTTCCGGGAGATCTCCGACAGGCTCCCCCTCCTTCGGTCGAATGATGGCGTACTGATCCTGCAATGCGAAGAATTCGATTCTCTGGCGGAGCCGCATTTCGAGAAGCGCTGGCGTGATCGATCGCGGACGTTTGCGGCGCAGGTCTCGCAGGAACGGCTCTATCGATCGAAGAGTCTCAAGCAGGCGGATGTCCTGATGCTCATGATGCTCACGCCGGGGAGATTCCGTCGAGATGAAATCGAGCGGGCGTGGGATTACTACGTTCCCTATACGACGCACGACTCGTCGTTGTCCGCCGGCGTCCACGCCATTGTTGCGGCGCGCCTCGGTCGATCGGACGACGCCTGGGACTTCTGGAGGCGCGCAAGCTCGATCGATCTGGATGTGGCCCATGGTGGCGCGTCAGAAGGGGTTCACATCGCGAACGCCGGCGCCGTCTGGCAGATGGTCGTTCTCGGTTTCGCGGGGATGCAATCGCCCATGGAGACTAACAAGCTGACGCTGGATCCGAATCCGCCGGCGCACTGGTCGCGCATCCGCTTCCCGCTCTGCTGGCGAGGCGCACGATATGATGTTCAAATCGAGGGGGACCGGACAGAGGTCACGAATCTCGGCGAGTCGCCATCCGCGGTCATCGTCGCCGGCGTCGAGAAAATGGTGGACGCGAAGTCATCAGCCGCATGGGGGAATGAATGACGATCCGAGGCGTGATCTTTGACCTGGACGGCGTGCTCGTTTCAACCGACGAGCTGCACTATCGCGCCTGGAAGGAACTGGCGGACGCCGAGGGAATTCCCTTTGATCGCGAGATCAATCATCGCCTGCGCGGCGTGAGCCGGATGGAGAGCCTGCGCGTCATCCTGGAACGCGCAACGAAGTCCTATGACGACGCGGCGCAGGCGGTGATGGCCGAACGGAAGAACGAGCGCTATCGTCAGTTCCTGGAGGAGCTGTCGGCGGAGGATCTGCTTCCCGGCGCATCCGAGATGCTCGACGGCCTGCGGGCGCGCGGCGTCAGAACGGCCGTCGCGTCCGCCAGCCGAAACGCCCCACTCATCCTGGAGAAACTGCGACTGACATCGCGGCTCGACGCATGGGCCGATGGCAACGACGCCGCGCGATCAAAACCCGATCCCGAGGTATTCCTCATTGCCGCTGAGCGACTTGGCCTCGCGCCAAAGGACTGTGTCGTGATCGAGGACGCCGCGGCGGGTGTCGAGGCGGCCAGCAGGGCTGGCATGGCGTGCGTCGCGGTCGGTTCCGCCATGAACGAGAAGAACGTCGCCCTCAGCGCGATGTCTCTGCGCGAACTGACGTGCGAGTCGATGCTTGAGATACTCGCGAACCGAGCGTAGTCCGTCGACCAATCAGCAACGCCGAACCGCGACCCATCGCATCAGCAACGCGTCCGGCGCCTCTCAGATCTCCGCCGGAACCCGCTGAAGTACGAAACAATCGACGCCAACAAAGGTACCGCTGTTCTTCGCCTCGGGGTTGCCGCCAACCACTTCGATGCGAAACTCGGGCCGTTCGTTGCGGAACTCGACCTCGCCGAGATCGATCGGGCCCGTGTGCTTCAGGCCCTTCTCCCGCCAGAGGTCGATCGTTTCGCCGAGCCTCTTACCGTGAGACGATACTGCAATGATCCCGTAGTCTGGATAGCGGCTCGCTCTGAGGATCACCCTGAACCGCCCGGTCATCGGCGTCGCGCCGCGCAGCGTAACGGCGTCGCCGATGCGAGGCAGTCCAATCCACAGTTGTGCGTCGCCACTCCATTCACAATCATGCCAGTTTCCCTCCACGCGGACGCCGGCGTCCGCCGGCCTGGCGACGATCTCCATCGACTCCGCTTCGATGGCGTTGGCAAGTTTGAGTGGCGGATCGATTTTCGGGACATCAAGCGACTGCGGTTTCCGATCTGCGACGCGGTTGTTCGACGCGCCCGCCCCGGCATAAAAGAACGTGGCGACGGCGTACGCCATCTCCACTTTCCGCCAATGCCAGATTTCCATATCGAACTTCAGGGATGTGGTAAACGGAATGGCGTCCAGGGCGCGAGTGCGCAGGACGGTTGTGTTGCCGAAATTGACCGGACCGTCGACGCGGGGTTGCGCATGGAATGGCGCGTCGAAGACATGCCAGTCACACCAGGCGTAGCCGTAATAGTCTTCCGTTCCCGTGCCGAAGTGCGAAGGGAAGGTCTCGCCATCGACATAGATTTTCTCGTCGCCTTCACCCCACCAGGCGGTTGAAGGATTGCCAACGGAAAGCACATCGCCTGCGAACACGCCGCGCCCCTGAATCTCCACGTAGTTCCAGTCGGATTTCTCGGCGGTCTTCACGGGAAACTGCGATCGCCAGGTGGCGTTGAGATACATCGAACGCTCATCCCAGTCCCAATGCCCCACAGTCGCACGAGCGTCGACATCAACGGGCGCGTCGCCGAGATTCTCCAGAGTCAGTCTGGCGTCTTTCGAAAAGGGCATCGGCCAGTCGGATCGCATGACGCCACCTTCCGAGACGGAAGAGCGCCAACTCTGATAGGGATGGGCGCCGAGCCCTGCGCCGAAGAACTGGCCGACGGGACACCAGATCGTCTCTTCGCCGTCGAATGACGCTCGCAGAACAAGCTTCCTTGAGGCTTCATCCATATTCTCCGCGCCCAGTCGCACTGTGAGTGACTTGATGACGCCGGGGCCCGTTTGTGGCTCGAGCGTGAGCGATTCCCCCGGATTCAGTGTCCTGGCGTCACTCACGTGAGGAAGACGCGGCCCGCTCGACGTCAAGCCCACGGACGACAGCGTTTCCACGGCGCTTCGCAGCGCCCCTCGACCGCGCTCGAACACGGGCAGGGAGAAGGTCTCGACCTCCGCGGGCTCCGTGTACGTTCGATAGTTCACCTGGTAATAGAAATCGCGTTTGTCCGCTGTAATCCTGCAGTGTCTGGCGTAAGGAATCGGCAGGTAGAGATTCCATCCACGCGATCGGATTGCGGACAGCGGCGCGCCGATGCGCCATGTTCCCCCCAGCAGATCCTCCATGGGCGTTTCAATCACGGGCGTGTCGGCGTTGTCGAGATAGATTCTCACGACACCCGCGTCCCAGGGATTGGCGGACCAGAATCGCACGACGGCGCCGGGCCCTTCCGCGTCCATCAGCACCCATTCCGTGCGACCCTCCTTTTCCTCGGATCGCAGGAACTGGCCCCGATCGGTGTTGGCAAACCAGTTTTCCGTGGGCGATCTGGCGTCTCGGTCATAACTGCTGGCCTGTGCGCAGCGATAGGCCGGCTCGGGCCATCGAGCGATCGCCTCGGCGTCGCCCATCTCTCTGAGCAACGACTCGTACGTGACTTTCGGGATGTTCCCGTCGGACGCCGCCGGCGCCATCGCGAAGAAACCCAAAGTGATAACTGAGACGATCATGACTCCCTCCACGCAGACTTCCGCGGCGCCCTGCGCCGATCAGCGAAGCCCCACTTCTTCCAGCAGGGGCAGAACGTCGACGGGTTTCTCCGTCTCAGCGCTGCGACGGACGGCTTCCATCACGCAATAGGTCTCGACGCCTTCCTCAAGATCGGGTGAGTAGTCCCGTTTTTCGAGAATCGCCGAGCCGAAGTAGTCCGCATAGTTGGCGAACTCGCCGTAGTGCATGCCGTGTACTTCGCTGTTGAAGTAGTAATGCCGGCCGGCGTAGAGACAGTCTTCGACAATCTCCTCCAGTTCGCCGGCGTCGAATCGGCCATCGCGTTCAGGTTTCGCCGATCCGGTGTGTATGTACTGCATGTCGTGGTATCGCGCGAGAGAGGATCCGCCGACACCATAGAGCATGCATTCAATGCAGTTGCGCGCCCGCGGCAGCTCGTGACAACCGTAGTGCCCCATGGCGCGACCCACACGCCCGTCTTCAGCGACGAAGTTCGCGATGCACACATCGTTTCCCCTGAGATCGAACTGCCGTCCCATCGCGGACTTGAATCCGTACGCGCTCACCTGGCGGATGCGGCCGAGATACCAGCGAACCAGATCGATCGGATGACTCATCCCGAGGAACACCCAGTCCGAGTCCGTCGCCGCCCACGGAGACTTGCGGTAATACCAGTCCATTCGATGAATGTAATGCGCGTCAACAAGTTCGATGCCGGCCAGGCCACCGAAGTCGCCCTTCTCCAGCGCCGTGCGCTGACGACGGAAGGGTTCGAAGAACCGCGTACTCTGGCCGACGATGAGCCTTCCGCCCGTTCGACGCCCCGCTTCGAGGATTCTGGCCGCGTCATCAAGACGATTCACGAGTGGCTTCGTGCTGATGACGTGCTTTCCCGCCTCGAACGCCTGAACGATATGGTCGGCGTGGTACGCGTCCGGCGTGTAGATCGCGACGACGTCGACGTCGTCGCGCGCAAGCATCGCCGCGTAATCCGTCGTGTAGAAGAGATCGGGGTATTCCCGTCTTGACGCCGCGATCTTCTCGTCGCTCAGATCGCAGCCCGCGACAGAGCGGACGCTCGCGCAGCGCGTGTTCATTGCAAAAAGAAGCGTCCGGCCTTCATGCAGGCCCAGCACGCCCACGCCCAGGGCGTTCGTCAGCTTCTCGGGTGGAAGAACGGGCTGCGTGCCGGGAATGTGAGTGATGAACGCCATGTTTCCCTTCCTGTCATGATTGCGGCGCGGCCAGACGGCTCACCTCTTCACGATGAGGCAGCGACGGGATCGCGCCATTTCGCGTCACGGCGATGGCGCCCGCCGCACATGCAAAGCGAAGCGCGGTCTCCAATGACTCATTCCCTGCAAGCGACGCCGTCATTGCCCCCACGAATGCGTCACCCGCGCCAACCGAATCGACCGATTCCACCTGCGGCGCCTCAATCGCAAACGCATCGCCCGAATGCCGTGCGAATGCGCCGGCCGCCCCCAGCGTAATGACCGACGTGGCGACGCCCATCGATTCCAGTCGCATCGCGACGTCGCCCGGCGGCGCATTCTCCGCGCGCGAGATGGTCGCCGCCTCGCGCTCGTTGACGACGAGGACGTCGATGTTCCGGATCAGCTCGCTCGGCAGGACCGCGGCCGGAGCGGCGTTCAGGATCACCCGCTTATTCGCGGATTTTGCCAGCGCGGCCGCAGCGATCACCACGTCCATCGGGATTTCCAGCTGCATCAGCAGGATGTCCGCCGCGGCGATCGCGTCGCTGCACAGATTCTCCGGCGTCAACGCATAATTGGCGCCCGGCGCGACGATGATCTGATTCTCGCCCGCGTCGTCCACGACGATCTGGGCGACGCCGGTATGCGCTCCGTCGATGATGGCCACGTTTCGAATGTCGATTCGCTCATCGCCAAGCGTCTCGCGCATGAAGCCGCCGAAGTCGTCATCACCGACGGCGCCGATCATTGTGACGGCAGCGCCGCATCGGGCGGCGGCCACGGCCTGGTTGGCGCCCTTGCCACCGGGATGCCGCTGAAAAGGTCCACCCAGCAGCGTCTCCCCGGCCACGGGAAACTGCGGCGCGCACATGACGAGGTCGATATTGATCGAGCCCACGACACAGACGCGTTGTTGGCGCCCGGGCGTCATCATCGGCCATCCTCAGTGGTGCGGTGGACCGTCGCCCAGACCTGTCGCTTCTCATCCAGATTCCGCCACGCCTTTCTGCCGACCTGCAGGTCGAGCATGATCGTTGCGATTTCGCGAGGCTTGAGCGTGACGCTGACCTGCGACCATTCGATCGAAGACTGCTCGTCCCGCGAGGATTCAGGGGGTGTCGCCGTCGCAGGCGTGAGCCATCCGGTGTCCTCGCCACCTCCGACGTCTGCGCCGACTTCACCCATGAGGTTGGTTTTCGCCGCGGACGCAATGGCGCCCGGAAACGCCAGACTGACCTCGGCGGGCTGACCATCCCACTCGACAAGGCGAAGCACAAACGGATGTGTACAGGCGCCGTCTGAACGTCTCGCCATCTCATGCCCGGCCCAGTCCGGCAGATTCTCACCGGCCTTCATCGATTCTCGATAGAACGCATGGCAGAGAACATTGTCGGCGCCGCGGATGGCGATCGGCGCCCAGGATGTCGGAATCGGGTGCGACGCCGGCGCGCCGCCACCGCCAACGGGGCGCGAGCCGATCGCGTGAAAGAGCTGACGATTCTCAAGTCGCTGCAGCTCGCCGTCCGCGTCCTGCAGGAATTCCATGGCAAGCCGGGCCCGCTGCACATCCCGCAGTCCGCCGTGAGGCGTGAACCGAAATGCGATGTCCTGTTCGAAATCCGGCTCATAGCGCCGTTCGTCCCAGGGGTCGTAGGCGTTCACGACAACCTCGACGCCCGCGCTCGTACGAAACCACTGCTGCGAACCATTATGGAGGACAAGCAGACCCGTCCCATCGGCCGCGAGCAGGTCGAGCGCGCTGTGGCTGATGATGGAGCCATCGACGCGTTCGAACCACTGCGGCGACGTCATCCAGTCGCCCTCGGGGTACTTGCGACAGACGCGCCCGCCGCCGCGGACCTCGCTGAACGCGTAAGGTGAATCCGCTCGGATCGCCGCGACGGAAAAAGCGGGAACGATCGGCATGCGCAACGCCGAGCGCAGACCAGGATCCGGACGCGCCCAGCAATCGACACCGCGAACGATCACATCGACGCCAATCCCACCGGGCGGAATCGAGATATTGATGTAGGCGTTGCGACCCGTCGCAACGGCGCCGAGTCGTGGCGTCTCGTCATCACGCAGACAGTCTTCGTCCAGGAACAGGTCAAGTCCGCTGGCGGGATCACTCACGTCCATCTCAATGACACGTGGCAGGGAGCGGGTCCGGCCTTCGATCACGCTGCGCATGTCAAGCAGCGGCGCCTGCGGATCAAGCGCCCCGGCCGAATGTGACGGTCCTCGAATCTGGAGGATCCTCGCCGACTCGACATCGACGTCGACTTCGATTCCGTCGCGCGACAGTGTGTAGATCGAACCGTCACGTGAGATCGACGCGGCGGACTCCGGCGCCCCGACGTTGGTCCGCCCCGCATAGCCGAATGGCGGAATCTCGACCCCAATGCGGGCGTAGCCTTCGGGCGCCGCGTCATCCTCGACATCACGGGCGATTCGTCGCGACCAGCCCAGGGGATTCAGAGATACCGGGCCCATCGATCGATCTTCCAGATGGGCGTTCACACGGCTCAGGACCTCTCCTGCAATGTCCTGCGCCTTCGCCATCTGCTGATAGCCGACGAAGCCGCACAGGCCCTCGCATTCGTGGTTGTCGTGATGCTGGGCCGCGAGCAGTTCGCGCCAGGCCTCGTCGAGCTCCCACGTCGGATAGACATCCCACGACGCGTAGGGACGCCCCAGCAGGCTCGCCACGGCGCTCGCTGACTCGGCGGCAAGGATCATTCGTTCCGTCCTTCGGCTCGTGCGCGGATGTCGATCGGCGTTCTTGCCGAGCGTCATTCCGTGCCAGACGTCGTCGGGATGGTACCGGCGCGGTTCGGCGACGCCGGTGTCGCCTTCGCCCGAATGTGTCCGTAGCTCCGAGATCAGCTGGCCGGCCGTGCGCGGGCGAACGTCGAATCGCTCATCAGACATCAATTCCGTCAGGCGAGGCAGCAGGACCTCGCTGCGACACATCCAGTCCCTGCTGGGCATGAGCTCGAGCCATTGCACGACCGCCGGTACGTTGAGTTCATTGATCAGGCCCTGAGCGAGCAGGCCATCAAAGTCCTCCGGCCACTGATGCACATTCAGCGCGTTTCTCGGGGCCGCCGGCAGCGTCGATCCGTCGATCCCCCGCCAGTGAATCAAAGCGGCGTTCTCCGTCGGCAGCTCGGGCGTATGCCACGTCCATTGAAAGAAGAGACAGGCGCCGCTGAAGCCGCAACGCCGCAGCATCTGTGGCAACTGGTCGAAGAAGTAGAACTCCTCCTCCCAGAAGGTTGTCGGTCGGCGATTGAGCAGTCGATGTGTCGATCGGACGCCCAGCGTGAACTGCCGAATGTTGGACTCGCCGCCGTGAAACAGCCCGTAGGGCTGGCCGTAGGAACAACCGACGGGTTCGACGACGCCCGCCTCGACGGCGCGCCGCAGCCGGCTCAGCGCCTCCGGGCATTCGGCGGCCATTTTCTCGTAGCCGACGGCGTCGAAGTTGACGTTTCCGCGCGCCCCGGTCTGCTCAATGAGGCGGAGCATGTCATCGACACATCCGGGCAGCACGTCGTAGCCCCAGAGCCACTGCATGTCGACCCAGTGCATGTGATTGCCGAACGTGTAATAGAGTGGTCGCTTCATAGGTGTCACGCGCCCACTCGGCTAGCTCGGGTCGAGACGGCCCGGCGCCCACTCGAGGATTCCGCCGGAGAACCCCTCACGCAACTTGACTTCCAGCTTGAGCGCCGTTGTCTTTACGGTCCTGAACGAGAGTCGGTTGAATCGATCCTTCTTCACGGGATCGATCGACTCCATCTCGACGGGACGCCAGTGGCCATCGTTGCTGTAGAACAGGTTCCACGATTCCGGAATTCGGCAGTAGCCGCGTCCTTCGTCATCAAACCAATAGACATTGACTTCCCCGACATCGATCGGCGCGTCGAATTCAAATGTCACCCACTCACTCGTGCCGCGGCGCGGCCACCACGTGAATCGGGGAACATCATGATCGCCCGAGCTGGCCGGCTCGACCCCATCGCTGATCGCCGCGATGTCATCGTTCTCATGCGATGCGCGATGCGGAATTCGCGGGGGCCGGCGCCACTCATGGGCGTCCGGCGCGTCGCTGACTGTCGGAAACGCCGTCACGCGAAGCCGGGCGCAGCCCATCGGAATCAAGGTGATGGACTCCGGCGCCAGCTTCTCCACGTGCGCCGGACTCGGCTGAAGCAGCGTCACGAGACCGTGTCGGTCCTCCGTCCAGTTCTCGATCCGCTGCCCCTTCGCCCGGATGCGAATCGGCGCCGATTCCACATTGAACGGCTGCTTCGCCAACGGTCCGTCATCGATCTCGACATCGAACTGCGCGTCCAGGGGGCGGTCGTCGACAGCAAGGCCATAGTTCCATGGAGTCGTCGGATAGACCTCCCATGACGGCCATTTCGCGGCGTCCGCAAAGGGCTGACGGGCCGAGTCATCGAACTTCGACCAGCGCTCGCCGATCTTCAGCGAATAGGTGAGCGGACCGCGGCTGATGGAGACGGCGTCCTTGTTCTCACTCCATCGCGTCATCGCCAGTTCCATCGGAAGCTGGATCCTCACGCTGTCGTTGGGAGACCATTCGCGGTCGACGATGACGTAATGGCCCGGTTTCGCCTCCGCCTTCACTCGCTTGCCGTTGATCTCGATCGTCGCGGCGGAGCACCAGTTCGGAATCCGCAGCGCGAAGGGGAACCTGACAGTCTCCCGAGGATTCACAGTCATATCGATCGTGTCCCGGAACGGATAATCCGTTTCCTGGGTGACATGCACCGGAACGCCGTCGGCCACTTTCGCTTCGACTTTGCAGGGCGCGTACATGACCGCGGCAAGACCACCTTCGGCGGTCGCCATCATCAGATGTTCGGAGTAGAACGGCCATGACATCGCAATGTTGTGCTGACAACAGCGATAGCGATGCGGACTGTAGGCCAGCATGCAGCCGCCATTCTCCAGCCCGGGCGACTTCGACGATCGATCCAGCTGAATCATGTTTGGCGATGTCAGGTAGTGCAGCGCCTTGAGATCCGGAGACATCGACGCGGGCAGGCTGTTGAATGCGATTGACTCACATCGATCCGCGAACTCAGAATCCCCCGTGATCTTCATCAGGGACTCGTAGGACTGCATGAGTTCAGCCATCGAGCAGGCTTCGGCCGCCTGGCGCGGATCGCCGTAACCACTTCGACAGTTTTCGTCCGCGCCGAACATGCCGCCGGGGACCTGTCCGTAGAGTTCATACACGCGCCGGAGCGTCGCAAGGGCGCCGATCACGTCGGATTCTCCGCCGGACTGCTGATAGAAGATGGCCGGCGATCGAAAACCCTGGCAGATGTTCACGCCATGCCAGCTGGCGACATTGTCGTTCCAGTTGGCTGAGTTCCTGTAGAGCCGCTCGGCGTAGGCCAGCAGTTTCCTGTCGCCCGTCCGGTTGTAGAGCCAGTAGACGCTTTCGATCTCGTCGGAGGCTCGCACATGCTGCCACCAGCTGAGATTGTACGTCCCGACGCCCCACTGAGACGGAAAGAGCTCCTCATCCCTGAGTCCGTTGCGATACTCGAAATACCGGGTCATCAGGGAGAGGATGCGTTCATCCCCCTTGACCTCGTAGCAGGTGCGCAGCGGATACAGGATGATCATGTTCGGCCACGCGTCATGACTCTTCCGGTTCAGATGCGGTCCGAAATAGCCGTCCGGCTGCCGACTCTCGATAATGGCGTCCATCCATCGTTCGGCGCGCTCGATGAGCGTTTTGTCCTGAAGCACATAAGCGAGGTCCACATAGCCCTTGAGCCAATAGGGAACCTCTTCCCAGCCGGACTTGCCTTCCGGCCTGAGCCACGCGCTTTCCTCGCGACAGAACTGGCTGATCTCGTCGAGATGTCCGACGAACCCGTCCCGCATTCCGTTCAACTGCGTCTGAAGCCAGCCCTTTGCGATGATTGAACCGGCCGGCAGCTTCACCAGCGGCTGGACGGTGAGGGGCGCCCGATTGCCCACGTACAGCTCACTCCGCGCCGTTGAATCGACTGTGGGGCGTCGCGACACTCGGATTGCGCCCAGAGACGTGTCGGCCGCCATCAGGTTTGTTGACATGACTTGAATTCCTATCATCGTGGTTACGATCAGACTCTTCACGATTGACTCCCACACATTTTCGACACGCTGCGCAGGCGCGCTGCGGCGCCACGTAACGGATTGCATTTCATTCCCCTCACGACACCGGCCTCTCGATGCGTCCCGCGTGTGTCGATATCGAGACCGATCAGGATCTTCCGCCCTTTCATCATCGCATCACGCTTCCAGCAGATCGAATCGAACACCGGCGGCCTCGCAGAAGACTCGCAGGGCCTCGACGTGGTCACCGTAGACACCGTGAATGTGATTGCAGTGCATTCCATTCACAAACGTCTCCGGACTGCAGGACAGGCGGGCGAAGGCGTGCGGCCAGTTATCCTGAATGGAACAGGCGAGCTGTTCGTCTTCCGCTTCGCCAAACCGTACGAACTCACCGCGCGCGACGGCCATCCGGTATTGATTGGTGTCGCCGGATCGCGTCATTCTCGCCAACGTCACCTGGCCCGGCGCCGCAATATGGTAGACCGCCGCGCCGCCCGCCGGGAAGTAGAATCCCTGTGGCCGAAACTCCGTCTTCGCCAGATTCTCCTCAGGATTGTTCGACTTCGCCGCAAAGTACGTCGCATGCTGGCCCGAATTGCACAGATCCCAGACACCTCGTTCGGCGTCATAGTGACGGATGTCGGCGAACAGAACGGGCGCGCCGGACAGGTAGTGGAAAATCTGCATCGTGAGCGCCGCGTCCATGTCGGCCTCCGTCGAGCAGATGACTGGCGCGTGGGGTTCCCCGTCCGGACCATACGCGTCATTGAGAAACGCCTCCGCCACGTCAGCCGTCGCGTAGTGCTCCGTCAGTTCTCGCTGCCCCTTGATTCCGCAGAAGTCGTACCCGAACTCGTTGATGAGATCGACGGCGGCATAGTACATGCCCAACTGGCGTCGGAGCAGGTCCGGCGTCAATCGCATCACAGCGTCAGGAACCGTCCAGTGAATTTTCCGAAGGCGCCGCTCCAGGTACTCGAACGCCGGCTGAACGCGCTGGCCGGACTGGACGTGCGCCTCCGAGCGGCGAACGAGTTCCATCTGGTCGACATGGTCGACATCGACGCCGAACTGCTTCATCCACAGCGCGGCGTCCGCCACGGCCGTATCGATGCCCAGTGATCGACCGCCGATCAGGGCGTAGGTCCTGCCTCGAAGCCGATTCAGCGCCGACACGGCCAGGAGCTGCGATTCCAGCTGCGCGAACACGTTGTCGTCGGACAGGTCGCCGAAGGTCTTCCTGAACGGGATGCCGACCTGATCGATGGAGCCGGCGGCGGCCAGCATTCCGACGAGTCCGGGGTATTGCGGATTGACCGCCGAGAACATGACGATCGGCTGCGGGCAGAATTGCGCGGCAACGCGTGTGTATTGCGGCCACGCCCAGACCGCGTAGAGAAAGATCACGCATTCGACGCCCTGCGCCGCGAGCTTCCGCGCGTTCTTTTCCGCCAGTCGATTCTGCCAGATGACTTCGTCGCCGACCACAACGTCGTAGCCCGCGGCCTCCAGTCGCTCCTTCAGCTGGGCCGTGAACTTCTCGTTCACGGGGCGAAGGGGCTCGGACAGAAAGTCCCGACCATCCCCGAACGTGAGGATTCCGACTCTGGCTTTCTTCGTATTCATGCTGGCCTTCTTTCTTCATCAGGTCGCGCTGCAACGTCGGCGCTCACGTCATCGCTTCCTGGCGCCACGCCGCTGGGGGGCCTTCTTCGCCGGCTCCGGCGGATAGGTCGGCTCATTTGGTCTTGGAAGCCGCGCTTCCGCCGGCGGAAGCGGCGGTCCGCCACGCTGCGGCGCCGTCAGGTAGTAATAGGCGGTGCTGCTGTAGTCGTTCTCGAGCTTGTTGGCGTGACCGTGCTCAATGCTGAAGAGGATCGACTTGCGGAATCGAATGGGATCCTCGATGTGGTATCGATAGAACGACTGCTTGCCCTTCCACGGCCATTCCTCAGTCCCGTTGTAGAGCAGAACACCGTGATATGGCGCCTGGTACTCACATCGGGGAGAGAAGGCGCAGTTGTACCAGTCTTCGGTTCCCGTGCCGTGGAGCGACGGCGGCCATGATTCGCCGTCAATGAAGATCATGTCGTCGCCCTCGCCGAACCAGTCATTCTTCTGGCGACTGAAGACATCAATGTCGAGATGGGCGCCGCAGAAGATGCCCCCGCCCTTCGCCTCGCAGACGACGTAATTGTCCTTACCCGTCGTGTTCAGCGATCGCTTGTCGCCGCCGAAATAGACGTTGTTGCTCCACTTCTTCAGGTCTCGCCCCTTCAGTTCGCCGTACTCTTCGCCCCAGCCCTTTGTCGGATTCTCGCGACGCCACTGGGTATGGAAGTACCCCATGCCCTCGACGGGCGCGGCTGACGCGTACGCCTCGTAGTCGAAGTAGAAATACAGCGGGAACTTCTCGTCCGATTCGTTCACAACCTCGACGCGCGCCGATTTGCTGAACGGCATCGGCCAGTAGCAGTTGAAGCCGCGACCATCCTGTGGACTCATCATCAGGACCGCCGTGACGAAGTCCTTGCGCATCGCGTGGCCGAGACCGAAGAAATCACCGATCGGGCACTCGACGCTTGGCTGATCGCAGCCATCCCAGTAGAAGCGAAGCGCGACACGGCGCAGGCAGCGGTCGTCCCTGAAGAACATGGTCATCCAGATGTGCCGAATGCAGCCCGGTCCCTTGATCTTCGCGATCGTGCGCGTCTGCCCCGGTTTGATATCCCACCAGTCGTGGTTGCCGCCACTCGTGTCGTAGCTGCTGATGCGCCTGCTTTCATAGTCGCGAAGAACCGGCAAGCCGGCCAAACCCGTCATTGGAAACATCCATTTATCCTTTCAGTCCGGATTGAACCACACCTCTGACAAAGTAACGCTGGAGGGCGAGGAAGAACGCCATCGCCGGAACCAGGACAATCACCGCCGCCGCCATCTGGATCGGCCAGTTCGTGGCCCCGTAGGATTCCTTGAACATCGACAGACCGACTTCCAGCGTGCGCATCTCGCGCGTGCTCGTCGCCAGCAGCGGCCAGTAGAAATCGGTCCACGTCCAGATGAACCCAAACGCCGCCAGTGTCGCCAGCGCCGGCTTCGAGGACGGCAGGATCACGTGCCAGAGAATGCCGAGCTTCGAACAGCCGTCCAGCTCCGCGGCCTCATCGAGGCTCCGGGGAATCGACATGAAATGCTGTCGAAGCAGGAATATCCCGAACGCCGTGTTCAGATAGGGATACGGCAGGATCAGGCCCGCGTAGGTATCCAGCAGCCCCATGCGCTCCACGGTAATGAACAACGGCACAATCATGACGACGGTCGGCACCATCATCGTGAGCGTCACGAGAATGAACAGCAGATCACGCCCCGGGAATCGCAGCCTCGCGAAGGCGTAGGCGGCGAGCGAGCAGATCGTCAGCTGAAACAGAATGACCGCGAACGTCACGATGACGCTGTTCAGCGCCATCCGCACGATCGGCAGCTCGGGAAACCTGAGGATGAAGTCGTAATTGTCGAACGACCACCTGGAGAGATTGAGCAGCTGAAGGGGAGATGAAATCGCCGTGCGCGCCGGCTGAAGCGACGTCAGCGCCATCCAGATGAACGGCAGCGCGGTCAATACACCGCCGACCAGCAGCAGCGAGTACACGAGAACGAGTTTGATGAATCGAGCTGCGCTCATCGTCGCCTAAACGGCCTCCGCGATGCTGTCCGATCGCCGTTTCATCACCCAGAACTGCAGGAGCGAAATCACCATGATGATCGAGAACAGCACGTAGCTCATGGCGCTCGCCTGACCGATGTGGAACTTGTGCCACGCCTCCTTGTAGATATGGAACACAACGACATCCGTCGCGCGATTCGGTCCGCCCTGCGTCATCACGTAAATCGGCGTGAAAATCTGGAGCGCGGCGATTGTCGTCGTCACGAGAATGAAGAACGTTGTCGGCGCCAGCAGCGGCATCGTGATATGACGAAATCGCTGCCAACCGGTCGCGCCATCAACCCGCGCCGCCTCGTAGAGGGACTCGGGGATATTCTGGAGACCGGCCAGAAAAATGACCATCCGCGGTCCGAGCCCGTTCCAGATGAACAGCAGGACCACTGAAATCATCGGGAACCGGGTGAGAAAATTCACATCCGTTGAGAAGCTTGTGCCGAGGCACGCGTTCAGTCCGCCGATCAGCCAGTTGAAGAAGCCGGCGTTCGGCAGCGTCACCCAGATCCAGATCATCGACAGCGCGACCTGCGAACACACTGACGGAATATAGAACACAGTCCGGAACAACCGGATGCCGGGGATCGACCGGTTCAACAGGACCGCCGCCGCCAGGGCAACGGCCATGCCCACGGGAACGCTCAGCGCCGTAAACGCGATCGTGTTTTGAATCGCATTCACGAAATACGGGTCATCCAACAGGCGTCGATAATTGTCCAGCCCCACGAAAGGGTGATCCGGTTTGAGCAGATGCCAGTGATGGAAGCTGAGGTATGCGGCCACGACCATCGGCAGAACCGTGAAGACGCCGAGGTAGAGCATCGCCGGACCGACGAACAGGTATCCTGCAATGGATTTTGGGCGGCCTTGCGTCATTGCTGGCTCAGCTCCCGCTCCATCAGCTGCGCAGCCTGATTGATCGCCGCGCGAACGGGCATTCCGTTCACGATGTTCTCAACCACCTCGCGCCCCAGGTCCTCGATCACGGCGTACGGTTCCACGCGAGCGCCGCGCGGTCCGCTCGCGTACTCGACCGCTTCCAGGAATGTCTGCTCCTGTTCATCCGAGGCGTAGTATTCCGCAACATCCTTCTGCGCCGAAATCGCGAGTCCGCTCGATACGCGAATCTTCTGCACTTCGGCGCTCGTCATGAACTTGACGTATTCCCACGCGAGCGTTTGCTGTTTCGTCTCTCGATTGATCGCCAGGCCGGACTCGTAAATGACGGTCCGAGGGCGGCCCGTGTTTGACGGCAGCATTGTCACGCCGAAATCGACGTTCGCCGTGCGGTAGTCGATGATCATCCAATGCCCAGCCACATTCATGGCGGCTCGTCCGACCTGGAAGAGGTCGACGCCGGCCGCCGCCGCCTCCGAGTCACTCGGCGCGACGTGAGACTGCGTGATCATGTCCGTCAGAAACCGGATCGCCGTGATGGACTGCTCGCTGTTGAAGTAGCCTTCGGCATGTTGGCCGTCCGGACTCAGCACACTGCCGCCGTTGGCCCAGATCCAGGGAACCCAGAGCGACATCAGGTTCCTGAAATACAACCCGTACTGCTTCTTCGAAGCGTCACCCGGAGGGTCGATGGTCAGCGCCCGGGCAACCTCCAGAAACTCGTCGCAGGTCCAGTCCCGATTCGGATACGGGATGTTCGCTTCGTCGAACAGGCGTTTGTTGTAGAACAGCACGAGCGGCGTGAAATCGAGTGGGATCGCGTAGAGAGCGTCTCCGCGACGCGCAACGTCAACGACGTTTCTGAAATATCGATCCAGTTCAAACGACGTGTCGGACTCAATGATCGGCGTCATGTCGAGAAGCAGATCGTTGTCGATGAAGACAGACGCGTACGACGCGTCGAGCTGAAGCACGTCGGGAGCGCGTTTCGCGACAAACATCATCAGGAGCTTGGGAACGTATTGCCCCTCCCCCGGAATGTTCTCGATCTTGATCCGGACGCCGGGATGACGACGTTCGAACTCCTCTCGCAGCGATCGCTCCTGCAGCAGGAAGCCGGCGTCAACCGAGGGGCCCTCCCAATTCGCGACGCGCAGGATAGTCGTCTGCGGCGGGGATTCCGAGCGGGATTCCTGGCAGGAAATCGCCGCGATCGCCCCGAATCCAAGTCCAATAATCACCGCCCCTGCAGAAACGCCGCCGCATCCGATCCAACGTGATCGATACCAATTCGGCCGCCAGGACCCACCTTGTGGCCGTTCGTGGACCTGAGATTGGAATTGGGGTCGCAAGATCATACGGATAAACAACTTGCAGAACGCAGGACCCCGGCGTGAAGTCGTCGGTTTTGCTGGCATTCCCTCAAAGATAAGGTTAACATGACGGTGTGATTCAAGTCAATGACGGGCGGGGTCCGCCGCCCTCGTTGACGAGCCGATGAACGCGTCATGACAACGTCACTCTGCATATCCGACAGCATCGTTGCGAACCACGTCGATCGCCTGACCGTCGCCATGGCCGGCGCCGGGGTGGACGGCTGTTTCCTGTTCAACGATCGAACGCTCCTTGGATTCTGCAACCTTCCGTTCGGGCCATCGGATCGACTGGTCTGCGCGCTGGTCAATCAGCGTGGCGAGAGCGCCCTCGTCATTCCGGCGTTCGAAGTGTCCGCCGTCGAACGGATCGGCGATCGCTGCGAGATCTTTCCGTGGGACGAACACGAGGATCCGTATCAGGCCGTGGCCGCGGCCGCGGCGAGCCTTGGCATCGAACGAGGCCGGATCCTGCTGGATCCCCGCACCTGGCTCGATGTGCGCGATCGGCTGCAGGACCGTCTGTCACGGGCGACGCTGGAAACGGACTACGGAATCCTCGAGCGCATCCGGATGATCAAATCCGCCGAGGAAATCGGCGCCATTCGCCTGGCGTGCGCACACTGCTCCATCGTGTTCGACCATGCGGCCGCCCTGCTCGGCGCCGGCGCCACGGAAGACCAAGTCTTCCAGAGCGTCTCGGATCGCCTGGCCATGGAAGGCGCCATGCCGGAGATCGTTCTAATCCAGAGCGGCCCGAACGGCGCCGTTCCGCATCTGCCCACGGGCGTGCGAACAATTCGGCGCGGCGACAGCGTCGTTGTCGATTGTGTCTGCCGGCGAAACGGGTACTGCGGCGACATGACTCGCACGTATCTGATCAACGAAACCGACGAGGAACTTCGCAGGGCCTGCGCCACTGTTCGGCAGGCGCACGACGCCGCCCTTGCGTTCATCCGTCCGGGCGTGACCGCCCACCAGGTGGACGCCACGGCGCGCGCCATCATCGACAGAGCCGGCTTTGGCCGCGCTTTTCTGCATCGACTCGGGCACGGCATTGGTCTCGAGGGCCACGAGCCGCCATTTATTGTTCGGGGAAGCGACGTGGTGCTTGAAGCCGGCATGTGCTTCACGATTGAGCCCGGGATCTATGTTTCCGACGCGTTTGGCGTGCGTCTGGAGAGCGTCGTCACTGTCACTCCTGACGGATGCGAGATGCTCAGCGATCTGACACCACTCGACGTCTCGTGCGAACCTGAAAACGCCATCATCTGACGGATTCCCTCCAGCCCAACCTTCCAGGCCGTTGACAGCGCCGTCCGTTTCGGACGAGCGTATCGAGCGTCGCGCTCGTGGTGAGTGGCGATTGCGGAGTCCCCGATTTCCCGCCAGTTGCTGAAGAAGCAAGAAAGAGGGGCGATCGACCTGATGTCGATCGCCCCTCATGGTTGTTCATCTGTCCTGAGCTCAGCCGTGTTCGTTAGTTCAGCAGCTGGCTGACCATCACCTGAATGTCTGTCCCGTCGATGACACTGTCGTTATTCATGTCATTGGCCGGCAGGTAGGCGCACGACGGGGAACCGCCGTTGGCCGTAATCCAGGCGGGTTCACCGCCGACGAGGGCCGCCGAGAACGGTCCGATGTCAGCGAGTGTCAGGGTTCCGTCACAATCCGGATCGGCGCTGAACGTCGAACCCGGTTCGAGGGCAACGAGTTCCTGCGTTCCGTTGTCGAAGTAGTAGATCTTGCCATCGGGGCCCGCAACAGGACCGCCGCGAATCGTGAACGCATTCTGTGCATTGACGCCGGTGTCATAGACCGCCAACGGCGCATTGAGAACCGCGTGCTCCGGATCGATGCCGGCGGTGCCTTCCAGCTCGAACGTGATGTTGGTGATCGTGTACGGCGCGTCGATGTCGGGTACGGCGGACATCGTCCCATCGATGTCGAGAACCACAATGCCATCGCCGTAAGTGATCGTTACCGTCTGCCAGATGTCCTTTGTCACGGGAACCGCGTCCGAATCATTGAAGCCCGTGTGGCTCATGGTTCCGGAGGAGTCCCACTGAATCTGCCAGCTGTCGGAGAACGACGCGTTCGGGCTCGAGTCCGTCCAGAGGTTGTCCTTCAGGTCGTCGCGATACTGTCGCCATCGGACGACGCGATAGGCGCCCGTCGCCGGCGCGGCCAGAGGAATCGTCGCGCCCTGCCAGCCGCCGTTGCCGCCGTTGGCGTCGAGTTCCATGACCTTGCCCTGGCCACCACCCGTGGGGTCGTCGACCACATCGGCCGGTGTGTCACCCGACGGGGCGACGCTGTCATCCAGCCAGCCACCCTGTCCCGGGAGCGGACCATTCGTGTAGCTCTCGAAGTCTTCTGAGAAGACCGACGTAAGACTCATCATGTCCGGGCCTTCGAGCACCTCGATGTCATCGATATACGCCGGACCATCTTCGGCCGCCAACGACGACAAGGCGGTATCGAGATCCAGCACAACGACGCGCGCCGTCTTGTCCGGATAGGGTCCTTCGCCGGCCTCGGGGCAGAACGGATCAAGCGCATCGGCGTTCACGCGACTGTTGGTGCCGCTGATGACGATGCTGTGACCATTCCCATCCTGAAGCAGCTGGCCGAGGACGCGGAATTCACCAAACCAATTCGGCGCGCATTCATCATCCGTGAACTTGAACGCATCCGCGATGATCGTGCCCGGGTTCATCGTGTCTTCGGCGTAGGTCGCAATGCCACCGCTCGATCCACCCGCGACGATCCCATTGTCGTCCCAGGCAAGGGCGCCGAAGTCATAGAAGCCGTGGTTGTTGATGCCACCGGGCGCGTTCGCGCCATACACGGCGCCGGTAAAGGCGTCGAAGCTGTAGCAGGTGTTTCCGTAGTCCGCGAACGTGTGGGTATAGACGCGATTGTTCGCCGGATTGAAGATCGTGTGTCCGCGAGCGACATGACCGCCGTCCGCCTGCCACTCTTCCGTCGCCGTCCCGAGGTTTGAGTCGACGCGAATCGCAAAGACCTCACCGACGGTATCCGATCCGGAACCGCTGGACGAATTGACGAAGATACCGTGGACGCCGGCGCCGAAGAGGTCGGCCGCAAACGCCGTGGTTCCGTTCTTGGGGCCACTGACGAACCAGAACAGCGGCGCGCCGGTCGTATCCCAGTCGATGGCGCCCGTTGCGGCGTCAAGCTGATAGACATTGAAGCTGAAGAAGCCGTTGACGGTTTCGACAGGACCCACAACGTAGAGTTTTCCGTTGTAGAGCAGCGGGGTATGACCTTCGTCAGCGGCCCAGCCCTGCGGGTAAATGCCGTCTTCGGGCAGCTGCGTTTCCCAGATCAGCGCGCCCGTGCCCTTGTCGAAGGCCGCGACCATCGGATGGTTCGACGGGGCGGGTGTCGCCGAATTGCCGTCGAGATAACCGGCGCCGGCGCCAAGTCCGTAGACACGATCCTGGCCGACGACGGGCGACGTCGAATTCCACGCGTTTCCGAAGACGTAGTCACCTCCGCCGGCGCCCTTGGCAATCCAGAGCAGGTTGCCGGACGGGTCCGCCTTCGCGAGCTTGTTGTTGCCCGCGGTCGTTCGCCAATAGATGTTTCCGGCGGAATCGAACGTAATGGCGCCACGACCTCCGACCCGCGCCGCTCCCTGCGCGACGACGTCCAGACGAAACGCCTCCTGCATCGTGGACCCGGGGCCGAAGAGAACCGGAATCTGGTCCGAGCGGGCCTGTCCAGCGAGATTTCCATTCTTCATCGCCCAGGGACCATCGAGATTGTCCTGTGCGAACGCAGAGCCCGCCGCAGACAACATCAGGGCGACGGCAAGGGCGGTCCATTTGACTCGTGGCTTCATATGTTCCTCCTTTTCACAGAATTGAATCACAGTTCGGTACGCCGTAACGTGAAACGTGTGGTTGTCCAGACGGCTGCGAACACGAGCATTCCGCCCGCACGCGCGTACGCCGATTACACTCCCCAACCTTTTCGTATTCGAATCTCCGCATCCCATTGCGCCTGCGCGGCCGAGGCCCCCGTGATCGCATACGGATCAATATCCTTGGGGAAGTCGCCGCCCGTCGCATTTCCGATTCCCAGGGCCGGATAGATGCCCAGGGGCTCACCCGGATAGGTGATGAATACCTTGTTCGTGTCAACGCCCATCGTGAAACGGGAGAGATCGTACGTGACAGATTCGACGTGGAGATCCTGCATCAGGAAGTTGCCCTGAGGGCGACGAGTCCCGGTCACACCGTGGCGATAGCCGGCCGTGTTGTTGTACCAGGAGCCGACATCGAAAGCGCCGAACCTCAGTCCGTACGCCGACATGTTGTGAATCCAGTCCCAGAACGCGTCGCCGACCAGAACGCGACGATCAATGTTCCTGGAGCAGAGCTGCTTCGCCGATTCCGTGATCGTCTGCCCGTTGACGGTATAGGTGTAAGGCAGGTCTGAAAGGTGCGCCGCCGACGCCAGCGGAATGCTGATGCCGTAGCTGTAGTCCACGCCCTGTCGATTCGACGTCGCAACGGCCGGACCGCGGGGATAGTTGAAGCCCCAGGCGGCGCCGCGCTGTTCGTTCAGCGGATCGGGCAGCGGATCGGCCGGGCAGTATCCCCCGTCCCATCCGTAGAAATGGCGTTGTTTGAGCGCGTCGAGCCACGTGGCAATGATTCGATCATTGACCGTGCTGCGCTCTCCGTCGTCCCACATGGGGAAGAAATCGTTGTACTCGTTCTGACACGACGCCATGGCAATGCCGATGGCGTGCAGCTCGGCGGCGCACTTGGTCTTTCGAGCCTGTACGCGCGCCGAGGTCAGCGCCGGAAGGAGTATCGATAGTAAGAGCGAAATAATGGAGATGACGACCAGAAGTTCGATGAGTGTGAAACCACGCGAGCGAACTCGCGATCCTGGATGCTGCCGAACATGGCAAATAGCGAACATCGCAGTCCTCCCTGATTATTGGCCGGCGTCTTTTTTCATGGCCTCAATGAACTCGGGCAAGTACGCGCCGACAGCCTTGTTGCTGCCACACTTGGGGCAATTCGGCATCGGCGCGGGTCTGGGCGGATCGCCGATCAGCGGCGCCGGAAACTTAAGTTCGCAGGCGGAGCAGTATTTCTCAGGCCAGCCGGCAATGGCTCCGCACTTCGGACACGTCTGCGGCTTTCCCTCGTCTCCAAGCCTGACCATCACGCTGAACTCAGCGCCACACGAATTGCAAGCCAGATGACGTTCGCCCTTCTTCATGTCGGCCTGGGCGCCTTTGTTGAGCTGAATCGCCAGCACTACCCCGGCCACAATGAATGCCGCAACGGCGAACACCACTTTGGGGACATTCGTTTTGCGATCCCCCGAAGTCATAGGGACTCCTCGTTTTCTTGTTCTCGGCACACTCCAGAACGAAGCGTTGCCTCAGATGCGTTATCGTTACCATACCGATTTTGAATACTCTTGTCCAGATTTTTTTCAAAACTACAACAAAAGTCTTCGCGCCCGAATGCAACGTTCTGACAGGCGTCGCTTAACGCCTCACTCTTCCGCAGCAGCCAATGCGGCACAATAAAACGTTTTAGCAAGCCCAGAACCCTACGTTGATCGACACGCGCGACCGACGCCGTGGATGGACGCCGGCGCCAGCGGCGCAAACTTTTGACAGACAACACGCGAAACACTGGACGCGCGAACATTGTTTAGGTTAACACTGTCGTCGTTGTCATCCACACGAATCTGATTCACTGGTGATCCATGCCCAGCCTCGAACCATCGCTCGCTTCGAAGTCAACCATACGTCTGGCGTTCTCCCGACAGGGTCCGCAGACCTGGATTCGCGTCGGCGCCGCCGCAATGGACGCCACGTTCACTGTCAACGGAACCGTCGTCGGCCGGAATCTGACGCCGTGGACACCGATTGAATTCGAAATATCGTCACTTGTGCGCGAGGAGAATGAACTCGTCATCGAATGTGAAGATCGACGCCGTGCAACGCAGGGATTCCTGCCGACGATCGGAATTCGATGGACGGGCGTCGATGACGTGCAGATTCTCTCGGCGCCAGTGGACCAGCAGCCCGCCGCCGTCCAGCGAAGCGCCATAGATGGCGCCACACTGCTCGTCGATGGCGCCCCCTTCCGCGTTCGCGGCGTGCTGCATTGGGGCTACTACCCGGAGCTCGGACATCCATGGCCGGACGAGCGTCAGATTCGCCGCGAAATTGAGTACATTCGCTCGCTGGGATTCAACCTGATCAAGTTCTGCCTCTGGATTCCGCCCCGTCGCTACTACGAGATCTGCCAGGAGATGGGGATGTTCATGTGGCAGGAATACCCTGTCTGGCACGCGCCTATCGACTCAGCCGATCTGCTGCCGGAATTCGAAGCGTTCTTCCGAAATGACGCCCCCTGGTCGAATGTCATCCTGCGCACACTGACCTGCGAAAACGATCACGTCGCGATGGACATTGGCAGGCTGCTCGTCGATCGATGCAGGGCGATCATTCCCGGCGCTCTCGTGCTCGACAACAGCGGCTGGTTGTGCAATGAACACCACGGCGATTTCCACGACGAACATCCCTATCTGAACAACATGGAGTGGTCTTTCTACGGACGCCGCATGGCGCCGCTGCTGTCGAAACCGCTGCTGCTTGGCGAAACGATGTACATCACGTCACCCGAGAACGGACCTTATGACGTGGCCCTGGACGCCCGTCGATTTCAGATCGAAACGCTCGCTCGCGATCTGCCCGGCGCGGGCTACGTCCACAATGTCATGAGAGACACGCCCGGGCTCAACTCGGGCTTCTTCTCCCGGGACGGCGAGCCGAAATACACGCGCGAGCAGTGGGCCTGGCATGGCGACACACCTGGCCCGCCCAGGGCGCTGGCCCCGCTGAGCGGACCGATCATCGGCCCGCGGAAGGGTGAATGGAAATGCCCGAATCACTGGTGGTTCAGTTCGGACATCCGGTTCCACGACGACGGGATCCCCAACGACATCCGTGAGCTCATCCGGCGGGAAGCGCACTTCGACCTGATGTCAGGCCGCGTCCTTGCCAATACCGATGGCTGCCGCGTCCTCGTTGATCTCGTCGCCGAGACGATGGACAAGCGCGTCGTCCATCCCCTGGTCATCGAATTCACGACCAATGGAGAGCGGAGAATTGTCACGGCGTTCCGTACGGATACCGACGTCGGCAAACGCATGATGGCGGCGCTGCAGTCTCGCGAATCCTCACCGCCCGAGATCGGTCCGCTCGTCGGCGAATCCATCCTTCTGGAAAACTGGCAAATGTCGACGGACGGATCCTCGTGGACGAACGTCAAGTGTGATACGGCCCTCGTCAACAATGGCGCCAACATCTTCGAAGGATGGGCAACGTTCCGGACACGATTCGACTATCCGGGCGGCGACATGACGCTTCGCTGCGAGACGGTCGGCGACTACTACGAGTGCATGATCGACGGCGTGAGGTTCGCTGAAGCCGGGCCTCGCGACGGAACCTGGGACGGCACGCGCGACGTACCGCACGACTATCCCGTTTCCCTCGCCCCCGGTCCCCACGAGATCGAATTCCGGGTCCGGGACTGGCGGGGTGGTGGCGGCATGATTGGTCCCGTGTATTTCGCGAGGGACCTGAGCGAACGCGTGTTCTAGCGCATGAGCTTCAATCTGTCACGCCAGGCGTCATCGCCATGTGGAGTCGCTGACGCCTACCCGCCGGCGTACCGTAAATAATTGTCGAAGATCGCGCGGGCCACATCGGCCGGTCCCAGCGGCTCGTTCAGCATCGGCAGGAGATCCAGCGTCGACAGGACGATCTGTCCATTGCCGCAACGCACGATCCCCACGGCCGTTGCGACCTCATGCTCGCTTCCCGTCACGCAACCGGCGACGACTTCTTCGCCTCGCAGATGCAGACCGAACCGGCGACGGTCGTAATTGACGATCTCCTGGTATTCCCAGTTCATCCCGCAGTTCACGGGAAGCCCGTCAAACAGCGGATGCGATCGCACAAAGTAACTGCCGCCCAGCCAGAATCGACCGTGGTTCATCCGACCGTCGTACTCAACCGCGCCATGATGGGCCAGAAGTTCCGCCCACTGATCGGCCTGAGACACGACGAGAAGAGTCGTTCCGTCCTCACGGACACGCTTCACGAGCGAGCTGATCAGGGCGTCACGTCGCCTGAAGAGATCCGGCGTCGTCCACAGCAGTCGCATTCTCGCCCCGCCGCCGCTCTGGAAGTAATCGATCCGGAGATCGTACGACTGCCCCGCCACAAGCTCGACGGCGCGTCCTCGATCGTTGCGCGGCGCCGCGAACGGATCCCAGTGGCCGATGATTTCGCGGCCGTCAAGAAAGACGCGCACGCCGTCGTCGTGATCCGCGTGGAAGAGATACGGACCAGTCACGGTCGGCGTCAGCCTTCCCCGCCAGCGGACACTGTAGTCCCGCCTGCCGACCCTCGGATCCGGTCCCTCCGTCCCGAAGTCATGCTGCACACCTCGATCGATGCGATCGAGCACATGCGATTCGAATTCCCACCCCCTGAAGTATGAGGCCGCCAGTCCCTCGCCCGAGCCATCCGGCAGCGTCACGAGTTCGGCTGGAACAGGTTCGCTTGGCAGAAGATCGTCGCCGTCCCCGAGGATGATGTAATCCAAAGTCGGCATGTCCGGCTGGAACGTCGCGAGATCACCGCCGCGCCAGACCTGCAGGTACCGCGCCACGGCGCCTGATGTGTCAATCAGCGCGCCACGCGCCGAACCTTTTGCGGCGCTTCGGTCCACGAGAAACAGCTCGTCGCTCCCGCTGGCGACGACGCTGTCCGCCACGAGACCGTCGGCCTTCCCTCGCAACTCGGCCAGGAGGACGTAGCGCCCGGGGCCGGCGTCGGCGCGAATCGCGAGGTCTCGCAGAAGCAGTTCACCGTAGCGATCGCCCCCGGAGATCGTCACATCGAACCGATTGCGCCAACGCTGTCGGCCATCTTCCGTCCGGAGCATAAGCGTCAACTCGAAATCACCACGCAGGTCCACTTCGTTGACGACGTACACGTCGCACACGGCGGTCATCGGCACGGCGCCAACCTTGTTGCGCAGTTTGACCGCCAGCAGCAGGGGCTTGCTGTATTGCGCGAGCAGATCCGGTCGACCCTTGGGGTTCCGGAAGCAGTCGACGATACCGCTGTGGTTTTCGTATTTCTCGGATTCCCATCCGTTGACGACGTATCCATCTGTCGTGTCACTCGCGCGGATATTCTCGATCACTCTTCCCTGGTAGTAGAACGCGACGTCGCCGAGGGTTTCAGTCAGCATGTCGACGCTCGGGAAGTACGTTCGCAGGTTTTTTTGATCCAGGAATCGCTCAAACGCCGCATGCCAGTCCCGATAGTCGCGCCCATCCCAGCCGTCCGAGGCTTCCCTGAGGTCGTCGACGATGCGCTGCAGCCGTGGCGGCGTCGCGATCGCTCCCTCTTCGCCCCAGAAGACAATCTCGCCGCGTTCGTCGCGACGCCATCGGAAATCCCCCGGACCGTTGTAGAAGGAATCACGGTAAACGCCGGGCCCCGGCGCGTGATGGACGTCATACCAGCCGATCGTCCGCTGGACGTCCTCGAGCGGTCGCATGTGCAGCTTGATGGGATCGTCGCCGTCCTTCGCCCAGCCCGACGTATACAGAATCGTCCGCGTTGGATCGAGCCGATGAGCGTCCGCCATGTCACGGCGATGCCGCTCTACGGGCGGCGCCGTCTCCTCGTTGATCATGTTGTAAATCACCAGCGAGGGCCGACTCCGATCACGCCTGACCATTCGCAGCAGCTTTTCGCGCGCGAATGCGAAGCACTTGTCATCGCCGCCATGGCTCGTGTATCCCCCGGGCTCTTCGAAGATCAACAGCCCAAGTTCGTCGGCCGCATCAAACGTGGCGTCATCCCCGATACAGCGATGGAGATTGAGCATGTTCAGGCCCAGGGCGCGAGCGATCCGCACATTCGCCCGCGCCATCTCGGGCGTTGGAAAGATCCCTGTGATCGGCCAGAACCCCCAACTGATGGCGCTGCGCAGCACGATGCGTTTTCCATTGAGGCGAAACACGGCGTTTGGTCCCGCGCCGTCGACTTCGAACCATCGGAATCCGAATCGCCGGTCGACGCGATCGCGCCCACCAAGGTCAATGGTCGCAACGTAAAGCGTCGGCGATTCCGGGCGCCAAAGGTCGGCCTGTGGGACAGAAATGTCGCGGGCAACTGACTGATCGCCGGGTTCGATTCGTACGTTGGGCCAGACCTGTTCGTACGCGACCTCGCCCAGGGCGTCGCGAATCGTCACACGCAGATCTGTCGTCACGGATTCGTTCAGCGTGTTCGACACGCCCAGCTCAACGCGGATATCCGTCATCGCCGGCGTGTTGCGAACGAAGACATCGTCAATGCGAATCGCGTCTGTCGCGACCAGACGAACGCCTCCCGTGATCCCGCCGAATCCGTGACTTAACGGAATCGTCTGACCACCCCAGTGAAGAACGTTGTAGTCGCGCCAGTCAAAGTTACCGCCCGGATCCGTGATACGGATCGCGAGACGATTCCGCCCCGCCTTGGCGCGGCCGGTCAGATCAACGTTGAACGGCGTATTGCCGATGGCGTCATAGCCGACGAGCTCGTCGTTCAGGAAAACCTCGGCTCGCTGACGGACCGCTGAGAATTCGAGCGTCAGCCGCCGATCGGCCAGGGTCGCGGGCAGATCGACATCCCGACACCACCAGCTGACACCGACATAGTCGCCACCGAGCTCGTCCCAGCAGAGGCCCTCCACCGTCCCGGGCACACACACGTCGCGCGCCGCATCACTCAGCGACGCCCACCCACAGCTCGGCGGACGCGCCGGCAGGCCGGACAGGTCCACGCCGGGCGCGTGAACGATGTCGTCCCGCCACTTGGCGTCGCGATCGAGCCAGAGTTTCCAGTCGGCGCCGGCGAGGTCAATCGTCGTTCGAGGACTCGGCGTCGTGTCGGGCGATGCGGGCGGGTTTAGTGACATGGCGCATCCAACGGTTGCAGCAATCAAAAACGACATGTCTCAGGTCGTCCCATGGAGAGTTGCGGGCAGTCAACCGCCTGACGCCTGACCACGTCATTCGACGCGTGACAGACCGAACTGAAGGGTCGAGAACCCGTCGATTTCAAAGTGCTCGACGAGCACTTCCACCTCGCGATCCTTGTCGAGTGTGAACTGTCCTTCATTCCGCTTCGGCGGATGCCACGTCCAGTCCTCGACGACCGGGGCGCCATCGACCACGACGCGAATACCGTCGTCACTCATCGTGTCGATCTTCCACACGCCTTTGGCGAGCTTCAGCTTCGTTCGGGCGATCATGCCGAAATGATCGCCGCCGAGCTTAGCTTCGGTCAGCTCCCTGGAGATCTTCTGATCGCTGGGGCCACCGAAACCGTACTTGAGGTCCAGAGAGTTCGTCTTCGCTCTGACCGCTTCCGGTCCGTCGGCCAGCGTCCGCCAGCCTTCCAGATCCTCGCGTGGATCGTTCTTGTCCCACTTGAAGAAAGTGGCCTTCCATTTGACGGCCTGGATCGTACCCTCGACCACTTTCGAGTAGCCCTTCGCCTTCACTGAAAACTGATAAGGATAAACACCTGATGATTTCGCCTTGATCGTGCATTGCCTGACTTTCGGATTCGACGCCAGGGGTTGCATGTCGAAATCGAGGCCCGGCTCATTGAATTTGACCTCAACATCCGCGGGCATTTCCCAAAGCTCATAGACGTGCTTCCGCCCGCGCGACGCGGTCATGCGAACCAGGGGAGAGGCGTGATCCCAGGGGCCCCATTCCGTCATGACGATGTTCTCTCGACCATACAGACGCCTGCGGGCGCCGACCGGACGCGTCTCACCGTACACGTCGTATTTCGGCTTGCCCGGATCCGCGACGTCGTCGTCTGATCGATCGATCTTGACATCGTCCGTCGCGTCGATGTCCTTCCTGCACTGCTTCAGCGTGTTGTGGCTGAGTGTGACTTCAATCGGGCCACGGAAGTGATACCCGACCTCTTCTCTGTCCAGCGTATTGTGCGCGATCAGGTTGTCACGAGACGCCGGCTTGTTGGCCAGCCCCCAGGGCGTCTTGAGCAGGTCGCTGCCAGCGTTGACCCAATAGTGGACGCCGCAGCGATCATCCTCAAACGAGTTGTACAGTACTTTGTTGCCGATTCCATACTCGATGTTCACGCCGCCCCGCTCGAGCCCGTAACCCATCTCGCCATTCGACTCAAATGTGTTGTGCGCGATGAGCGTGTCCTGCGAGTAGCCACCCCATACGCCGCAAATGGCGTTGCCGACGAGCCGATTGTTGATATAGCGATTGCCGAAGGAGAACGTCATTTCGATTCCATGCGCCGGCGCATAGGAAAAGTCGTTGCCGATCAGCAGATTGTCGTTGCACCCGAGACGCTTGTAGTCGAAATCCGACGTCGGGGCCGGTGTCTGGCCCAGCGCCTCTTTGCCGCCGAATCCGAAGAAGGCGTCGCCGCCATGGGTGGCGGAATTCTCCGCGATGACATTGTCGCTGCACTGCTCAAAAACCAGGAATCCTGCCGAATCCTGGCCGCGATTGTAGACTCCGTGGCTGTATCCGCGCACGCAGAAGTCGAGCGCGTTTCGGCTGATCACGTTGCGGCATGCGCGCCACATGGCGATCCCCCAGCCGGAGTTGAAACTGAAGTCATTGTCATAGACTTTCGAATCCGTCACGCGATCGAGGATCAACCCGTTCTGGCTGTGGAGGACCCTGCATCGGCGTATCGTCGCGTTCTTCGTGTCCTCGATGCAGATCCCGGCGCCGTAGTTCTTCAGCCACTCGTTGTCATCATTGTTGTGGGGCCACAACCAGTCGCCGCCATCCTCGGCGGCGGGCGTGGACTTGAGGTAGGCGCGACGCATATCCGAAGCGTCCAGGTCCTCGATCGTCACGCCATCGGCGCCTTCGGCATAAACGGCGCACCAGTATCCGCTGATGCGTCCGCCGCGAATCGTCACATTCGTCCGCCCCTTCACCCGGATCGCATATCCGCGGTACTCGTCGGGGCGGGCGTTTTCGGGCGAGCCCCGCAGCGCCGAGCCCTTCGCGAACTCGATCGTGATGTCCGACGCCTCGACGTGGATCACGCCGTCTTCGTTCCTGTCCTCAATGACGGTTCCCGGTTCGATCACGAGTCGGCAGGACTCCGTCACAACGACGTCGTCGGATCCAACATGAACTTCGGGAAGCTGACTCAATCCCACGATCGATACCAAAAAGACAGAGATTACCTGCATAGATCACCTTCCGTCCGCGTTCGCCGGGACATGCGTTATTGACGCCGATCAATTCGCGTCAACTTCGAAATGAACACTTCCAGGGTCGATACCGCGCAATCGCCCGCGTGACGCCTCAGCCCGGGACTACGGGCATGCGCCGGCGCCGAGCACGCACTGAACGAAGCTCGCCACGTCGTTAACGGTCATGGCCCCGCTGTCGTCAAAATCTCCCGCACACAGCTCAAACGACGTGGGGCCGTTCACGATCGCGTTGCTGAACGCGGCCACATCGAGTCCATCGCGTCGGCCGTCGCCGTTCAGATCACCCCGCTCGCAGAGCGGAGGATCGAACGACAGGCCGTCCACCCACATCGTGAAGCCCGCATCCCATGTATCCGCATGGATCTCGATGTACTGAATATTCGACAGATCCGGCGTTCCGACAGTCGTCCGCCCCCATCCGTTGACGGGGCCTGTTGGCGCGTCAATCGGAATGGAGTAGCTGCGCCAGACGCCCCGAGTTTCATTCAATTTCGCGAATGGCGCGCCACCCGCGTAGTACTGGTATTCGTAATAATTGTTTTCGTTATCTCCGAGACGGATCACGGGACCGCTCTGGAAACCCACGTTCGGATTGTCCGTGCGGAAGCGCGCGTTGAGGGACATGACGCTCGAAAGATCCCACTGGGCCGCCATGGCGCCGGGATAGCGCACAAGCGTGTCGAAGCCGCCGTCCGTGATGAATTTCAACGACCCCTGACCGACTTGCACCAACGTCGGCGTCAGTTCGTCTTCAACGAAAGTGCTCTCGGGACTCGATCCATCGGCGGCCGCGATCCAGTCATCGGCGTTGAGCTCCGTCAGGTCCGGCGGCGGAATCGTCTGCGTGGGACCGCCGACGGCGACGTGTCTCTCGAAGACGGCGTCGTTCGTCTGTCCCTGCCAGTAGGCGTCGTTGGCGTCGAGGATCTCAAGCCACGCGTAATCAACGGCCCCGTTCTTCTCAACGCGGAAATGGAGAAGACCGTTGTTCGCCACGACGGCGACGTAGCCGAACGGATTGGCGGCCAGGGCGTCTCCCGCAAACGTCGTCGGAACCATCCCCGTATCGATCGGCGTGTTGGGAAGCGTCCATTCACCGTTGGCGTCCGTGACGCCTTGCGCCTTAATCTGATTCGGGATGATCTCGCCCTGTCCCGGGACCTCGACCTTCTGGTACATCTGCACGCTGGCGCCTTCGATCGGAGCGCCCTCTGAATTCAGAAATCGCATCGTGATCGTCTGCGGCAGTTTGTAGAGATACTGGCCGTAGTATCCGTGCGCGATGTACTGCCAGTGTGTCATCGCGTCGGCGGAGCTCTGTGAGAAGAAGGCGTCGACACCATGCATCAGGCCGGGAACCGCCGAATAGCCGCGTCCCGTCGCGAGATTCAGGCTGCCGGGAAGGTCAAGTCGATAGATGTCGATCAACCCGAGTTGATGCCCCATCTCGTGCAGCGTTCCGAAGTCGACGTCCACATTGGATCTGTAGTAACCCGTCGTCCGCAGGACGCCCCCGAACTCAGACGCCCGATACCTGAACGGGAAGATGGCCCAGTTGATCGTATCAACGACCGGATCGGGCGCCGCGTCGTCCAGGACCTCCAGGCGATCAAACCGAACGCGCTTGGGAGTTCCCGCGTCGGCGAACATCTGGTTCATCGTTTCCATGTGGTAGTTCAGCCAGTCGATGAAGTCGTCCGTGACCGCCAGCGGAAAGTTCGCCGTGTCCTCGCGAAACTCCTCGATGTAGTTCCTGTCGATGTAGCTCAGGAAACCCACGGAATTCGTGTCAATCGACAGCGCGTTGTTGCCGGGCCGATCGTCGCTCAGGTCCATCGTCATGCTCAGGTCATGTTCGGCGCCATCCCAGGTCCGCATGATCGATACGGAGGCGTCCGCCCCCGCCGCCAACGGCCCTGGAATCGAATCCACGCCGATCACGTTGTTGTCATAACGCCAGGTCACGCTGATCGGGCCCGCAATGGCGGTCGTCCCGCGATTGCGAACGTGTCCGACGTAGGTCACGACGTCGCCGTTGTTCGGAAATCGCTGTGTCCCGGTCGTCTGACCATTGCCGAGCCCAGTCGCCGCCGAGAACGAATACGGCCCGAACCCACTGGGCTCCGTGACCGTGTAGTTCGAATACGTCGGCGCGTAACGCGGATACTTCGGCGTTCGCTCGATATAAACGACCTGCATGTCCGTCTCAGCTCGCGGCGTGAGCGGTCCGATCGACGTGACCTGGTCGTCCTCCGCGCCCAACGTCGTCACGGCCGTGACGGCGTAGTAGTAGGGCACGCCGTTGGTGGCCGAGTTGTCCGTGTAGGACGTCGCGGCGGAATTGGCGATCGTGGCAATGGGGGTCATCCCAAGCACGGTCGAAAACGGCGAGAGAGAGCGATAGACGGCAAAATGATCGAATCCCGACGTCGCGGTGTAGGGCGCCCAGGTCAGGTCGATGGCGTTGTTAAGCGCCATACCCGACAATCCCTGAGGATTCGGCGGCAGATCCTGAAACGTCAGTCCGTCCAGCCACAGCTGAAACCCGGCGTCCCACGTATCCGCGTGAATCTCAATGTAATCCACGTCGGCCAGGTCGACCGCCCCGTTGTCGACGCGATTCCAGGCGCCGCCGCCCGTCAGCGGAATATCGACAAACAGCCAATTGTCGCGCGCATTGTTGAGGAGCTCGGACGTCGGCGTGAAGTGAATGGTTCCGCCGCTGGATCCGAGGATGACCTGGGGTGAACTGTTCTGAAAACCAAACGGACTGCCGTTGACCGCGTAGATCCAGAACTGAATTCGGGTAACGGGCGTGAAATCCCAGTTGGCGTCCCTGCTCACCGGCGTCCAGAAGTAGCAGTCGAAAGGCGCGTCTGTATCCAGCCGAAGTGACCCTCCGCCGTCGTGGACTCGCGTCGCATCATCGAAGAGCCCTGCCGAGAAACCTCCGCTCGCGACGGCCGACCAACTCGTGGATGAGAACTCCGTGAGAGCGTCCTGGGCGGGTGGCGCCGCGGAGGTGATCCGGGTTGCGGCGGCCACAATCAAGGCTGAAAAAACGAAGCGTTGGGTCATCACGATGGCGCTCCAGTCTTCATACGGATTCGCGATTGGTCTGATGGTGTCCTACTGCGAACTACTATACCGCCCGCCTCGTCAAATGGTAAGGTTAACATCGCATTCATGTGTGAAATAATCAACGGATTTGATTACGTGAATGTTACGATACCACTCCCGCAACGCCGAGAACGTGATTCCAGGAGCGGCTGAGGCGCCCGAGCGTCGTGATTCGTCGACAGAATCCGCCCCCTGAGAGGTTCGAAACGGATAGGCCAATACTCAGCGCACCCGACGCCTCAGTATCGCATCGCCTGTATCAGTCGTCCCACGATTCCGGGCGGAACGGACAGAGGCGTCCTGACGCAACTCGCGCGATTCACGCGCCACGATTATCCCCCACGATCCACACACCAGCGTCGTATTTACCGCCACCTGAGTTCGCGATGTCAACTATTGCGAAAGTCGCTTTTGTTAATAGGCGACCAATGTTATGGTACGAGCTGTGAAAAATAACATGGATAACCCGAGACGCATCACGCTGCGAGATGTCGCCATGAAGGCCGGCGTGTCCGTCATGACGGTCTCCCGCGCCCTTTCCGGCAAATCCAAGGCGGTCAGCCCGGCCACGCTGCAGAAGTGCCGCAGCGCCGCGGCGGAACTCGGCTACGTCCCGAATCTCCTGGCGCGCAGCCTGCGCGGCGAGCAGCTCAACACCTTCTGCATGTTCGCGGAGTTCATCGCCAACCATCACTACCTGGCCGAGTGCGTTGACCTGGCGTCACGGGAAATCGAGGACCGACATCAGACTGTCATTCTCTGCCAGTCGCTGAACGCGTTTCATCACGCGATTCGCAGCTTCAACCTGACGGGCGCCCTGGTCATCGCGCCGCCGGAGTCGTTTTACGAAGACCCCTTCGGCCATCGCTCGCTCGGCCCCTGTGCCGCCCCGGTGACAGTCCTTCTCCACAGCGCGATCGCCCAGCAGGCGTTCAGCGAGATCAGCCCCGACCTCGAGGACATGACGTTCCGCTGCGCGGATCACCTGATCAAGCTCGGGCATCGTCACATCGCCTACTTCGGCGGCCCCAGATCGAGTGACGAGCCGCACTGGTTCTCGCTTCGAGAGCGTGGAATTCACCGGGCGTTTGATCTGAACGGCGTTCCGCGATCTCAGTTGACGCACCAGCAGTGCACGAGCATCGACACGGCGCCCTCCTATGTTCGGCAGCTACTGGCCACGGCGCCCGAGACGACGGGCATCATGTGCATCAACGACGAGATCGCCATCGTCGTGATTCACGCCCTCCAGGAAATCGGAAGGTCGGTACCGAGCGACATCTCCGTCCTCGGCTGCAACAATCTCACAGTCGGCCGCTACTGTCGCCCCGCCATCTCGACCTTTGAATTCGACATCCGAGGAATGGTCCAGATTGCGCTGGACCTGCTGATCGATGAAATGCGGGCTCGCGGTCTGCAGCGTGAGAAGCTTCGCAGCATCCATCCCGGTAATCTCGTCATCCGCGAATCGACGGCGCCGCCCCCGCCGCAACCCTGATTCGCTCGTCTGACTCACCATTTCGCGATCGCCACCGCCGCCCAAACAGCGCCGCCCGCAAGTCCCCGACTCATGCAACTGCGCTGACGCGCCGCTGCGACGGAGACTGCGGGCGAATGCCGCTGACTTTACTTCGTTCGCGTTACCTCGCGAGAAGATCGTCGACAAACGCGGCGATGTCCGCCGTTGTCACGGCGCCGTCCGCGTTTGTGTCGCCCGCACACGGCGAACAACTCGACGCGCCATTTGTGAGGATTGCCGCCATGAACGGCTGAACGTCCTCGCCATTGACCTGGCCGTCGCAGTTGGCGTCGTGGGCGTCACAGTAGTCGCCCACGATGAACGTGAAGGACGCCTCCGCCAGATCCGGCGCCGCCTCGGTCGTGAGAGAGAAGTGCGGCGGCTGGTTCGCCTGCGTGAAAACGTTGGCGAGGACATTTCTCAGTTCGAATCGGTACACGCCATCGATCGACGGCGCCGGGAACGACCCCGACGCAACGACGACGACGCCGTTCTGGCCGACATTGGCCACGGGCGTGTCGTTCTGGGCGTAACCCGTCGAAGCCGGGAGCGCATTGCCGAAGATGTTCTGTCCGCCGCCGATCTGAAGCAGGTTCATCGCGCCCGGCTCACCGAACCGCGTACCGACGTACCCGGTCGTCATGCCCACGTCGGGTGGATTGCTGATTCCTGCGGGTGAACTGAAATTCGCCATGCCATTCGGCACAGCGTCCGCATGCGGGATATCAAGCGTGGCCGGGTTCGCCTCACTCTGGATCAGGTCGGCGCAGAGAAACGCGAGTCCCTCGTTGTCCCCCGAGGACACCTCGACGGAGATCTCCCAGTCGATCGTGTCGCCCTGCTGAACGAAGGCGCCGGCCTGCGACGAACTCAGTGTCAACTGGACGGACTGAGCGAACAGCGGAGAAGCCCCCGCGAGCATGACGATGATCGACAGGACACAGCGTCTCGCTCCGGGCGTCGCGCCGCGCCGCGTTCGTTCAGCCGGAATTTCATTGCCCGTGTCCGTGTTTGTGAGCAGGTAAGACTTCATCTGACAATCTCCTTAGAGAGTTTCTTCTGTTCAGGCGCCTGGAGGGCGCGGGCGTTGTTCACTTGAACCGATCGCCCTTGCAATGCGCCGTGGCCGACATTCGTCCGCCACTGAGTAAACGACTGACGCGTCCCGACTCCGTAACCGCTTTTTTTCGCTCTGGGCCGGGACCGTATTTCTAAAGAAAGGTGGGAAAAACCAGCGCCCCGCCGCGGTCATCGCGACGGCGGGACGCCGTTTCATCCCACTGACAGATCAGCTGTTCAGGTCGATCGATCCGCGGAGTATGACGGTATTGAAGCCGCCCAGCGGGAACTGACCCGGTTCGTTCTCCGGCCACGGCGTTGGGAAGGGGCCGAGCGCGTCGCTCCGGAAGACATCGACGTTGATCGTCCGATCGCCCAGCGGCCCAAGTTCCGCGGTATTGACGCCGCAGCTCGGGCACGTCGGATAGAAGGCCTGGAAGTAGAAGTAACCGAGCTGGAGATTCTGAGAGATCGTCCCGTAGAAATCGCTGTTGTTGGTAAACGTCGTCTCAATATCGACGTGGATGTCGTAGTCGGCAAAGCCGTCACCATTCGCGTCGGCGCCGGCCGGCAGTGTCACCTGCGTGTCGCCATCGACAGCGATCGTCTGGCGGACGCCATTTTCGAACACGATTTCCGCCGTGTATCCATCGACGTCCAGAGCGAAGTCCTGCTCGACGCTGACGGCGCCGTTCATATTCATCGCCCACAGCACGTAGGACATGTTCATGCGTACCGTGCCGTATTCGATCCCGTCAAACGATCCTTCATTGGCCGGCAGGCTCGCCAGGGAGAGGAAGTTCTCAAGGTAGGAATCCCAGTCGATCGCGCCCATCTGGAGGAGCGTTGTCGAAACAGTCGAGTTCGTCGCAAGCGAACCGTCGGGCTGCACACCGGCCGACCAGGCGCGACCTACACTGGAGGTCAGATACTCATCGGCGGAGTTGCTCCCATTGAAGGGACCGAAGTCGTGCGGGGTTGTCGAGATGGCCAGATCGTGGAATTCGAGCAGCATGTCGACATCCGCGGCCGGTGTCATACCGGTCATCGTCGGGCTGTCCAACGGATCCAACTGGTAGAAGCCAAGCGTAAAGGGCTGCCCCAGTTGCACCTCATCGGGAATGCTCACTTCGGCGGCGAACGGAATCGTCGCATTGACCGCGCCCGAATCGGTTGTGATCGCGGACTCGAAGTGAATCTGACCGGACACCTGGCCTGTCAGGTCGACTCCCAGCAGCGAGACGGACTGGCTTGAGGACCCATCGAAATCCACATCCTTTTCGAACTGAATCTCCGACAGCCCGACGCCACCATCCGCGGACCACATGCTGGCGTTCGTCGTCTCGAAGACGCCGCTGAATCGCTCCACCCACGCCTGCACGTCCGTCAGCGTTAATGTCACTTTGATCGACGTGGATCGAAGACCGCTCGTGTCTTCGGCGTACACGAGCATCTCATGGACTTCCTGCATCTCGCGATCCAGTGCGGCGCCATTGGCGACGATCAGTTCCCCCGTTGCCGCATCGATGGCGAAAGCGCCCGACGGCGCCGGGGACGTCAGCGACGGATCATCGAGATCGAGCGCGTACGACACCTGGTCGCCCGCATCCGCGTCAACGGCCGTGAACTGGCCGACAACAAGGCCAGACTGGGCGTGTTCGGCCAGCGTCGTGAATCGCTGGTCCTGAAACGTCCAGACGGGAGCTTCGTTGACGTCCTGCACGTTGATCGTGATCGTCGCCTCGTCCGTCTCCGCCTGGTCGTCTGTCACGCGGATATCCAGCGTGAATGACGTCTGGAGCAGCGTTTCGAAGTCCATCGATTCGCTGACAAACAGCTCGCCGGTATCGGCGTCGATGGTGAAGAGCGCCTGCGCGGCGCCGCCGACAATGGCGTATTCATCAATCCGGCCTCCGTCCGGATCCGTCGCCTCGACGAAACCGATCGACGCATCCGCCGGCGTATTTTCGTCCATCGAGATGGATTCCGTCAGGATCACTGGCGCGAATCGCAGGCTGACGCCATCCTGAATGAACACCTCCGCGCGACCGCTGACAAACTTCTCGAATTGAACGCCGTCCACGTCAAAGAGGCCTTCGTTGATCCAGTTGTCGGCGTGCGACGTGACCAGATCCTCGGCGGCGCCACGGATGAAGAGCTGATTGCTCGTCGGGCTCAGGTTGAGCGCGTCGATGCGACTGACATTCAGCGTGTCCGCCCCCGGCGCCCCCAGGTTGATCTGTTCGATTTCGTCGATCCTGCCGCGCAGAACCTCGAGGTCGAGCGTTACACCGCCGCTGGTCGCCAGGGTGTCGAAGCCGGCGCCGCCTCGAACGCGATGGAAACCCGCGTCACTGACGATCACGATGTCGTCTCCGGCGCCCGCGTAGATCGTGTCGGCGCCACCCGCGCCGTTGATCGTGTCGTTACCGCGCCCTGCGACCATGTTGTCCGCGTCGCTGGTTCCCGTCAGCGAATTGGCGGCGTCGTCGCCCATGTGCGTGATCGAGCCGCTGAAATCGCCGCCGTACACCAGATACGCCGCGCCGGCGTCGTTTCCGCGATGATCGTCGCCGGGATCACCGATAAAGATGTCGTTCAGCCCATCCCCATTCACGTCACCCGACGTATCAATGGCGTAGCCCGGCTTGGAGCCGCTGAATCCGCCACCGATCCGAACGCCGTTCCCGTCTTCAAGCAACGTATCGAGATCGATCGATCGTGAAGCGGGACCGCCGAAGATGACATACGTCGTGCGTTTGCCGGCGCCGACGCCGAGGACGACGTCGTCGTACCCGTCACCATTCACGTCGCTGTTGAGCGTGACGCCGTTCTTCCAACTGCTCCCGCCAATCGAGTCGCTGAAGATCCGTACACCTCCGGCGGGCGGATCCAGCAGACTGTCGGCGGCGCCGAATGTCGTGACGGTGCGCAGATAGTTGCTGTCGTCGTTGAAGAACACAAGGACCTCCAGCTCGCCCGTCGTGAAGTTGACATCAACCCGCACGACATCGGGCCTGCCGTCGCCGTTGAAGTCGCCGCCGCCGCCGACGGGGAGTGAGGCCGAGTAACGCCCGATGCAATAATCCACTTCTTCGCCGGTATCGGGATCTTCACCCCATTGACACTCGTAGCCATCACCCTGAATCCCGACAACATTCTCGATGTTATTGCTGTTGATCAGCGTGATCACGCCCGGCTTGGTCAGACCTTGTGCCACGTAGGCCGTGATGCCCCATTGCTCAGGCGCCACGATGTAGTCTGTCAGTCCGTCGCCGTTGTAGTCGGCGACACTCTGAAGGCGATGGCCCATGCTCATCGTCGATGTGACATCGCCCATGTCGAAGAGAATACCGGGACCTGATTCGCCGCCGATCGATGCGACACTGATCGGCGCATCGTCGGCCTTGCCGAAGATGGCGTAGGCGCGTCCCTGGTCATCGTCGCCGTTATTCTTCGCGGAGACGAGAATGTCGGCGAGGCCATCACCGTTGACATCGCGCGCGCCATCCGCCGCCCAGCCGAAGAGATCGCCATCCCGGTAGCCAACATAGGATCCGGGGCAACTCGGACAGGCGCCGCGTTCTCCTTCGATCCTGAAGCCACTTGTCGATCCCGCCGCCGTCAGCGCGCTCAGGTTCACAGGCGTCGAGCCGTCGAACGAGGCGTTGCCGAATACGACATAGACACGACCTCCCCAGATCGCTCCGTTCGCAACGCCATAGGGCGCGGCGATGATAAAGTCGTCGATTCCGTCGCCATTGACGTCACCCGCCGACGCGACTTCGTAACCCGCGCCTTCACCCTGCGGACCACCTTCCTGAAACGGTTCGTAGTTCCCGGGGTAAGCGGTCGATTCGCCGATCTCCCGCGTAAGATAGGGATGGTTGAAGCCGCCGACGCCATCGATCATCAGACCAGCGTTCTCGCCGGCGATGTTCTCCAGCAGCAGGTTCCGATCACTCAGACCGCCATAGACAAGGTAGACCCGCCCGGCGTGTTCCTGATCGGCCTCACCGTACGACGGGGCGCCGACGAGCATTTCGCCGTAGCCGTCGCCGTTGATGTCGCCGATCAGCGCGACGGCGTATCCGGCGAAGTCCGTCGCGTTTCCGCCAAAGAAGGCACGACCCTTGTCGCTCAATCCGTTGGCGATGTTCTGAATATTGATTTCACCCTGAGCTTCCTCAATGAACTTCGGGCCCGTGAAGGCGCGTTGGAACATTCCGAAGTCGCGAATCGTGATCTCGCCGTCCGGATCCATGTCGTAGCAGTCACAGATCAGTCCCGCGTCAAGGGCCGGTCCCGTAAGACAGATATCGAATCCGTCGAAGTCCTGGGCGTCCAGGTCGCCGTCACTGTCGAGATCGCCCGTGTTCGAGACATTGCAGAAGTCGCAGGCGTCGGGCAGACCGTCGCCATCGGCGTCCGGACCGTAGTCGTCCTCATCCGGGCAGATGTCAAGGTCATCGCACTTGCCATCGCCGTCGCTGTCTCCCGTCGCGTTGTCGCCCTGGCAGAGATCGCAGCCATCAGGAACGCCGTCATTGTCAGCGTCAACGGCGTCGTCAGATCCCGGACAGGCGTCGAGGTCGTCGCAGACGCCGTCGTTGTCGTCATCGCCTGTCGCGTTGTCGCCATAACACGTGTCACAGACATCCGGAATACTGTCATTGTCCGCATCGGGCCCGTAGTCGTCATATCCCGGGCAGATGTCGCATCCATCCGGAACGCTGTCGCCGTCGGCGTCGATGTTGTCGTCAAATCCGGGACATCGATCCCAGTGATTGCATATACCGTCAGCGTCGTCGTCGCCCGTTAGCTGGTTGCCGTAGCAGGGATCACAGGCGTCAGGATAGCCATCCAGATCCGCGTCGGGGCCGTTGTCGTCGACGCCGGGGCAGACATCACACGCGTCCGGGACACCGTCGTTGTCGGCGTCCTGATCATTCGGTCCGTTGTCGCAGATGTCACAGTCGTCGATGATTCCGTCGCCGTCGCGATCCGGCTCGCAGTCATCATTCACGCCGTTGTTGTTGCAGTCATTGCCATCGGGCGGGCAGACTTTCAGCGTGACCGTGCCGGTAGCCCGATCATGGGCGAGATACCAGGCGAAGCCCGCCGGCGCGTTGCGAATATGCCACTTGTCGATGAAATCGAGTGACTCGGCCTGCAGGAGAACGAATTCATCGCCGGCCGAGGGCGTGAATCCGTTGACGAGGTTGATATCCACCCAGTTGATTGTGTCGGCGTAGCCGTTGACGACGATCTGGTCGTGCTCGACACCCGGCGTGAGACCACCGATGTCGAAGACCGTCAGCCGCCCCAGATAGGCCCAGCCATCGGCCGTGAGGGTGCCGATCCCGTCGCCACCAGGATAGATGGGACCCAGGAAGTCGCCGGTCCACCACGCCTGCTGATTGAAATTCCCCATGCGCCCATTTCCCGTCAGGACGCCGTCCCACGACGTGAAGTCGACATACTCATCCAGTGAACCATTGATCGTGAGCGTTCCCGCGTCGTGTTTGATGGTTCCGCTGAACTCCGTGAGGTCGCTGTCAATCGTGAAGCCGCCTTCGCCCTGCTTCACGAGTTGCCCCGAACCAACGATGGAACCGGAAAAAGTGGTCGTTGCGCCGTTTTCGCCAAAGCGAAGTCGCGTCGCGCTGCCCATTGCGATGTCGCCGCTTCCACCGAGGGCGCCGAGGATCGGGTCCAGACCGTCAACGCTGAGTGTTCCGTTGGCGCTTAGTTGAATCGTGTTGGGACGCAGCCCCTCATCCGTCCCGAGGGTGAGCGTTCCCGATTGAATGGAGATATCGCCGCTGAGCAGATTGACGGCGTTCAGTATCAGATTTCCGCTCCACCCCTTGAGCAGCCCGAAGGCGCCGGCGCTTTCTCGGATCGGATTGTTGAGGATCAGCGTTCCGCCACCGCCGACGAGGATGTAGCCCGGTCCTTGGATCCGTACATCGCAATTGACGGTGTGCGTCTGGCCCCCGCCAACTTTGAACTGACCCGTCGTCAGGGTGAGCATTCCCTGATTGAATGTGTATGATCCGATCGCATTGTTCTCAATCTCGACGGCGCTGACTGTCGCGCCTCCGCCGAGGTTGACGGTGAATGACGTGGCGTCACGATTGAACACCACGTAATCTCCGGCGCCGGGAACCTGAGGCGGCGACCAGTTGGCGGCTGTGCTCCAGCTGTTGGTGGCGCCTCCGACCCATCGAATTGTTGCCGCCTGGGCGCTGCCGGACAGCGTCAAGACGGCGGCCGTCACTCCCGCAACCAGGAGCGTTCGAATGCCGAGCGATTGTGATCTCATCACAAGTCCTTTCATCGATATACCCAATTCGCCACGATCCCCGCGGCGTCGAACCGGCGCCCCCATCAGGGGAAGAGCGTCCGTTGTCCGGAAATAAACGAGCCATCGATCACCACTCCGTAATCGAAAATCCGCCATGAATCCCGTCCTGCTAACGCACTACCGCCACATGACTTACGATCCCGCTGACGCTCAGTCTCCACCCGCGGCGGGATCGCGGTATCCGCCTGTGGCGCGTAGACTTCAGGCGAATTGCGGCCCGATTCGACATCCGAGCCCGGAATCCCGAACGCTCATCAAGGATCGATTCCCATGAACCCCGACGATCGATACCACCGCTCAATGGCCGTGTTTGACGAGATCTGCGAGTTGCCGCCCGAGGCGCGTTCCGCTCGCCTGGACGCGCTCTGCGCGGGTGACGCGGCGCTTCGACAGGATGTTGAATCGCTGCTGGCGGCCGACGTCGAAGACCATCGGCTCGTCAGGTCGGCTGAATCCGGAATGAGCCTGGAGCGGATCGCCGACGGCATCGACTTTCCCTGCGATATGTCTGACACCGCGCTGCGACAGATCGGCGCCTACCAGATCGTGCGAGAGATCGGCCGGGGCGGGATGGGCATCATCTACGAAGCCCGCCAGGAATCACCGAGCCGACGCGTCGCGTTGAAAGTGCTGCGGCCGGGACTGATCGAACGCGAAATGCTCAAGCGATTTCAGCATGAAGCGCACGTGCTGGGCCAGTTACAGCATTCGGGGATCGCACAGATTTTTGAGGCGGGCGTCGCGGAGACGGCCATGGGGCCCCAGCCGTTTCTCGTGATGGAGTTGATTGAGGGGGAGCCACTGGACATCGCGGCAAAAAAGAACGATCTGAACATGCGCCAGCGGCTCGAACTGCTCGCGCGCGTCTGCGACGCGGTTCAGCACGCCCATCAGAAAGGCGTGATTCATCGCGATCTGAAGCCCAGCAACGTCCTTGTGACGATCGGCGAGGAAAAGACGTCGACTCGTACGACAACGTCCGGCGCAGGTCACTCGAGTTTCTACGACGCGATCGGACAGCCCAAGGTACTTGATTTCGGCATCGCGCGGGTGACCGATTCTGACATGCAGACGGTCACTGTGCAGACTGAGGTAGGTCAGCTCGTCGGAACACTCGCCTACATGAGTCCCGAACAGGTCGAGGAGCGGTCGGCGGACCTCGATACCCGTTGCGATGTGTACGCCCTGGGAGTGATGCTCTATGAACTGATGGCGGATCGACGCCCACACGATCTCGCCGGACTCCCGGTCGTCGAGGCGGCCCGTCGAATTCGGGAGCAGGTTCCGGTCCGCCTGGGCGCGATCGACAGGCGCTTTCGCGGCGATGTTGAGACGATCGTGGCCAAGGCGCTCGAGCACGATCGCGAGCGGCGCTATGGATCAGCGGCCGAGCTGGCCGCCGACATCCGACGATACCTGGAATATCAGCCGATCGAGGCGCGCCCGGCGAGCATGCTCTATCAGTTCGGCAAATTCGCCAAGCGTAACAAGGGGTTTGTCGGAGGCGTCGCGGCGGCGTTTGCGACGCTGATCGTCGGACTGGGCGTGACCGCCAAGCTGCTGGTGGAAGTCACAAAACAGAAGAATGACGCCGTTGCGGCCCGTAAGGAAGCGGACTCCGCGCGCGACGCGGCCAATGATGTCACGGAATTCCAGCTGGATCAGCTTGCGGCAATCGACGTCCCGAAGATGGGCGAGAAGCTGCGAACCTACCTGCTGGACAATGCGCCCGGGACGGATCGCGAATCCCTGAAGCGCCTTCTGGAAGAAGTCAACTTCACAGACATGGCGCTGGCGACACTTGAACAGAACATCTTCGAACGCTCGGTTCGTGTGATTGACGAAGAGTTCACGAAACGTCCGCTGATTCAGGCGCGGCTCTTTCAGGCGGTTTCCAGCACGCAGCGGAGGCTCGGCCTGCTGAGGCAGGCGGTCCAGCCACAGATGCGGACTGTTGAGATTCGACGCGAGATCCTGGGCAATGAAGACATCGAAACGCTGAGGGCGATCGGCCAACTCAGCGGTCTTCTCGTGGAATTGGGGCGGTTCGACGACGCCGAGCCACTGATCCAGGAGACGCTTGATACGGGCCGACGAACGCTCGGCGAAAACAACGAGTATGTCCAGACGTGGTTGAGCAATCAGATCGCACTGCTGTTCGGAAAAGAGCAATACGACGATGCGCTCCCCCTTCTCCAGGAGTCCCTCGAAATCCAGAAGAAGACACTGGGCGAAGACTCGGAGGACGTGCGAATCACGATGGGCAATCTGGCCAGTATTCTGATCAAGCTCGATCGACAGGATGAGGCCTTACCCTACGTCCGCGAAATCCTCGCCAGTCGCGAACGAACGCTGGGAAAGGACGATCCCAAGACGCTGCACGCCACCTCTAATCTTGCAGCCGTGCTCCGTCGACAGGGAAAACTCGAAGAGGCGGAGTCCGTCTATCGAACGGAAGTCGAGACGCGCCGGCGCGTTCAGGGCGACGACCATCCGATGACACTGTTCGCGATCAATAATCTTGCCAGCGTGCTCTTCCGGCTGAAGCGATACGATGAAGCGGAACCGCTCTATCGCGAGGCGATCGAAGCCTCTCGAAGTGTCGTCGGTCCGGATCATCCCGAAACGGTCCGCGCAGTAGAGAATCTCGGCACGTTGCTGATCACCCGAGGCGATTTTGACGCCGGGCTCCAGCTGCATCGTGACGCTCTGGCGAGTCGTCGACGCCTGTCCGGCGACCTCGATCCTGACACATTGCTTGAGATCAACTTCATCGCGGACTCGCTGGCCCGGAAAGGCCGAGTCGCCGAGTCCATTCCGCTTTACACTGAGGTCGTGAACGGCGCCCGAAAGGTCTTCGGCAGCCATCATCCCAGCACGATCGGCGTCGCCCAGAGTCTGATCGACGCGCTCAGCGCCGAAGGGCGATTCGCGGACGCGGAGGCCTGGTGCCGCCTTGTCGTGGAGGCGATTCCCGCTTCGACAGACGGCGGAAGAGCGAGCGTTCTTGCGACGGAACAACTCGGCGTGAACCTGCTGCGGCAGTCGAAGTTTGCGGAGGCCGCGACCGTCCTTGAATCCTGCGTCGCCGCCAATCGCAAGATCGTGGGTGATGATCATTGGCGGACCTTGAACGCGATGAGCCTGCTGGGCGAGGCCCTGGCGAATGATCCTGAGCGGCGCGCCGAAGGCGTCTCGATGCTGAACAGGGCGTATGAGGGGCTTCGCGCACAGGGGGAACAGATCGAGGCGCTCGCCGAAAAGGTTGAACAGGCCAACGCCCGGCGCCTTCGCTACGCCGTCGAAGGTCAGGCGTCCTCCGCCGACGCTGATAAGGAGTGACGTTTCGACACGTTTGACAGTAGCAAAAAAAAACGCCCCGACCCAATGGCCGGGGCGTCGCGCAAACCCTCACGGGAGCGCGTGGAAGGAGAACGAGTGAGAACACGCGTGTCCCCACTCGAGAGGAGGCTGCTTACGGCGCGGTGCTCAACAGCTGTTCCATGAACATCTGAATATCGCGACCGTCGATGGCGCCATCCTGGTTCATGTCGGCCGCACAGCGTTCGGCCTCCGTCGCCAGATCCGGCGCCATCAGCGTCGAGGCGAAGGACTCCAGGTCCGCCATATCGACGAGTCCGTCACCGTCCAGGTCACCAAGCCCCCCACCACTGCAGGGCGAATCGCAGCCGTCGGGAACGCCGTCGCCGTCCGTATCGACGTTGTCGTCAAAGCCTGGACAGACGTCGAGGTTGTCACAGACACCATCGGCGTCCGAGTCTCCGCTGGCGTCGTCACCCTGGCAGAGATCGCATGCGTCGCCGACGCCGTCGCCGAGTCCGATCGAAACGAGGCGCTGGATCTCTCCGGCCGACAGCGCCTTGCTGAAGATCGCAAGCTCATCCATCAGACCCTCGAATGGTTCCGCGGCGGCGTTGCCGATCGTCAGGCCCGACGAGCTCGAGTCGATCGGCGCCGCGGCGGTTCCCTGGAAGTCGTAGGCGGACGCCTCGACGCCATTGACATAGATGCGAAGCAAACCGTCGCCGAGACCGTCCCAGACGGCGGCGAGATGGGTCCAGGCGTCGGCGTCAATCAACACGTTGGCCTGTGTGCCGATGTTCGCGCCGCCCTGTCTGATGTAGAAGTGTGGCTTGCCGCCCTGCAATCGAAACACGAAGCTCGAGCGCGTCACGAAGCGATTGATGTTTGTCGAGAAGGCGCTTGGCTTCACCCACAATGCAATACTCAATTGGTCCGGCGTGTTGAAGTCCGTCGAGCCAGGGACGATGACGGTCCCTCCGCCGACCGGGAATTCGATCGCGGCGCCATGGCGTCCTGTGGAGTTCCACGTCGCGCCGTTGTTCAGCGTGCCGATGTGGCCATCGACCACGTCCGTCGTCGTCGATCCGCCGTCCTCATCGAAGTGCCAGGCGACAATCGGCGCCAACGATACGCTCGGAGCCTCGCTGTCTCGCTGATCCGGATTCGCGATCGACGGGCAGTTGTCCATCTCATCTGAAATGCCGTCGCCGTCGATGTCCGTGTTTTCCGACACATCGATGATCAGTTGCCAGTCGGCCGACGCCCCTGCCAACATGCCGTTCAGCCATGTTCGGAAATCGTAGTCACCGGCCGCAGTGATGGGCAGAAACTCCGACGGTATTGAAGCGACGCCGTTGCTGAACACGTCGACGGCGGCACTGAAGACTTCGTCGTGTCCATAGATCCCGTAACGAATATTCGCATCCCCCGCGAGATTGGCAACGATGATGGTAATGGCATTGATCTGAAGCCCTTCGGGCAATGTCAGCGGCACATAGTCGAACTGGTCGCCGGATGCGAACTCAATAGCGCCGCACAGGTGGTTCAGACCGACCTGCAGCGAACCGATGGGGGGGCGATACCCCATCGTTGGAAAATCCGGAGGCTCGCAGATGCTCATAGCGAAGTTGCACACATCGCCGACGCCGTCATTGTCGCTGTCCGCCTGATCGGCGTTCGGAATCGTCGGGCAGTTGTCGCATCCGTCCGCGATGCCATCGCCGTCGGAATCGATGTTGTCGTCAAAGCCGCTGCAGATGTCGCAGCCATCGGGAACGCCGTCCCCGTCGCTGTCGATCGAGTCATCAAAGCCGGCACAGATATCGCACGCGTCGGGCGTACCGTCGAGATCGGCATCGACGCCGTCGTCGAAATCCGCGCACTGGTCGCGATCATCGCAGACGCCGTCGCCATCCGTGTCGCCCGTGGCGTTGTCACCGAAACACGAGTCGCAGTTGCCAATCACGCCATCTCTGTCCGCGTCATCGACGTTGAGCATTGTCAGTCCGCCGCCGTACCGCGACACGAAAAGCGTGCCGCCCGCGTCGGTCAGCCCTTGGGCGCCGTTGTAGGCCGAGAGCTGTTCGACCTCGACGATCACAGCAGGATCGCTCACGTCGTAGACCACGACGCCTCGCACGTTGTTCGCGTGATAAAGGAAGCGCCCGTCCAGCGCCATGTCGCCCGCGCCCGGCGTATTGTCGGGCAGGAAGCCGATCTGCGTCGGACTCATCGGATCGCTCACGTCGATCGCGCGCACGCCCTGCACGCTGCCCAGAAAGGCCACGTCGCCCGCAAACTGCGGCGCCGTCGGAAACGATCCCGTCGCGATCGAGCCCCGCACCGCCACCGACGCCGGATTCGACACATCCAGGATCGTCATTTGTCCCTGTGGGAGATTGTGTCGGTTCCAGTAAAGCAGATCACCGTGAAACACCACGTTGCCCGAGTCTTCCGACGCCTGCGCCGAACTCAGGAAGAATGTCGGCGTCGTCGGATCGCTCACGTCAAACAGGGCCAGTCCCGCGTCATGCGCCACCGCCATCAGATCGCCCGACAGCGCCACGTCCCACGCGAAATAAATGCTGATCGTCGAAAGCAGCACCGGATTCGCCGGATCCGACACGTCATATAACCGCGGCGCGCCGCCTCCGATCACCAGCAAATCGCCCTCCAGGGCCAGCGCTTTCACGCCCGTCGTGGTATTGACCTCGCCACTGATCGTCGATAGCGGGGATCCAAACGTCGGATTCGGCGCGGCCAGAATCTCCACGCCCGCCAGACCACGATTGACCGCCACGATACTCCCATTGCTTACCGAACTCAGCACGTCGCCGCCGACCGCGTAGCGATCCAGCTCCTCGATGCAGGTCACCAGGCAATTTGACGAGTCACTGCACACGCGGGCGTACAGCGAACCATCCGCCGTGAACGTGACCCACGTCTGACCGTCCGGACCGTACACGTCCTCAAAATTGCCGCTGATGGAGTCGGCGGAGATGATCTCAAACGTGTCCCCGACCGACGCGGTAAAGCCGTTGGCATAGGTCAGCGCCAGCACACCGTCGACGATCGCATCGCCGCTTACGACGATTTTGTCGAGACTATTCGTGCCGCCCAATTCGATCACGAGTGATCCAAAAGGCTGGAATTCAAGCGCTCCGCAATCGATCACGCCGATGCCCGAGCCGTTTTCAGCGCTGGGCTCGATCGTCGCGTTCGTCTCGACGACAAGCCGGCCGCCGATCACGCCCGTGCCTTCCAGCCGCGCGCCGGAGGATACTGTGACGTCGCCGCTGCCGGTCAGCGACGCGAATTGCCGCGCGGCGTCCTTGAGCAGTACCACGCCATCGCTAACGTCCATGCCGCCCGTGAACAACTGATTGGCCGCCAGCGTCAGCGTGCCGCCGCCGATTTTCTCGATCCCGCCTGGACCGCCCGCATGATCGCGAATGACGAAGTTCAGCGTGTTGCTGACGTTATTGAGCCCAAGCTTCAGGGCTCGATCGCCGACGGGATCACGCAGTTCAAAGGTCGGATAAGGGTCGTCCGTATATACGCGCGCCACCGACAGGGAACCGCCGTCGACGATCAAGCTCGACGCAGAAGACGAGAACTCCAACTGGTAACTGACCCGAGCGGTCGCGCCGTTGGCGATTGTCAGATTCCCGACTCCTTCGGGGTCGCCGGGAAACGAGTCACCCAGAATGACCATCGCGACTTCAAGGGAGGAATTCTGGTCCTCGACGCGCACGGTCCCCTCGTTGAGGCCGCCATTACCCAGGCTCATGCGATTGGTCACGGCTCGCCCCCCGCTACGGATCGTCAGAAATCCGGACAGGGCGGTGTTCGGCCGAAAGGTGACGTAGATGATCGGATCGGTCCCTTCGGTCACATCCAGGAGCGCCCCATTCTCAACGACCATCGATGCGTTGATCCCTGTCATTTCAACGCGGGCCGCACGGATTTCCGTGCCGGCGTCCGACACAACCATCGAGCCTCGATTGACGTAGCACAGGCCTCTGGGATCAAGGCGCGTGGCTGTGTCCGGAAAGTCAAGCACGGCGCCTGAACGAATGGTCAGGCTTGCGTCCTGATTTGCGATCGGAAACTGCGACGTCGTATCGGTGATGTTGTATTGGCCGCCATTGATCACAAGCGCCGCATCATTCGTGCAGTTCAACCGGCCAATGCTCCCACCGCCCGAAAAGTTGTGCAGGCCGGCGCCATCAAACGTCAGCCAGGACGCATCGCTTCCATCGATGGTTCCGGTGAAAGTGGCGCTGCCGGTCGTCAGGTAAAGTCTGTTGTCGCCAATCTCCACCGCCCCGTCGCCGGCGAGCGCGCCGATCCACTCATCGGCATTGACCGTCACCGTCCCGCTTGACTCCACCGTCAGCGTGCCACTGTCGGAGTACGCCGATCCACCTTCGAGAACCAGATCGCCTTGTGACACCGTGACCCAATTGGCGTTGACGCCGGTGTCGCCGGACAGCGTCAGGCGACCCGCTCCGAACTTGAACAGTCCGGCATCCGAATCGAGCGCACCAGCGATGTTCACCGCCTGGTATTCCCCGATGCTCCAGATGCTCGCGCTGTGCAACGCCAGGTCGGAGTTGATCGTGTGCTCGACGACGAGATTGCCCGCGGTCGGCACGGAAAGGTCCGAAACGCCAAGCATGCCATTGTTGAGCGTGAATGACGCGTTGCCGTCGATCGTCATCGTGCCTACATTTCGCGTCGCACCGCCGAGATCGATTGTTGCGATCGCGGCCGACTCCGGCAAGATCGCCCTGTCATTGACGTTCGGAATGCCCCCAGTCCAGTTGCTCGCGTTCGACCATTGTCCGCTGGCAGACCCATTCCAGGTCCGATCAGCGGCGCGGGCCGTCGCGATCCAGAACGCCGCCGCCAGACAGGCCACGGCACAAGGCGGTATCAATCGCCTCCGGCGAAGATGCGCACCGCCGCGAGTGACTGGACGAACCGAACGCAACATGTTCGTGTTCACGACCTTCCACCGACACCCGCTCGCCGGTTTCACGTTAACGCTCATGGATCTCATCACGAATCCCTTTTTCTAAGAACTGGATACAGGCTCTCGGGCCGTGACGCCGTGTCACCGCCCGCCTGAACAAACGACCGGGCGGACAGGCGTCCGTAATCGCGTTCCCTTGCTTTTTCTGAGCTTTGACTGCCGCCAGGGTTGGCAGGAGTGAGATTGAGCTCGACGCGTGCGGATGGCGCAGCGCCGGCCGCATCAAGGCCCGGGAGCCGCAAAAACGGCGCGAAGCGCTGATTGCGTTCGCAACCAGTGCTGATTTCATTCGAGCGTCGCGCCTCCCCTGCGGGGGCCGCCGAAGCACGGTATCTCAGGAGCGCCAGGCATCCGATACGTCGTCCGCCACAAGACGTGACTGCTTCAGTCGAGCGACAAATACGCCGGCGCTCGGCGTCGTCCACGGAACTGCAAGGCGGCCACCACAATGCCCAGCGGCGCGGCCGTTGCCGGTTCGGGAATGATCGCTTCGACCGTCAACGACGACACGAAGACGCCGCTGTTCGCATCCTGCACGTAGACCTTGATGACGGACTTCGGCCCTTGCTGGTTGGCGGGGAACGTGTAATTCGGGAGGCCCTGCCACTGCGGGTTCCCCGCGCCGCCGCCGCCAAAGGCATTGAAGAACGCAATGCGATTGCCGGGCCCGTTGAAATCGCCGAATTCACTTTCATTCAGCAGAAAGAACACTTCGCCCGCGAAGTTCTGACCGCTTGCATCGACGAATGTTATGCTCCTGAAGTTGACGTATTCATCAAATGTGAAGACGAGCTCTTCATTCCCGCGGTTGCCGTCAACGGCGTCGATGTCGCTGACGAGCAGGTCCGTGATGTCTCGCACGCCGAGACCGCTGCCGGCGACGTAGGAGACGGCCTCTGTCTCCGTCGGATTCGGTAGCGCGTCTTCATCCTGGCCCAGCGCCGACACGCTCAAATCAAGCGAGTCGGCCGAGAACGTGCGCGTGACCTGCGATGAAGCCGTGTTCGACGGCAGGTTGGCGAAGTCGAACGTGACAAGGTCGGCAAACGCGGAACTGCCACAAAACGCGACCAAGGTGACGGCAACGACAGCGCATGTGACGATTTGATAACGAGTTGGCATTTACATTTCCCCTTGCCGCATGATTGGATTTGGAATCATCCGATCAGCCCGCTCATCGCGCAGCGCCCACCGCACCTCAGCAATGCGGCGCCTCCGCTCGACTCAATAAACGAATGGGGGACAATTCGTCCGTAACGGGAAATTTCCCTTTCCCCATGAATGCCTGTAAGGTACTATGAATACTGGATTTGCAGCACCCAGACCGAGACTGTCTGACCGAATCATGGTCTGCGAGAGGTTCGCCGGGCGTTGTAACTCGCGGTAACAGTAGAATTGGACCGAATGATCACTGACGCCACGATACTCCTGCGTCGAATCAGCGACGGTGACCGCGACGCGGCCAACGAGCTGCTTCCTTTGGTCTATGCGGAGCTTCGTGATCGCGCGAGCCTGTACTTTCGAAATCAACCGGCCAATCACACGCTTCAGCCGACAGCGCTGGTTCACGAAGCCTATCTGAAGCTCATCGACTCGAGCGACGCGCAATGGAATGACCGGACGCATTTCTGCGCCGTTGCGGCGACGGCCATGCGGCAGATTCTGATCGATCATGCCCGTCGTCGAAAACTGGCAAAGGACGCCCGCGAGGCGCCGCACACGATGTTGCAGTCGACGGACGACTGGACGGTTGACCTGCTGGATCTGGACGGGGCGATGACCCGGCTGGCCGGGCTCGACGAACGCCACGCGCGCATCGTGGAACTCCGTTTTTTCGGATCGCTGACGATCGAACAAACTGCCAGGGTCCTTGGCGTGTCGGATTCGACGATTGAAAAGGAATGGCGAAAGATCCGGGCGTGGCTGATCCGCGAGCTGAAATCAGCCTGAGACAATGAACAGGCGATCCTCGGACGCCCACCCGCCAAGCCAGCGACGATCACATGCTCGCCAGGACCGCCATGGCGCCGCGTTCGGCCTCCGCCGCGCTGATCCCATCTTCGAGCGAGAAGTCTGGATCGGTCCGGGCTATCTCGACCATTGCATCCACGACCTGGAGGGGTCTGGACAGACTCGACGCCTCGGTCGCGTCGAGCACATGGTCGAGCGATTCATCGAGCGAATCGAGCGTCAGTTCGTCCACAACGATCGAAATCGCTTCCGCCGCCTCGACGACAGCCGTCGCCGAGAAGAGGACGACACCATCCCCGGAAACATGTTCCCGAGTGCGGGTGACGACACGATCCCACAGGGGCTCGAGGTCGTCCTCGCCCTCGATCTCGAAACTGACCCGCGCCAGGGGTCCCACGGATTCAACGACGTCGCGTGGCGGCAGGCTCGCCGCGTCACTGATCTCGTGAAGCGACACAGCGGTCGCCGCATCCTCCATCACGCTGGCGCGTGGCGCGTTTTCGTGAACGCGGACCACTGTCTCCGTCAGCTCTGTCAGCGACGCGCCAACCTGCGTTTCCGCGGCGCTGAGCATTCGCACCATGTTGGACGCCGCGGCAAGTCGCTGTGACGTCGCGCCCGTGAACGCCCGGATCGACTGCAGCTGCTCCGCGAAGGCCGCCCTGCCTTCGTCGCCGACCTGTTCGACAGCGGCGCCCGCGTGGTCGACATCATCCTTCTCCAGGGCGGCCTCGACGGCGCCCGACAGCGCATCCAGCACTTCGCCATCCTCCGCGTCCGGATCGGCGTCGCTCAGGGCTTCGACGGGATCTTCGTCCTCTTCAAGGAGAATCCCGGCGGATTCAGACGCCAGTTCCTTCTCCGTCGAGGTCGGCTCATCCGGATCCTCCACCAGGCCCGACACCATGTCGTCCACTTTCAGATTCTGCCCGGCGTCGGCCCCGCTGCCCTTCTCCTTTCCCTTGTCCTCGCACTTGCTTTCCTTCGATCCGCCGGAGGACGCCTCCCCGGACGACGGCTTCTTACATTCGGGAAGGTCACATTCATCGGGATCACGAAAGATGTCGGCCGCCCCACAGGCGGGATCGTCGTCTTCAGGCCTTCCGGGGTACTTCAACCTGCCATCGGCGTCGGCGTCCGGATCGTGAGGGTTGAGGAGAAGATCACCGTCCATGTCCGCGTCCCAGCGATTGCGCAGGAAATCGCCATCTATGTCGACATCGTCCGCGTTAGGCACGCCATCGTCGTCAATGTCGTCATCGTAGCCATTCGGCACGCCGTCCCCATCGACATCAAGGTCGTAGCCGTTCGGAATGCCGTCCCCATCGATGTCCTCGTCACTGATGTTCGGAATCCCGTCGTTGTCGTTGTCCTTCGGATGTTCCGCAAGGATGATCGCGATCAGTTCATCGACGCAGATCCGCCGACCGTCCACGCGATCGATCCAGCGACGGCAGTCCTCGTCGCCCGCGTCGCCGCCGTCGGCCAGGGCGTCAAAGCCGACGAACAGCGACGACGGTGACGGGTCCGTGACGATCACCGATTCACTCGGCGGCGCCACGTTGTTGGAACGCGCCCCTCCCTGGGCGTCAGATCCACAGCCCGCAATGACCATCAGGAATCCAAACGAGATGATCAGGAATTCAGTACGCATCTTCAGTTCCATTCCCTTGTTCTCAGTTCTCAATGACCTGAACAAGCAGCTTCATGTTGACGTTCGCCCCGCTCTCCATGTGTGTGATCACGGGTTCCTGCATGTAGCTCTGAGGCGAGTAATCGAATATCAGCGTCTCCTCGGTCGGAAACCCGTTGATCTCGTCACAGGATGTCAGGGAGTACTGCGTCATCTTCCCTTTCAGCGAGAAGGACCCGGTATCCGGGACGACGAGCGTCCTCGCGAGCGATCCGGCGCCGCTGGAGGGAATAAAGAGCGAGTCCGCGTCCGCCATTCGCCAGACGGTTCCGCAGTTGTTTGTCGCGTAGCACGGCGAGTTTGTCGCGGTTCCGTTGCATTCTCCGCGACCAAGATGATGCTGCTCAGAGTCGAAGATGTGATACTCCACATTGTCCGGAGGTGTGACGTACAGGTTGAACTTGAATCGACTCGGAGCGCCGATTCCGTTGGAGTCCACGTTGAATTCGGTCACGCCCACCTTGACGAGCTGATCCCTGAGCAGCGGATTCCGACGCGCCTGCCCCACGAGATCCAATCGAAGATTCTGTGAGAGTTCGACACTGTCACTGACCGCATCCCCGTCGGTATCTCCATTGCTCGCGTCCGTCGCATCGTTCGTATCGCCGGACACGCCGGGCGCGAGACCATCACGTCCCAGGTATTCCTCGTAGTCGCTCAGACCGTCGCCATCGGAGTTGGCGTCGAACGGATCGGATGTCGCCATGCGCAGCGGCTCACCGACGACGCGGACCGGCCATCCGTTCACCTCGACGCCGTCCTTCAGATTATCGCTGTCCGTGTCATCATCGACGGGATTGGTTCCCACAGGCGTCATCGGCGGCGTGAAGACGCATCCCGGCGAGGCGCCACAGCGACTGTTCGCAAAGTCGATTCGATCATCGTCGAAGTAGCCGCGTGGGTTGCTGATGTCTGTTTCGACGCCGTCGTTCAGACCGTCGCTGTCCGTGTCACGAAGGCGCGGATTCGTGAAGAGCGCCCATTCGACGACGTCCGGCAGGCCATCGTTGTCCGTGTCCGCCTTGTTCGGATCCGACGTTACCAGGAGGCCGGTTCCGCCGACACGCCAACCTTCCATTTCCTGTTGGTTCGTCAGGCCGTCGAAATCGGAATCGAGGACATTGTCGGCGTCACGCACATTGGGTCTCGCTCCAAGGAACTTCTCGCGACCATCCGCGAGACCATCGGCGTCGGAATCGGCGACGACGGGATCAGAGGCGAACATCGATCGATGTGCGATACGAATCAGTTCGGTTCCGGCCGGAACCGTCTGAAGAACGCCGTCCGGTCCCGGACCCACAACGGCGTCGCCGGCCGCAACCACCTGGCCCACGGGAATCAACTGAACATCGTCAGACGCTGGATCCGCCTGCGTGGACGCGGTCCCCGCCTCCGTGGCCGCAATGCTCCGCCCCCGGGTCGTCGTAAACTCGTCGCCATCGGGCGTCGAATCGATGATGCCGTCGGGCCCCGGCTCGATGATGATGGCGCCCGGCGCAGCGCCGGCGCCGACGGCAATGACCTGAATGTCGTCGGAGTCAGGGTTGGCCATCGTCGTCACGACGCCGTCGCCACCGCTTCGCGGTTCAATGATCGCGGCGTCGGAGTACTGCGACACGACGACTTCCGGATTGTTGTTCGGATCGAGATCGTTATCGAGCAGGACCACGGTATATCCCACGACCTCGACCCGATCCGACAATCCATCCCCGTCACTGTCATCGCTGCGCGGATCGGTACCGAGACGCCGCTCCAGCAGGTCGTCGACACCGTCAAAATCCGTGTCGGCCCGGCCCGGATGCGAGAAGACACGTTTCGGATGATCGGGCGACGCCGTCAGCCAACCCGTCCGAATCTCGTCCACATCGCTGATGCCGTCCCCATCCGTATCAACAAGGAAATCGGAGCTGCCCGCCATGAATTCCTCGCGGGAGAACAGTCCGTCGTCATCGGCGTCCTGCACGTACCAGAACATGTAGTCATCGCCGGGCCGAAGCGTGAGATCTCCGAAGTCGATGTCGTCAGGAATGCTCGTATTCGCGACGACCACCCAGAACTTCGCGGTCGGATTCAGGGAGTGCAGGTCCGTCTGCACATTGCGGACGCGCGTCAGGATCTGCTCGCCGTTGGCGCCGAGATTTGTGCCGAACGAATTCTGAACTGCGGGTGTCGCCAGCGCCACGTCCGGCAGAATGTCCTCGTTGTTCACTTCCGCCATTCCGAGGATGCCCGTCATCGCTTCGCGCATCGGGATTCCCTGCGCAACGCCATTCGCGTCGTAGGTGCTCGCCGTCGCAACACGATAGGACTCGACACGACCGTCACCGAAGTCAATCGTGATCCCGGCCGTCACGTCGTTGACTTCCTCCAGTGTGAAGGCGAAGTTCCGGCCGTACTCATCTTCGATATCGAAGTTGGCGACTTCGAAAATGGTCGCGCGAGGCTCGCGAATCAGGCTCTGGGCGAGATTCGGGAAGATCTCGGAATTCTCAAAGATGAAGGGACCTCGCTGGGAACCCGCCGGACCGAGATTGAACTCACTTGCGCCCGACGCCGGCAGCAGCGTCGCCATCGGCAAGTATCGATCGCGCGACGTCGGGTCTTTGACCCGCGCCGTGATTTCGAGATTGCTGATGCGGAACGCCAGGTCACCCGCATTGACAATCGTCAGATCGACCGACACGCGCGCGTTTTCGACGCTGCGCGTGACAGACTGACTCTGACTCACGGCCAGGGCGCGCGACTGGGCCTCGCTGTACTCGCGCTGCGCCGTCGCGCTCGATTCCTCACTCACTGTCGCCGAGTAGCCGCGACCCCGCTGCTGGGCGAAACCGGCCTGCCCCTCGATGCCGAACTTCCAGCCCTGCGTGCCCGTTTCCCATCCAATCTTGATCTGCTGGCTGTAGGATTCCGTCGCCTCCGTTGAGTTCGTGTTGCTCTGCGAAAACGTCGTTGTGTCAGACTGCGCAAACGCCGCGGAGGAGCTCTGCTCCGAGCTCTGCTGGACGCCCATCTCGTCGGTGTAGGTAAAGCGCTCGTCGATCTCGATGTTGGTCGCGCCGATCACGATCTGGGGAATCGGAAGATCCGCCAGCCGCGGATTTCGATTTCGGATAATCAGCTCTTCGCGATCATTGAGCTGATCGCCGTCCGTATCCGCGAGGGTCGGCGACGTCCTGAAGGCCAGTTCCGTATTGTCGGCAAACCCGTCATCGTCCGTATCCTGGTCGTTCGGATTGCTTGCGTAGAGGTAGATCTCCGCCGCGTCATCCACGAGGTCAACGTCCGTGTCACAGGTTCGCGGATCGAGCGAGCGGGCGTTCTCTTCGGTATCGTCAAGTCCGTCATCGTCCGTGTCGGCGACAAACGGATTACTGGTGACATAACTCTGGACGCGAACGCCGTTGGCGAGTTCGTAGCTGACTTCCCATCCCAGCATCTCAAACCAGTCGGCGAGTCCATCCCCGTCGCTGTCGATGTGCTCGTCGATGTTGGCCGGCGGAATGCCGGTGAATTCCGTCTGCGTCGGATTGACGAGAATGTCAGGCGCCGCCAGCGAATTGCCCGCCAGATCCTCGATGCCCGATACCGTCAGGCGATACACCGCGTCGGCCATCCCCAGCGTGGTCAGATCGACGACTGTCTGGTTGGCGTTGAGCGCGGGACTGACGGCGGGGTCGAGCAGCAGCACACCGCCGACGGGAATCACGATGCCATAAGCCGCCGAGACCGTCGCTGTCGACAGCGAGACGGGTTCACTGAACGTGACGCGAACGCTCGTGTTGTCCGTCGCCACGGCGCTCACAAGTCGGGGCCCGCCCGGAAATCGAGATTCCAGCTGCCGAACAATTTCAGCGTCCGCGTCCCTGACGGACACGTACTCCAGACCGCCTTCAAATGAGACTGTCGAGCCATCGGGAATCCGCACGACGACATCCACGATTCCGGCGGTCTGTGCCGGCGCATTGACGCGGATCTGATTCGCGCTGATGACCTGAACGTCGGTTCCCAGGAATCCGCCAAACAGCACCTGGCTGCCGGGTTCGAAGTTGGATCCGATGAGCGTGACCTGCGTCCCGCCGAGGACCGATGTGCGGCTCGGCTGGATGGAGTTGATCGTCGGCCCCGGCTCAGGCGTCGGCGCCGCGGCGGGCGTCGCGAGATAGGTGAAGCCGCCTTCGAACTCGGCGGCCTGCCGGTCACCCGCAATCACCGTTACAGTGACGGGCCCCGCGACGCCGGGCGGCGTCGTCGCTTCGACGATGTTGCTGTTGACCTGTTTGACGTCCGTCGCGGCGACGCCGCCAAACAACACGCCCGTCCCCGCTTCGAAGTTGATCCCCCGAATCGTCACACGCGTGCCGCCCGCTTCCGCGCCTTCGTTCGGTGTCAGAGACATGATGACGGGCGGGTTGAGATTCGTACCGAACAACGCGTCGGTCCGATCGAGCAGCTCAGGCGGACAACCGCCCATGCTGACAATCACGCCCAATGAAAGAAACACGATGTACCATGACATCGTACGCCTGCTGACCATGTAACGAGCTCGATTCACGATATCCTCCCGTTGGCGGCCATCTGCCGGCCGGTATCGACGTGGATTTTCGAAACAAGACGCATTGCCCCAACAGCGGAAGCAATTGCGGTGTGACGCCGCACACCCCATACAGGGGCGTCGCGCCACTTCGCGAGTCATTCGCGTGCAACGTCGTCAGAAGGTAATCACGAGAACCGGCGGGATTGGTCGATGGATTTCTGAATTGACTGAGAGGGGCCGAGAAAGATCCGATTTCGGTGGGCGACGTCTCGATCAGGGAGCGCAAGACGGCTGCCCGCAATCGGCCGGAACCGCTGATCCGTCCTGTCGGTCGAAGGACTTTCGAAAGCGCCGGGAAATTCCGCGTTTCCACCGGCCAATCCGAGCCCGCATCGTGATTACCTTAGGGGTCCCGTGTCGCTCAGCGGTGTGGGGGCCCCTCGATCTGGCGCAAGACGACCCGTTTCGAGCCCGCGCGGGTCGGGACCGGTCGCCCCGGCGATCCTCCACCCAGATGGAGTACAATCCCGCCGGCGCCCCCTGGCGGACCTGACTTGTGAACTCTGAAGGCGAGTACGAATCAGAATGTCGACATCCGACGCATCCTGGCATGAAGCGCTCAGCTCCAACTTTCTCAAGGCGAGGGAGCTGGATCCGTCGTCGCGCGCGGCCTTTATCCGAAAGCTGCGTGACTCTGACGCGGAAATGTCCAGCTGGGTCGAGCGGATGATCGCCGCCGAGGAGAGCCACTCCCCGCTGCTGGGTAGCTCAACGGGAGAATCGTTCATCCGATTCACGGCGCCGGACATGACGAACGCTCGCATCGGTCGCTACACGATCACGCGGAAACTCGGCGCGGGCGGCATGGGCGTCGTCTATGAAGCCATTCAGGACCAGCCGCAGCGCAACGTCGCGATCAAGGTGCTCTCCAGCGGGACGTTTTCGCCACTTGCCGCACGGCGCTTCGAGTACGAAAGCGGCGTCCTGGCGCGGCTTCAGCACCCGGGGATTGCTCGAATCATCGAGGCGGGACTGCACGACGCCGGCGGTCTGACACTCCCCTACATCGCGATGGAGCTGGCGCAGGAGGCGATGCCGATTACGTCTTATCTCCGGGAACAGAAACTCCGCCTGCGAGGCGTCCTCGAGCTGTTCATTCGCGTCTGCGACGCCATTCAGTATGGTCATCGCCGTGGGGTTATCCATCGCGATCTGAAACCCGACAATGTGCTCGTCGATACGGAAGGAAACCCGAAGGTCATCGATTTCGGCGTTGCGCGCGCCATCGAGCGCGACGACAGCGATTCGACATTCCGGACAGAGGCCGGGCAACTCGTCGGCACGCTTCCCTACATGAGTCCCGAACAGGTCGGCGGCGCCCAGCCTGACCTGGATGTGCGGACGGACGTCTACGCGCTCGGCGTCCTGCTCTTCGAATCACTGACCGGGCGGCTTCCCTACGAACTCAACAGCTCCATTGCCGACACGATCCAGACGATCCAGTCGCGCGAGGCGGCGAAGCCCTCCTCTCTCGATCCATCGATCCCGAGTGATCTCGACACGATCATCGGCAAGGCGCTTCGCAAGGAACGGGAACAACGATATGACGCTGTTTCCGATTTCAGCGCCGACCTTCAGCGATTCCTCAACAATGAGCCGATTGCGGCCAGATCGCTGACGCTCGGATATCAGCTGAGAAAATTCTCTCAGCGAAACAAGACGCTGGTCGCCGCGTCACTGGCGCTCCTGCTGGCGCTGATCGGCGGCGTTATCGCGGAGAGATACCGGGCGAACCAGGCGATCGCCGCCCGTAACACGGCGATCGCCGAGCGCGCCGCCGCTGATGAAGCGCGAGGCCAGGCGCTCCTCGAGGCGACACGCGCCAGAACGGTGGTCGGCATTCTGGGCGGTATGCTCCAGGAGGCGGCAACGGATCAGGCGCGTGGACGCAATCCGACGGTTCAGGAGGCGCTCGACAATCTTGCCGTCGAGATCGACAACGGCGTCATCGAGTCGCCCGAAGTCGAAGCAACGGTCCGGCTCATCATCGGAGATGTCTACCACCGCCAGGCCCGGTTTGCGAAAGCCAGAACTGCGCTTGAGGCGGCGGCGGCGATCCATGAGGAGCTCGGCCTGCGCAATGAAGAGACGATGAGCATCCTGAGACTACTTGCCGGCGTCGACACGTCCCTGGGCGCCTACGACGACGCCCTGACGGTCCTCGATCGCATCGACGCGATGCTCGACGACTCAGACGGACGCTACGATTCCAACGCCCTGACAGTTGCGACGTTTCGCGCCAACATCCTGTTCGGCCGTGGCCGCGCAGATGACGCGATACGCGCCGTCGAGAAAACCCTTTCGTCTTATCCGCAGTTGAGCGACGAAAAGATGTACCACGTTTTGCGAGGCAATCTTGGCACGATGCTCGCCAATGTCGGTCGCGCCGATGAGGCGGCGGAGCTGCTGCGGGAGGAGATTGACTGGCTCTCACAGGCCACGGATGGACCGCCGCCCGAGGTCCTGGCGATGGCGCGTGCCTTGGCGTTCAACGAGTACTCGCGCGGTGACATCGACGCGGCGATCCGAATTCTGAACGACGCCACGGAGATGTTCGCAGACGCGTTTGGTGAAGCCCATCCCGACATGGCGGACGCCCTGGAAGATCTCGGGCGGCTCCTCAATCGGCAAAAGCGGTCTTCAGCCGCCGAACCGCGTCTGCGCGAGTCGATCGCCATACGGGAGAAGCTATTCGGGGAAGATCACCTGAGCCTCGCGCAGCCCCTCTGTTTTCTTTCAATCGCTGTCGCCCGACAGGGGCGCCAGGAGGAGGCGATCAAGCTGCAGCGCCGCGCCCTGGCGATTCAGGAGGCGCTTGGCGCCACGCAGACGCCGCTCTACAGCCAGTCCTCCGCGTTGCTCACAAAACTCGAAGCGGGCGCCGGCGGTGACGAGGGCGCCAGAGACGAGGCGGTGGGCGATTCGCCGGCCAAATCGATTGAGGCGAGTGAGTGACGCTACGGCGCCGTCAGTGATCCGCGGAATTCCCTGAGCTTCTCGACGTCGATCGGTCTCGATTTTCCGACGATCGACTCATCGGAAAGTGTGTCGTCAGTCACGGCGATTGCGTCCGCTGTGCGGCCGAGCGCAACGAGCGATTGCGAATGAACCAGCGTCGCCTGGGCCGCCACCGTCGGGTACTTCTTTACATTATCGATGAAACGCGAACTGACGCGCAGAGCGGACTGCGGGTCGTTTCGCTCATTGTGCACCTGGGCGAGACGCATCTCGATGCCAACGACGGACAGGTGACTTGCGCCGAACGACGCGATATGCCCGTCGATCGCGCGCTCGAGTGTGTCAACGGCCTCGTCCAGTCGCCCCAGGCCCTGAAGAACGGCGCCGAGATGCCCCAGCGCGACCGCGTATTGAAGCGACTCCTCGCCGTGACGCTCCCGCATGGCGTCCGCCTGCAACTGCGCGATGGGAAGCGCCTCCTCGAATCGATGCAGCTGATTCAGGCAGCGGAGTGTCGCATAGTTGATCGGGGTTCGCCACGAATGATCGGGCGCCAGGACCTGATCCCGCTCTTCGCGATTCGTGTTCAGAACCTCCAGGGCGTCAGCGGCTCGCCCCAGCTCCAGCAATGTCAGACCGTATTGCGTCTGGGCATAGATCGTATTGGAGTGCGCCGGCATGAAATGCGAGCTTGAAAACTCGAAGGCCCGCTTCCACGCGTCGACGGACGCTTCCGGAGACTTCGCGACCCGCGTCAGCCTCGCTCGCGAAGCCAGCGCCGTCGCCTCCAGGAGTGGATCCAACGGCCCACTCGCGCCCCGCGCCTGATCGATCGCATCAAGCTCTTCAAGCGCCGCTTCGGCGGTGGGAAAATCGGCAATCGCCGCGAGTCGCGCGCGAATCTGAAGGGGATGGCCCGGCGCCAATTGCGTCATGGCGGTTTCCCGATTGCGTCGCCGCAGGGCCAGCGCGTCCTTCGTCCGCGTCGGCGCCGTCCACAGCGCCTCCGCGAGGTCCATCTTCGCCGGCAGCATTGACTCGACGCCGAGGTGCAGCCGTTCGCCAGTCTCGATTGCCTCCGTCAGCGCCGCGATGGCGCGTTCAGAACGCTCCATGAGATGCTGACCGCGGCCGATTCGCGCGAGGATCTGAAAGAGAAGTTCCGGATCGTCGGCGAACCGCTCTCGCGCCGTCGCGTCCGCGGCGTCGAGCACGGAGGCGACTGTCACTGGCGCCCCATCGCCCGCATTGGGATCCGCGGCGGCGAGCATGTCGTCGAGCAGGAAGCGGGCGACGAATTCGGCCCGAGCCGTCTGGCGACGCGCTTCGCGAGCGGCCTCGATCGCAGCCGCTCGTTCGTTCAGGGCAACGCCGAGTAGAGCGATCACGGCGACAAACCCGGCGCAGGCGATACTCACGGCGATGGCGTGCCGGCGAACGAACTTCCCCGCGCGATATCGCAGCGTCGGAGGCGTGGCTGTCACGGGTTCGCCTCGAAGATAACGGCGCAGGTCTTCCGCGAAGCCGGAGGCGGACGCGTATCGCTGCGACGGATCGGCCGCCGTCGCCTTCAGTACGATTCGATCAAGGTCGCCTCGCAGTTCCGAAGGAGAAATCGCCGCTTTCCGATCGAGCGATGCGCTCGTCGTACTCGGCCGAGTCGTGATCGGGCTGGCCGTCGTCCGACGCGACGTGGCCGTATCCCCCGGCAACGCGCCGACGAGGATCTCGTACAACACGATCCCCAGCGCGAAGACATCTGCGCGCAGGTCCGGCGGCTGCGCGGCATCGAGCTGTTCCGGGCTCATGTACCGCGGCGTCCCGACACGCTGCAACTCGATCGTCTCCGGTTCGTTACGATCCAGGAGCTTGGCAATGCCGAAGTCGATCACCTTCGGCATGGGGCGCTGGTCGATCAGCTGGACGAGGATATTGGCTGGCTTGAGATCACGATGAAGCGTCGCTCGCTGGTGCGCGTGGTGCACGGCGTCGCAGATCGTCGCCATAAGCCGGATTCTGTCGCGAACGTGTGGATTGTGTTCAGCGCAGTAATGCGTGACCGGTGCGCCGTCGATCAGTTCGACGGCAAGAAAGGCGCGGCCGGTCGCATCAAACCCGGCGTCGAACACGCCCGCAATGGCCGGATGCTGAAGCCGCGCGAGGGCGGCGGCCTCCGTGCGAAAGCGCGCCGCCGTTGCGTCGGAAGCAACGTCCGCCCGCAACACCTTGAGCGCAACGTGACGCTGGACCGGATGCGTCTGCTCGGCCTCATAGACGACGCCGAATCCGCCTCGGCCGATTTCGCGCAGCACGCGATAGTTGTCAAACGTCGGTGGCGGAAGCGCTGATCGCGTCGGCGCCGTGGAATCATCCAGCAGCAGCCCCTTCGCCCGATGGTGCGCTTCCATCAGCGCGATCGCAGCGTCGCGGACGTCTGTCGCCGCCCCGTCGAGCGCGTCCAACGCCGCCCGCTTCGAGCCGGCCGCGTCCGAGCCGTCTGACTCTTCCGCGTCAAGCATGGCCAGGAACAGGCGCTTCACAGCGCCATTATCCACAGAGGATGAGTCGCCAGACTGATGTTGCGGCGTGTTCATTCGGCTGGATCACTCAGACCGCGCTCGTCGAGCAGTTGCTGGAGTCGGGCGCGGGCGAACTGCCACTCGCGCTTCGCCGTTCGATCCGACACGCCCAGCAACTGTCCGATCTCTTCAAAGTTGCGACCCGCGTAGAAGCGAAGCCTGACCACTTCGGCGGCGCGATCGTCCTCACTCGCCAACTGCGTCATCGCCTCGTCCAGCGCCAGCAGGTCTGCCGGATCGGCGGTCTCCGACGCTTCGATCAGATCGACGCTGATCCGATCCCGTTCCGTGCGTCTCGCGCCGCCGGCGCGTTTGACGGCAAGCCGCGCGCGGGCGTGATCGATCAGGATGCGTCGCATCGCCGTCGTGGCGGCCTGATAAAACGCCTGGCGATGCCGGTACGGCGGCGCGTCCTGTTCCTCATTCGATCGGAAGAGCCGCAGAAATGTCTCGTTGACCAGACCCGTGGCGCCGAGCGTATGCCCGGGACGTTCCATTCGCATGTGCGAATCAGCAAGTCGCCTCAGTTGATCGTGGACCGCCCGTAGGAGTTCGTCGTGAGCGCCCGGCGCCCCCATGCTGGCGCTGCTGAGCAATTTCGTGATATCGCCATGCCCACCCGTCGCTTCCGGATACTCATCTGGCGACATCGCCGCGTTCATCAAAGCAGACTCCGCGTGGGGATGACCGACGTCGATCATCCGCCACGCGAGTATACTAGCCGATGGCGGCCGGACGGCGATCTTCGTTATCCGCGGCGACGGCGGCGAAACGCCATGAGCGCTCCCATCCCGAGAATTGACAGTGTGGTCGGCTCGGGCACTCCGGCCCACGCCACATCATCAAACGCAACGACATCCTGTCGCAGCACGATCGGGTTACCCAGCGGCAGCGCGTAGATATCGAGCCGCACCTCGTCAAACGCCACATCGTCATGAAATCCAAAGAACACGTTGTCGAGGTAGTTATCAGACGGGATGAAGAAGTTGGAAACGCTGACGCCGTTGTCGAGCAGTCGCACCCCCAGGCCACTGACGACCGCGATCTCCGGCTGCCAGCCCGAGAGATTGAACGCGAAGGCGTTCGTCTGAACCGGCGTGCTGAATCCAACCGTGTAGTTGCCGTTCGCCGAGCCCAGGCCGAAACGAAGGTACTTGTGGCCGAAGAACGTTGTGTTCTGAAGCCCGAAGGTGTTCGCCGGGCTGTCATCGGTATCCACGCCCATGAAGACGGCGGCGCCACTCGTGGCCACACTCAGGCCGCTGTCTAACGTGGTCGGGCTCATCAACTCGCCGACCAGCTCGGACTCGAAGCTCTCCCGAGTCACCTGCGGTGTCGCAAACGCCTCCCAGGACAGTTGATCCGTAAAGACTGTCGTCGCGCCATATAGCGGCGAGGCGAACATGGACACAACCAGGGCGGTTCTCAAGGTGTTCATCAATACTTCTCCATTTCGAATTCACGTCCGGGCCCGCCACCTGCGGTCCCTCCAGCGCGATCAGCAAACCCCGCCGATCCGCCCCAGTTAGGCGGAGGTCACGGCCGAAGAGGGACAGCGGAACTCGAAAAAAGTCTCAATTTTCTCCGGAACGGAGGGAGCGTTCAGGCGTGGACGGTCGGAAATGGGCGAAGACGCGTGCGACGCGGTCGCCGGATCGCACACCCGATGCGATGGCGCATGACCATGAAGGCGACGTTTGCCGACGGATGAAGGCCCGGATAATGCGCCCACGGGAAATCGGCCGGCGGACGCGAATACCGTGTTGCTAGGGCCTGACGACCTTGTGAAAGAACGCGTCGGCGCCGGGCTGAACCGAAGCGCCGTCGGGTCCTCGAACGACAAGGGTCAGACGGCTGGCGCCCGAGCGTTCGAAGTACTCGACCCGAATCCGGTGGAGCCCCGCCGCCAGCGCTTCGTCGCCCGATTTTTCCGTGTAAGGATGCAATCCGTCGTTGTCGATCAACACGTTCCCGCCGATCGACAATCGGCTTCCGTCGTCCGAGCCCAGCGTGAAATGGTAGATACCCTCCTGCGGTATCAGAATCATGCCTTCAAAGACTGCGGCGTAGTCGTGTTCGACGCCCGTCGCCTTCAGATTCAGGTCTCGAACATCGATCGCGTTCTCGTCCCGCCCCGCAAACACCGGAAGCCTGTCGAAGCCGCCACGGACGACAAGCAGCCGCAATCCCGGCTCGGCGCCGTCCGCGGGCTCCGCCGATCGCAGCGGAATCCTCCGAAGCGGAACGCTGAGCGGTTCGCTGGTTCGTCCGTCCGGCCAGAGTTCAATGGCGTTCAAAACGCGTGAATCCTCGATCGTGATCGGCGCCGAGTAGCGCGGCGACGCGGGAGTCGCCCGCGACCCATCGAGCGTGTAATGAATGCTCGCCGACGGGTTGGGCGACAACAACTCGATCACGCAGCGATCCGTGAAGACATGACACGCGTCCCTGAGTTTCGGCCGTGTCGGCCGGGGAAACAGGAACCCACGATCCGTCTCGGGGCGCGGCGAGTACGCCTTGTCCAGCCAGAGGTGCACGGCGCGTTCGTAGCTCAGATCGGCGTGCGGCAGTGATTTCCACTTCATCTGAAGCTCGAAGGGCTCGGAAGGCAGTTCCAGCACACCTTCCTTTGAATCGACAACGCCCTTGTCTGTCCTCGCTTCCTCCAGCTCAATGAACCACGGCAGATGGAATACGACCTTCTCCGGGGCGCTTCGCCAGGATGGCCGGAATCGCAGAACGGCGCCCTCATTCGTGACATCCAGCTGATATGACACGCGACCGAAATCCGTCGGGGCGTTTTCGACACCAACGCGATCGCCATCACGCAGCCATCGCGGCGACAATGCGGACGCGAGATGAAGCTGATCGCCAACTTCGCGGACGAGCATGTTCCGCACGAGTTCGCACGTCCTCGCAGCAAACCAGCCGTGCGGCGGATAATTGCCCTTTGGATCGCGATCGTTCCACGGCAGGATCGTGAACTCGAAGCCCGCGTGCGTCGACGATGTGTGCGCCAGGATCGAATAAAGATCTTCGATCACTTCCTCCTGCTCGCCCATCGCCAGCAGGGCCTCTGTGACGTTATACGTCTGATAGTGATGCAGATAGCCGGGGGCGGCGTCGGCGCCTTCGCGTGCACGCTGTTTGAGCGCCCACGCGTTGGGACCATAGGTGGAGATGCCCTCCCGCCACTTGTATTCGCGCGCCGTGCGCGTCGTCGCCCGCGCCCAGGGATGGGTCGGCTCCAGCACGCCGAAGGGATAGACGCCACCGCTGGCGTTCGCCCAGTCGTATCCCGCCATGGGGTCATCCATGCCCGGCGGTATGTACCCCTCCGTCTGCGACGTCAGTTCCTCCAGCCGGCGCATGACAACCTTCCTGAAGTCGTCATGCAGCGTTCGAGCGCGCATCGCGAGCGCATCGTCTCCAGCCTGGCGCGCCATGTACTCCGCCTCGCGAAGCCCCAACAGCGCCCAGAAGTTGTGGCCTGTGTAGTGGCCGTTGATGAGTTCGTTGTCATAAGGCGCCGCGACGGGCCAGAGCCCCTTCGGATCGCTTTTGACGCTCCGCTCAAAGTCATCGAGATGCAGCGAAATGGCGGCCGTGAGGCGCGTTGCCAGTTCCACATCGGCGTTGGCGCGAACGTGAGCGCCGAGCGCCCAGAGAGACTGCCCCCAGTCGTCAGGATGATGCGGATAGCGATGGATCCCCGTGATTGCGCCGCTTGCGTCCCGATTCAGAAAGGACTCCAGGTTCCCCTCTGCGACGCCGTGTAGCCCCCACATGTTCAGCACGCGCGCCAGATAGGCGGAGTCCCTTGGATAGACGTGGTCATACTGAAACTCGTTGACCTTCTGGACATATCCCCCGCCCGTCTCATCAACGTCCCGGGCGATCAGAATGTAAGCGAGACTCGTCCTGAGGGTTTCGACAACCTTGTCCTCCGGCAGATCCACACGCATGGCGCCGTCGAGGGCGCCATTCCAATGCGCCACAACGCCGCGAAACAACTCCTCGACGTCTTTCGTCGCAATTCGAGTGATCGTTTCATCGTGCGCCGATGCAATTGGCACATACGGTATTCTGAATATCAGGCGCCGCCCGGACATTGGCGCCAGATCGAACGCGTAGTCCGAGGCGCCGGGCGTGTCGGATGTCCCGCGCGTCGCGTCACTGAAAAGGACCGCGTGACTGTCGCAATACAGAACGCTGTCATCGAATCTCAGGTTACTTGCTCGAAGCGACGACTTCGTCGGCGCCATGAAGCGTTCACGGTACCAGTCGACACACGGCCAGCGCGGCACGTCTCCTTCGATGGGCGAAAATGTGACGCGCAGGCCCGCCCGCGCGGGAATGTCGCCCGGGTTCGTGATGTCGACCTGCACGTACGCGATGAGATCTTCGCGCGGATCAAAGTTCGCCGGCGCCCCCCACACGAGGAAGTCGTACTCGATGCCGCCGCGGCGAACGGACCACTGCGGCGCGGGCAGCCAACCCTGCAGGAGCGTCTTCTGGCGGGCGTCAAAGGGGCGCGGCGGATCGCCGATTTCGAACGCGATGCGACCGAAGCTCGAGATCAGCGTCCCATCGTTGATAAGCTGGAACCCCTCCGGGCAGTTCGGAAAACCCACCACATCGCTGGATTTGAGGAAATACGAGAAAGGCGCCTCAAGCTCCTGCGACATTGTCACATTCGTCGAGGGCGTCTGCGCGTACGCCGGTTGAAATACGAGGACCGCGAAAAGCGCCGCCACATGCAGTTTGTTCATCACGAGATTCCTGGGAACGGGTTGAGGTGTTGTCGCCATTTGCGTCGTCGCTGCGCGCGAACCAGAGTCCGCGCGATGGTCGTTTCGGGCGGAAGCCATTCTAGTGATGCGCGCCTCGCCACGCCAAGCGGCGCCGACGAGCCGGTGTTCTTTGTTCAGCTTAAGCCGGAATGGCCATGCGTCGCGCTGACCGGCAGGTTTCCCTGATGCTTGACGCCACGAATCGCCACACGCCTGTCTCGCCGACAATCGCACACAGGATCATCCGTCGATCGCGAAACGCGCTTGTTGGGTCGATCCTTGTCATCGCTGTTGTGTCATCCCCGCAATCCGCCCGCGTCGCGCTCCCCAACATGGTCAGACCGCTCAGCGTCGGCTACCATTCGCCTTCAAATAAACGTACGTCCGTTGGAGCCATGAAAGATGTATCGAGAATTCGCAGCAGCGCGAGTCCTGCTTCCGGCCCTGGTTCTCCTGGCGCCGTGGACCTTCAGCGTCGCCATCGCACAGGACGCGCCCGCCGAGCCGGACATCGCAACGACGTCCGTCCATCACACGCTGAATGTCACGCTTGATCCCGGCGAACATCAGATCACGGTCGACGACACGATCACCCTGCCCGTGGATCTGCGCCGCGCCGGCGCGACGTTCACCCTCAGCGCAGCGCTGAAAATCTCAAAGAGCGAACCCGCCGTGACGCGTTCGACGACGGACGATGAGGCGGGCGCCCGCTACCGCCTGGAGACGGCGCCGAGCGATGGACTCCTGCGAATCAGCTACTCCGGCAATGTCCATCAGGGGCTCTCGGATCAGAAGGAAGAATACACGCGTGGATTCCGCGAATCGCGAGGCGTTCTGGGGGCCAAGGGCGTCTACCTGCATGGCGCCAGCGGCTGGGTTCCCGGGTTCGAAAATCGGATGGTTCGCTTCGATCTCCAGGCGCAGGCCCCGGCTGGTTGGCGCGTCATCAGCCAGGGAAGCGGCGACGCGGGCGACGATGGCCGCGCCCACTGGAAGGCGAACCTGCCCGTCGAACAGGTCTACCTCGTCGGCGGTCCGCTCCATGTCGAGCGTGACATGGCGGGCGCCGTCGAAACGCTCGTCTATCTGCATGAGCCCGACAAGGCGCTCTCCGCGAAGTACCTGGAGACGACGGCGCAATACCTGGAAATGTATCGTTCGCTGATCGGTCCCTACCCCTACGGCAAGTTCGCCCTCGTCGAGAATTTCTGGGAAACAGGCTACGGCATGCCATCCTTCACGCTGCTGGGGCCGCAGGTCATACGGTTCCCGTTTATTCTGCACTCATCGTATCCCCACGAAATCCTGCATAACTGGTGGGGCAACTCCGTCTTCGTTGATTACGAGAGCGGCAACTGGTGCGAAGGTCTGACCGCCTACATGGCGGATCATCTCATCCAGGAGCAACGTGGCAAGGGCGACGAATATCGCCGCAACACGCTTCAGAAGTATCGGGACTACGTGCAGGCCGAACGCGATTTTCCGCTCTCGGAGTTCCGTTCACGACACAGCGCCGCGACGGAGGCCGTCGGCTACGGTAAGTCGCTCATGCTGTTCCATATGCTCCGGCGACAAATTGGCGACGAGAAATTCCGCGAGGCCCTGGCCGGCTTCTATCGAGCGCAGCGCGGACGACGCGCTTCATTCGACGACCTGAGAAAGGCGTTTGAATCCGTCACGAAGGATGATCTCTCGCCGTTCTTTCACCAATGGGTGGATCGGATCGGCGCTCCGATCCTTGCCCTGCAGAACGTCCGGGCGAAGGCGGCGGACGATGGGTACGTCCTGTCCGGTACCCTGGCGCAGACGCAGGCGGGCGACGCGTTCACACTTCACGTTCCCCTGCGTATTCGAACGCCCGAAGGCGAGGAATTGCGACAGATCCTGATGTCCGCGAAGTCGCAGGAATTCAATCTCATGATCGGCGAGCGTCCTCTGTCCGTGGCGGCCGACCCGATGTTTGACCTTTTCCGCGTGCTCGATCCGCGCGAAACACCGTCGTCGATCGGGCAGATCTTCGGAGAACCGCAGATCCTCGCGATTCTTCCCGTGGCGTCCGCGACCGAGCCGAACGTCGCGGCCTATCGCAGCCTCGTGGTGGGTTGGCAAAGCGATTCTCACCAGATTGAGATGGTGTCTGAAAGCGACGTCAGGGCGATCCCGACGGATCGCGCCGTGTGGGTGCTCGGTCGACACAATCGCCATCGATCGCAGATCCTCGACCACACACCGGGCGCCACGCTCGATGAATCGACGAGTGTCCTGAAGATCGCCGGCGAAGGCGTCGCGCTGAGTGGTCACAGTGTTGTTGTCGTGGGTCGCAATCCGAAGAACGCCGAGAAGGCGATCGGCTGGCTCGTTGTCGACCCCGCATCGGCATTTCCCGGCATGGGCCGCAAGCTGCCGCACTATGGCAAGTACTCCTACCTCGCATTCGAAGGCGCCGAACCCACCAACATTGTGAAGGGACAATGGGACGCGACAGGCTCTCCGCTCGTTGTCACACTCGACGCGGCCGCCCTTGCGGCCACACCGCAGCCGCGGCCGGAGTCACGGCCGGCGCTGGCGGAACTCCCACCGGTCTTCTCGCAGAAGAAACTCATGGAACATGTTGCGTGGCTCGCGGCGCCTGAACGCGCCGGTCGCGGCCTCGGAACGCCGGGCCTCAAGGCGTCGGCCGACTACATCGCGGAACAGATGTCCGCGGCGGGCCTGAAGCCGGCGGGCGATGCGGGAACCTGGTTCCAGAAGTTCGAAGTGGCAAAGGGACAGGACGGCGGGCCCGTTGAGGCGATCAATGTCATCGGCGTTCTCCCCGGTACGCGCCCGGACTGGCGCGACCAATCCGTGATCCTCTGCGCCCATTACGATCATCTGGGATCAGGCTGGCCGGATGTTCACGCCGGCGACGAAGGCAAAGTACATCCCGGCGCCGATGACAATGCCAGCGGCGTGGCGGTCATGCTGGAGCTGGCTCGCAATCTCGCCGCCGAAGGCGCCGCGCCGCGGAGCCTCGTCGTCATTGCGTTCTCGGCGGAAGAGTGCGGCCGACTCGGCTCGCAACATTATGTGAAACACCCCAGTTCGCCCGTCGAGGACATTCGCGGCGTCATCAACCTCGACACCGTGGGGCGGCTGTTCGACGGCGCCATCTCGATTCACGGCACGGCGACGGCGGACGAGTGGCCGCACATCTTTCGCGGCTGCGGATTTGTGACGGGCGTCCCCAACAAGTTCGTGCCGAAGTCGACGGAGGGATCGGATCAGGAGAGCTTTATCGCGGCGGGATCGCCGGCCGTGCAGATCTTCACGGGCGCCCACGCGGATTACCATCGACCCGGCGACACGATGGACAAGGTCGATGGCGCCGGCCTTGTCAAAGTTGCGACCTTCGTCAAAGAGGCCGTGGCGTATCTGCTGACACGTGAAGCGCCGCTCACCAATCGGATCGACGGCGCGGCCAGCGGCGCCACCACTCCGCATCCGCCGTCCTCCGGCCGGCGCGTCAGCTTCGGAACGGTCCCGGATTTCGCCTTTGCCGGCCCCGGCGTGCGCGTCGAATCGACCGTCCCCGACTCCCCTGCCGCTCGCGCCGGCGTGCAGGCGGGCGACACGCTCATTCGAGTGAATGGCGAAGCGATCGCCAACCTTCGCGCGTTCTCCGACTTCCTCAAAACGCTTCAGCCCGGACAGGAGGTTGCCGCCACGCTCCTGCGCGACGGCAGGGAAGTCACGCTGAAAGTTGTTGTTCAGGAACGCTGAAATTAGTGAAGACGCTTACCTGTGGATGCGATCGGTTCGATCCGATTACGCGCTTTCGCGCTCCCCGACATGCGCTGCATCTGAACCGGTCCAAAGCCTCCGGCGCGCCATAGCGTCGCTAGCGTAACCCGCTGATTCGACTAAGATTGCGAACGCTGCGCCGGCGTGCGCATGGGCCCGTAGCTCAATTGGTTAGAGCAAGGGACTCATAATCTCTTGGTTCCCGGTTCGAGTCCGGGCGGGCCCAGTCCACTCCGGATTTCCTCGCGCTGCCGGCGGTCCTGTCTGACGATGCGGAGCGTGGACCGAGCCGCCGCTCACGCCGCGGGTTGTACCCGCGCCTCACGAAGTCATGTTCGGCCATCGACACGATTCACGCGTCACAGGTTCAGCCGTGGCCCGCACAACAAAAAACCGCCCGGAAGTCATCCTTCCGGGCGGCGAATGTCTTGTTAACTGATGGGCGTCATCAATCGGATGGCGCTTAGTTGCAGGAACCGATGACGTAGTCGTCCGGGCTGAAGACGAACTGGCCGTCCGGGTTCGTCAGCAGCAACTGGTAGGTCCCCGCAGGCACGCCGTTGAAGTCGAAGTCGGCGCCGACGGACGTGGCGTCGAGCACTTCGAGATTGAACGGCAGGATGTCAGGCAGCGTATCGTGCACGAAGCGGAGATCCGCCTGAGACGAGAAGTTCTCGCCGAACACAAAGAACTGATACGGCGTCACGAGGTTGTTGCAGTACGGCGGTCCCTGTCCAAAGACGAACGAGATCGCCGGCGCCGGCAGGGCCGGACAAACCGAGCACGGAACGCCGACACCGCCAAACGTTCCACCCAGCGTATTCACGCACTCATCCTGCGAAACCACCTGGCAGGGCGCATCCGTGAAGCAGCACGCGCCCGTCGCGACAGGTGAGAGGTAGGCGTTGACAAAAGGCTCCGCATCGAGGCCATCCGTCGAACCATCCATATTGATGTCGGAGCGTGTGACGTGAACGGGCTCGACGGGATCACCCACAAGGGCGGCGGCAAACAGGGGAATGTCCAGTTCATCCACGGCGCCGTCGGCGTTGATATCGCCGAGCTGAATCGCCAGCGGGTTCCATGTTTCCATAAAGTAAGGTCGCGTGCCGGCGAAGATCGGATCGCCATCCCCGACGGGTGAAAACGACCCGTCAATGTGGACGTTGTAGGCAAGGATGCCGGCGTTGATGCCGCTGCCGGAGTTTCGCGTCACAAACAGGAGATTGTTGAAGACTTCGATCGCCTCAAAGATGCCGTTGCCGCCGATGTTGAAGCTGAAGCCGGTGTTGAACAGCGATCCGTCGTCCGGGCTGATGGAGAACGAGCGAATCGTCTCCGTCGCCCCGTGAAAGACGATCGCAATGCCGCCGCTCGGCGTGATCTTGATGTGGCTGGCGGCGCCATCCGGCGTTGGGAACGGGCTGAACGCCAGAGGCGTCATCATGCCGCTCGAGTCGAGTTCGAAGCCCTGAACACCATCCGATCCGGCGCCGGACACCATGTACAGGTAGCGTTCATTCGGCGTGATGTCGATGTCGAGCGCGTAGGGGGCGACCGCAAGCGACTGAAGCGTCGACAACGCCCCGTCAGGGGCGATTTCGAAGGACCGGAGGAAGTTCGTGCCGATGAGCGGCGAGTCCGCGACGTAAACGACCGGCAGTGACGGATGAAGCCGGAACTGCGATGAGAAGACGCCGGTTCGCGCGTCATCCAGAGGAACAATCTTCTGCGGCATCGCCGCATTCGGGTCGAACTGATACGTCCAGACGCCGCTGTTTCCGTTGGACGTCTCAAGAACGAGAAGCGTGGAATCGTCGATCCAGTCGATCTCGAAGGGCGAACTCTGGACGGTCACGACGGCGAACATCGTTAATGACGCGTCCGCATTGACCTCGAAGACCAGGAGATCCTCGTTCGTCAGCGCCGACGCGTGACCGACGGCCAGATACCTGCCCGACGGCGAAAGCGACAACTCATAGGGGTAATCGTTGGTGTAGTAGGTTCCCACCGGTGTCAGAACTCCATCCGGGGAAACAGTGAAGGACCTGATCGACGCGTAGTTTCCGAATTGAGGCGCGGTTGCGATATGGTCCGTCACAAATAGCGCTGGCTGGAGTGATTGCGCTTCGGCGAGTCGAACCTGCCCAAAAGAGAAAATCATCACGAGGACCGCAATCGCGGCCCTGACTCGGGTCGATGCATGCTGATACACGGTAAGCAACTCCCGCCCCAAGAATCACTTGGGATTGTTGATTCCCATCGCTCGACGGCGCCCGCCGTTTGCGATCATAGTGCATCGGCGCTTCCGGACGCAATATCCCGGGCTCGGTTCACCAGGCGGTGTAAGCGGAACAAAGTCCGACGTCGCGGAACAAAGTCGCCGGAGATCGCGCGTCGAATTGTTGACGATTGGTCGAATCGATCGTCGTCCATTCGGACCGGTTGAGGACTGATTCGCAACGCAGTGCCGCGATCGTGTCGCTGCCTTCCGGGCGGTTGAAAAGCTTGACTTTGAGACGCGGACTGCCCTACAGTGCGATCTCCGACACACGTGGCCCCTTGGGCGCCTTGCACTACCTCAGGTCGATCGTCGGACGCTTGATTGTTGGGGGGTTCGTGTTCCGGTTCGAAAGCGGCGAGTCAGCGAGCAAAGTGCGGAAGATCCGCGTCCGCGGTCTTCATCGCTGTGGCAGGCGGCGCATGAACGGATCCAATGCAGTCGGAATCAAGTCTATCGGCGCGCCTGTTCGTTCGCATCGGCGATCGCCTTCTGATACCAGCACGTCAGTCCATTGTCGCGTCAGGGGGCGCCATGGCGTTTCACCCTGCGCTGGATTTCACTCGATTGCCCGCGCTGGCGGGCGAATCGGTTCTCAATTTGAAGCACCAACGAGGAGGAGTTCGATGAGAAGAATCTGCACGCGAGTCACGTGGCTCGCCGTCCTTGCGGCCCTCTCGGCGTTTGCGCCCAGACAGGCCAACGCCCAGCTGGTCATCTCGGTGGACGAAGAGGACCTCTACGTCCAGCACATGGACGTCAACACGACGGCGTTCACCAACCTGTTCCGCCCCGATGAGAGCACGCTCCCCCCCGGCGCCGGAACAGACGGCCCGGAGGGCATCGCCGCCGACGAGTCGAATCGTGTCTTCTACTGGCAGGACCAGGCGCGACTCTATCGCACCTTCTTCGACCTGCGGGACACGAACGGCTTTATGGTCAGCGAGTACATCGCCGACATGCAGTGCACGACGTGCACGAGCATCACGACGATGGACGGCCTCACGTACGCCAACGGCGTCCTCTATGGCGTTCGAAACTCGTCCGGTTCGACGACGGGCCCCGAAGGCATCTACTCGATCGATGTCAACACGGGCGCCGCAACACTGATCCTCGACTTTACGACGGATCCGGGCGTTGGCAGCGTCAATGACATCGACGTTCGCTCCATCGCCTACAACTCCGCCAATGGCCTGTTCTATATCTTCAACAACGACAACTCCACCGGCTTCAGCGGTGGCGGCGCCGGTATCTACTCGGTCGACATCGACAACGTTCTGGGAGGCGGCGCCAACGCCATCGCCCTGGTCGAGGCGACGCCCGACGTCACGCTGATCTGCAGCGGTTGCGGAACATCGACGACGCCCGACATCGACGGCATGGCGATCGGTGACGGCAAGCTCTACCTGACAATCGATCAGCCGGGCGACATTCTCGTTTATGACCTCGCGACGAACCTGTTTGACCCGAGCTTCACGAATCAATGGGCGGCGACGGAACTGGCCGCCGGCGCCACGTGGGCGCCTTCAGCCCTGGCCCAGCCGGCCGGCGTTGCGAATCTGCGAAACGCCCTCGCCGTCACGACCAACGGCAATGACCTCATCAACGACGGCAACGTCGGACTCGGCGATCAGATCGTTTACACGCTGACGAATGAGAACCAGGGTTCCGAAGTCGCCGGCAGCATGATGTACGAAATCGAGTTCACGGGCTCCGCGTCGATCAGCGTTGCGAGCGCCGTCGGCGGTCTCAGCACGCCCGTCATCAACGGGAATACGGTCACGGGTGTTTTAGCGCCCTTCGCAATTGGCCAGCCGGAAATGGTAACGATCACAGTCGATACGCTCGGCGCCGGCTTCGTGACAGCGACAGCCAGCGTTCAGCCGGGCGGCGCCTTCCCTGATCCGTTCCAGCTCGACAATACAAAGACACACACGGCCGAAGTTCGAGACTTCCCGTATGTTAACGCGATCTGCTACACCGAGCGGCTTCCGGAAGAAGGCGGCAATGGAACCTCGTCGACGATCTTCGGTCATCCTTCGCTCGGCGGCGTGTTCCAGGTCAGCATCCTGACGAGCACCAACACGATCATCCGACCGCCCTACGCGAGTCCGGACGGTCGCTACGTCGGCTTCGTCGTCACGACAACACTGGACGACGCGATCAATGACATCGTCGTGCTCGGTGAGGACGGCGTCTTCTCCGCCGTGGCCCAGCAGGCCGTCACGACGGCGTCGGACTCGATGCTCACGCTCGACGAGTTCATCCTTCATCCGCGCCTGATTCCCAACAACAGCGGTCACTTCGCCATCAACGCGGCGACGACCTCAGGCAACAACCGCGGCATCTTTGAATGGACGGGAACGGGCTTCACAACGCTCGTTCAGACGGGCGACGCCATTCCGGCCTTCAACGATCCCGGCATCACCTACGGCGACACCAGCATCAGCTGGGGCGGCGTCAACTTCGACGGAAGCGGCCGATTCGGCACGTTCCTCGACTTCGTGGACGGACTCACGTCGGGCCAGGATCAGTTGCTGCTGGCCAACAGCGGTCTCTCCCTCCTGGCGCATTCCGAAACCAACGGCCCGATGGGCACGGCGGAAAACTGGAACGACGCGTTCAACGATGACACGTTCTGGCTGGACGGCGCCGGTTTCGACTGGATCGTCCAGGGCGGCCTGACCGGTTCCACGCTGAGTGACGGTGTCGTCGCCGTCAACAACCAGATTGTCATCCAGGAAGACAGCGTCATTCCGGGCCTCACGTCGAACACGTCGACGCTCGAGTACGCCCAGATGGCGGCCAACGGCGAGTGGTTCGCCTACGGAAGCACGGATGACGCCACGGAAGACTGGATGGTCAAGGGCGACGGAACCTCATTCTCGCTGCTCGCCAAGGGTGGCGATCCCATCTATCCCGGCGCTCCCGACAACTGGGATGACGCCACGGGCCAGCCCAGCGACAGCTTCAGCCAGGGCTTCCACTTCGTCGCTTCGAACACTCAGGGCGACTACATCATCACGGGACGAACGGACCGTGCGAATCGCCGCAAGAATACCGTTTGTGTCCTGAACGGCACGACGGAAGTCCTGCGCGAGGGCGATCCGATTGACGTCGACGGCAACGGCCTGTTCGACGACAACCGATACGTTCGAACGTTTGATGAACACACGGCCGTCCTGACGCCGTCCGGCGACTTCTACTGCGTGGTCGACATGACGGACACGACGGATTCCGGCGACTCCGGTCCCGAGATCGGTCGCGCCCTGATTCACCTCGTCGCCCCGGTCTCGGCCCAAGCGACGGGCGCCGACATCGCCGTCCGCGTCACGGGATCGACGACGAAGCTCAACGCCCTCGGACAGCAGATGACCTACACGATCGAGGTCTGCAATCGCGGTCCCGAGGATGCGACGAACATCGCGCTAACGTGCAACCTGCCGGCGGAGTTCTCCTTCGTGTCCGGCACGAACGGCGTCACGGAAAACCCGCCGGCCTCCGGCATGCTGTCGGCCTCCATCGCGAGCCTGTCGGCATACGCCTGCGAGGTCTTTGAGGTCACGGTTCAGGCCGAAGCGGAAAATGGCGCCGTCGTCACATCGGCGAGCGCGTCAACCGTTGACCAGGCCGATCCGAAGCCCGCCAACAACACCGGCAGCGCCGCGGCCGTGGAGATCGTCAATGAGGTCGATGTCGGCGTCTCCAAGATCGACAACGGCGGCGCCCCTGTCGGCCAGAACTATGACTACACGATCACAGTGACCAATGACGGACCGGCCCCGGCCACCAACGTCGTCGTTCGAGACACGCTGCCCGCCGGTGTCAGCTTCGTCACGGCGTCGGTTCCCTTCACGCAGAACGGAAGCGACATCGACGTGACGATCGCGCTCGTCGGACCGGGCACGCCGTTCCAGTACACGATCACTGTGACGGCCCTGGCTCAGGAACTCGTGACGAACACGCTGACGCTCCTCTCCGTGACGGAGGTGGACACGAATCCGGCGAATGACACGTTCAGCCTGGATACGATCAACGGCAGCGTCGCGGACCTTGAGATCACGAAGACGGATAGTGGTGTCACGCCGCTCGGCGAGAACATCACGTACACGATCGACGTGACGAACCTCGGCCCCGGCGCGGCAACAGGTGTCGTGGTGACGGAAACGCTGCCGACGAACGTCAACCTCGTTTCGGTATCGGTCCCGTACATGGAAGTGCTGCCGGGTGTTCTGGAGATCAACTACGCCTCCATCGCCGCATTCGCCAGCGAGCAGATCACTGTCGTGCTCACGCCGCTGGGCGAAGCGTCCTACATCAACCAGGCCAGCGTGACGGCGACGGAAGTCGATCCGGACGACGGCAACAACCTCGCCACGACGATCACCCGCGCCGGCGCGTACCGAGACATCAATCTGGTGTACTCGGAAATCTCCGGCCATTCGTCGGCGGAAGTCCCGGGCACGCGCGATCTCGCGGGCGCCCTGACCTTCTCCGAGTTCAACTCGGTCGCCGACCTTGAAGTGAGTCCGGACGGTACCGCGTGGTTCATCAACTGCACGAACTCGCTCGGAACTGATCTGGCGAACACGCTGCTGATTGGTGGAGGCACGACGGGCGATGTCCTCGCCCAGGAAGGCCAGCCGGTTCCGGGTGAAGCGGGCGAGGTTTGGGACTTCATGGACGGCAACGCCGGCTTCAACAACAACAACGATCTGGCGTGGAACGCCCGATCGCGCGGCGGCACGACCAGCGACGACGAAATCGTGCTGCGACGCCTCAGCGGTGTGGACACAATCGCCTTCAAGGAAGGTGACGTCCTGTCCGGCGCCCTGACAACAGGGGATGCGCCGGCGCCGTCCGCGGCCCTGGGTTCGTCCATCGGCCTGGTCCACCTGCGAGACGACAACACGATCGGCTGGTACTGCACGCCGATCACCAACGTATCGTCCTTCTACTACCCGCTGCTCGGTGTGGACCTCGTGGTCTTCCTGCAGTCGCGGGCCAACCAGATCGATGGTGTGAACTGGGATTCGTTCGACTCGTCGGACGCCTTCCGCACGACACCGGACGGTCTGCACACGCTCATCCTCGGCGACGACGAAGGGTCCACGGCGACCGATCTGGTCCTCGTGTATGACGGCGTTGTCGTCCTCCGCGAGGGGGATCTGGTCGGCAGCCTCGGCGCCATGGCCGACGTCTTCGCGACGAAGCTCGTTCCGAATGGCGACTGGTACGCCCGAGGTGACGATGTCGCCAACCTGGACTACGCCTACAAGAACGGCGTCCTGATCGCCGAATCCGGCGCGTCGGTCCTGGGTGGCGCAGAAACGTGGGGCGACATTCTCACGCTGGTGAACGGAAATCGCATGGGCGATTACATCGTCGCCGGTAACACGAGTGAGCCCGACACGAACTACGACAACGTCCTCGTCATGAACGGCGACACGCTGGTCATGCGGGAAGGCGATCCCGTCGATCTCGACGGCAACGGCCTGTTTGACGATGGCGTGTTCATCAACTCGTTCCAGCCTGACGACACATTCATCACGGACGATCGCCTCGTGCTTTCGCTCGTGACACTGCGCGACAGCGAGGGAACGAGCCTCGGCGACGCGTTCATCCAGGTCCAGATCACGGACACGGGTTGCGCGACGATCAGCGGTGACGTCGATGGTGACGGCGACGGCGATGGCGACGACATTCAGGGAGCGGTCATCTGCATCCTGACGAATGGCGCCAGCGGCGGTTCGTGTGACTGCATCGACTACAACAACAGTGGTTCGCCTGACGTCGGCGATATTGCCGACTTCGTGGCGGATCTGCTGGACAACTAAGGACGCACGCGAAATCGTGGCGGCCGGTCCGAAATGATCGGCCCGCCACGATCGTTGTGACTCCGAGACCATCCCGTGAGCCCGCTGCGACATGACTGCGTCGCAGCGGGCTTTGCGGCTCGATTGAGAGTTTGAGATCTGCGGCGTGAACGACACATCCGGCGATCCTCCATGGCGCCGGAAACCGTGACATTCGCTCGCCGCAGATGCACGACAATGACTCAGATGACGATCCGGCATATCGTCGTTCGAGTCGCCAGCCAGAAACGGCGAGCACCACGCAGGAGAGTCATCATGTTGTTGAAGTCATGCCGCCTTCCGCGATGCAGCTTTGGGATTGCGGCGTTTGCGGTGGCGTTTCTGGTATGCGCCGTCGTCTCGGCCGAAGGATTGAGCGACGGATCGCTGTCGGCGCCCGAGGTAACGACCCGGACCGCCGTTCGGCCCGTCGCCAGTGTCGTCGAGCAGTCGCCCGGCGCCGCCTGGATGCGCGTGCGGTTCGAACGCGTTAAGTTCCCCGCATTCACGCCCGGCCAGGGCGGGTTCATTCGCATCACGTCCACGCTCGACGGCGCTGTGCAGATACTCGACGCGGTCGACTTCGCGCGATGGCGGGGCTACTCGGCCTATTTCAACGGCGACCAGATTCGCATCGAAGCCTTCGGGACGATATCGCCCGAACCTGTCGTCCTGGAGATTGCCGAGGTCATGAGCGGCGACGCCGACGAAATCGTCGAGAATGGCGCGCCTCGAACGATCTGCGGCTCGCTGGACGATCGCGTCCTGTCGGAAGATCCGCGCGTCGCGCGCGTTGTCATCGGCGAAGGGGATTCGCTGAACGTCTGCACGGCCGCGATCATCGACGACGGCAATCGATGCCTGTTGACCAGCGCGGGTTGCGCAGGCGCCCTCGGCGCCGGTGTCGTCATCGAGTTCAACGCCCCGCTGAGCTTTCCGAACGGCACGACGCTGATGCATCCGTCGCCGGAACATCAGTACGTCGCTGACCCCGCCTCCGTCCAGCGACAGACCGGAAACGCCGGCGAAGACTGGGGCTATTTCGGCTGCTTCCCCAACAGCACATCAGGGCTGACGCCCTTCGAGACACAGGGCGACTACTTCCCGCTGGCCGATGAAATCCCGACAGCGACGGGGCAGACGCTTCGCACCTTCGGACACGGGGCGACGGTCCCTCCCGTCTTTCGCACGTGGAGCTTTGTCGCCAAGGAAGTGACAGGACCGTTTGTCGATCAGACAGGCGACGAACTTGAGGTGGCCACTGACGCCACGTTCGGCGATTCGGGCGCCCCCGTCACACTGGACTCGAATGGCGAGATGATCGGCATCCTGGTGCGGGACGGCTGCGCACTGTTCACTGGCGCGAATCTCGCAACCAGCGTGAACAACGCCGCCCTGAGAAAGGCGCTGGCGCTGCCGACAGGTGTCTGCATCCCGATCGTGTTTTCGTTCCCGAACGGACGGCCCGAGTTTGTGCATCCCAATGGTGGCGCAACGCTGCAGGTCATGGTCACGGGCGCCAACGGCACAATGCCGACGCCGGACAGCGGAGAATTCCACTACAACGCCGGTGAAGGCTGGATCACGGAGTCCATGGTGGAACTCTCGCCGGGTCTCTACGAAGCGACTTTTCCTTCCGAAGTCTGTGGTACGCTGATCGACTACTACGTCAGCGTCGGCACTTCGCTCGGCGTTCGCTTCCCCGATCAGATTCAGAATCCGCTGTCGACCTATCGAACCGTCGCCGCAACGGGCATCACGACGCTGCATGCGTTCGACTTCGAAGACCTGGGCGGCTGGACGCTGCAGGACCTGAATGTCGCCAACGGCGGCTTTGAGCGCGGCGTTCCGACGGGAGACGGAGAATTCAGCGGTCCCGACGCCGACTCGGATGGTTCCGGCCAATGCTGGGCGACGGGGCTCGCCGACAATGTGGATCTCGATGGCGGCCCGACGCGACTGCGCTCGCCGTCATTCAACCTGAGCGCCGCCAACAATCCGTTCCTCGCCTACGACGTCTGGTTCACGACGGACGACCCCGTGCTCGACAGATTCACGCTTCAGTTCTCGAACAACGGGGGGCTGTCGTGGCAGACGAAGGACGAATTCGGCGATCAGGGCCCCGGCTGGAATTCACGCCGCTATCGCATCGCCGACTTCGGTGATCTGACGACGGGCGTGCGATTCCGCTTCGGCGCGTCGGACCAGCCGAACAATTCGGAGACGGAAGCCGCCGTCGATGCAATGACGATCATCGACTACGAATGTGGCTCGGGCGTGACCTGCGTCAAGGGCGACTTCAACAGCGATATGCAGCGCGACGGCCGCGACCTGGATGGCTTCACGGCCGCCCTGATCACGCCGCCGGCACAGGGAACCACGGCGTTCTGCGCCGCCGACATGGATGATGACGGAATGCTGGAGCTCGGCGACGACCTGCAGATGTTCGTCCAGTGCATACTGCTGGAGAATTGCCCTTAGTCCATGAATCGTTACACGTCTATTCTGAATCGTTTCGTCGTCTGTCTCGTTGCGGCGCTCAGCGCCGGCGCCGTTGCGCAGACGGCGCCGCTCGCCAGCACTGAGGTCGCAACACCATTCGATTCCGGCTGGATTGAGAACACCGGCGCCGAGGCGAAGGTGATCTGGTCACAGCGCGTCGAAGTCGTCGGCGCTCCCTGGATGCGCCTGCGATTCGGCGATGTGCACCTGGGCCGCGGCGGATCCGCGGTCCGACTGCGTGTCACGTCGGCGCTGGACGGCTACACACAACTGCTCAATTCACGCTCCGCGGGTGAATGGCGAAACACGAGCGCCTACTTCAATGGAGGCGCAGTGGATGTCGAGATCATTGCCGAGCCGGCGAGCGGCCCCTGTCGTGTGACCGTCGACGGCGCCACTGTCGGCGTTCAGGCGGCCGGCACGCGCAACATCTGCGACGGCGCCGACGATCGCCTGCCGTCGACCGACCCGCGCGCGGCGCGTGTCGTGCCGGTCGGCTGTACGGCGTGGCTCATCAACGACGCGAATTTCTGCCAGCTGACGGCCGGACACTGCGTCGTTTCCAGCAATGCCGATGTTCTGGAGTTCAACGTCCCCCCCTCATCGAGCACGGGCGCCATCGTGCATCCGCCGCCGAGCGATCAGTACGCCGTCGATCCGGCGTCGCTTCAGTACACGCCGGACGGCGCCATCGAAGTCGGCGAGGACTGGGCGTACTTCGGCGTGTTCGACAATTCGACGACGGGCCTGACGCCCTACGAGTCGCAGGGCGATCGTTACGCGCTCGCCGATTCCGTTCCCGCCCCCATGGGGCAGATCCTCCGCAAGACAGGGTTCGGCAGCACTGACAGCACAGTGCCCCCCTCCTACAACCTTGCGCAGAAGACCCTGACGGGACCCTTTACCAACCAGATCGGCACGTGGCTTCACTACCCGATCGACAGCTCCGGCGGCGATTCCGGTTCACCCGTGTTCTTTGATGGCTCCGACATCGCCATCGCGATTCATACCAACGGCGGCTGCGCTCAGTCGGGCTACAATTCCGGCACATCGATCGAGAATGTCGATCTACAGGCGGCGCTGGCGAATCCCATCGGCGTCTGCGTACCCAATTACTTTGAATACGATTTTCCGAACGGCCGCCCCATGCTCGTCGGCGGATCGGGCGGCGAAACGACGCGCGTCAATGTCATGGGGCGAAACTTCTACGAAGTCGCGCCGGGCAGCGGCGTACTCCACTACAACTATGGCGACGGCTGGCTGACAGCGCCCCTGCAGGACGTCAGCGCAAATGAGTTTGATATTGCGTTCCCATCCATGCCGTGCGCGAGAAGCGTCGACTACTACCTGACATTTGCGACCACGACAGGCGCCGTGTCGAGCTCGCCGTTCGGCGCGCCGAGTACGACATACTCGACGCTGTCAGGCGCCTCCGTGACGATCCTCTCGGCGTTTGACTTTGAATCGGCAGGCGGCTGGTTTGTCACCAATCAAACGCTGCAGAGCGGCGCGTGGACCCTCGGAACACCGACGGGCGCCGGTCTGTTCGGCGCGCCCGTTTCGGACTATGACGGCTCCGGCCAGTGCTACCTGACGGGAACCCTGTCGGAGAGCGACGACGTGGACGGCGGTCCGACACGGCTCTGGTCCCCCGCCGTCAATTTCTCAACCACTGAGAACCCCGTCATTCAGTACGCGCGCTGGTTCACGAACAGCAATCAGGATGAAGATCGACTGCTGGTCGAACTGGCCAACAACAGCGCCGTCAATTTTGTCGACTTTGAGTCCGTCGCTGACAGCGTTGGCTGGTCGCAGCGGAACGTGCTGCTGAACGATGTGTTCGCCGATCCCGGGACCGTACGCATTCGATTCAGCGCCGCGGATAACCCCAACAACTCCCGGACGGAAGCCGCCATCGACGCGGTCCTCTTCCTGGACATCGGCTGTGGGACGAGCTGCGTAAAGGGCGACGTCAACCTGGATGGTCAGGTCAACGGCCGCGATGTTGAGCCATTCACAGCGGCGATTCTGAATCCACCGGCCCCGGGGACTGACGAATTCTGCGCCGCGGACATGAACAGCGATGATGTCGTGACAACAGCCGGCGACCTCGCCGCCTTCGCCAGTTGCCTGCTGGCCGGCGGCTGTCCGTGACGCCATCGCGCCGCAGGTGTTTGACAAGGCCTCGGCGGCGCCGCATCTGACGATCAGCCTCGCCACTCTCTCATCTCTCGGAGCATGGCCGTCATCTCGCTGCGCTTCTTCTCAAAGAGCGCGAACAATGTGATGATCATTGCGCCCAGGGCGATTCCGGCAACGTACCAGACCCAGGTCCATCCGAGATCCTCGGCGGCGTACCAGATGATCGTCACCAATGAAACACCCAGAAACGCAGTCCCGAGCTGCAGAAACGAACGGACGTGGAATGCGATTCCCACCAGAAGTCCCGCGACGGACAGACCGCCGAGAACCAGCGGCAGCCAGGGCGCACTGGCAACGCCGATGAGAAAAACGTCCGCCGTTGATGAGACGTAGATGGCAATCAGGCATCCGTAGTTGATTCCCTTTTGCCGGCCTTCAGTCAGTCTGTCGCGACTCAGGTGGCCCGCCACCAGCACCGCAAGCGCCGGCGGAATGATCCACAACTGCGGATGCTGAGTGATGTTCAGCGTTTCCGTCTGATGCAGCCAGTACCACAGTGCGCCCGTAAAGAGGAATGAGGCGACAAGACCGAACCCCATTGAGCGCCGAAGCGAGGCGACGACGGCGTAGAACGTCCCGGCCGCAATGAGCACGATCGTATAATGAACGCTGGACGACGCGACGAAGAACTCCAGCAGCGCCAGCGCCGGCAGAAAAAGGCCCGTACGACCCAGCGGACTTGAGATCGCCGCAGCGTTTCTTCGCTCAAGGAGTTCCGATGCGAACATTGCGAGAAACGCCAGCCCCATCACAATCACGGGCCAATACTGGGTGAGGAATCCGGAGAACAGCCAGGGCGCCGTGGCGCGAATGTGCACACCCAGCATCGCCGCCAGAACCTCGGCGCCATAGACATGCGCGCCGCGACAGGCCATCGGCGTCCGCCACGGATCGAACCGTTCGCGCATCGCGGCGAATAACAGCCCCACCACGAACACGGCGCCGACAGCGATGAAGATGATCTGGATCGCCGGCGCGAGCTCCGGCGCCGATCTCGCCAGGAGACCGCGAATGTCTCCCGTCATCACAAAGGCCAGGCCCGCGGCGGCGACGCCGGAAAACGACATCACGGCCGGACGCATCGCCATCAGCATCCGCGCCCCGGGCGCCATCGTTCCAGTCAGTATGGCGGCGATGACGATCATCACCCACATGGCGACTGCGGCCAGAAGACTCCGTAGATAAAGCTGAGCGCCCGCCTCCGGGTTCACCATCGACAGACTCAGCGTCAGGACGCCGAGACCGACCATGTGGACGCAGAAAGTCAACCAGTAGCGCCCGGACTCGCGGCCCGCGTGGTTGCAGGCCCCGACTGCGCACATCAACGGCGCCAGGCCCGCCAGCGCGCGCATCGCAAAAAGAGGCGACGTCATGCATGCGAACAACGCGAGCCCACAGGAAGCCAGCATCAGCGCCACCTGCGCCGGCGCCAACCACGTGAGCCCCGCTGTCGTTCCCGTTTCGCTGAGACGCCGGCGAAGGCAAGTCGCCACCAGAAGCGCGTACGCGCTCGCCTCCAGTGAGAGAGCCAGCGCCAGTGTTTCCGCCGACGCCTGAAACCGCACTGTGGCCAATGCGATCCCTGCGAGACCGATCACGTAGAGCCCCGCCCACGCGTACACGAACTCCCGCTTGATCGCGCAAATCAAAAGCAGGAGCGTCACGGCGCCCCACGCGGCCCAGACAATCGGCCCGACATGGGTCGTCGTATCGGCGGTAAATCCGGCGCCCAGAACGGCGCCGGCGATCATCGCGAGCAGGACGACTCCGGCCGTCGCCGCGAATTGATGCAGCGCGTACGGACGATCATCCTCGCGGTCCGCAAGCTTCGGCCGAAGGAACTTTCGTTCGACCCAGATCCACGCGATGGCGGCTGCAGCCAGTGCCGCGATGTTCACACTCACGAGATCCGCCATCGCACTCAGGGAGGACCATGAAAGGGCGCCAATCTGAACATCGCGCCAGACAAGACTGGCCCCAAGACACAGCGCAATCGCCCCCACGAAGGCAAACGCGCGACGCGGCTCCCAGACCGCGGACGCATTGGCGATTCCGCACATCACCAGGCACGCGCCCGCCGACCACCACGGCGCCTGCGGATCATCGATCGCCGCCCGAATCACGAGGAGCGCGACCAGAATCAGGCAGACATGTGTCATGCCGCCGATCGTCGCGCGAAGTCGCCTCCATCGCGCCGACCACTCAGGCGACAGTCTCTCGATTGCGGCCAGTTTCGACACGCTGACGCGCTCGCCGCACTCGGGACAGGCTCCTTTGGCGTCGAGCGTGCGGAGATTGTATCCGCAGGCCACGCAGGCGAGATCGTGCCCGATCGAATCGGATGGCCCCTCCGCCGCCGCCTGGAGCGCCTGTGTCAGACCCGCGCCCAGAAATCGCCGGGACTCCAACTGGCCAACGATCAGCCGCAGGCCTCCGGCCAGGCAGAGCGCGACCATCAGCGCGTGATACGTCTCCCATCGGCCGCTGTCCCAGTTGAGCGCCGACACAGACGATGAGAGAACTACGGCCGCGTAAAGAAGCCAGATCGTGTGCCGGCCGGCGTGCGGTCTCTTTTCGCGCGCGCCCGCGACGAAGATGGCAAACTCCGTCAGTCCGATCGCCAGGACGGACCAGAGCGAGCCAGCCTGTGTCACGACCGAACTGAGCGAAACCGGCTCCATTGCAATCGCAGCTGCGGCGAGCAGCAGCACGGCGCCGTTCGCGATACGCAGCGCGAAAAGAAGCCGAGTTGTCCAGTCGCGCGCGTGATCCGTCTCGACTCGGCGCAACGCGAGGATTGCCCGCCAGGTGAGGATCACTCCCGCAAACACAATCGCGTTCAGTTGCACGAGCCAGACGAAATCCGGGAACGCCCCCTGAGTATTGCGGAGTCGAAGCGTCTCTTCCGCGCTTGTGACGCTGCAGCATAAGAGCAGCGCCGCAAGGATGACGTACCTGACACGAACGCCGCGAGACACACTGAAGCCGATGAGCCCCGCGGCGATGACGACGATCGGCCCGATCATCCAGAATCGAATTCCGACATCACTCGCCGGCGCCGCGATCGAGCCGACGCCACTCGCCATCGCATTTGCGGCGGCCGCTGTCGCGACGATCACCGGAATCGCAAAGACAGACTGAACAAACCAGCTCGACTGCAGGCTCGACAGAATGTCCCCCAGGTGGCTTGATCGCCGACTTTCTTCGCCGGAGCCCCACCATTCAACGACGAGTAATGAACTGACCAGACAGACGAGGGCGCCAATCCACCGCCACGCGAGTGTCGCCTGACAAGCGCCCTCAAATCGCGCCGCCGCCAGCGCACAGATGGCAAAAAGACAGCCGAAGCTGCAAATGATCGCTTCCGCTCGACGCCTCTCAAGTCCCCGTGCAATCATCAAGACGCCCAACAGCGCGAGAACGGCCCAGGAGCCCCATTCCGCCGCGTGCGCCCGCAGCCCGGCGATCTCCGGCGCCATCGCGCCGCCACACTCCGAGACGATCGCAGGCAGAAGCGCCCAGGCGGCCAAACCAACGCCGACCATCAGCGCGGCCCAGCCCGCCACTCGATCCATGGCGGGATATGACGGATTCAGAAGCCGCGACGCCGCAGAGAGCGGCGTCCTCGCTCGCATCGAAGGGTCGGAGTCGCCTGCGTTCGACTCAGACGGGCTCGGGTTCGCAGGGCTCATCCGCCCCAGCCCCAGACGGAGAAACGACCACACGAGCGATGCGCCGGCCACCATCGCCGCGTTCCATTGAAAAACGCGCGGACTCCACACGCCGGCGTCCGCAAACCAGGGCTCCTGGCTGAGGCGAGAGGTCATAGCAACGCCACCGGCGAGATACAGCGCCACCTGAGCCAACGACATCACAATCGCGGAGGAGAGCAGCGCCGCAATAACGATCCACATCGCGCCGGTCCACCCCGCGCGCAGCGCCACGCCGGCCAGAGAGCCGCCCGAGTGTTCGACGAGCGTCCAGATCAGCGCGATGGACGACACGATCAGCCCGAACTGCAGCATTGGCGCCTTGACGGCGCGATTCCAGACCTCGCGACCACGTCGCATTACGGCCGCCGCCGCCGCCCCCAGCGTGCTCACACTCGCAACGACAAGCAGCGACGTCGGCCACGCGAACGATTCGATCGGCTTCGCGTACACGAGCCATTGGGCGGCGCCCAGCAGGAGCGCGAGCTGGCCACACCACGTGAGGATCGCCGACCTCAATCGGATCGTGGCCACAAACGAAACGCCCGCATAGACAAGATAGATCCAGGTGACACGTTCCGGATCCCCCACTTGCGCAAAGCCATGTGCGGAAACCAGCGCCGTACTGATCGCAATCACGGCGACTGCCGACCACTGGTAGGCGTCGGCGAGCGACGTCGACTTCCGCCTGTCAAACCAGACGGCGATTGCCAGGCCGGCCAGCGCCACCGGCAGCATCGCGATTCCACTTATGACGGAGTTGATGGCCTGCAGCAGCGCTGTCGAATCGATCGCGCTCCACGCGATTCGTCCCAGCGCCAGATGAGCGAACATCACAGCCGCCGCGGCGCTCCAACCCAGCGCCAGCGCATGAAACACACGGTAGCGTGTGACGCCCGCGAGCGTCGCCATGACGGCGACATTGACAAGCAGCACCGGCAGCAATCTGGAGGGCGCGGGCCATGCGATCGCAGAACAACCAACCAGGATCGCCGCGCCGATGAGACAGCTCGTGATGGCGATCAGCCGCTCACTGACCGCAATCGGGCCGGCGTATCGCCGCCAGAGATAAAGGCCGATGAACAGCGCCGGCGCCGACATCGCGCACAACAGCGGCGACACATCACGCAGCGCCAGGCGAACATCACCGAACTGGTAGACGAGGAAGCCGATCGCAACGAGGCCCGCAAACGACTGAACGCCAAGCTGTAACAGAAGCTCACGGACGCGTGTCGCATCGGCGGCGTCGTCCCGCAACCATCGCCCGAAGGCCAGTCCCATGATGAGCAGATAAACGACAGCGGGGCTGTGTCGAATCAGGGCGCCCACGAAGCCTCCGCCGTCAGCGCCGACGAATCGGATCAATGGCGTTGTCAGTGCAAGCGCGACAACACCAATCGCAAGCAGGACTGGCGCTCTTGGCATAATGACTTTGCCGGCAAGCCACGTCAGCCATGCGAAGATCGCTGTGGCGAGAATCTCCGCCCCCAGCGTCCACAAGCTCCCCGCGTCTCCCGGCCGTGTGAATGCGGCGAACGCAAGCAGATTCAATGGAACCAGCAGCGTCGAGATGACAAGCAGCGCGTGCCCCGTTGTCGGCAGCTTCCAGCGATGAAAGACAAACAGGCCCGCGCCTGAGATGGCGGCCGTCACGCCGCAGAAGATCAGGAACTTCAGGATGGGGATCGCCTCAATCTGAGCCCAAAGGCTGATCACCAGCGCCGTCGAACACGAGACGATCAGCAGGCCGCCGATGATCTCTCCCCAGCGAATATTCTTCTCCGCCATGAAGGCGGCGAGAACGGCGGAAAAGGGTCGCTTCGGTTCGACCGGCTTCAACGGCGCAGGCGGCTCAGTTCGCAGCGGCGCCGTCACGGTTGGCGGCGGGTCTGACGCGGACGGCAATACGAGTGGCGGCGCAACGGGGTCCGACGCCGGCGCAACAACGTCCTCCCGAGTCGTTGGAAGCGTCGTCTGCGATTCGGGAATCGGCTCTCGCCTCGCCGACGCTTCGCGCTCGCGCAATTCGCGAATCGTATCAAGCGCACTTCGGGTCGGCGTCGCCACAGGCGCCACCGCAACCCCGTTGGCTTCGTCTGCGATCAGACTCATGAGGCGGCGGCGTTCCGCCTCGCCAAGGAGCCCACGCGATTCGAGATGTGTAAGGTAACGGGCGGTCGCGATCCGATCGTCCTGAACCGTGGGCGTCCGCTCAGGTTCGCGTTTTCCCCTGAACCCTCGGAAAACAAAGGCGATCAGGACCCAGATTCCGTGCCCGATGACCGTCAACAGGGCGAATATCAAGAGAAGGATGAAGAACTCTTCCATCGCCGCCTCTCCGGTACGGGCGCCATGGGACTGACGAATCCCGTCAGACTGAACGGCTCGACTCGCCATTGCTCACGTCGTCCGCGACGGCCACAATCTGACGCCCGAGTTCGCCTCCCCGGCGTCGTCGACGTTGCGGCGACCGCCGTGACAGGCCGCGCCAATCCCACATGCATCCTAAGCACTCCGTAATCCGTCCGCCATCAGGCCGCTGGACACAATCGCCGGATCAGCGCGTTGACGCTCGTCTCGACGATTCCCCTGGCGGAAGGATGTGTCGCAGGCCGACGTCTCTGGCGCGTGAGGTGCAAGGAATGAATCCACAGCGCTATGGACAGACGAGACCCATCGGAGACAGTAGTGGCGAGTGATCGTGGGCATAGCGGACTCACGCCAATGAACTCTCTGATCGCCGCAATGAGAATATGTCCTTCGCGCGCCCCTGGCCGCAATGGACCGGCGCAAACGAACTCCGTTTCGGAAGAAAGGAAACTCAAATGTCCTCTCTGGTCAGACTCTGCGTCTGCGTCGCCGCGGCGATATCCTCGACTCTGGCGATGGCCGGCGATCTTCGAACGCCGTCGATCATCAGTGATCACATGGTCCTGCAACAAGGCGCTCCGACAACCCTCTGGGGATGGGCGGCGCCAAACGCAACTGTGGAAGTCCGGTTCGACGATCACAGGGTTTCCGCACAAGCGAACGCGGACGGCGCATGGCGAGCAACGCTGCCGCCACTCCCGACGAACGCAACGCCGGCGACGCTGACGATTTCGAGCGGCGATGAGGAGATCCTCGTCAATGACGTGTTGGTGGGCGAAGTGTGGCTCTGCTCGGGCCAGTCCAACATGGAATGGCGCGTGCGCGATTCGGACAACGGCGAAGAGGAAGTCCGATCCGCCGACTGGCCGCTGATCCGGCATATCGCGGCGCCGCGACGAACGGCGTCCACACCCGAATCTGATATCGACGCCCATTGGGAAGTCTGCACGCCTGAAAAGGCCGGCGACTTCACGGCCGTGGGCTATTTCTTCGGCCGGCGCCTGCACACGGAACTCAAGGCGCCGATCGGGTTGGTCCACTGCAGCTGGGGCGGCACCCGAATCGAACCATGGACTCCCCTTGAAGGATTCGAACAGGTCCCGGAACTCCGAGCGATATACGAAACGATCGACACGAAACGCCCCGGTAGTCAGCGATATCAGAAGACTGCAGACGCGTACCTTCAGGAGGCGAGCGACTGGCTGAAGGCCGCCAGACAAAGTGTTGACCAGGGCGACGCGATCGCTGAACCGCCAGGTTTCCCCGATCAGCTGAGACCGTATTCGCGCCCGCACGAACCGACGACGCTGTACAACGGAATGATGAGCCCGTTTGTTCCCTATACGATTCGCGGCGCCATCTGGTACCAGGGTGAGGCCAACCACGACGAAGGAATGGCGTACCTGACGAAGACACAGGCGCTGCTCCGCGGCTGGAGAAGCCTGTGGGAACGCCCCGAACTCCCCTTCTATTTCGTGCAGATCGCGCCCTATCCCTATGGCCAGGAGAATCCACACATCCTGCCGGAATTCTGGGAAGCCCAGGCGGCGATCGAGAAACAGATTAAACACACGGGCATGGTCGTCATCAGCGACATCGGCGCCCTCAACGACATCCATCCGCGGAACAAGCAGGACGTTGGGACGCGACTCGCCAACCTGGCGCTGCATCGCACCTACGGACACGATGACATCATCGACAGCGGTCCGCGGTTCGAGTCGTTTCGCGTGGAAGGCGACAAACTCCTGGTCACATTCGACCATGTCGGAAAAGGCCTCAGGGCGCGGGACCATGGCCCGTTGACGTGTTTCGAGATCTCGGGCGGATCGGCGCCATGGACCGCCGCCAACGCCGAGATCGCGGGCCCCGATACGATCGCCCTGTCGGCGCCCGGCGTCCAGACGCCGACTGCGGTTCGATTCGCGTGGGACAAGCTGGCGACGCCCAATCTCGTCAACAGCGCGAATCTTCCGACGGCGCCGTTCCGAGCCGGAACACCGCCCGTCCTGGGCGTCCTCCCGATGGAAGCGCCGGAAAGCGGCGACTACAGGCTGGTCTACGACCTCGACCTGAACACGCTTTCATCAGAGATCAGGTACGGCGCCGATCATGCGGCGGATATCACGGCGCCCTTCGATCGTGTCGCCTACTTCATGGAACTCACGCCGAAAGATGGTGAAGCGCAATGGGTGTTCGTCTCAATGGACGCCTTCACCACAGACGCGGCGCGCACCGGCGTCCCGACACGCGCATCCGGCTCGCGCTTCCAGCAGCGCGTCAGGAATGTCGACGTGCATTCCAACACGCCAGGCGTACCGAACGGCACAGGACTCGAAGGGAATCTGGAGTTCTGGCCCAACAATTACGGCCGACGAAACACCGCCGATGTCCCGGGCGCGTCGGATCACGCCTACGACAACGGTGACGAGATCGATGACAACACCATCGATGGATATGGCAGCATGCAGATCCACGCGATCGACCCGCGATCAACAATCTTCGCGATCAATCACTGGTCGTCGGATCGCCCCGACATCGGAATCGGAACCAACCATCGTGGCGGCGAATCTGACTGGACGTTCACTGGTTCGGCGGATCAATATACCGCGAAGCGGCTGCGCGTCTTTGTCCGCCCTCTTCGATAGCCGGCGTTTCTCGCGTCTCTATTCGACATTGGGCGCCGGATGCCGGCGGACAATTTCCTGAGGCGCCCGCCCGGCGTCAAACGATCGCATTCTGAATCGATACGTGAGCGGCCCCATTGGAATTCGGTACGCCTCGTGCGGCAGAGCGCCCCAGCTGTCGTCCCCGGCGACACCCATCTGCATGAGATCCAGGCACAGTGATACGCCGTCCGATGGCTGAATCTCGTAGGGATGCTTCGGGCCTTCCAGCGCCGAGGCGTCGAAAGGTAATGCGCTCACGCTCAGCACTGGCTCGCCAGTCGCCAACAGACCGACGCCTTTCCCGCCCGTCAGGGCGATCCAGCGCGTATCGACTTTGTTTCCCGTCTCTCCGGGCTCGGAATAGTCCACACAGAACTGATCGGCGATGGCGCCGCCGTACAGACTCACCCGAGCGTCACAGCGATCCGAGTACGTCTCCTCCGGACCACGCCCAAACCACGCAATGCGATCAAAGGCGCCTGTCAGCCCCACCTGCATACCGAAACGCGGAAGCTCCGGCGCCTTATCGGCGCCCGGTTTGAGGCTCGCCTCAACCACCAGATCACCGGAACCACAGCACCAGTAGGTCAACACATATCGCGCCGACATCGTCGCAATCACGCCGTCGGCCACAATCTTCACGCAGGCCGGGTTGGTGTCATCCACGGAAACAGATGTAACCCTCCATTGACTTCCGGCGTCCCGCCAGATGGCGAGCCGATTCGGCATGTTGTTCCCACGATCGTTGTCCGTCGGCGCCCGCCAGAAATTCGGCCGCAAGGGGCGCCTCAGCAGTTCCTCATCGCGATGTTTCCACGAGGCGAGCAGCCCCGTCTCCCGATCGAACGCCCACGTTGTATCCCCCGCGACAATCTCGATGGCGTCCGAGTTCTTCGACAGGCGGACCGCGGGGAGGTTATCCATCTTCAGCGACGGGGCCGCCGATTCGACAGGCAGCTTGAACTGCTCCCAGGCGACTTCGTGACCTCGCGACGCCCACGCCTCATCCTTTTTCAATCGAAACGAAAGATCAAGGAAGTACTCAACGCCTGGCTCAGGCGAAATCGATTCGTACACAATCGACAGGACCTTCGATGTTCGAGGCGCAATATCCAGCCCGGTGAGAGCGCCGCTCTGAATCGTCTCGGCGTCCGCCCTGATCTCCCAGCGCCCTTCAACAATCTCGTCGAGATTCGTGAAGTCATACCAGTTCGTGATCTCCAGTTCACCTTTCGCCAGATCGACGGGGCGAACATGGACGTTCTGATAGACCTTCTTCACCTGGCTGAGCGCGGGATGCGGCCGGCGATCCGCCGACACGAGGCCGTTGCAGCAGAAGTTGTCGTCACTCGGCGTTCCCGGAGGACCGTAGTCGCCGCCGTAGGCCCAGAACCAACCCATGCCCGGCGTCGGTCCCTTCCATTCGCCCGTGCGCGCCGTCAGGGCGCGCGCGTCGAAGTTCAGCAGCAGCCCGTCCGTCGGCCGCGTATCCCCGGATATCTCATCGGGCGTCAGGGCGCGATCGTAGATTCTTGCTTCGCGAATCGCGCCGTTGGCGCGTCGCCCCCCGTTCTGCATATCGCATCCGATCGAAACGGGATACGGACTGATCGCAATGGCGCCGTCGAACGCCTGTTCCGTGAGAAGCTTCCCGTCCACGTACACGCGTACCGACTTGCCGTCGTAAACGCCGGTCACCCGGCGCCAGGCGCCGTACCAGTCGGCGGGCGCCTTTGCGGATGCGCTCACCCAGCGACGGTCGTTGTCATTCGAGTACACGAAGAACTCAACGTTGTCGCCTGTCTGCTTGATCGCATACTGGGTATCGCCCTTCGCGATATACGGCGCATGATCCGCGCGGCGCTCCGGCTTCACAACGGCCTCGAGCGTGAACGGTCCCGAGAAATCGAGTGTCGATGCGCGATCGTAGACGAGTTCACCGAGGAGACCGCCGTCCCGCAGTTCGCCACGGCTGGACTCTATCTCAGGCCCCGTCAGCCGTTCGCTGTCGATTTCGAAGTACGCGCGCGGCGGCGTCTCCTTCCGCAGTGACTGATCGACCCAGTCCCAGATGAAGCCGCCCTGCAGGTGTTTCCGGCTGTAGATCAGATTCCAGTATTCCCGGAGACCGCCGTTGGAGTTGCCCATCGCGTGCGAGTATTCACAGAGAATCAAGGGTCGATTCTGCGCCTTTGACGAGTAGGAATCCAGGTAATCCGGCCGCGCATACATCGGGCAGATGATATCCGTGGCGGGATCGTCGCCCGCCCGCTCGTAGTGAACGGGACGAGACGGATCGCGCTGCCTGATCCAGGCCGACGTCGCCTCGAAGTTCGAACCGAACCCGGCCTCGTTTCCAAGGGACCAGACCACGACAGAAGCGTGGTTCTTATCGCGCTCGACCATGCGCCGCGTGCGATCCATGTGCGCCGCGAGCCAGACAGGGTTCTTCGCCAGCGAACGATCGCCGTAGCCCATGCCGTGCGACTCGATGTTGGCCTCGTCAAAGAGATAGACGCCGTATTCGTCGCACAGGTCATACCAGATCGGATCGTTCGGATAATGACACGTTCTGACGGCGTTGATGTTATTCCGCTTCATCAGGAGGATGTCATTGATCATCGACTCCCGAGAGATCGTGTGACCGTGATCCGGATCATGTTCGTGCCGGTTCACGCCCTTGAAAAGCACGGCGCGGCCGTTGACCAGCAGTTCGCCGTCCCGGATCTCGACGCGACGGAAGCCGATTCGCGTGGAAACACTCTCAATGACGGTGTTGTTACGATCGCGCAGCGTCAACAGCAACTGATAGAGCGCCGGCGACTCGGCGGACCATTGCTTCGGCGCCAGGATATCCGCCCGCAGGTTCACGACTCGGGGCTGATCGGAACGCACTTCGACGGCGCCCACCTGCATGGACACCACGGAATACCCATCGGGGTCCAGCAATTCCGCCGATATGCTCCCCTCCCGCGGTTCGGCGCCGAAATCGCGAAGCGTGACGTCTACGTCCAGCGACGCGTCGTGAAGCGCATCGTCGAGACGCGGTTTGGCATCGACGTCCCAGATGTGCAGATCGCCCACGGACAGAAGATACACGTTGCGAAAAATGCCGCTGAGCCGCCAGAAGTCCTGGTCCTCAAGGTAGGAGCCATCGCTCCAGCGATAGACTTCGACGGCGAGCAGGTTTTCACCCGGCGCGAGGAACTTCGTGATGTCAAACTCCGCGTCCGTGCGACTCCCCTTGCTGAATCCAACAGGCTGGCCATTGATCCACAGGTAGAACGCCGATTCCACACCCTCAAAACGCAGCAGGGTATGACGCGATTGCCAGGCGTCCGGAAGCGTGAAGGTACGACGATAGGAACTGACGGGATTGTTGTCCTGCGGAATGTGCGGCGGATTCGCCCCCCCCCATGGATAATTCGAGTTCGTGTAAATCGGGATCCCGTGACCCAGGATCTCGACATTCGACGGAACAGGTATCGTTTCCCATGCGGCGTCATCGAAATCCGTACGATAGAACGCTGTCGGCCGAACAGCGGGGTTCGGCGTCCAGCGGAATCTCCATTCGCCGCCAAGTGACTTCACGAAGGGAGAGGTTGTCACAATGTCCGCCTGTGCGGCGTCGGTCTTCGGGTAGATACGTCGAACGGCCCGAGGAGGCATTCGATTCACACCGACGATCTCAGGATCCTGCCATTCGGGCGTCGGACCGCCAGCCGCGAAGGTCACCGCCTGAAGCAGAAACAGCACGCCAGATAAACTCGTCATCAGAATATCGCCTCCGGAAATCCCAGCGATCAGTGGAATAATCTGACTCTCGCTGGAAACGCGATCGCCCTAATCCAATCGTCGCGCCCGGGCGCCCGCCCCGGGCTTCACGCGCATCGGACGCTCCTGAATACCCCGCGGTGCGTAGTACCCATCGACCAGCATCCGGATCACGTCGTCCGTCGCGTCTCGCTGCGTCAGCGCGAGAACGACACCGCCGAATCCGCCGCCCACCATCCGCGCCCCCAGTACGCCGCCATGGCCTCTCATCAGGCGGATCACGTCGTCGATTTCATCACACGACACTTCGTAGTCATCCCGCAATGAGTCCTGCGTCTCCCAAAGCAGCGCCCCGAGTTTCACCAGATCATCGGCCCGCAGCGCCTCGGCCGCCGACGTCACGCGCGCAAGCTCGCTGACCACGTGACGCGCCCGCCTGTATGTCGTCTCGTCCATGCGACCGGCGTTCGCTTCCAGCATCGCAAGTGACACATCGCGCAGCGACGTCACGCTCGGCGACGATTCCGCGATGGCGGCGACCGCCTTCCTGCACGAAACGACACGCTGCTCGTAGGCGCCCGTCGCCAGATCGTGCTTCACACCGCTCGGAATCGCGAGGACCGAGACGTCTGTCGGCTGGAACGGCGCATATTCGTGCGACAGGTCGCGACAGTCGATCAACATGGCGTGGTTTTCGCGGCCGAAGCAGGATGCGAACTGATCCATGATGCCGCACGGCGTCCCGGCGAAGTTGTGCTCCGACTTCTGCGCCATCAGCGCCATGTCCTTCGGCGAAATTTCCATGCCGGCCAGCGCCGCGAGGGCCATCCCCGTCGAGACGCAAAGCGCCGCCGAACTGCTCATTCCGCTCCCCGGCGGCAGGTCTCCACCGATCCAGAGTTTTGCGCCCGTCAGCTTTCCGCCACGCTCGCGAACGCCGGCGACCATTCCGCGAACATAGTTGTCCCAGCAGGAAGCCGCCCCGGACGACGCGACGTCGACGGGAAACGTCGCCTCGGCGTCCATCGCATCGGATCGCGCTGAAATCACGCCACTGTCATCCATCTTCGCTATCGTGATGGTCCGCTGTTCGACGGCGAACGGCAGGACACGCCCGTTGTTGTAATCGACGTGCTCTCCGATCAGGTTGACGCGCCCCGGCGCCTCGGACACAACTTCGGGGCGATCGCCGAATCGTTCCTCAAACACCGCAATTGCTGAATCAAAGTTCATCGCGATACTCCACATGCGTTTCTGACGGGCTTGACGGGGACGGTGGCGAAATCGACATTCCCGCCCCGTCCACATCGCGAAATCGTCACGCCTTCACGGCGTACGATCCCCCGAGATTCCGGAGCCGATAGCGCTGTGTGAGAGCTTAATCGAATCAGGAAATTACGATCAGTCTGCGGCATGGAGATTGGGAAGAAAATTGACGGAGGCGATCGGATTAATGTGACGGCGATGCGCCATTTGTAGCAAAAGGCCGCCGACGCGTAGCCAATGCTCCACATCGACGGCCCTCCGGCGCTCGTTGCGTCAGCGCTACCGGGCGCTGGCGACGCGTCGCGGGACATGCCTGTCCAGAAAACGCCGCATGTAATCGGCGATCAACGCGCCATCCTCCTCCAGCGCGAAGTGCCCCGTGTCCAGGAGATGGAATTCGAGGTTTTTCAGATCGCGTTTATAGGGATGGGCGCCCGCGACGGGAAATATCTCGTCGTTCACGCCCCAGACGATCAGCGTCGGTGGCTGGCGTTCCCGAAAGTACGCCTGCCACGACGCGTAGAGCGGCGGATTGCTGCCGTAGTCATGGAACATCTGCAGCTGGATCTCCTGATTGCCCGGTCGATCCAGCAGCGCCTGATCCGCGAGCCAGTTGTCGGGACTGATCGCCTCCGGTTCGCGCGTACCGTTCGTGTACTGCCATCGGGTTGCGTCGCGGGTCAGGAGAAACCGCAGGGCGGCGTCGTTCGTCAGTGAAGACGCCCCCATCGACGTCTTGATCTTCCGCCACCACGGATTGTCGAGTCCCTGATCACGAGCGCCGCGATCGCGCCAGTACGCCTTGATCGGCGCCCAGAAGTCGTTGTCGATTCCTTCGGCATAGGCGTTCCCGTTCTGAATCACCAGCGATTCAACGCGCTGCGGATTCCGGACCGCCAGTCGGAACCCTACGGGCGCCCCGTAGTCCATCATGTAGAGGCTGTAACGCTCCAGACCGAGCCGCTGTGTGAACTTCTCGATGATCAGCGCGAAATGATCAAAGCTGTAGTCGAACGCGTCGACACCCGGCGCTGAACTGCCGCCGTAGCCGGGATAGTCCGGCGCCACGACGTGATACCGATCCGCGAGCGCCGGGATCAGATTGCGAAACATGCGTGAAGACGTCGGAAAGCCGTGGAGCAGCAGAACCGTCGGCGCGTCCTTCGCGCCCGCCTCCCGATAGAAGATGTCCAGACCGTCGATCTTGATCGTCTTGTGCATCGTCCGACGCGCATCCTCCGACGGTGACATGCTATCCGCCTGCGATGCCTGGCCGGACGTCGCAATCGCGTTCACGGCTTCCCGCGTCGTCCAGACATGGCTGGCGATCATTCGAAAGTTCACGAGCGCCGCCTGGTATCCGTCGTACCCCGGCGCCTGCGCCGCGGCCGTCGCATCACTGACAACGGCAACGTCGAATCCCTGTTCGACCAGCTCCCGCATGTGCGACTCCGTGCACAGGTTCGCCGACATCCCCGCGAGAATGACCTTGTCAATCCCGCGTTTGCGAAGCTGAAGGACCAGGTCATTGGACTCCGGTCCATAAACCTTGTGGGGACTGACAACAACCGTCCGTCCGTCCTCGATGAAGGGTTTGTATCGTTCGAGCCAGTCGGCGCCGGATTTCGTAAAGCCGCTGAGATCCAGGGGCCCCTTGCGATCGAACATGCCGATCTTGTGCATCAGCGACTCCAGCGCGCCTTCGAATTTCCATTCATGATCGTGCTGATAGTAGTAATGCGGCGACACGAAGACCTGGATGTTGTTCCGCTTCGACGCTGCCAATAGGGCTTCGATGTTCTCGACCGTTCCGTTCTCCGTCACGTTCCGCCCGACGACGCCCCACGTGACGCCTTCCGGGCTGAGAAAGTCATTCTGCGGATCCGTGATCACCAGCGCCGTCCGCGGCGGATCGATCGTGAACCCGGGATCCGGAAACTGTGCCGGCACCTGTGTATGAGCGACGGCGACGATCGCCGCGATGAGAACCGCCTTGTGAATATTGAGTTGCATGAGCGTGCTCCTGATTGTTGGTGGACCGGTTTGAATAGAATCTGAAACTTCTCTGTGTTCGCGACGCGGCGGGTGAATCGAATTGGCGTCGCAACTACGTGGCGCGTCGATATCGCCGTTCGTGTTCCTCAATGGGGATGTCATTGATACTGGCGTCGCGCCGCCGCATCAGGCCGTTGTCGTCAAACTCCCACTGCTCGTTCCCATGCGCCCGATACCATTGGTTGAATTCGTCTCTCCATTCGTATTCGAATCGCACGGAAATCCGGTTGTCCGTGAACGCCCACAGTTCCTTCATCAGGCGATAATCGAGTTCCTTCGCCCATTTCCGCCGAAGAAACGCCCTGATCGCCTCGCGACCTCTGAGAAACTCGCTTCGGTTTCGCCATTCCGAGTCTTCCGTGTAGGCGAGCGCGACGCGTTCGGGATCACGCGAGTTCCATGCGTCTTCCGCGGCCCTGACCTTGGCCAATGCGCTGTCACGCGTGAACGGCGGTCTGATATCCATGGGTGAATTCATCCAATGCTCCTTCCAGAAAGATCGCCGACCAGGCGACGTTGGCGCCGCCCGGCCGACGAAGGGGAAGAGGTTTAGCAGGCGCAGGTCGGACCGTGTGCAGGCTCGACCTCCGGAAAATCGATATCCGTCTCGGCGACGTGATTGAAGTAGTTGGTGAAGATGTTGAGCGCGACCGCGGCGACGATCTCGACGAGTTCGGCTTCGTTGACGCCGGCGGCGCGAACGGCCGCCACATCGCCGTCACTCACGAAGCCGCGCTCCCTGACGATCTTCCGTGCGAATTCGAGAACGGCTTCCGTCTTTCGATCCGGTGAGACACCGCGACGACTGTCGGCGATCTCCTCCTCGCCAAGCCCCGCCATCTTTGCCAGCGCGCTGTGCGCCGAGAGGCAGTACTGACATCGATTGGATTCGCCGACCGTCAGCGCTATCTGCTCGCGCAGCTTTGCCGAAATTTCGCTCTGCGCCAGACTCCCGCTGAAGCCCAGGTAGGACTCGAGGACCGCCGGCGAATTCGCCATCGTCCGCATGAGATTGGGCGTCATTCCAAGCTTCTTCTGAACGCCCTCAAGCAGCGTTCTCGCCTTCGGCGCCGCCTGTGTGGTTTCGACTGGGTGGATCCGTGCCATCTGACTTCTCCTGAAAAGGTCCGTGTCCGGCCGTGACCATCACGACGGGACAATGGCGTAGATAGCACCCCCTGTGCCACATCACGAAAATCTCATAACGCAATACCCAATAGATAGTTACAATACAGAAACCCAGACTGATTTGACGACGCAATTGCGTCGATAACGCAAATGCGTTGCGAAATTGAGTTGCGCGACGGAGAATCGATCAGATGCACAGACTCGGAGAACGCATGTCGGTCTCGGACGCGCTGAAGGACCTGTTGCTCGACGTCGGGCGACAGCGCTCGCTCGACAGCGTCCTGCGCGTCGTGGTCGAAGGCCTGGCGGACGAAGGACTCATCGCCCTCGCCCGCATCTGGCTCAAACGCCCCGGCGACATCTGCTCGGCGTGCCCGATGGCCACCGAATGCCGTGATCGATCGGAGTGCCTTCATCTGGTCGCGAGCGCAGGACGCCCGCAGCACACAGACGCGACCGACTGGAATCGCATCGACGGCGACTTCCGACGGTTTCCGCTGGGCGTTCGCAAAGTGGGCCGCGTTGCGGCGACGGGAGAGTGTGTCGCCGTGCTGGACATCAACCAGGACGCGTCCTGGATCGCCCTGCCCGACTGGGCGAGGCGCGAAGGCGTCCGCGGTTTCATCGGTCAGCCCCTTGTCAGCAAGGGCGAGATCCTCGGCGTGCTCGCCGTCTTCACGCGGGCGCCGCTCAGTCAGTCATGCCTGGACTGGCTGCGGATGATTGCGGACCTCGTGGCGGCGTCGATCGCCAACACGCGCGCCTTTGAGGAAATCGAGCGTCTTCGGGAACAACTCGAACTCGAGAACGCGTACCTGCGGGAAGAAGTCCTCGACGCACGCGCCTTCGGAGACATCGTCGGACAGAGTCCGGCGCTGCGAAACATCATCCAGCAGATCGAACTGGTCGCGCCGACGGATGCGAGCGTTCTGATCCTGGGTGAATCCGGAACGGGCAAGGAACTCGTTGCGCAGGAGATCCATCGCCGCAGCGGACGTCAGTCACGCGCGCTGGTTCGCGTCAACTGCGCCTCCATTCCGCGGGAGCTCTACGAAAGTGAGTTCTTCGGCCACGCCAAAGGCGCGTTCACCGGCGCCGTTCGCGATCGGACGGGGCGCTTCGAGCTCGCCAACGGCGGAACGCTGATGCTCGATGAAGTCGGCGAAATCCCACTCGATCTCCAGAGCAAGCTTCTTCGCGTCCTCCAGGAGGGAACCTACGAGCGCATTGGTGAAGAAAAAACGCGCGAAGCGGATGTGCGGCTGATCGCGGCGACCAACAGAGACCTCAGATCCGAAGTCGAAGCGGGCCGCTTCCGACAGGACCTGTTCTATCGGCTCAACGTATTCCCCATCGAAGTGCCACCCCTTCGCAGGCGCAAGGAGGATATCCCGCTTATCGCCGCCAGGTTTCTACAGTCCGCTTCCCGACGCTTTCATCGGGACACAAAGGGACTTACCCAGGCGAACCTCCTGGCGCTGCAGGCGTATGACTGGCCCGGCAACGTACGCGAACTGCTCAACGTGATCGAGCGCGCCGTCATCACATCCCGTAGTGGCGCCCTTCGGTTCGACCTGCCCGGCGCGCATCGCCCGTCATCAGCAAAGGCGGGAGGCCGGGAACGCCACGCCACGCACGCAGATGTCGCGTCGGACGCCGAAATGAAGCGACGCGAACGCGAGAATCTCATCGCCGCCCTCAACCAGGCGCACTGGCAAATCCACGGTCCCGGCGGCGCGGCGGAACTCCTCGGCCTGAGACCGACGACGCTGGCTTCCAGAATCAAGCGGATGGGGCTCAGTCGGCCGGAGTAACGCGTTCTTTGTGGCGGGATGATCCCTGGTCAGATCGAAAACGTGGCGGTTCCCGGATCGCGACCGTTCGTCTGGCGGGCTCGCTGATTGGCCGCCAGGTGCTCAAGTAAACCGAAGACGGTCTCCGCGTCATCGCCGGCGCCGATATCCGCCGCAATCTGATCCGCGGTCCGCGGCTGAGACGACAGCGCCGCCATCACGCTCGACTGAAGCGACAGAATCGCCGACGCGGCCTTCTTCCCGGCTTCGACACCGGGCTGATGATAGGCGTTGATACCGACGAGCAAGGCGTAGAAACCGACCGCCCGTTCGAACAGCGCAATCAGTATTCCGATCGATCGCGCATCAACACGCCGAATCGTGATCGTCATGGACTGTCGATAATTGTCGTGGAGCGCCTCGCGCGATCCGAGCAGGAATCCATGGAGATAATCGCCGGCCGTCACACCGGGATCCACGAACACGCCGGATCCGCCGTCCTCCAGCACGCGAACGAACGTGACGAAGAAGTTGTTGACACCGTCGCGCAGCTGCTGAACGTAGGCGTGCTGATCCGTCGATCCCTTGTTGCCGTACACCGTGATCCCCTGATCGACGCGTTCGCCCTTCAGATTCAGCCGTTTGCCAATCGATTCCATGATGAGCTGCTGAAGGTATCGGCTGAAGAGAAGCAGGCGATCCTTGTAGGGCAGGACCACCATATCCTTCTCGCCGCGACCATTGGTCGCGTGATACCACATCAGGGCGAGCAGGGCCGCCGGGTTGTTCGCCGTCTCGTTCGAGCGCGTCACGTCGTCGCAGGCGGCGGCGCCGGCGAGCATGGCGTCGATGTCGATCCCCTGCAGCGCGGCCGGCAGGAGCCCGACGGCGCTCAATTCGCTCGTTCGGCCACCAACCCAGTCCCACATCGGGAAGCGCGCCAGCCAGCCCTGCGACAGCGCCTGCTGATCGAGCTTCGAGCCTTCACCGGTAATGGCGACAGCGTGCTTCGCGAAATCCAGTCCCGCGGCCTCGTAGGCGGCGGCGGCGAGCAGCATCGCGTTCCTCGACTCGGGCGTGCCGCCGCTCTTGCTGATCACGAGCGTCAGCGTCTCCGACAGCTGATCCCCGATGTCACCGAGCGTGCGGGCACAACCGTTCGGATCCGTGTTGTCCACGAAATGAACAGCCATCCGGTCAGCCGTCGAGTCGCCCAGCGCGTCCGCGACAAACATCGGTCCCAGCGCGGACCCACCGATTCCGATCGAGAGTACCCGCGTAAACCGCGCCGCCGTCTGCGGTGTGACCCGGCCGGCGTGAACATCATTCGCAAAGGACTTCACCTGAGCGATCGTGGATTCGATGGCCGACGACAGCGCCGGCTCCGGCGCCCGGGCCGGCGCGCGAAGCCAGTAATGACCGACCATCCGGTTTTCATCGGGATTGGCGATGGCGCCCGATTCGAGCGCCGCCATGTCCGCATAGGCCGCCGTCATCGACGACGCCATCGAATCGAAGAAGCTGTCGTCGAACGACATCCGGCTGATGTCCAGCGTCAGATCGATGGACGCGCTGACGCACAGATGGGATCGATATCGCTTCCACAGTTCCGTCTTGTTCATATGGATCGCGCCTCTCACGCAACGAACACGTCGCTACCGGCGGTTCTTCAACACGCGTTCCGCTCGCTCGCAGACATTCTCGACGGTAAACCCATACTCCCGCATGAGCGTATCTCCCGGCGCCGAAGCGCCGAACGTATCCACGCCGACAAAGCCGTCGGTCGCGTCAAAGTGAGATCGCCAGCCAGTCGTCACGCCCGCCTCAATCACGAGTCGCGGAAGCCCCGACGGCAGCACCTCGTTGCGATAGGCCTCCGACTGGGCCTGGAACAGCTCGACACTCGGAGCGCTCACCACTCGGGCCTTCACGCCCTTCGTCGCAAGCGCATCCTTCGCGCCGAGTGCGAGATGCACTTCTGAGCCTGTTGCCACGATCGCGAGATCCGGCTTGCCGCCATCGGCCTCAGCCAGCGTGTAGGCGCCCTTCTCCAGTCCATCCGCCGACGCGTAAACGGTTCGATCAAGCGTCGGAACGTTCTGCCGCGTCAGCGCAAGCGCGACCGGCCGGTCCTTCATCTTGATGGCGACGCGCCATGCGGCCGCCGTCTCATTGGCGTCGCACGGGCGAATCGTCGTCAGGCCGGGAATCAGACGCAGCGACGCGACCTGCTCGATCGGCTCATGCGTGGGACCATCCTCACCAACCGCGATGCTGTCGTGCGTGAAAACGTAGATGCAGTGCAGCTTCATCAGGGCCGCCAGGCGAATCGACGGCCGCATGTAATCGGAGAAGATCAGGAAGGTGGAAGTGTAGGGCGTGACGCCACCGTGCGCCGCCATTCCGTTGGCGATACCGCCCATGGCGTGCTCACGGACACCGAACGCGATGTTGCGGCCCGCGTAGCTCCAGCCACCGCCGACGGCGCCCTGCACGTCGGCCGATTCCGTTCCCGGACACTGGAAATCGCCGGCGCCCTTGATGGCCGTGTGAGTTGACGGATTCAGGTCCGCCGAGCCCCCGATGAGCCCCGGTACTTTCGGCGCGATCGCATTCAGAACCTTGCCTGACGCCACGCGCGTGGCCATGCCCCTGGCGTCCGCCGGAAAGCTCGGCAGCTCCGCCTCCCAGCCGGGCGCTGGCTCGTGCGCCATCGCGCGTCGTAGTTCCGCAGCCAGGTCGGGATGCGCCTTCTCATACGCCGCCAGCCGTTCGGTCCACTCGGCTTCCGCCTGCCGACCCGCGTCGACGGCCTGACGGAAATGGTCCAGGGCCTCATCCGGAACCCAGAACGGCGGGTCCTGCGGCCAGTCGAGATTCTCCCGGGTCCGGGTGACTTCATCCGGCCCCAGCGGCGCGCCATGCGCTTCGAACGAATCCTGCTTGCCGGGAGAACCGAATCCGATTCGCGTGCGAACCAGGATGATGGAGGGCTTGTCCGGAACGGCCTTCGCCTCGCGGATCGCCCGATCGATTGCCGCCACATCATTGCCGTCTTCGACGCGCTGGACGTGCCAGCCACAGGCCTCAAATCGCCTGGCGCGATCTTCCGTGTAGGTCAGTTCGACGCTGCCGGCCAGGGAAATGTAGTTGTCGTCGTAAAGGTAGATCAGTCGGCCCAGCCTGAGATGGCCCGCCAGCGACGCCGCCTCCGCCGCAATGCCTTCCATGAGATCGCCGTCACTGACGACACCGTACGTGTAGTGACGAATCATCTCGAAGCCGTCGCGATTGAACTTTGCCGCGAGGTGCGCTTCGGCGATCGCCATGCCGACGCCATTGGCGAAACCCTGCCCCAGCGGTCCCGTCGTCGTCTCGACGCCCGCCGTGTGACCTCGCTCGGGATGGCCCGGCGTCCGACTCCCCCATTGCCGGAACGACCTGATGTCGTCCATCGAGACATCGTATCCCGTCAGGTGCAGGAGACTGTAGAGAAGCATCGATCCATGCCCCGCCGACAGGACGAATCGATCGCGATCGAACCAGCAGGGATTCGACGGGTTGTGACGCAGATGGCGTGTCCACAGCGCGTAGGCCATCGGCGCGGCGCCCATCGGCAATCCCGGATGGCCGCTGTTGGCCTTCTGAATCGCGTCGATGGAAAGAAACCGAATGCTGTTGATGCAGCGTTCATCGAGCTGCGTGTTGCCGGACTTCTCGGAAGAAACGACTGCCATGAGCTACTCCTGGGCGGAACCTTGCGGGGACGACATTGCCCCCCTCCCATCGTGACGTCCGCCGGGCGACATCGCTGGACGTCAATGCGATCGGTATATGCTGAAACGATGCGTTCGACAACGCCCTCGGCGGCGCGGCGCCGGCGGCGCCCGGCGCCGTGGAGCATACCACAGTTTCGGACCCTCAGCAGTCGGCCGCGAAACGCCCGCGAGCGAATCTCCGACGGAGCCGATTGGCGCCGCAAGGCGGCGCCATCCAATGGGAGAATTCAGGCCGCCGATCGATCCCGTCACGCGATGCACGTCCGCCGATCCGACGTATAATTCGGATATGGCGATGGATTTGTTTCAGCGCATGAAACGCTACCTGGCCTTCTCCGAGGCGGACGCCGCGCTGCTTGCGAGCGTCGCCCAGCCCATCAGAAACCGCATCCCCGCCATCGTGGAGCGTTTCTACGGCGCGGTCATGCGGGATTCGATCACTGCGGGAATTTTCACAGCACAGTCGGAGCGCCCGGATCGACTGCGGAGGCGTCTCGCCGGCTGGATTGCGACCCTCTTCGAATCGCCCTACGACGACAGCCATTTCAACCACACGCTCTCAATTGGTCACATGCACGTCCGCGTCGGACTGCCGCAGGATTTCATGTTCACAGCGATGAACACGCTTCGGCTGGCGCTTTCCAGCGAGATTCAGTCGCTGGCGCCCGACGGCGCCATCGCCCTGACTGAGGCGCTTCACAAGCGCCTCGATCTCGAACTGGCCATCATGAACCACGCCTACAGCGACGACCTCATCGACCAGATGCGACGCATGGAGCACGATCGATTCGAACGTCGCCTCGGCGAATCCCGCCACCTGGCCATCGTCGGAGAGCTGGCCGCCTCCATCGCCCACGAAGTGAAGAACCCGCTTGCGGGCATCAGCGGCGCCATGCAGGTGATCCGGGCAACGCTGGACGACGCGCACCCCCACTGTGAGGTCATCGAAGAGGCCATGCGGCAGATCGATCGCCTCGATACCGCGATCGAGGACCTTCTCGTGTACGCGCGGCCCAAGCCGCCCGCCAGAACGCAGATCGATCTTGTCGGGCTGCTCCGCCGCGTCCTGATCATCCTGCGGGAAGAACCGGCGTTTGCGACGATCAACGTCACCTTCGAGCCCGGCGCCAGGGCCGTCGAAGTCGAGGCCGACGAATCCCAGATTCAACAGGTGCTCATGAACGTCATGATCAACGCCGCCCACGCCTGCAGCACGGGGGGCCGAATCGATTGCCGCGTCAGCCAGTCCGACGACGACGGCGCGCAGATCGAAATCGACGACGATGGCGTCGGCATTGATGAGGCCATCCGGGATCGCGTCTGGGAACCCTTTTTCACAACCAAGGCCAAGGGTACCGGGCTCGGTCTCGCCATCTGCAAGCGGATTGTGGACGCGCACAACGGCGCCATTCGTCTTGCGAATCGTCCCGTCGCCGGAACACGCGTCGTCATTGCTCTCCCGGCCGCGAAGGGATCGTCATCGTCATGAACAAGCCGCGTATTCTCATTATCGAGGACGAGAAACTCATCCGCTGGTCACTTCGGCAGCGTTTCGAGGAAGATGGCTATTTCGTCGACGAGGCGGAAACGGGCCCGCTCGGCCTCGAGAAGATCGAATCGACGGTCTTCGACCTCGTGATGCTCGACAACAAGCTCCCCGGGATGTCGGGCCTCGAGGTTCTCCGCGCCGTTCGCGCCGCCGACGAGGACATCGTCATCCTCATGATGACGGCGTACAGCAATGTGGAGGACGCCGTCGAGGCCATGCGGCTCGGCGCGTTCGACTACGTCAGCAAACCCTTCAAGATGGACGCCCTGATGCTGACCGTCGGAAAGGCCCTGGAGACGACGCGCCTCAAGCGTGAGGTTCGCGACTTCCGCGCTCAGATGAAGAAGCAGTTCGGATTCGATCGCATCCTCGGCCAGTGCGAATCGATGCGGAGGCTCTTCGACATGATCCGCGATGTTGCGGAGAGCGGCGCATCGACCATCTTCCTCCGCGGCGAGAGCGGTACCGGCAAGGACCTCGTCGCCAAGGCGATCCACTACAACTCCGATCGGGCCAATCGCCCCTTCATGAACATCACGTGCACGGCCCTCAGCGAGTCACTCCTGGAAAGCGAACTCTTCGGCCACGAACGGGGCGCCTTCACAGACGCTCGCCAGCAGAAGAAGGGCCTGTTCGAGCTCGCCGACCACGGCACTGTCTTTCTCGACGAAGTCGGCGACATGCCGCCCAAACTCCAGGCGAAGCTCCTGCGCTTCCTGGAGGAAAAGACGTTTCGTCGCGTCGGCGGCGTCAAGGATATCGAAGTGGATGTCCGCATCGTCGCCGCGACCAATCGGGATATCGAGGCCTTCGTCGCCGCGGGGGACTTTCGGGAAGATCTTTACTACCGGCTGAACATCATCCCGATTCTCATGCCACCCCTCCGCGAGCGCGGCGACGACATACGGATCATTGCCGAGTACTTCGTCGATCAGTACGCCACGGAGTTTCGACGAGGCCCCCGCCTGATCTCCGAGGAGGCGCAGCGGAAACTCCTCAGCCACTACTGGCCCGGAAACGTTCGCGAACTGCGAAACACCATCGAACGGGCGGTGCTCTTCTGCAAGAATGACACGATCGGGGCCGAGGACCTCGTCATCGGCGTGACGGCGCCGTCGAACGCGCCCATTCCCCCGCACATACCACCGGAAGGCGTCAATATACAGGACATCGAAGAGACGCTGGTGCGCAAGGCCCTCGAACAGACGGACAACAACCAGACGAAGGCCGCGAAACTGCTCCATCTCTCGCGCGATCAGCTCCGCTATCGAATGGAACGATACGGACTGCTCTGACGCGCCCCCTATGACGGCGCCGCGGCCGAGGCCGTCAGCTCGGCGACCCGCGCCCGAATCTGCGACATGCTCAGGCCATACTCACGACGAAGCCGGCCCATCCGCGCGTCATCCGACAGATCCGCCGGCAGGCCCAGCTGAGACTTCATCCGCTCCGTCGACACGCCGGCGATTGCCGAAATCTCGGCCAACGTCATGGAGCCCTTCACTGCGGCGCCACCGCGCCCGCCTCGACGGCCGGTCGGTCCTTCGTTCTCGCCGACGCCCGCGTCCGATCGCATCGCCGCGCCGCGCCGGACAGTCCCATGATCATTCGCTTTGATGCTGGATTGCGCCCACCAGTAGAATCCGCCGACGCTTCCCGACACAAGGACCAGCGCCGCCACGCCCGCCGCCAGCCTTCGCCCGAAACGACTGCGCGTTCCGGTCGCGCCCGATGTCACACGCAGCCCGACGGCGGAGAGGAGCTTGTCCGCGATCACGCACGTCCACGCCCAATGCAGCGCGAGGTGCAGAAGCAGCAGGACGAGCAATGCGATCGCAAGGTAGTAATGCAGATCGCCCCAGTCGTGACGCCCCATTTCCCAGATTGCCAGCCGCCCCCCCGTCCCCGGCGGCAGCGCATAGCGAACAACCAATCCCGTGGCAATCATGCCGAGCATGACGAGGAACGCGACAAAATCCACGACGAAATTCAGCGTCGAACGGCGCATCGATACGCCTCCCGCGGCATCGCCCACCCGAAAAGCGATCCGACTGGCATGGGGCCGGACATGCCGGCTCACACGATTCCGCGCGATGTCAGGACGGAAAAGACCATGTCAACGGCCTCGTCAAGCGTCACGCGTTCCATGTTCACGATCACGTCGAATCGCGCAGCGGCGTCCGGCGCCACATGGAAATTCTGCTTGATGTACTGGGCGCGATTCCTCTCGACACTCTCGATCTCACGCATCGCCGATTCAAAGGTCACGGAGCGCTCGTCCGAGTACGCCCGGGCGCAGTAATCACGTCCCGCGGAGAGTCGCACGCGAAGCCCGAGATCCCGGGGCAGGATCATGTCGACGCCTCGACCGATGAAGATCGCCGGCGCGCTGCGGGACAGCGCCGCAACTGTCTCGACAAGGCGGTTGAAATACGCCTCGCGACCGACGAAGGTCGGCTGCATGAATCCGCGCACAAACGCCTCGACCCAGTTCTCGGCCCGTTCGTCCAGATCGCGAAAAATGCGTTCCCGGCATTCGTCATTTCCCGCCATGGTGCGCAAAATTTCGCGGTCAAAGACCGGCCAGCCAAGTCGCGCCTGCAACCGGTCGGCAAGCGCATTTCCCGGAAGACCCACGGATCTCGAGATCGTGATGAAGTCCTTGACGGCCGTCGGCGGACCCGATTCCGGCCGATCCCGATGGTCCTGGGAGCGGGCGATCTCCCAGTTACGCATCTGCCGCTCAAGCATCTGGTCGGACGTACGCTTCTCGGAGAGGGTTCGAATCGCCATCTTGCGCCCCCTTTCGTCGATAAGACTATAGGCAAATCCGGCGCCAACTTCCGTCGTCACCGGATCCCTGTCGCGTACGTTGCGCAGGACGCGCTAGGCGCCGGTGACAGCGCCCCGACCGCGCCGGACAACGGACTGAATCCAGGCCGCCGTCTCGTGGACGCCCACGCCCGTCTTCGCCGAAGTCTCGAAGATTGCCGCCGTCGGATTCAGCGTCCGGATTTCGCCCTTTGCCCGCTCGATATCGAAATTCACGTAGGGCGCGAGATCGCACTTCGTGATCAGAACCGCGTCCACGTTTTTGAACAGCAGCGGGTACTTCTGCGGTTTGTCATCGCCCTCCGTCACGCTCAGCACGCTGATGCGCAGGTGCTCTCCAAGGTCGAAATTCGCCGGACAGATGGGATTGCCGACATTCTCAATGACAAGCAGATCCAGGTCCGTCAGCGCAAGCGACGCAATGCCGTGCTGCACCAGCGTCGCGTTGAGATGACATCCGCCGTCAGTCAGGAGCTGAACGACGGGAACATCCAGCGCCGCGATCCGCTCGGCGTCGCGCGTGGTCGCCAGATCACCTTCGAGCACGCCCACGCGAATCCGTTTCGACAGTTGCGGGACGATGGCCTCAAGCGTCGCCGTTTTCCCGGCCCCGGCGCCACCAAGGAGATTGACGCAGGTCACATCGAGCCGATTGAACTCGGCTCGATTCTGATCGGCGGCCTGATCGTTCTTCTCAAAGACGTTTCTGAGCGTTTCAATCTTCATCATCGGCCGGATCTCCGTCGATTCCAGTCAGTTCCAGTTCGTCCCCGCCATGCGCGTTGCAGCCAGTGCTTCCGCAGTCGGGGCATCGCCAGTCCCAGTCACGCACATCGAAGACGATGCCGCACTGTTCACATTCCAGGCGCATGTGCCGCCGCTCGACGCTGAGCTCGGCGACTTCACATACCGTCCCCTCCCGCGCAAGGACAAACGCCTCCTCCAGCAGCCAGCTGTCGACCTGGCGCATGTCGCCGATACGACAGCGCAGCCGCGTGACTCGACACATTTTCGCATCCCTGGCGACGTCAATCGCGGCGTCCACCAGCGCTTTGGCGACAGCAAACTCATGCATGAGCGGCGCCCTCTCGAATCATCGCCTGTTCAGCGGACAGGCGCGCGGCGATCGCGGCCGCGACGCGTGGAACAGCCTCCGCCACGGCGGGGGTCAGTTCATCTCCCTGCCCGACATCCGCGACGGCGATCGCGTAGATCAGGACGCGTGGCGGCGTCACGCCGAGCGCCCTCGCCAGTTCCAGCGCAGCGTCCACGCTGAGCGTGTGCGTGTCGCCGGCGTCGCGGGACCGAAGTCGTTCCGGCGTCCTGAGGTAATCGATGACCTGCCAGCTGCCCGGCGGGCGCCGGGTGTCGGACGCGGCGGCGTCCACGAGAATGAGCGGGTCGCGCACGTCGAACAGGTCCGACAGTTCCGACCCGGGCGCTTCAGTCATCGCCGTCCCCGCAGGAAGCGACGACATCTCCCGAAGCGCCCGCACGACGAGCAAACCCACCTGGTCGTCGCGTCGAAACCAGCGACCGCAGCCCACGACACGTGTTGTCCCACCGGGCCTGGCCTTCATCAATCCACCCACAGGACATCCAGAAGATGCGTCGCACAGGAGATGCACGGGTCATAGGCCCGAACCAGCATCTCCAGCCGAAGCGTGATGGCGTCCTTGTCCATGCCCTCGTCGAGGAGCTGCGGAACCAGCGCCCGCATATCCGCCTCGATGTTGGCAAGGTTCTGACCTGTCGGAATGATGAGATTCGCCATCTCGATCATCCCGTTCCTGTCGACGCCGTACTCGTGGAACAACACACCTCTCGGCACTTCCGTCGCGCCGGCCCCCCGGCCGAACGATGTCGGCTTCACGAGCGGCTCCGGACGAACACCGATCGTCACCAGTTCGTCGATCAGCTCGATCGCCCGCTCCACGCAATGCACAGTCTCAATCAACTGCGCCGTGTTGTTGTGGAAGGGATTCATGCAGATCGCCCGAAGACCCAGGTCCTCGGCGACCCGTTTGGCTTCCGGATGCAGCTGTTCGTGATTGTTGTTGAACCGGGCGAGCGCGCCGACGGCGTACGTCTCGGAGATTGGTGTTCGACAGTGCTTCGCCGCCGAGTGCGGCACGACATCCTCGATCACTCGTTCACGATACTCCGCCACTGGCGTCGGCGACGGGTCCTTTGTAGACACGATGTCCCCGTCGTAGAACGCATATTCACCGCCGCCGACGTCTTTCAGTGACAGGTATTCAGTATCTCGTTCGAAACTGGGCACGGACAACGTCCCGAAGAGACCCACCATCTCCTTCAGGTCCTCGCGGGACGCAATCAATCGATCCTTCAGGCCCAGCAGGTCCTCATGCTTCGGGAAATGTGTCACGCCGCCCACATGTATCGCGATGGGATGGATGTGCCGCCCACCCACGACGCTGCAGATATCGTTGGCCAGCTTCTTCATGCGCAGTGCGCGCTGCACCACTTCGGGATGGGAACTGGCAAGCGGAATCACCGATCCCACTCCGAGATAATCGGGGACGGCGAGGAAATACAGGTGCAGCCAGTGGCTCTGCAGTTCCTCACCCATGAGGATGAGCTTGCGCAGTCGATCCGTCTGCGGTGTGACCTGGATGCCGCACGCCGCCTCCATCGCGTGGAAGCTGGCCGTCGTATGCCCCACGGAACAGATGCCGCAGATGCGACAGGTGATGTGCGGGGCCTCGTTCCAGGGACGCCCGCGCAGAAAGGCCTCGAAGAATCGCGGGCTTTCGACGATGGCCAGTTCGAGATTCGTGATCTCGCCGTCCTTTACATTGACGGAAATGTTCCCGTGACCCTCCACACGCGTCAGATGCTTGACACTGATTGTCACATCGCGCGATGACTTTTGACTTTGCTCCAGGACCGAATCTTCGTTGATCACGAAATTTTCTCCTCTTGATGCGCTCCGTAGAGGCGCAGGTCGCTCCGGATCTCATCGAGCGTCACGCCGTAGCGCTCCTGCAGGTTCACGCCGGCGGCCCGAAGGGCTTCAGCGCTGAGGACGCCGCGGCAGGCCTCGCACTTCGATCCGTAGGACGGGCAGATCGCACGGCAGCCCGCCCGCGTCACAGGCCCGAGACAGACGATTCCCTGTTCGTAGAGGCACGGATTTCCGAGTTTCTTGCACTCCACGCAGACAGGGAAATCGGGAAGCCGGAACGGCTTGCCGATGAGCAGGCACTTGACCAGCTCCAGAAACTCCTCCTTGACCATCGGGCAGCCAGGCAGTTCGTAGTCGACCTTGACAAAGGCCGACAGCGGCTTCGCCTGCTGCGTCGGAAACCACTTGGCCCGATCGCCATAGACGTAACGTCGATACGCCGTCTCGTCCTGGTGGTTCTTGAGCGTGTTGATGCCGCCAACACAGGCGCAGGCGCCGATCGCAACGAGCGTCCCGCAGTGATCGCGAAAATGCCTGATTTCCGCTTCATCGTCCGGCGTCGACACGGCGCCGTCGACGAATCCAATATCGATCTCCCACGATCGTTCGCTCATCGCCTCCCGGAAGTTGACGATTTCGACAACGTCCAGAATGTCGATGAGCTGATCTTCCAGCTCGAGTATCGCCAGCGAACATCCTTCACAGCTTGTCAGGCTGAAAACGGCAATGCGCGGCTTCGCGCCGTTCGTCGACTCCTTCGTCTGGGCTTCGTCCGACAGGCCCATCGAACAGCTTGTTTCAAAATCCGGATTCACTCGATCGCCTCCCGAACATTCGCCAGTTCCGCCAGGTTGAACACGGGGCCGTCCTGGCAGGCGTACAGATGATTGACCTGGCAGTGACCACACTTGCCGATTCCGCACTTCATCCGCCGCTCGAGCGAGCAGTAGATGTGTTTCTGCGGAATCCCCCGCGCCAACAGGTCCATGACGACAAACTTGAACATGACCGGCGGGCCGATCACGATGGCTCTCGTGTCGGGCCTGGGCTTCGGCAGCCGATCAAACAGCGTCGTGACGACACCGACGGCGCCGGACCACTCACTGTCGCCCCGATCGACAGTCACGTGACAGGCCATGTCGTCCATCTTCGTCCACTCGGCAAGTTCGTCACGAAACAGCAGATCGTCAGGCGTGCGCGCGCCGTACAGGACGTGAAACTCCCCGAATCGATGTCGCTCATCGAGGATGTACTGAATCACGGATCGCGCCGGCGCCAGCGCGCACCCTCCCGAAACAATGATGATGTCGTGACCGTGGAGCTTCTCGACGTCGAATCCGCGCCCGAGCGGACCGCGGATCCCCATCCTGTCTCCCTTGCGAATCTGATGGATCGCGGCGGTCACGCCACCCACACGCCGCACGGTCAGTTCGAAATACTCGCTGCGCGTCGGCGACGAACAGATCGAGATCGGGCACTCACCGACGCCGAGAATCGATACCTGAACGAATTGCCCCGGCACGTGCCCCAGACTGTCGCCGTCCGGCCATTCCAGGCGGAACCGCTTCTCATAGGGCGTGATCTGCTCGACGTCGACAACGTTCGCCAGCCTCGGCTGATAAACGGGATGATCCGGTCGCGCTCGTTCTTCAGTTGTGAGCATGCTGCGCCTCCTCGGACAGCTGGTTGATGATCTGCTTGATACTGATCTTCGCCGTACACGCGCGATCGCATCGCCGACATCCCACACAGCCGGTATGTCCCGTCTGCTTCTGAATCCAGGCGCCTTTTCGGAAGATCCGATGACGCAGGCGATTCGCAGAGGCGTCGCGGAAGTTGTGGCCGCCGGCCACCGAGGCGAATTCCCTTAACATGCACGCGTCCCAGGTCCGCTCACGGCGCCCCGACTCCACCGGCAGCTCCATTTCATCCTGAATGTCGAAGCAGTAGCACGTCGGGCAGACGAGATTGCAGGAACCGCAGGAATAGCAGCGATTCGCTGTCGCCTTCCACAGAAGCGAGTCATACGATCGGTCAAGAATGGCCGGCACGTCCGACCAGATTGCGTCGAGCTCCTTCGGGAACGCCGCGTGTTTGTTGTCCATGTAGGCGTCGAAGACCTCGATGTCCTTGCCTTCGGGAACGTAGTACCCCTCGGGCGCGCCGCCGGCGAACCACTCCCGGCCCGCATCCGACCCGTACATGACGCCGAAGCATCGGCGCCCCGGCTCGGCGTTCGCGCAGCTCAGTCCCTGAAGCGCCGCCGGATCCACGCAGTCGAACAACGGATAGAGCATGACGTCGAATCCGCGATCGATGTGGTTACTGCCGATGTCGCCGCAGAAGACGCCCTCGGAGCAGGGCTCGGCGCAATCCACGCCGACGATGAACAGGTTCTCGCGCCGAATGGCGTAGTTCGTGTCCATGGCGCCCTCCTGAAACACGGAGTCCATCATCTGGATCGCGTGGAGGTCGCACGGATGCACGCCGACCAGCGCCTTGGGGCGATCGTCGACGCAGGAGACCGCCTTGAACTGGCCCTCGACGCGATCAAACTTCAGGAGCGTCTCCCGCGCGGGAAGCAGCGTCTCCTTCGGACTGTAAACGCAGTAGCCGAAGTTCAGGTCAATGGCGCAGGGATCCGACGCCTCCTCGTAGAAGTACCGCGGCTCGCCGTTCGACGCGGACGCCCGCAGTACGGGACCGATCAGGGCCCGCGATTTGCCAAGCTCGATGATTCGCTCGAGCAGAAATTCCCTCGTGACGATGCAATCGAGCCGCAGCCCCTCCGTCGTGGTTCTACCTGCCATAGTCGTGTTTCCGTTTCCGTTTCCGTTCTTCTTTACAGTTCCCATGATGATGATGATGAGATAGAGAATGGACAACGCCGCGAACAGCGTCAGCGCCGTCAACACGCCGGCGCAGCGCATCAGTTCCGCGAGCGAGTAGCCGTGTGCGGGTTCTTCACGCAGTATCCGAACAATCGTGTGGACCAGCAGGCCGATGCTGAGCGGGATCATCACCAGCACCTGCGGATGTCCGAAGAAGACGGCGCAGAACAGCCGGCCCAGACTGCGCGGCTTTGATTGGATGGGTGGATGTTGCATGATGACTACCTCCGCCGGCGATCAGCAGATCCGCGGCAGTTCTTCACCATATGGACGCTGGACGATCCTCACACCGCCAGCAGTTGTCCGAAGTTCCACGAGTCCGGGCGAACGATCCACAACGCGACCGATGATGGCGGCGTGACGCCCTTCCTCGCACTCCCGCATCAGCCCGCACACTTTGTCGGCGTCGGACGCGCCGACAACGCAGACGACCTTCGCCTCATTTGCGATTGTCAGCGGATCCAGCCCGAGCATGTCGGCCGCGTATTGCGCCCCGACGCTGATCGGCAGCAGATCCTCGTCAATCTCAACCGTCGCCCCGCATCGCTCGCTGACGTCCGCCAGCACGCCCGCGACGCCTCCGCGCGTCGCGTCCCTCATGAACTTGATGTCCGCGCCGCTCGACACCAGCCGCCGAATCATGTGGTTCAGCGGCGTCGCGTCGCTCTTCAGCGACGTGTCGAATTCGATTCCCGCCCGCACAGACATAATGGTCAGACCATGCTCTGCGAGCAGGCCACTGACGAGCACCACGTCGCCCGGCGCCACACGCGACAGATCGGGCCTGGCGCCTTGCAGTCGCCGGCCGATCCCCGCCGTGTTGATGAAGAGCCCCTCGCCCGTCCGCCGCTCGATGACCTTCGTGTCGCCGGTCACGACGTGAACGCCCGCTCGCTTCGCCATTCTCGAAATCGAGCTGACGATGCGATCGAGCGTTGTCAGCGGGAGCCCCTCTTCCATGATCAGCCCGAGACTCAGGGCGATGGGTTCGGCGCCCATGACCGCCAGATCGTTGACGGTCCCCGACACGGCCAGTGTGCCGATGTCTCCCCCGGGAAATTCAAGCGGCGTGACGACATAGGAATCCGTCGTGAACACGACGTGATCGTCCCGCCACGCCACGATGGCGCTGTCATCCAGCGTCGAAAGCGTCTCGTTGGCCAGCGAAGGAATGATGCGTTCGGCGATCAGTCGGCCCGTCAGTTCGCCTCCGCCCCCGTGCGCCAGCACAACACGCTCGATCTCTGAGGACGTGCTGCGAATCACGCTGTCACTCACGCGTGGATCTCCATTCGCCACTGTCATGTCCGGGCTCCCTGGGCGCAAGCGCCCCGGTTGTATTTGAACCATGCCGCACACGTCCCCTCGCTGCTGACCATGCAGGGACCGATCGGCGTCAACGGCGTGCAGCCGTTGTCGAACAGGGCGCAGTCACACGGATCGAGTCGTCCCAGGATCACGTCGCCGCAGCGACACGCCGGGTTGTCCACGTCTTCACCGAGTTCAACGTCGAACTTCTGAATCGCATCGAAATGCCGGAACGCCGGCGCCAGTTCAAAACCGCTCATGGGGATGACGCCCAGTTCACGCCAGATCGTGTCGCAGGGAACGAAGACGCGCCGGAAGATCTCCAGCGCCGTCGCATTGCCGCCATCCTTCACGACGGCGGGATAGACGTTCTCCACCTTCGCCTCGCCGTGCTCGACCTGGCGAACGAGCCGCACCAGCCCCTTGAGAATCTGAGCCGGTTCGAATCCACTCACGACGCACGGCATGCCGTACCGCGAGGCGATCGGCGCATAGGCGTCAGCGCCGATGATCACGCTCACGTGCCCCGGGCAGAGAAAGCCGTCCAGCTCGGCGGCGCCCGATTCAAGCAGCGCCGTCATCGCCGGGATGACCAGTTTGTGCGACATCAGCACGCTGAAGTTTCGAATGTCGTCGCGCTGCGCCTCTAAAATCGTCATGGCCGTCGCCGGCGCCGTTGTTTCGAATCCGACACCGAGGAAGACAACCTCCGAACCAGGCGTCGCGCGGGCGATGTCCAGCGATCGAAGCGCGGAGGAAACGACTCGTACGTCCGCCCCGTCGGCCCGTCGCTGTTCGAGACTGCCGCCGCGCCCCGGCACGCGAATCATGTCACCGTATGTGGCAATAATGACGTTCGGCCGCGACGCCAGCGTCATCGCCGCGTCGATGTGACGTTGCGCCGTCACGCACACCGGGCAGCCGGGCCCGCTGATCAGCCGAAGGTTTGAAGGAAGCATCGAGCGAATGCCACTGCGAAACACAGACACAGTATGCGTCCCGCACACCTCCATGAACTGGATCCGCCGGCCGACGTTGTCGCAGCGTCGCGCCAATTCCACCCGCAGTGCCTGAATGCCGCGCTCCATTACGATTGACCTTCCGCATGCCCCCCCGAATCAATCTCAACGCCACCCGCATCCTCTCGGACGCCCGACATGTCGCCGTCGTAGCAGGCCTTCAGGTACGCCCAGGTCTCAAGGGCGTCCGCCTCCTCAATCCGGGCAATCGCAAATCCCGCATGGACGAGCACCCAGTCATTCGGAACTGCATCCGGCGTCAGCGCCATTCGAACATTCAGGCGATTGCCACCCAGATCGACGACGCCGTCCGCTCCCACTCGTTGCATCACTTTTGCCGGCACCGCTAGGCACACGGGTCCGCCTCCCTGTATCGGGCGGCCGCAATGACGGCCTGCCCCAGTGAAAGCCCCGCATCACTGACGGAAACCCGTCGCGGAAGCAGGGCCCGAAGCTGCAGGTTCTCCAGACGTGAGACCACGCCCTCTCGCAGCCGCCGATTGGCAAAACAGCCACCGGAAATAACGACTGTGGTCAGATCAAATCGCTCGCACGCCGTGCGCGCCGCCGTCACGAGCATCGACGCGAGTGTTTCGTGAAACCGTCCGGCGATGGTCCCAACGGCGTTTCCGCATTGCAGGTCTCGAACAATGGCTCGGATCGTTGGCGCCAGCGACATGCGAATCGCGCCGCCATCCATGTTGACGCCGTACGCATAGGGATCGACGGGGGCGTCGCCCGCCGCCGCTTCGAGCGCGATGGCGGCCGCCGCCGGGCGATCGTTTCGCTCGCAAAGCCCCAACAGGAAACTGACGCCGTCGAATACGCGACCGAGACTGCTGCAATCCGGCGCGTTGACCGGCCCCGCGCCCGCCGCGCGCCGGCGGAGAACCGCGTCCGTGAGTTGAATCGTCGCGTCATCGACACGCTCAAACGACGCCGTTCGTCGTTTCAGCCAGTCGTCTCCGAACGCCGCATGCAGCAGCGCCGCCGCCGGACGCCAGTTCTCGAGGGCCGCTCGATCGCCGCCGATCAGCGGAAAGTAATCGAGTCGGCCGACACGCTCGTAGCGCTCGCGCGTGCAGCGCATGATTTCGCAGCCCCATGCGGCGCCGTCCGCCCCGTAGCCGACACCGTCGCAGCAGACGCCCACCACGGGTGTCGAAATCCCACGGTCCGCCATCACGCTGGCCAGGTGCGCATGATGATGCTGAACGGCAATGCATGGCGCCCCCAGTGATCGGGCAAGCTGCGTCGTCATATACTGCGGATGAAGGTCATGCGCGATGAGGTCCACTGGCCCGTTCGGCGCGCGCATTGCGGCGCGAACGGCGTCCACCAGACGCCGATACGCGTCGGGTGTCGTCAGGCGGCCCAGTCGATCGCTCAGCTCAACGTCGCGACCGTTGCAGTAACAGTAGGTGGAATCGTTCTCGGCCCCTAAGGCGAGCACAGACATTCCCAGGTCATGATCAAGGGAAAAACGCCGTGGGTCACGATGCGAGGATTCCAATGCGATGACGGCGACGTCGGCGGACGACGCGCCGCTCGATGGTTCGCCTGGCTCAGTCTCAGCATCCGTGATTTCTTCACGAAACGATGTCACGTCATTCTCCCCGCAATTCCAATGCCAAACGCGAGGATCGGATTAGAGCGCATAAAGTGAATCGGCGGCGCGCCGCCCGGGGTTTAAGTCGAACGACTACACATCACCTGCGAGAATTTCCACAGGATTCAATAATGAGGTCTGAACGTGGAACAGTGTTCTCGCTCGCGCGTCGACGCGGCGTGGACGTGGCACGCAATCTGCATAGTGCGCCTGAGGTCAACCGTCACCTCGACCGGCAAGTCACGAGGAGGCGTCTGTCATGCAGGTTGCGCACATCGCCACGTGGGATGTCCAGCGCGTCGCGCCGGACGACCCGCTCGACAAAGCCATTTCCCTTATGGAGGAGCATCGAATTCGCCACCTCCCTGTCCTGGAGGAGCGTCGGCCCCTCGGAATGATCTCCGATCGCGACATCCTGCTGGCCGTCGGATGGCGCCTGGAGGTGGATCGCTCATCAGGCTGCGGGGCAAAAAGTGTGGGGCCCCGGCGTGTCCATGAAATCATGTCGATTCCGGCGCTTCGTGTTGAACCGACGCGCCGGATCGCGGACGCCGCGCGGACGATGGTCGATTGTCGCGTTCACGCCCTGCTCGTGGTGGAGGACGACGTTCTCCGCGGACTGGTCACGAGCACGGATCTGCTTCGATACATGGCTGACTATCCGGACGCCCGGTTCGATCGACCAATTTCCGAGAAGATGCACGTCAACATTCGCGCCGTCACGCGATCGGCGCCGCTCTATCAGGCCTCCCGGATCATTCGCGGCGCCGGGATTCGACACCTTCCCGTTCTCGAAGACACAACACTTGTCGGCGTCGTGACGGATCGCGACCTGCGACGCGCCTGCGGCTCAGAAGCCATAGCGAATGAACTCGCGCAGGTGTCCGGCGACCTCCGCGTCAGCGCCACGAGAGTGGAGGACATTATGTCGGGGCCCGTTGAGACGCTTCGAGAGACGTCCACGATCCGCGACGCGGCCCGATTGATGGTGACACGCCGGATAGGCTGCGCCCCGATCGTGCGCAGCGGAAATCTCATCGGCATCCTGACGGATACGGATTGCCTGCGTCTGTTGGCGCAACGTCCTCTCGCCGACAGCTGACACAACTCGTGAATGGGGTCTTGACATGACGCATCATGCCCCGAAACGCGCCGGCCTCAGCCCGAAGCGGCGCCGCGCCATCATTGACCAGTGGCGCGTCCAGATGATTCGCAATGGCGGCGATCAAATCGCCCTGGAACAGGTGCGACAGCGCGCCATCCAGGACCCGCTGGTTCGGGAGGATCCGGATCTCCGGGCGCAGATTGAACAATGCGTCGCCGAACGCTCGAGAGAGATCGCCGTCTCCCGCAGCGTGGGCCCTCATGAGAGCGCCCAGGATCGCTTCAGGCGGCATACCCAGTTCGGCGCCCATGAACCATCCCTGGATGACGTCATGAACATCGTGCAGCACCTGCGCCTTCAGGCGAAGGAACAGCTGGCGAGGGAGGACGAGATCGCCGCCGGGTTCACACTGTCCCGCCTTGAGGCGCTGCGGCGTCGCTTTCCGAATCTCGTTGACATCGCCGTCGTCCAGGAACTGACCTCCGCCCACAGAACCCTGCACGGCCGCCGAATGAACGTCATGCGGGAGATCCAGGCGGCGACAACGCGGGCGATCAACGCGGCGCTGACGGGGGATCACGACGACGCCGCGGCCGCGATGCGACAGATCGCGGCCCATCATATCGCCCATCCGGACCTCCTGAACGACGACGCCATGGACAGGATTCGCGAGCGAGTTTCCCTCGCCACGGCAAAGCACGAACACGAAGACGCCGCGGCCGAACTCATGCGGCGCGAACGAGAGGTATCAGCGGAATTGCGCGCATTGTCTTCCGCCATCCAGGGCTTCCGGAAAGTGGCCCGACAGTCCTCCCACGACAGCGACGCCTATCACGCCGCCGAACGCGCCTACCTGAAGGCGGTCCGCGACATCCGGCGTCACGATCGGGAATGGCTCGCCGGCGTCATCCTCGAGCTGGTGTCCCTCCTGGACGACTGGACAGACCATCCACGTGGCGCCGACAGGCAGGTGGATGGTTTCGTGAACACACTCAGGGCGTCGCTTCACGACCTTCACCATGATGTTCGACTGGCCGAGCGGACGCGAAGGCGCGCGTGAGTTCTGAGCGCCAGCGCGTCGCCCTCCCGGCCCGCATTCGGCCGTGGCGCGTGTGGAATTTTCCTCGCGCCTGAGGAGGAATCCGCAATTTCCATACGAGAGGAACCGTCGAACGGCCGTGACTCGAAAGGAAAACCGAATTCTGAAGAAAAAAACGCCTTTGGCGGCGGGACCTCGATCATGCCGGCTGGTCCGCCAATTGCATACATGTTCCCCGAACGGAATCACGCATTTCCTACGTCGGGCCCGGGACGCGGATTTCGTACATCCATTTGGAGGCCTTTGATGGTCACACAAATCTGCACGAAGGGATTCGAACTCAGTCGCGGAAAACGGAGTCTTCTTGAGGAACACCTCCTTGTCGGTGTCAGACGATACATCGACAGGATCAGCAGCGTCATCGTTCGTCTCGCCGATACGGCCGTCGCCGGCGAACGCTGGACCTGCGCCATGACGATAGAGCTGGACAAGGGACCCCAAATCGACGTCACGGCGAGCGCCGAGGGTCGGGAGGAATCGATCGACATTGCCATCCACAAAGCCAGGGACCGGCTGCGAAAGACTGTCGGACAGCGGAACCCGCGGCGCCAGTCGACCCGTGCGTCAACATCGACGACCCGATAGGCGTCGGTCCTCCGACAACCCGGATATCGGCGAATGAAGGAGATCACGATGAACCCCACCATTGAGCAACGGCTTCGCGCGCGAATCTGTCCGAACTGTGTTCGGCGTACGTCATCCGGGGGATGCAGCCTGCCGGCGGATCGCCCCTGCTCCTTGTTCGCCAACCTCGATGAGATTGTCAGCATCGTCAGGGAGACGCACTCCAATCGCATCGATCCCTATGTTGAAACGTTGCGCAATCGCGTCTGCGGCGCCTGCCACTTTCAGGACGACCACGGTCGATGCCCCTGCCGCGAAGGCGTGGATTGCGCGCTGGACACTTACTATCCTCTGATTGTTGAGGAGATTGAACGAGAATTGGCGTTGTAACCGACGCGAGTCAACAGCGCGGCGCGAACCGCGCGCGATCGGGAATCGTCGTTCATGCGGCCCCGTCGGGGCGGGCGAGGGAACGACTGAACGCGTTTCGATACGGCCGACTCCATGAATCCACAGAAGGAGTATCGAGATGTCGTCAGAACGTGATCGACAGCCGTCTGAACAGCGCGCCCACATCCGCACGCGCCTCATCCACGGGCAATCCTCATCCGAACACTGGGAATATAGTCATCACGTCGTACCGCCGATGACGAGTTCGGCCACGTTTCGGCTCGATTCCGTCGCCCGCGGCGCCCAGGGGTTCAACGACTTTGCGCAGGATCACAGCGACGCGCACGATCTTGTCTACATCTACGATCGGCTCGATGAGCCGACGCGCGGCATGCTGGAGGAGAATCTCGCCGCGGCCGAAGGTGGCGACGGCGCCCTCTGCTACGCGTCGGGAATGGCCGCGATCTCAAGCGCCGTTCAATGCCTGCTCCGCCAGGGCGAAGGCCTGATCAGCCACCACGTCGTCTACGGTTGCACCTACTCGCTCTTTACGAACTGGCTGCCGCGCTACGGGATCGGCGTGCGTTATGTCGACCTGACGACACCCGATGCGCTGCGCGCCGCCATCGACGGACAGACGCGTGTCGTCTATTTCGAAACGCCGGTCAACCCCGACATGACGCTCATCGACATGCGGGCCGTGTGCGACATCGTCGCGGACTGCAATCGCCGGCGTGACGAATCGCAGCGCATCCGCGTCATCGTCGACAATACGTTCGCAACGCCCGTCTGCCAGCGACCCCTCGAATTCGGCGTGGATGTCGTCTGCCACTCGCTGACCAAGGGCATCGGCGGCTTCGGAACGGACATCGGCGGCGTCGTCATCATGCCGCACGAACTCCGTAACCAGATGCTCCTCTATCGAAAGGACTTCGGCGGCGTCCTCGCGCCGAAGGCCGCGTGGGCCACGCTCGTCTACGGTCTCCCCTCGCTCGCCACGCGCATGACGAATTACCAGAAAACGGCGCATCACGTGGCGAAATACCTGTCGCAGCATCCGAAGGTCGAGAAGGTGCTCTACCCCGGCGTCGAATCCTTCCCGCAGTTCGCGCTCGCGAAGAAGCAGATGCGTGATCCGAAAGGACGGTTCTCCCCCGGAAGTATGCTCTACTTCGTGCTCAAGGACGCGGACCCGGAAGGCGCCAAGGGCTCCCGGTTCGTCGATCATGTCGCCCGGAACGCCTACTCGATCAGCCTCGCCGTCAGCCTTGGTCAGATCAAGACCCTCATCGAGTGCCCGTTCAACATGACGCATTCCTCGCTTCCGCCGGAAGAGAAGGCCAGACACGGCGTGGTTCCCGGTGGGATACGCCTGAGCTGCGGACTTGAAGACTGGGAGGACATCGTCGCGGACCTCGACGACGCGATGAAGACCATCTGACGCGCACAGAGATGGGACTAGGCTCCGTCTGAAAACCCATCAGGCCAGCGTTCTCAAGTAGCGTTGGATG
>DAOPJV010000007.1:149078-163465 GCA_035399845.1 Phycisphaerae bacterium | reverse complement strand
GATCTGGCGCGGCGCATGAACACGGTCGTCGTTCCACGCGGTCAGACGTCGGCGCTGGTTGCGGAGGATTGGTATGACGACGGGCCTCGTGACGTGTGCGATCGATTCGACTGCCTGAAGGATGACTCGACATTTCGGAAAAGGCTGCTCGACGTCGATCCCGGCGGCGTTCGTCGGCTTGTTGAAGCGGCATTTGCGCCAATGCCGATCAACCTGCTGACACTGACGTTTCTGATGGAGTTGAAGGAGATCGGCGAGCGTCCGGAGATCATCCTGCCGTTTATCTGCGATTTCGAGTCGGCCGGCGAATTGTCCGCGGACCTATGGCATCGGCTGATCACGCTGGCGAGGCGGGCCGACGCCGATGATCTCGCTCGGCGACTGATTCGCGAGCGCCTGGGACCGCTGTTGAGGGCGCAGTGCCGCATGTGGTACCGACTGGACACGCGGCATTTGGAGGGGGTCGCGGCGCTGACGCCGTCGATCGCGCTACAACTGCTGCGTCGATCGAGAGATCCATCCGTGCGCCGCGATGAAGATGAGTATGACAAGACGCGACTGCGCGCGTTGATCGAGGCGCATCGCGCACTCGGGCGTCAAAGGAAAGTGGCGGCGCTGGAGAAGGCGCTGGAGCGGGCGTAGGTGTTCTTGGGGGGCGCATCCTCGATGGCTGGCTGTGTTGTCGTGTCATGTTGAGATACGCTGGCCTGCTTCCTGGCGGGGGCGGTTCGGTCGGGGCGTTGGAGGGAGTGTTGTATGGACGACAGAGCTGTTGACCGCGATGGGTACTACTTCAACCTGCTGGCGGGCGTCGGATTGGCCCTCAATGTGATTGCATCGATGTATGTCGGGTTTCTTGCGTTTCATCGAATACCGTCGCACAAGGTGGTCTTTGATGACTTCGATTCGACATTGCCGGCGATTACGTCGATTGTGGTCCTGATGCGAGCGCCGCTGTTCGGGATTCCGGTCCTGGGCGTCCTGCTGGCGATTGCCGCGCTCGCCGTGAGACGACGGGGCGTGTTGACGGCGAGCTGGGTGGCGTTTGTGCTGTCGTTCGGGGCGATGATGCTGATGCACTATGCCATTGATCTGCCCATGTGCGAATTATATGACCGCATCGGCGGCCAATAGGCGTTCGATGTGGCGGAGCGGCGAGTGGTGTTCTGTCCTGTCGGGCTGCGCGGGTTCGCTTCCCTGTGGGCGCGGTTCTGCGCGGGCGATGGTTGGCTGTGTTGTCGAGTCAAGTTGAGATACGCTGGCCTGCTTCCTGGCGGGCGCAGTTCGGTTCGGGCGGCTGACGCGGGCCGCGATGGCGCTGGCGCCGGTGAGCGAATGGCGCGGTGTGGCGTTCTCGATGGTTGGCTGTGTTGTTGTGTTATGTTGAGATACGCTGGCCTGCTTCCTTGCGGGGGCGGTTCGGTACGTGGGGATCGGGCGGCCTGGCTGGTGTTGCGCGCTGGCGTGTGTGGCGGGTTTGTGCGATGATCCGACCTCATGCCGATCGGTTCTGACATACCGCGGGTGGACGGGCTTGCCAAGCTGACGGGGCGGGCGTCGTATGTGGATGATCTTCGGCTGCCGGGACTGTGGCACGGTGGCGTGGTTCGATCGGGCGTCTCCCGGGGTCGAATCAAGGGTGTGCGATTTGATTCCGACATTGACTGGTCGCGGTTTGTCATTGTCGACCATCGCGACCTGCCCGGACCCAATGTCCTGAAACTGATCGAGTGCGATCAGCCGGTTCTGGCGGCCGATCGTGTCATGCACAAGTACGAACCCGTCGTGCTGATCGCATCGCCCGACAAAGCCACGTTGCGGAAGGCGCTGCGTGGGGTCCGCGTCGAGATCGAACCGGAGCCGTCGATTCTCGATCCGCTCACGCCCCTCACGCCCCAGTTGATCCAGTTCGGCGATGACAACATCTTCAAGCGAATCGACATTCGCAAAGGGGATGCGGCGGCGGCGTTTGCGTCCGCGGCCCACGTTGTTGAAGGGACCTATCGAACGGGGGCGCAGGAACACGTTTATCTCGAAACGCAGGGGATTCTCGCCTATCGCGAGGGCGACACGCTGACGATTCAGGGCAGCATGCAGTGCCCGTATTACGTCGTGGACGCCCTGGCGCACCTGTTTGGTATCGAGCGTTGCTACGCCCCGCATCATACGGGACGCGCGAGCGGATTCGTCGGCTCAGACGGCGAGGTGTCGATCGATCGATCCGCCTCGTGTCCGGATCGGCCGACGAAGCTGCGCGTGATCCAGACGGTGGTCGGCGGCGGATTCGGCGGAAAGGAAGAGTATCCGTCGGTCCTGGCGGCGCACGCGGCGCTGCTCGCCGAGAAGGCGCGGGCGCCCGTTCGGATTGTTTACGATCGACATGAAGACATGGCCGTGACAACGAAGCGGCATCCAAGTGTCGTTCGGCATCGCACGGCGCTGGACGGCGACGGCCGGCTGCTGGCCATGGAGATCGAGGCGATTCTCGACGGCGGCGCGTACGCAACGCTGTCGAGCGTCGTACTGAGCCGCGGAGTGATTCACGCGGCGGGTCCCTATCGATGCGACAATGTTCACATCCATGGCGAGGCGCGGCTGACGAACAGCCCCCCTTACGGGGCGTTTCGCGGGTTTGGCGCCCCGCAGACCTATTTCGCCATGGAGCGGCACATGAACGTGGTCGCAAAGGCGATCGGTATGGACCCGATCGAACTGCGACGCCGCAACCTGCTGAACCCAGGCGAGACGCTTGCGACGGGGCAGGAGTTCAAAGACGACGTGGACCTGGCGGCGCTGATGGACAAGGCGCTGGACGCTTCGGATTACGTGGCGCGATCGAAGGCGCACGCCGAGTTCAACCAATCGCATCCTTATTTGCGGCGCGGCGTTGGTCTGGCGACGTTCCATCACGGTTCGGGGTTCACTGGCGCCGGGGAAGTGTATCTCGCGTCGGAAGTGTGGGTCGAGGCTCACGCCGACGGAACGATTGAAGTTCTGACGGCGCAGACGGACATGGGGCAGGGGACGCAGACGATTCTCGCGCAGATTGCCGCGGAGGCGCTGGGGTTGCCGGACGATCGAATTCGCGTTGCGCAGCCGGATACCTCGCGCGTGCCGAACAGTGGCCCGACGGTGGCAAGCCGAACGGCGATGGTGGTCGGCAAGCTTGTGTATCGCGCATGCGAGGATCTGCGGGCGCAATTGAATGCTGCGGGCGCCGACGCGGTTGCGCTGACGCGGGCGATCGCGGACTGGCATGCGGCGCGGCCGGGCGAGTCACTGATCGGTCGCGCGACCTACGAGAAGCCGGCGGACGTGCAATGGGATGAGACGCATTACAGGGGGGACGCGTACGCATCGTACGGCTGGGCCGCGTATGTGGCGGAGGTGGAAATCGACCTGCGAACCTATGGCGCCCGCGTCACGGATTTCGTGGCGATGCAGGAGATCGGCCGCGTTCTGAACCCGACGCTGGCCCGAGGGCAGATTCAGGGCGGCGTGGCGCAGGCGATCGGCTGGGCGCTGATGGAAGACGTGGTTCTGGAAGACGGCGTCATGAAGAACGCGCAGATGACGAACTACGTGATCCCGGGCAGCGGAGACCTGCCGCCGATTCGCGTGCTGTTCGATGAGCGTCCCACAAGACATGGACCGGGCGGGGCGAAGGGCATCGGCGAACTGCCGATGGACGGGCCCGCGCCGGCGGTCATCAACGCCGTATGCAGCGCGCTGGATATCGACGTGCGGGAGATACCGCTGACGCCGGAGCGATTGATGGCGCGGATGGAGGAATCACGCAATGGTTGACAGCGCCGATCGGTTCGAGCTGCGTTTCACCCTCAACGGCGAGGCGATGCGCGTTCACGCGCGGAATGACGATCGGCTGCTGGATGTCCTGCGGGAGCGATGCGGCGCTACGGGAACGAAGGAAGGTTGTGGCGAGGGGGAGTGCGGGGCCTGTACGGTCTTTCTCGACGACGAGCCGGTGAATTCCTGTCTCGTGCCGGCGTTCCAGGTGGAGGATCGCCAGGTCGTGACGATTGAAAGCGTCGACGCCGATCTTGCGCAGACATTGAACAGGACGGGGACATCGCAGTGCGGCGCGTGTACGCCGGGCGTCGTGATGTCGATCCGATGGCTGATGGAACATCCGGATGTCGCGGCGCGCGTGAATCTTCGAGAGTTCATGGGCGGCAATCTGTGTCGCTGCACGGGCTATGACGGGATCATTGAGGGACTGGAAGCGGCGATCGGCCGTCGGGCATCAGGGGATTGACGGGTTTGCACATCGTTCGACCTGAGAATCTGGATGCGGCACTCGCCGCGCTGGCCGAGGCGGGTGGCGGACTGACGCCGATCGCCGGTGGCACGGACCTGTGCGTATCGTGGCACGCGCGGGCGAAGGAGGACCTGCGCCTGCTGGACCTGTCGCGCCTTTCGGGGGAACTGCGGGCGATCCGACTGGACGACGCGTGGCTGGAATTGGGGGCGATGACGACGTACTGGGATGTCATCCGTCATGCGGACGCGGCGCAGGCGTTTCCGTTGTTGGTGGAGGCCGGGCGGCAGGTCGGCGCCATTCAGATACAGACGCGGGGAACGTGGGCGGGGAATATCGGCAACGGATCTCCGGCGGCGGACGGTGTGCCGGTTCTGATGGCGTACGACGCGACGGTGGTCCTGGCGTCAGCAACGGGTCGTCGGGAAGTCGCGCTGGACGCCTATTTTACGGGGTATCGTGAGAGTGTACGGCAAGCCGACGAATTGATCGTCGCCATACGCCTGCCTCGACGGGCGCGACAGGTCGAGTGGTTCCACAAGGTGGGGGCGCGTCAGGCGCAGGCGATCACCAAGGTGGGCGTTGCGGTGGTGCGCGACGAGGTCGGTTGGCGCGTCACCGCCAACAGTGTGGCGCCGACGGTCATTCGATGTTCTCATTTCGAGGCGGCGCTCGAAGGGGGCGAGGCGTTTGATTCCACGGAACGCGTGGAAGAGGTCCTGAAACGTGACATTTCGCCGATCGACGACATTCGATCGACCAGGGCATATCGGTCGCGCGTTCTTGCGCGGCTTCTCTATTATTTCCTGTTTCGGGACGGCGCCGCCGGTTGAACCGCCAGTCGGATGGCGTCGCCAACGTCCGAATCCGTCAGATGATCTCGACGGCGCTTTGCGATCGGGGCGCTTCTTCGACGGCCTTTCCGGACGAAATCGCGTCGGCGTTCAACAGGGTAGTAATTCCCGAATAGCCCGCAGTCGAATTACTCTGTGGCGAGGTGGAAACTACTCGAATTAAGGCGCCAGGCGATATCGGAGCCGGTTCCATGAAACACGCATTCATTGATCGGATCGCATCGTCAAGAGAAGATCTCAGCGACTGCATCGACGAGGTAACGCGTTTGGCGAAGGGGCGGGGCGCCGGGGAGCGCCATCGTCATCGGCGATATCCCTACAGCCCGCCAAAGCCGCTTCACATCGAGATCATTCAGCCGGGAGGGAACACGAGTCGCTACGCCGTTCACGGCTTCGACCTGAGCAACAGCGGCATGGGCGTGTTTCACGGCGGGTTCATCTATCCGGAGTCACATTGCTTCGTTCACGTTGTGGCGCATGACGGCGAGACGTTTCTGGCCGAGGCGAAGGTCGTTCGGTGCGAGTGCATTCGCGGTCGGATTCACTTCGTCGGCATTCAGTTCGCGATCGAAATCGACGCCTGCGATGTGCTGGGGATTTCGCCGACGACGGCGAGCGCGATGGAGACCGTCGGGCCGACGTCGATGTCGCCCAATGACATTGTGAGGAAAATCGCGGCGCTGGCCGAGTTCGAGTCGGTGTGGCCGGACGTGCGACTGATGGTCAGGGATATCCAGCGGATCCTTGACGGCGAGACGCCGGACCTTCCGATGGAACTGTACGCCTCGGAGGATCATGTGGCGGTCCTCGATGACGAAGGGAAGATCGTGCGCGTGAATCCGGCGTGGTGTCAGCTCGCCATTGAGAACGGGTTCGACGGGAACGGCTTCTTCTCCAAGCGTGTCCACGACCACTGCCTCGCGGGCGAATCGGGCGCCGTTGATCGCGAAGATGTGATCAACGCGGTTCGAAGCGTCGTCAAGGGCGCCGACATCGGCCTGCAGGTCTGTTTCCAGGGGACTCGCCGCGGAGGCCGCTGCTATCAGATGTCCGTTGAGCGCTCGACGGCCGCCTGCGGATCGGCGCTGCTTCGGTTCAGCCCGGTCGATCAGGCGGCGATCGGCGCCGGGCAGTCCGGGGCGCCGGCAAGCGGCGCCAATATCGTGAACGCCTGAGCAAACCCGTTATCGAGGGGAATTCAGAAGCCCGCCGGCAGTTTGAAATCCGCAATGAAGACCTGGCTCGTGCCGTCCTTCGATCGCTTGGACGTCCACATCATCGTTCTGCCGTCGGGGCTGATGACGGGCAGACCATCGAAGCCGCGTGACCATGTGACGCGCGTGTATTTGCCCGTCTCGATGTTCATCAGGTAGACCTCGTAGTTGAAGTGACCGTGGATGCTGGAGGCGTACACGATGCTCTTTCCATCGGGGAGCCACCAGGGCGCCCATCGGACGACATCGCCGTGCGGCGTGAGCTGTCGTTCGCCTGTGCCGTCGGCGTTGATGACGAAGAGCTGCAGATGGTCGTCCTGTCGGCGATCGGCGCGAAAGATGATTCGCCCGCCGTCGGGTGAGAAGAAGGGACCACCGTCGTATCCGTCGTGGTTCGTGATCTGTCGGACATCCGAACCGTCGGGGTTCATCGTGTAGAGGTCGGGATCGCCATCACGATCGGAGCAGAAGACGATGCGATCGCCCGTGGCGTTGTAGGAGCACTCGGCGTCGTAGCCGGCCTCGGTTGTGAGCTGGCGCGGTGAGGAACCATCGAGGTTCGCTTCAATGATGTCCATGCCGCCGGGCATGTCCCACGCATAGCTGCTGCCCTCGCGCTGGTACTTGTTGGGATTCGGCATGTCGGGCTGGAGATAGCTGGAGCCAAAGATGATCTTTCCGCCGTCGGGGCGGAAGTAGCCGCAGGTGCAGGCGCCGCCGCCGGGGCTGACCTGTCGGACGCTGCCGCGAATCGGATTGCGATTCTCATCGAGGTTGATCGTGTACATCTGGTAGGGATCTTCCGTCGTCGCCGACGCCTGGAAGATCACGGTCCGCATGTCCGGCGAGAAATAGGCTTCTCCCGCGCGCGCGAAGCCCATCGCCGAATCGGTCACAGGCCGGACGTTGGTCAGCATCGTGGCCTCGGCGGCGCCGTCGGTTTCACCCGTGGGCAGTTTCGTGACGGGCGACAGTTTGAAGGGCGTTCGCTGGGCGCAACCGGCAAGGAGCGCGATCGTGATGGCCGCGATGAACGGATGTCGGAACACTGCGTGGTACCTCCGAGGTGGGAAGAACGTTGATGATCTCATGGGGTGTCGAATCTGTGACCAAGCCGGGGGTTTGTCAACGCGTCGATCGCGTGAGTTCGAACGTGTCGATGGCCTGGCCATCTTCACCGAGCTGTGCAAACGAGAGCGTTGACGGCGAGAGGTCGATTTTCGAGAAACTGAACTGGCCGTCATCATACCTGACGATGTAGTCGGGCGGATTCTCGCCTTCGGGATAGCGCTGCGCGCCGCCGGCGCCGGTCGTGACGTAGATAATTCCCTCACCCAAGGGGACGATCCTGTCCTGGCGCATCGGGGCGGTGCGTTCGTAGAGATGGTTGTGTCCGCAGAGGACGAGGTCGACACCGGCCGCCTCGAACACGTCCAGAAACGCCTCCTTGACGAATGCCGATCCCTCCGCCGAATGGGCGCTGCCCGTGTAAAACGGATGGTGGAAATACACGATCCGCCACGTGGCGTCGCAGTCTGTCAGGGTTTCACGCAGCCACGTCGCGACGTCTGTCTTCATCTGATCGTGCGAAATGACGCCGCCGTGGGCGTCGAGATTCGTGTCGAGACCGACGATGCGGGCCGGTCCCCAGTCAAACCAGAAGTTGCGTTCGGCCTCGACGCCGGGGGGACCATTTTCGGGGAGGATGAACTGTGCGAGCAGCGGGGCGCCCTTGTCGGAGGCGACATCATGATTGCCCAGTGTCGGCAGGAAGAAGGACGTGGCGATCAGGTCACTGTAGGGGCGATAGAAGTTGGGCGGGTAGTCCTTCTCGGCGCCGGCGGGATAAATCAGGTCGCCCGTGTGGACGACGACGTCGGGCTTCTGGGCGGCCATGACGCGGGCGAGGATCTGCTGTGTGTTGCTGCCGACGCCGGAATCGCCGAAGGCGAGAATGCGCGCGGACTCATCGCGGCCGGGTGTGACGCGAAACGCGTGGGGCCCCGATTCGGCCGCGTGGCTCGAAAGGAACCCGGCGTTGGCGATTGTGTAGTCGTAGCGGGCGCCCTTTGTGAGTTTGTCGAATGTGGCGACGTATCGACCTTCGGATGGCCGGACACGCAGTTCCGTTTTTTCGCCGTCGGGCGCGACGAGCGTGACGGCGCCCTCATCGAATGGCGACTGGGCCGTCCAGATGACACTGACGGAGTCGGCCGTTGGCGCCTGGATCATGGGGCCACTGATGATGCGAGGTCGATTCGCCTCGTCATATTTGTAGGCGGCCGTCCCGGCGACAGCGGCGACAAGGACGACGCCTGCGGCGGCCTTTCGGAAGGCTGAGACGCGTCGGGTGTTTGCGGATGTCGGGTTCGACGATTCGGCGCCTGCGGTTTCGGTCAAGAGAATCCTCACTCGTTGTCGGTGTGGGCGATGGCGTGTTTGCCGCGGTCGCGGGGGCGAATTATAGTACAATTCGAGATTCAAGGAGATTCCCATGCCGATGCCCGATGGCAGTCCGACAGTCGATGAGTTGGCCGTTCGCCTTTATTCGATCCGGGACTCTCTTTGACCTTCCCACCAAGAAATCCGAACTCGCCAAAGTCGAAGCGCAGATGGGGGAGCCGGGGTTCTGGGAGAAACCGGACGCCCAGGATGTCGTTGCGCGCCTGAAGGGGCTCAAGTCGGTCATCGATCCGATTGAATCGACGATCGCCCGGCTCGACGATCTGAAGGTGCTCCTGGAACTGGCGGACGATGAGGACGACGCATCGGCGCGAGACGAGGCGGAGCAGGAGCGGCTCGGCCTGATCAAGGAGACGGAGCGCGTTTCGCTCCTGGCGCTGCTGTCCGGCAAGAATGACAATCGCGACTGCTTCTTCAGTATTCAGGCCGGCGCCGGCGGCACGGAGGCGTGCGACTGGGCCGACATGCTCTTTCGCATGTACCTGCGATATTTCGAGGCCAGGGGGTACAGTGTCGAGGAACTGGCCAAGAAAGACGGGGAAGAGGCGGGGATTCAGTCCGTCAACCTGCTCGTGAAGGGGCCCTACGCGTACGGCTATCTCAGTTGCGAAGTCGGCGTGCATCGGCTCGTGCGGATCAGCCCCTTCAACGCCCAGGGCAAGCGTCAGACGAGTTTCAGCGCCGTCGACGTGACACCGGTATTTCCCGAGAGCAAGCTCGACATACCTGAGAAGGACCTGGACATCACCGTCTTCTGCCGCAGCAGCGGGGCGGGCGGGCAGAACGTCAACAAGGTCGCAACGGCGGCCCGTATCCGGCACATACCGACAGGCATTGTGGTCGAGTGCGTGAACGAGCGAAGCCAGGCCCAGAACAAGCGACAGGCGCTGAGTATTCTCGTTTCGAAGCTGGAGCAGATGGAGCAGGCGAAGCGCGACGCCGAGATGGCGAGCCTGTACAGCGCGAAGGGCGAGATTGCCTGGGGCAATCAGATTCGCAACTACGTGCTGGACGACCCGCGGGTAAAGGACCTTCGGACGGGGGTGGAAGTCGGAAACCCGCAGCGCGTGCTGGACGGGGACCTGCAGCCATTCATCGACGCCTATCTGCGTAAGCGGGCTGGCAAAGGGGCGAAGGCGGCGGCGGCGCAGAAATAGCCGTGCTTCGCCTGACAATATTCCGTCGATACGGAGGTGGACATCCGTGTGGCGATCGCCCCCTGAAATCCGCGTCGCGGCGTCGGAAATACGTGGCAATCGATGGTGGATTTGCTAAACTGCGGCGCCGTAGGGATGCGTGCGCTCCATTGCCTCGCTTGAACAGGATGTGAACGAGGTCTAGCATTAAACGACCAGCGGACAATCCGACATCGGCGACTCGGCGCAGCGAAGGCGCCGCGGTCGGTCCGGGCAATTCCTCGCAAGAAAAGATCGGGCTCGAAAGTGAGACTGCCTTGGCGTCGAATCGTGTCGCTGCGCGCACGCTTTCCGACGGAGCGTCGTCGGAAGAGATCGTCCAGTTTGTTGACGGGGAATATCACTGGCGTGTGAGTTCCGCGCACGCGGATTTCCTGCGCGTCCATCCGATTGACTGGCTGAACCTGGCGGAGAGTGAATACGCGACGCTCGTCAAGCGAAACAGCCGGCGGGATGTGTGGCGCGTGTCTCTGGACGGTCGCGCCTATTTCGCGAAGGTCTATCATCCCAACGATCTGATCGGCAAGCTCAAAGTCGTGGCCCGCGGGTCGACGGCCATGTGTGAGTGGAACGTCGGAGCGTTTGCCGCGAAGCACGGGATCGCCGGCGTGGTTCCCGTGGCGACGGCCGTCAAGGGATTTCGTGGCGCCGGAGGACCATCGCTTCTGATCACGGAAGCCGTGCCCGACGTCGTTCCGCTCAACGACTACTGGGACGAGATTCACGACTGCCGCGAATCGGCTTATCAGCTGGCCGATACGCTGGCGCAGCTGATTGCCCGCGCGCATCAGTGCGGATTCCGTCACGGGGACATGCATCCCGGGAACATTCTGGTTCGCCGCGAGGAGAATCGCGGGCAGACGCTGTTTGTCGATCTGCACGACGTTCGCATCGGCAGGGCCGTCACGATGTCGGAGGCGGTGGCGAACCTGGCGCAGCTGCACCAGTGGTTCCGCCGTCACGCGCCACTGACGATGCGGCGGCGTTTCCTGGATCGCTATCAGCACCATCGGGAGCAGTTCGCCAACGCGAGCATTTACTCGCGAACGCTCCCGCTGAATTCGCGGCAGTTGATTCGCGATCTGTCGGTGCAGGCCGATCGTCATGCGAACGCGTTGTGGGCAAAGCGCGATCGGCGCAGCGGTCGGACGGGGCGATATTTCACGCGGATACGACCGGCGAAGGGCTGGCGCGGTCATGCGCTGCTGGTCAGCAAGCATCCGTCGCCGACGGCGCAGGCGGCGCGGTTCGAGTACAAGCGGAGCCAGTGGGAACGATGGCTGCGTTCCCCGCTCGACTGGACGACGGCCGCCAAGAGCCGAATCATCAAGAATTCCCACACGGCGACAGTCAGCGAGGCCCAGTTGCCGGTCAACGGGGAGTCCCCGCGGATCATCGTGAAGCGGACGCTCTCTCGAAACGCGATGAAGCGATTCCTGCTGGTCTTCCGATCGCGCAACGCGAAGGCGTGGCGGACGGCGAACATGCTGCTCAATCGCGATATTTCGATCGCCCAGCCCCTGGCGATTGTGGAGCGCTATCGATTCGGCATGTTGCGGACAGAGTCGCTGCTGTTCACGGATTTCGTCGTTGGCGCCGCCGACCTGGAGCGATTCTGTCGCGAGACGCTTGCGCCGGCGTCGGGCGCGACGCAGCGTCGGCTGAAAGCGGCGCTGATTGACGTGCTGGTGCTCGTCATGCGACGTTTCCACAACCGCGGCTTCGCCCATCGGGACTTCAAGGCGCAGAATCTCCTGCTCCAGTGGCCGGCGCCCTTTGATGCGCGTCCGAAGATCACGATGGTCGATATGGACGGCGTCCGCTATGTGGGGACGGCGGGCCAGGCGATTCGTGACAAGGCGCTGGTGCGGCTGGCCGTCAGCATGCTGGATGTGCCGGGCTGCTCGCGAACGGATCGGGTCCGGTTCCTGCGTCGTTACATGATGCGATTCGGCAGATCCGACGGCGACTGGCGGAGCTACTGGCGTTCGCTTGATTCGGGCGTGCGAGAGAAGCGTCAGCGAAAAGACGCCCGTCGCGACTGGAAGATGCGCCACTACGGGCGGGAATGATCGTCACAGGGCGCCGTCGCGGTTACCATTCACCCAATGCAATCCGATGAAGCCGTCAGTATCGGGACCGCCGCTGCGCCGAGGCGCAGGTCGCGATGGTTCGTGATCACGCTGTGCCTGATGGTGTGCGCGTTCGTTGTCATCGTGTTCCAGCGACATCAGATCCGATTGTGGTGGTACGTCCGCGCGCTGGACGCGTCCAGCGGGGGGGCGGAGACACTTCAGCTGTACGATCGCATCGCGGCCGAACTGGCCGCGAGCGAATCGGCGATGCTGGCGGGTGTGCGAAGTGAGCGAAGTGATGTCCGGCTGATCGCCGCGGGTCTCGTCACGAAGCTGGACGAGCCACAGGCGATGCGGGCGCTGGACACGCTTTTGCGCGACGACGATCCGGACGTGCGCGGTGTGGCGGCGCTGATGCTGGCCTTTGATACACGCAAGGCGGCGTGGGCGCGACTGACAGGCGCCATCAAGTCGGATGACACGACGGCGGCCGCCGCGGCGGCCAGCGTGATCAATCGAACAACGTATGACGACGCGCCGTGTATTCTCGTCGAGGCGCTGAAGTCGCACGCGTCGCCGACAGTGCGGGCGCAGGCGGCCGAGAGCCTGATCGTGACGCTGATCGGTTCGACCGTGAAGGATCCGAATCTGGCGTCCGCCTGGGCGCAGTCGTCGCAACGCCATCGGGATTGCGGCGTGTACGTGGCGCTGGCGGAGGCGCTGGCCGACGAGGGCGCGTTCAAGGGCAGGCTGGCATACGAACGAGAACTGGACGATGTGATTGCGCAGGCGGGCGCGCGGGGAATCGCCGTCGAGGGGCGGGGTACCGACGAAACCGACAAGGCGCGAACTGTCGGTGGCCTGATTCGATCGATGCTGGACGAGGCGTTTGCGCTTCCGGCGGAAACGTACGCGATGGGGCCCGCGGAGATTGCGGACGCGCTGCGTCAAGCGGTCGAATCACCTGAGCGAGAATCGGGTTCTTCGACGGATCAGCATTCATCAGATCAGTAGTTCAGTGACACACGCCGTCGGGGACGGCTTTTCGGGGAGCGACTGTGAACGCACGATTTGCCATTCTCGGCGCGACGGGCGCCGTTGGACTTGAGTTTCTCCAACTGCTCGCGGAACGGCGCGTGGCGCCGTCGAACCTGCGGCTGCTCGCCTCGGCGCGTTCGGCCGGCAGGAAGATGCCCTACACCGGCGGGGAACTGCCCGTTGAGCAGGTCGGCCCCGACAGCTTCCGGGACATCGACATCGCCCTCTTCAGCGCGGGCGGATCGACGAGCCGCGAATGGGCGCCTGTCGCCGTCGCGGCCGGCGCGCGTGTCGTCGACAACAGCTCGGCGTTTCGCATGGATGAAGGCGTGCCGCTCGTGATTCCCGAAGTGAATCCCGAGGCGATCGGCGACGCGAAGGTCATCGCGAACCCGAACTGCTCGACGATCATCATGAACATGGTTGTCTGGCCGCTGCACCAGCGGAATCCTGTCGAGCGGGTCATTGTGAGCACCTACCAGGCGGTCAGCGGGGCGGGACAGCAGGCGATGCTGGAACTGGAATCGCAGACGCGCGACGTGCTGGACGGGAGACCGGCCAGGCCGAGTGTGCTGCCCGTGCAGACGGCGTTCAACCTGTTCAGTCACAACACGGCGATCGACGAGACGGGATACAACGTCGAAGAAGTGAAGATGATCAAGGAGACGCGGAAGATCTTCGGCGCGCCGGACCTGGCGATTACGGCGACGTGTATTCGCGTTCCCGTGCTGCGGGCGCACAGCGAGTCGATCAACGTCTCCTTCGGCCGGCCGATGGACGCGACGGAAGCGCGCGAAATCCTGTCGCAGGCGCCGGGGGTGAAGGTCGTGGACGATCGGGAGAACAACCGGTTTCCGATGCCGATCGAGGCGACGGGAATGGACGATTGCCTCGTGGGTCGGATACGGAATGACGCCAGCCGGAGTGATGGCCGAGGCATTGAGTTGTTCGTCTGTGGTGATCAGCTGCGCAAGGGGGCGGCGCTGAACGCCGTGCAGATCGCGGAGCTGCTGGTGAAATGAGTGCGGATGGGCGCGCGCTCGTGGGATGACCCGGCCATAACTGGCCGGGCTCGGAAGGCGCCGGCGAAGTCGGGGCGCATGCGGGCGCGATGGGTGATGGCTGGCGAGCGTTATTTTGTTCTACGCTGGCCTGGCTCCCTTGCGGTCGCAGTTCGGTTGGGGCGCGAGCTCGTGGGATGACCCGGCCATGACTGGCCGGGCTCGGAAGACGCCGGCGAAGTCGGGGCGCATGCGGGCGCGATGGGT
>DAOPJV010000007.1:30440-148978 GCA_035399845.1 Phycisphaerae bacterium | reverse complement strand
GCGTTATTTTGGTCTACGCTGGCCTGGCTCCCTTGCGGTCGCAGTTCGGTTGGGGGGCTGGTGAGTTTGAAAGTCACTTGCTGATTCTCGTGAGGTGATTCGATGGATCGATCGGAGGCGTGGGGGATTGTTTGCGAGTTCGTCGAGTCGGAGGCCCTGCGCAAGCACATGCTGGCCGTCGAGGCGTCGATGCGATTCTACGCCGAGAAGTTCGGCGAGGATGTCGAGTTGTGGGGCGTCGTCGGCCTGTTGCACGACTTTGATTATGAGAAGTGGCCGGCGCCGCCGGCGCACACGCGGGAGGGAGCGACAATTCTCCGCGAGCGGGGTGTCGACGAGGAGATCGTCGGCGCGATTCTGTCGCACGCTGAGTGGAATCACGACGAATACGCGCTGGATCGTCCCCTCCGCAAGACGCTGTCGGCGGTGGACGAGCTGAGCGGGTTCATCACGGCGGTCGCCCTGGTGAGACCGACAAGGCTGGAGGGGCTGGAGCCCAAGTCGGTCAAGAAGAAGCTGAAGACGCCGGCGTTCGCCGCGGCCGTGAGTCGCGAGGACATTTCCAATGGAGCGGGTCTGCTGGGTCTGACGCTGGACGAGCACATTGCGAACTGCATCGCAGCCCTGCAACGCTCGGCCGCGGAGCTCGGCCTGGTCACACCGGGGGCGTAGGCCGGACTCACCGTGGAATCTCTGGGAATCCGGGCCCGCCATCGAAACGTCCGGCCGGCGATTTCGTTAGAATGGGGATCAGACGGGCGCGTCGTCTCCCTGGAGTGGGGCGGGCGAATCTGAAGCGCCACGTTCGCCATCCAGGGACCCTCCGAGACACGTCATATGATCGCATTGCCTTTGCACGCCAGTCGCCGCGGCCGGTTCGGCCTGATTGTGAGTCTTCTCCTGTGCGTCGTTTCGCCGCGAGCGAACGCCGCCCCGCATTTCCCGGGCGATCGGCCGATCGATGTCGAGCACATCCGGCTGGATCTTGATGTCGACCTGGAGAACGCCTATGTGCGGGCGAAGGCGTCGCTGGTCGGCGTGGCGCGCCGCGAGCTGTCGTCCGTCGCGCTGGACGCGGTGAATTTCCAGGAGATCGGCGTCGAGGTGCGATACGGCGATCTGGACGGGGAGCGGCCGAATTTCGAATACGACGACAAGACGCTGATGATTCCGTTCGATCGCAGGCTGAACGCCGGCGATCGCGTTGACATCATCGTGACGTACACGCTGGATCATCCGGAGCGGGGGCTCAATTTCTTCGCGCCATCGGAGGAGTCGCCCGAGACGCCGTACCAGCTCTGGTCGCAGGGGCAGTCCACGACAAATCGTTACTGGGTTCCCTGTTTCGATCATCCGAACGAAATGCAGACGACGGAGATCAGCTGCACCGTCGCGCGGCCCTACATCGCGATCAGCAACGGCAGGCTGCTGAACGTCGTTGAGAACGAGGACGACACGCGCACTTATCACTGGAAGATGTCCGAACCGCACGTGGCGTACCTGATGGCCCTGGTCGTCGGCGAGTTTGCGCACAAGTCGGAGATGTGGGGACAGGTTCCGTTGACCTATTACGTGCGAAGCAAATTCGAGTCGTGGATCGACAACAGCTTCAGCGCGACGCCGAAGATGCTGGACTTTTTCAGCAGACAGATCGGCGTTGACTATCCGTGGGAGAAATACGATCAGGTCTGCTGCTACAACTTCGGCGGCGGCATGGAGAACACGACGTGCACGATCCTGGGCGAGAGTACGCTGCATGACGATCGGGCGCATCTCGACACGTCGAGCGACGACCTGGTTTCGCACGAGCTGGCCCATCAGTGGTTCGGTGACCTGCTGACCTGCAATGAATGGGCGCACCTGTGGCTGAATGAGGGGTTCGCGACGTACTTCGAGGCCCTGTGGGACGAAGAGCGCAACGGCGCCGACGAGTTCGCCTTCAACATGCTGGGCAAGGCCCGGAGCGCCCGGAATGGCGGGAAGGATCTTCCCGTGGTCTATCCCGAGTATCGATCGAGCGGGCAGCAGTTCGACGCCCGGGCGTACAGCAAGGGCGCCTGGATCCTGCACATGATCCGGCGGCGCCTGGGCGACGAGCGATTCTGGAAAGCGATCAACGCGTACGTACGGCGGTACGAGCACAGGACGGTCGAGACGCGGGACTTTCAGCGTGTGCTGGAGGAAACTTCCGGCGAGAGCTTTGCCCGGTTCTTCTACGACTGGACGGCGCGTGCGGGGCATCCCGTGGTCAGCGTTGACTACGAATGGCTGCCCGACGACATGATGGCCAGGATCACGGTTCGTCAGACGCAGTCGTCGGAGGCGTTTTCCTTTCCGCTGAAGCTGGAACTGCGATTCGCCGACGCGGCGCCGCGCGTCATCCAGCGCGATATCACGGACAAACGGACCATCGTCTATGTGTCGGCGCCATCGCGGCCCGTCGCGTTCCGTGTGGATCCGGACCAGGCGGTCCTGATGGAACTTCGCGAAGACAAACCGCTCTATTTGTGGGAGGCGCAGCTCACGGATGACGCAGTTCCCCTTCGGATGGCGGCCGTGACCCACCTGGCGGAGGAAGGGAGTGACGCGAGCGTTCGACGGTTGGCGACGCGATTGATGGTGGAACCTTTCTGGGGCGTCCAGGTGGAGATCGCCGAACGACTTGGCGCCGATCTGTCGGAGCAGTCGCAGCACGGTCTGCTCAACGCATTGACGATCAAACATCCCAAAGCGCTGGCGGCGGTCGTGGAGGCGCTGGGTGAATTCGACGACGAGCCCGATGTCGTGTCGGCGCTGGAGGCGTTCGTGCGAAAGGGGCATGAGAGTTATCGCGTCGAGGCGGCGGCGATCGACGCCTATTCGTCTGTGTGTCCGACGGGGAGCGAGACGGCCATTGCGCTGTTTCGCGATTGCCTGTCGCGTGATTCCTATCGCGAGATGATTCGAGAGGCGGCGTTTCGGGCTCTCGCAAAGCACGGCGACGCCGACGTGGTGGCCGATTTGCTTGCGTGGACCGGGCCTGAGAAGTCGACGGAGGTGCGCTGCGCCGCGATCCGGGCCATCGGGGATCTTGTGACGGATGACAACGCGGAGGAGGCCTCCTCTGCGCGGGCGATCGAGGCGTTGCGCGAAATCCTGCAGCTCCGGGATCGCCAGTTGGTTCGCGCGGCGATTGACGCCGCGGGGCAGATGCGGGAGGCGGCAAAGCCTCTGGCGTCGGCGCTGCGCCGGATCGCGGACAGCAAAGGCGCCCGACTGGCCCGCGCCGCGAAGCGCTCCCTCGATCGCATCGAGCCGTCGGACAAGGACGACGCGGAGGTCGAGAAGCTGCGCGACGAACTGAAGGCGCTCGAGGAGGAAAACGGCGCGCTGCGTGAGAAAGTGGAGAAGCTTGAGGCGGCCAGGTCGCGATCCCCGGAGGTTGCGGGCGCCGGCGTGTCGCCGGCGGGCGGGGAGACGACCCCCTGAATCGCATCGAATCGTATCGTGTTTACCCCTCGCGGGACGGGCGTACAATGCCGCTCGGACGCTGATTTGGAGGACAAGCGATGTCGATTGACGCAATTGCGAATGAGGCCGAGAAGGCGATGGTCAAGGCCCTCGACTTCCTGAAGGCGGAATACCGGGGCGTGCGAACCGGGCGGGCAAGTCCCTCGCTCGTGGACCAGATGAAGGTGAAAGTCGCGGCCTATGGCGGCGCCCCGATGGAGCTGAAGGGACTGGCGACGATCACCGTCCCCGAACCGACGGTCCTTCTTGTCAAGCCGTTCGATCCCGGCACGCTGAAGGACATCGAGCGCGCGATTCAGGAATCGAATGTCGGCATCAATCCGATGAGCGACGGCAAGGTCATCCGCCTGCCCGTTCCGGCCCTGTCGGGTGAAGTTCGAGAGCAGATTTCGGGTCAGGTCAAGAAGATGGCGGAAGCGCAGAAAGTCGCGCTGCGAAACGCGCGGCGCGACGCCATCCAGAAGATCGACGCCGCCAAGAAGGCGGGCGATCTGCCCGAAGACCAGGCCAAGAAGGGCCAGGAGCAGATGGACAAGCTCATCAAGAAGTACGAGGGCGAGATCGACGACCTCATGAAGTCAAAGCAGACGGAAGTCACGTCCGTCTGACATCGCCCGCGGCTGGACGACATCGCAGCGTATTATTCGAAGGCCCGCGATTTACCCGTCGCGGGCTTTTTCTATACAATCCGTGCCATGGTGGATCGAGTCGAACAGGCGATGCGGCGTGTGAAGAAGCGACGGCGCGTCGGGCGAATCATCTATTTACTGCTCGTTGTTGTCGCCGTCGTCGTCGTCTGGCGGTTCATCCCGCAGGACGTCATCGACGCCATTCGCAGCACCTATCTGAATCCGGACGCCGGCGCCAGCATGAATCCGTGATGTCGGGGCGTATGGCGCGTGTCGTCGGTTCGTCATCGGTCCGCCGGAAGGAGCCTCATCGTGTCTGACTTTCCAGCCCCTCGAAAATCCCTGCGTGTCGGCGACTCCGGCAGTTACACGAAGGTCTTTTCCGAAAAGGACATCTTTCGCTTCGCGGACGCCTCGGGCGACTACAACCCGCTGCACATTGACGAAACCTATGCGCGCAACACGCGATTCGGGAAGCGCGTGGCCCACGGTATTCTGACGGCGGGCCTCATCTCAACAGTTCTCGGCAGCGATATCCCCGGCATCGGGACGATTTTTCTTCAACTGGAGATTCGCTTCGTTAAGCCGGTCTTCATCAACGATCGCGTCACGGCGACGGCGATGGTCGAGGAGATCATCCGGCCTGATCGCGTGCGCATGCTCGTGGCCTGCACGAATCAGAATGGCGAGGATGTGGCGATCGGCAACGCGATTGTCATTCCGCCGAAGCAGACGGAAGTCATCGGGGAACCGTCGGGGCGGCCGGAGAACGAATAACGCGTTCATCAAGAAACGTCGAAACGGCAAAAAAGTCAAAACGTCAAAAGGCGAACGTATCGGGCGCGTGTGTGCCACTGGGGGCTTGTCCACCAGCGCATCGGCCGCGACGTGAACGCCACAAGCCATGGACAATTGCATGTCGCGTCGGTGCGTCTTCGGGGAATGGGAGCGGGAGCCGATACGGGCCCGCGTCGCCATATCACCGAACGGACGCTGTGCGCCCGTTTCACTGGTGGATAAGCCACCAGTGGCACACTTCGCGCGTTCGTCAAGAAACTTCGAAACGTCAAGACCTGAATATCGAATAAGCGAAAGAGGCGGTTGTGGCGCTCCGGCGTGTTGAATGTCGGTCCCGTGTCACGCTGGCGCGGCGCGCCCGACTCGCTTACGCTCGCGGCTCGGAAGGTTGCGTGACTTCTAAATGCTTGCCTTGGGGGGCGAGAGTGTCCGGGAATTCCGTCGCCCCTCCGGGGCGAAATCAATGGAAATGAAGGGATTCCACGGGTTGCGCTGCGACCGCTGTGCGGTCTTCGCTACACCCGTGGCTACGATCCGGCGCTCCTTCGGAGCGGGCTGTCTAGCGCAACACAGGAATTTTCGACGTTTTTGCGAATCGAGATTGCGTTCTTGAATTACCGGATAGTCTCGCCTTTGGGGGCAAGCATGGCGCCCAAGTGGGTAGGGAAGTTGCGTGACTTCTACATGCTTGCCTTTGGGGGCAAGCATGCCACCCAACACCATGGTGGGGATCTCTCAGGCGGCGGTCTGGCGTTCGAAGGCGCGGCGGAGGGCGATGCCGATGGAATCGAAGATGAGGTTGGTGTTGGCGCTGCGGCCGACGTAGAAGTCGGCGGTGTTCAGCGAGCGGATCGCCGCGGCGATATGGGCCGTCGTGGCGCCGGCGGCGGCGCCACGCAGGGAATCGGGCAGCAGTGGCGCCGGTTCGAGACCGACCGAGAGCCGCATGCATTCGCGGAGCAGGGCCGTCAGCAGGGCGATCTGTGTGGTCTGACCCAGTCGTTGCAGGTTCGTGTCGACACCGTCATCGAGGTCGTCGCCGGTCTTGATTTTCTCGGAGAGCGATTTTGCGGCGTCGGACGCCGTCGCCGCGGCGGCGACGGGATCGCGCTGCGCCTCAAGAATCATGGCGGCCGCATCGCTGACCATGTCCTGAATTCCGATCGATGCGAGCCAGACGGCGCGACCGATGCTGCCGTCGGTCATTTCCGAGATGAAATGCGCCTGGTCGTCTGAGAGCCCGCCCTGCGCTTCGGCCAGTTTCTCGCGGACAAACGCCGTGGGCAGCGACGCGAACTGGATCGTCTGGCAGCGCGAACGAATCGTCTCCAGCATGGCGTCCGCTGATTTGGCGATGAGGATCAAATGGCTGTTGTTCGGCGGTTCCTCGAGCGTCTTGAGCGTCGCGTTCTGGGCTTCGGCGTTCATCAGCTCGGCTTCGTTTACAACGAAGACCTTGTGCGACGCGTGGCTGGGGCGCATGCCGACGGGTCCAATGAGGAAATGGCGGATCACGTCGATGCCGAGCTGCGTGGCCTTGCGCCGTCGAACGGTATCGCTCGGATGGAACTTGGCGAGCAGGCGATGGACGACGTGAAAGTCGGGATGCGTGCCGGCGCGGGAGAGCTCGCAATTGACGCAGGCGCCGCAGGCGTCGACCGCTTCTTTCGATTTGGACGGTGTCTCGCAGAGGAGCAGTGCCGCGAGGCGCTCGGCGAACATGCGTTTTCCGACGCCATCGGGACCGGCGAAGATGAGGGCGTGGGGCAGGCGACCTGAGCGCAGCGCCTGTTGGACGTAGCGCTGTGGGCCTTCCTGATGGAGCACCTCAGAGAGCGGCATTGCCGATCGCCTCCAGGATTCGCTGGTGGACTTCCTCGACTGTGCCGTGGCCATCGACGATGACGACGGGACGCGGGTAGATGGCCGGCAGTTCGAGAAAGAGGTCGCGGACGCGTTCGTGGAAGGATTTGGGCCGGGCTTCCATCGCGTCCGTCTGCACGTCGTGGAACAGGAGCGTCTGGCCCTGGCCCTTTCGCGGCTTGGTTCCGTTATTCTCGGCGCGACCGGTGCGCTTGTAGGCCTCGTCCAGCGGCATGTCGAGGATGATCGTGAGATCGGGCCAGACATCCTCCACGGCGAAGCGGGCGACCTCGATCACGCGCTGCGGATCGTAGCCGGCGGCGCCCTGATAGGCGCACGTGGCGGAGACGTAACGATCGCCGAGGACGACCTGGCCCTCCTCCAGCGAGGGGCGGATCACATCCCTGCAGAGCTGCGCCCTGGACGCCATGAAGAGGAAGGTCTCGCAGTGGATGTCCATCTCGGAAAGGTCGTAGTCCAGGAGGACGTGGCGGATGCGGTCACCGATCGTCGTGCCGCCGGGATCGCGCGTGCGCACGTGCGTGACGCCTGCGGATGAGAGCGCGGTCTCAAGCAGATCGAGCTGGGCGCCTTTGCCGGCGCCGTCGATGCCGTCGAGAACGATGAATTTTCCTCGCAGTCTCTGGAGAATCTCTTTGGACACGAATTACTGACCCCGCCGCGTGCGAATCGCCTCATACACTTCGGCCGCATTGTAGCTGGACCGAACGAATGGGCCAGACGCGACGGCGCGGAATCCGAGTTCGTTGGCTTCGGCGGCGATCTCGTCGAATTCCTCGGGCGGCAGGTATCTTTCCACAGCCGCATGGGCCGGCGTGGGCCGCAGGTATTGCCCGACTGTGAGAATATCCACGTCGGCGCTGCGGAGGTCGACGAGCGTCTCATGAAGCTCTGCGCGCGTTTCGCCGAGCCCGACCATCAGACCGCTCTTTGTGAAAACCTCGGGCAGGAACTGTTTGGCCTTGCGCAGCACATCGAGACTGCGTTCGTAGCGCGCGGCGGGGCGGATGGACTTGCTGAGTCGCCGTACGGTCTCCTGATTGTGGTTGTAGATGTCAGGACCGGCGTCGCAAAGGGCCTTGATGCACTCGTCACGACCATGAAAGTCGGCGGGCAGGACTTCAATGGCGCAGTCGGGCGAGGATTCGCGAATGAGCTCGACGCAGCGCGCGAAGTGGCCGGCGCCTTCATCGGGCAGATCGTCGCGCGCGACGGCGGTGATGACGACGTGTTTGAGGCCGAGTTCGGCTGTGGCCCGGGCGAGGCGTTCGGGCTCGTCGATCTCGACGGGATCGGGTTTGGCTGTCGTGACAGCGCAGAAGGCGCAGCGGCGCGTGCAGATGTCTCCGAGGATCATGAACGTCGCGTGTCGATGCGACCAACACTCGGAGAGATTCGGGCAGCGGGCTTCCTCGCAGACTGTCGCAACGCGGCTGCGCTCGACGATCTCGCGCGTCTGAAGGAGCACATCCCCCGCGGGCAGGGGGCGCTTCAGCCAGGGGGGGAGACGGCGTCCGGGGGCCGGAGATGAATCGAGGACAGTCAGTTCCATGGGGTTCCGCTCGGGTCAGCTGTTGTCGTCATGTCGCGCGGATGGCGGCGGCGTCGGCGACGTCTCGCTCGTGTCGGCGCGTCCTGTCGGGCGATTTACTGAATACCAGGGGATCGTAGTTCTCTCGCAGCGTGGCGGCTCCTACAATCCTATGGCAGTATAACGGGTATACCGCTTCGGGCGTATGCCGTACCCTCCAGCCGCGACGCGGGCGTGACGAAAGGGGCGTTTGCCATGATTTCGCTGAAACGGATCCTGTTGCCGACGGATTTCTCCGAATTCTCCCTCCCTGCGCTGAAATACGCCCGGTCCTTCGCCGAGAGCTACGGCGCGGAGCTGCACATCCTGCACGTCGTGGACGAGGCCTCCCTGTACTGGATGGCGATGGGGCCCAACAGCCTGCCCATCGGTCCCTGCACGGAGGAGCTGATGGAGGTCGCCCGGAAGGAGATGTCCGATTTCATCGCCCAGAACCTCGCGGACGCCAAGGGCGTTAAGAGCGAGGTGGTCATGGGGCGGCCATTTTCGGAGATCATCCGCTATGCCCGCGAGTCGGACGTCGAGCTGATCGTCCTCTGCACGCACGGCCGCAGCGGCATTCAGCACGCCCTGCTGGGATCCGTGACGGAAAAGGTCGTCCGCAAGGCGCCCTGCCCGGTTCTGACGGTCCGGCATCCGGAACACGACTTCGTCATGCCATAGATCGCCGACCGGGCGGAATATGCATGGCATGAACGAAACATCCCCTCCCAACATGGCGTGCGGACCCGGCTGCCGGAAACGCAAGATCGCGGCCCTGACAGTGGTATTGGTCGCGGCTGGTGTCGTCGTCGCCCAGCAACTGCTGATGGTTCAGGCGGATGGACATGAGGTGGCGACGATCAGTCACGCCAACTGGGACGGCGCCCTGCAGACGCATGTCAATGACGAGGGACGCGTGGACTACGCGGGAATCTCCAGAGACGCGCGATTCACGAAGTACCTGACGCAGCTGAAAGAGACGAAGGCGGCGGCGCTGCCGAACATCAACGATCGGCTCGCGTTCTGGATCAACGCCTACAACGCGCTGACGATCCGGGTCGTGCTGGATACGCTGCCGGAGGACAAGACCGCGTGGCCGGAATACCAGATCATCGAGCAGAAGATCGATGGCAAGAGCGTCTGGAAGGGGCGATCCTTCGACGTCGGCGGAGAGCGGCGCACGCTGGATGAGATCGAGCATGAGATTCTGCGCAAGCGAGAGGGGCTTCGCGATCCACGGATTCATGTGGCGCTTGTCTGCGCGGCCCGGGGATGTCCACGGCTGTGGAATCGGGCGTTCACAGGTGGCAAGGTTCGAGAGCAGCTTGCGGACGCGATGCGACGATTCGTGAACGATCCGCGACAGGTATCATGGGACATGTCGGCGAAGACGATTCGGGCAAGTCGGATCCTGGAATGGTATGGCGGTGATTTCACGGACCCGAAGTTTGCGCCGCATGCGACGACGATTGGCCGGTTTCTCGCGGATTACGCGGACGACGCGGCCTGGGCGGCGCGACTGCGGGACTTCAGGGGGAAATTCGCATTCTACGACTATGACTGGCGCCTGAATGTTCAGGTCGCGGGGCCGGCACAGGCGCCGAGCGAGGGCTGATTCGCCTGAGGCGTTGGCGCGGGGTGGAAGGGTGACAGCGTGATTCAGTGGCTGGCGTGGGGATGTGTCGCCGTGTATTTCGCCGCGGCGATCTTCGTGATCGCATACGGTCTGCAGATGCACATTCTGACGTGGCGGTTTGCCCGGCGATGGCGGGCCCATACGCAGTTGCAGCGCAGCCGGATCGAATGGTACGCGACTGAACGGCCCGAGCGCGCCTGGCCACTCGTGACGACACAGATTCCACTCTACAACGAAGCCAATGTTGCTCAGCGCGTGATCGAGGCCGTCGCACGGATGGACTATCCGGCGGATCGGCACGAGGTGCAGGTGCTGGATGACAGCACGGACGAGACGCGTGATATTGTCGATGCGACTGTCACGCGACTTCGGGCGTTGGGTCACGACGTTCGCGCGATTCGGCGCGATGATCGCAGGGGATACAAGGCGGGCGCCCTGGCGGCGGGGCTGCGCGAGGCCTCGGGGCAGCTGATCGCGATTTTTGACGCGGACTTTGTTCCGCCCGCGGATTTCCTGCGGCGGAGCGTGCCGCTGTTGATGGATGAACCGACAAACGCGTGCGTACAGGCGCGCTGGTCGCACCTCAATCAGGAGGCGTCGTGGCTGACGCGCGCCCAGTCGCTCGCAATCGACGGACACTTCGCAGTCGAGCAGGGCGGGCGGTGTTTCAGCGGACTGTTCATGAACTTCAACGGGACGGCGGGCGTCTGGCGTCGGACGGCGATCACGGATCCGGCCGTCGGCGGCTGGACGGCGGATACGCTGACGGAGGATCTGGATCTGTCGTACCGGGCGCAGCTGGCGGGCTGGACGATGGAGTACGCGATGTTCCAGCCGTGTCCGTCGGAACTGCCGGCGACAATTCCCGCGTTGAAGCTGCAGCAGCATCGCTGGGCCAAAGGCACGATGCAGTGCGCCCGGAAGCTGCTGCCGCGCATCTGGCGGAGCCCGTTCGGTCTGGGCGTGAAGCTGGCGGCGACGGGGCATCTGACGGGGTACCTGATTTCCGTGGCCATGCTGGTTGTCGGCCTGTTGAGTCTGCCGATCGCCATGATCAATCCGTGGCGTTTCCTGGGCTGGGGGGCGACGCTGTTCATCGGGCTCATCTACGTCAGCCTGTTGGGACCGATCGTGGCGCACGCGTATTCGCGGCGCGTGCTGACGGGGCGATGGCGGACTGTGCGAGCGAGTCCGGCGTTGATGCTCGTCGGCATGGGGATGTGTCTGAGCACGGGGCTGGCCTGTCTGTCGGGCCTGATCCGTCGCGGCGGTGAATTCAGGCGCACGCCGAAGTCAGGCGTGGCGGGCGCGACGCGAACGCGATATGTGCTGAAGTCGTCGCCGATCTGGCTCGCGGAACTCGCGGCGGCGGCGTATTCTTGCGCGACGTTGTACTACGCGGGGTTCGAACGCGCCGGACTGCACGGCGTCTTTCTCGCCATGTTCGCGGCGGGGTTCGCCATCGTCGGCTGGATGTCGAGCCCGTTTGCGGAAACCTCGCGAAGGTCGCGAAAATTCGACACGCGAACGGCGACGCGGGGCGTTCCATCCGTGGCGCCAACGATTGAACCATGACTGATTCTCACGCTCGATCAACGACGACATCGAAGGCCTGGCTCGTCGTTGGTTGGTCGGCGCTGATTGCGTTCGTCCTCGGGGCGGCGTGGGTCGGCGATATCTACACGCCCGCGCGGCGCGTCTTCGGCGTGACGGCGTACCCGATCGTCGTGTGGCAGGTGTTGTACGTTGTCGGATTCGTGGGGTATGTGATCCTGCTCCGCACGTTTTCGCGGCGCAGCCCGGGGACCTGGATCATCATTCTGGCGGCGATCGGACTGCGACTGCCGCTCCTGTTCTGTCCGCCGAACAGCGACTGCAATCGGTACATCTGGGAGGGGTGGATTCAGAACGAGGGCTACAGCCCCTACACGCTGGCGCCCAACCAGGCGCCGCCGGAACTGTGCGACAAAATTCACGCGGGAATCAACCATCCGCACTATCCGACGATCTATCCGCCGCTGTCGCAGCTGGCGTTTCGAGCAATGGCGAGTGTCTGCTACAGCGTGAAGACGCCCCAGGTCGTCCACACAATCCTCGACGTATGCGTCGTTCTGATGATTGCGACGCTGTTGCGGAAGCTCGGGCGGCCGGATTGGCATCTGGCGGTGTACGCGCTCTGCCCGATGGTGTTGGCGTCGTTCGCGCACGCGGGGCACAACGATCCACTGATCCTTCTGGCGATTCTCGGTTTCATCTATCTTGCGATGGACAAGCGATGGGCGCTCGCTGGAGGCTCACTGGGGCTGGCGGTTCTCGCGAAGACAACGCCGGCAATTCTGCTGGCGCTCCTGCCGCGTCGATCGTGGAAGGCGATCGGCGTGGCGCTGGCGACGATCGCGGCGGGGTATCTGCTGTACTTCCGTGCGGGGGAGGGGCTCTTTGACGTCCTGAAAAAGTTCCCGAACGACGGTCCCTTCAACAATCCCTTCGACGCCATACGAGGCCTCTGGAACGACCTTGGTGCGCCAAGGATGTTCATCTCAACGCGAAATCACATTGCGCTCGTCGTGTTGGCGCTGGCCGCGATTCGATTCGCGTGGCGACCTCGCGACCTGGTGAACGACGCGCGATGGCTGCTCGTCATCACAGTCCTGCTGCTGCCGATCATTCACTTCTGGTATCTGACGTGGCCATTCGTTCTGGTCACGCTTCAGTTTCGTGGTCGCTGGGCGTGGGTGGCGCTGACAGGAACCATGGCGCTCTATTGGTACGCCGACTTCGCGGGACTCGCCGGAATGCGATGGGACCTGCCGAAGTGGGCCGTTGGCGCAATCTGGGCGCCATTCTTTGCCGTCTGGTTCTATGAGTGGAGAAAGTGTGCGAAGTCCTGCGCCGACTAGGAGACGACTTCGGCCTGTTCCGTCAGGACAGTGACCTGGTTGTTCAGGACCTGGGCGAATCCGCCGGAGACTTTGACATGCTTCTCGCCGCCGGCGGCCAGATCGATCCGAAGATCGCCCTTGCCGAGCTCGCAGACGAGCGGGGCGCGATGGTCGAGGATACCGACCAGACCGTCGTGGGCCGGCACGATCACCTGCGTCGCCTGGGTTTCCAGCACCTGCTTTTCAGGCGTGATGATCGTACATGTGATTGCGGAATTCGTCGCCATGTCGGGTTTTTTAGCGGGCAAACGCGGATGGGTCAAGCCGATGGGGCCCCCGAGCGGGGCCGGGCGTCGAGGGATGGATCGGTGTTGAAGGATCGTTATGAGACTTTGCCCGCGAATGGCGGGCAACGCCGGGGTGCCAGCGGGTCGATGAAGCTTGCGTGGGAATCCGATGGTTTGGCTCTCGCGGCGGCCGATTTCCATTAGCATGCCGCGTTTTCTGAGCGACTCAGGCGGATCGGATCGGGCAAAGCCCGGCGGATCTCTCCGAAAGGCGATCGATGTTGAAGGTCATCTGTATCTGCGGGGCCCGGCCCAATTTCATGAAGATCGCGCCGCTGATGGACGCGTTTCGTCGATCGAGCAGGATCGACGCGATGCTCGTCCACACGGGGCAGCATTACGACGAGCGGATGAGCGAATTGTTCTTCCGCGACCTGGGCATCCCGGAGCCGGACATCAATCTCGAGGTCGGATCAGGGAGTCACGCGGCGCAGACGGCCGAGATCATGAAGCGATTTGAGCCCGTCGTGCTGGAGCACAAGCCGGACTGGGTGATCGTCGTCGGCGACGTCAACAGCACGATCGCCTGCGCCATGGTCGCGAGCAAGCTCGGCGTGAAAGTGGCGCACGTGGAGGCGGGGTTGCGGAGCTTTGATCGCGGGATGCCGGAAGAGATCAATCGCGTGCTGACGGATTCGATCAGCGACCTGCTTCTGGTCAGCGAGCCGAGCGGTGTGGAGAATCTGAAGAAGGAAGGTGTCGCCGACGAGAAGGTACATTTCGTCGGCAACGTCATGATCGACACGCTGCTGAAGAACCGGGAGAAGGCGGCCTCGTCCGGCGTGCTGAACGAGCTGGGCGTGCAGCCGGGCAAGTACGCCGTGATCACGCTGCATCGGCCGAGCAACGTTGATGATGCGAAGAACCTGTCGGGCATCTTCGACGCGTTCGAGGAGATCGCGAAGGACCTGTCCCTGATCTTCCCGATGCATCCTCGCACGCGGAAGAACATCGAAAACCTCGGATTGAAGGATCGCGTGGAGAAGCTGACGGCGCTGAAGACGCCGGAGCCACTGGGCTATCTGGATTTTCTGAAGCTGACGAGCGAGGCCGCCCTGGTGCTGACGGACTCCGGCGGCATTCAGGAAGAGACGACGATTCTGCGCGTGCCGTGCCTGACGCTTCGCGAGAACACGGAACGGCCCGTAACGATCACGGAAGGCACAAATCGGCTGGTCAGCCCGAACTGCGATTCGATTCTGACGGCGTATCGAGAACAGATGGCGCGTGGGAAGGGCGATTCGAAGACGCCGCAGTTCTGGGATGGTTCGGCGGCGGAACGGATCTGTGCGGTGTTTGAGTCGCTGGCGTAATCGAATCCCGCGTCAAGACTGACTGCGGCTCGTTCGTCAGGAAGGGTTGGTGGGCGTGGCCCACACGACAGCCGCTCTTTCAGAGTGAGGCTGCGATCGAAGTCAGGTGGGCGCCTCCCGCCGATTTGCTGGTGATGTTGGCGATTGGACTTTGCGGCGACCGCCATGACGGGTTGCGAAACTGGTTGGCCTGCGGGATGCGGCCGCCCTGCGATTGAGACGGCGCGCCGGATCAGAACAGCGTGTAGATGAAGGGGGCTGCGGCGCCACCGCCGGCGGCGCTGAGGATCAGCAGAACGATCAGCAGGGCCATGCAACCGAGGATCGGGAGCAGCCACCATTTCTTGTTGTGTTTGAGGAAGTCCCAGAGTTCGGCGCCGAAACTGAGGCGTTCCTCTGAGGCCGCCTGTTCGAATTCACTGGATGTCGAATTGCTCTTCTGATCTTCAGCCATGTTGCGCCGCCTTGTCACGTGCCGCCGATTGCGTCCGACGTAGTCTAACGCAATCGGCTCAAATCGTTCAAAACTGTCGGAAATACCGTTTCAGGCTGGCGGGCGGCGTTCGCGGGACCCAGTAGGTCGTCGCGTCGCGGTCCGGCCGTCGATGCAGGGCGTCGCGTCCGATCAGCCTGAAGATCAATGCGATCGGCGTGACAACGAGGTAGTAGAGCAGAATCAGCAGCGTGTTTGAGATGACGAACCCGATCGGCAGGGCAATGATCGACATGCCGATGAAGAGGGGTTTCAGAGCGATCGGTGCGGCGAGCGCGAGAAGACCGCACAGGACGCCGAGGCCGGCGAGGACGAGTGCGACCGTCATCTTGGCGCTGTCGGGGAGTGCGGCGAAGGCCATCACCTGGAAATGGGCCATCAACCCCAGCAGCGGAAACGCCACGAGGCAGATGATGCCGAACGATCGCAGCGTTCGTGGAGGCGGGTTCCAATCGATCTTGATGAGTGACATTGTCTGACTACTCGCCTAACGACATCGCGGGGTGCCGTGCTCCGACTTGCAGTGGAGCATGCCGGTTGCTTCGCGTGTGTTCATGTTTCCGTTTGTTCTGACATCAGCTCAGCTTGCTGCATGCTTGCCTTTGGGGGCAAGCATGGCACCCTGTTGACCGTCAATTCCATCAGTCCAGTTCGAATTGCGCGAGGTATTCGTCCACCTCGTGCTCGCGGGCCGAGGGCTGTTCCTCCTTGTAAAGCACGAGATCGCCGACGACCAGGACATCCATGTTCGTCGCCATGAAGCAGCGATAGGCGTCGTCCGGTGTGCAGACGATCGGCTCACTGCGCACATTGAAGCTCGTGTTGATGATGACAGGGCAGCCTGTCCGACGATTGAATTCGCTCATTACGGCGTGCATGCGCGGATGGCGAACCGGGTCGACCGTCTGCACACGGGCGGAATAGTCGACATGCGTGATGGCCGGCACCGTCGATCGAATCTCCCTGAGTTTGTCCAGGCCGATGGCGTCGCCGTTGTTCGACGCCTTGCGCTGCGATTCGTGAACGGGCGCGACGAGGAGCATGTAGGGGCTGTCCTCGTTGGGGCGCATCTCGAAGTACGCGTCCACGTGTTCCCGAAGGACGCAGGGGGCGAAGGGCCGGAAGGACTCACGGAACTTGATCTTGAGGTTCATAATGGACTGCATCTTCGGCGAACGGGCGTCGCCGATGATGGAGCGCGAACCGAGGGCGCGGGGACCGAACTCCATGCGTCCCTGCATGTGGCCGACGACCTTTTCGCTTTCGAGGGCGTCGACGATCGCCGAGACGACGGCGGTCTCTGATTCGAATGTGTGGTACTTCGCGCCGACGGCGTCGAGGGCGCGACGAGACGCGTCGCCGTCGAAGTCGGGGCCGAGCAGTGAGCCGAACTGGGTATCGTGGCCTGTCGCCTTGCGCGGCTTGTCGAGCAGCTGGTGCCAGACGAAGAGCGCGGCGCCGAGCGCGCCGCCGGCGTCGCCCGCGGCGGGCTGAATCCAGATGTTCTCGAAGGGGCCTTCGCGAAGAATGCGGCCGTTGCCGACGCAGTTGAGGGCGACACCGCCGGCGAGGCAGAGGTTCTTCGAGCCGCAGAGCGAATGGGCGTATCGCGCCGAGCGGAGCATCGCCTCTTCTGTGACGAACTGGATCGAGGCGGCGAGATCCATGTCGCGCTGGGAGAGCTGGGACTCCGGTTCGCGGGGCGGGGCGCCGAAGAGACGATCGAATTCGGCGCTGGTCATCGTGAAGCCCTGGCAGTAGTTGAAATACCGCATGTCCATGCGGAGGGAGCCATCGGGCTTGAGGTCGATGAGTTTGTCGAGGATCAGGTCGACGTATTTCGGTTCGCCGTAGGGCGCGAGGCCCATCAGCTTGTATTCGCCGGAGTTTACGCGGAAGCCGCAGTAGTAAGTGAACGCCGAATAGAGCAGGCCGAGCGAATGGGGGAAACGCATCTCGTGCGTGATCTCAATGCGATTGCCTTTGCCGGCGCCAACGCTGGCCGTGGCCCATTCACCTACGCCGTCCAGCGTGAGGATGGCGGCGTCTTCAAAAGGGGAGGGAAAGAAGGCGCTGGCGGCGTGGGACTCATGATGCTCGGGGAAGACGTAGCGCCCCTTGTAGGCGTGCTGGAGTCCCTTATCCATCGCCCGCGGGAGGAACAGCTTTTCACGAAGCCACAGCGGCATGGCCTGAAGGAAGCTCCGGAGTCCCATTGGCGCGTAGGCGACGTAGGTTTCCAGCAGCCGCTCGAACTTGAGCAGCGGCTTGTCATAGAAGGCGACGTGGTCGAGCTGGTCGGATGTGATCCCGCCGGCCTCCAGACAGAACCGGACGGCGTGATCGGGAAATCGAAAGTCATGCTTCCGGCGCGTGAATCGTTCTTCCTGGGCGGCGGCGACGATGCGACCGTCCTGAACGAGGCAGGCGGCGCTGTCGTGATAGAAGGCTGAGATGCCGAGGATGTTCATTCGCCAGGGGTCCAGTCGATCGACGTATCGCCAATCCCGTATCGGTCGGTTAACGCTGGTTATTTACCCCATGGCCGGAGGTTCCGCAAACACCGTGGGAATGCGGGCGCCTTCCCGTATGGGTGGCAATGGGCGCGATACATGGTGACGCCCGGCGTTGGGAAAAACAGATTGGTGGGCGTGGCCTACCCTGCACGAGAGGCGCCGAAATGAGACGAGCCGTTCCACCGGGTGTTGCCCCGGGTGAACGGCTCGTGTCGTCGAATGGATCGCGCGGCGGCGTGCGCCGTCGGTCTTACTTTGTGCTCAGGATGACCTGAATCGAGTCGCTGCGGTCACCCGCGACGGTGAAGACCATCATGTAGTCCATGCCGGGCTTGAGTGTGACACCGGCACAGGGCTGCTTTTCGAAGTTCATGCACTTCATGTTGCTCGGGAGGGCGCCCAGGTTGTAGACGGTTCCCGGCTTCATGAGCAGATTGGAGTCCTGCGAGGCGGGGTAGATCGTGAATTCGGGCTGGTGGGAATAGTCCGCTTCGAACGCCTGGTGGATCTGGATGTTGGTGCTCGTGATCCGGCCGAACTTCGTCGGGTCATCGAGTTCGAACTTAAAGCTGGGAGAGACGCCGCATGTGCCCTTGACCTTGAACTTGGCGTAGCCCATTGCGCCCTTCTTGAGCTTGTTCTGTTCGGCGGGCATGCCGTCAATCCAGACCTGGAGTCGGCTGTCCTTTCGCATCAGGTTCTTACCGACGCTGAACGCCGAGCCAGCGCTGCATCCCAATCCCGCGCCGGCCAGACCGATCGACAGCAGCGCCATTCCCATCATTCGCTTGTTCATCATCGCTCCCTCATCATCAACAGGAACATTCCACAGATTGGCGAGCCTCCACGCTGCTCGCCCCGTACCGAAACCCTGCACCGCCCGGTATGGGTCAGTTTGAGTGTAACCGGCGCGAATCGAGGTGCAAGACGCGTCCGCCGAGGGGGGGCGGCGTCGAGGGGATGCGGGTGTCTTCGCAATCCATCGAGTGTGTCGGTGATTGTGGGGGCGCCGGCGTCGGCGTAGGATCGCTTCACAATTCGGCGACGGCGGGCGTTTGCGGACGCGAGTCTCGCACGGCATGTGAGGGCGAATGCGTGTTTGGCAGAATTCGACAGGCGATCAGGCGTCGGCCGCGTGGCGAGGGACGGGCCCATTATCTCGGGCTGCTCCACGGAGCGGGGATTGAGATCGGGGCGCTGCAGAATCCCGTACACGCGCCGCATCTGAAGGTGCGTTACGTGGACCGGCTGCCGGTCGCACAACTGCTGGAACAGTATCCCGAGTTGCGAGGTAAGCCGATCGTTGCGCCCGACATTCTCGACGACGCCGAGGCGCTCACGATGATCCCGGCGGCGTCGCAGGATTTCGTCATCGCGAATCACGTCATTGAGCACATGGCGAATCCCGTCCGGGCGCTGCTGTCGTGGGCGAGTGTGCTGAAGGTCAGGGGCCGGATGTTTCTGGCGGTGCCGGACAAGCGGTACACGTTCGACAGGGCGCGGCCATACACGGAACTTGCCCATGTGTTTGAGGATTTCGACGATCCAAGCGCCGAACGGGACTTCGCGCATTTCCGGGAGTTCGCGCTGGAGGTGAGCTGCCGAACGTTCAACGCGCGACCCGTGGAGGAGGCGGACGCCTACGCACAGGAACTGTGGGACCAGAAGTACAGCATTCACTATCACGTCTGGGACGACGCGCGGTTCCGCGAACTGCTGGAGGCGATCGATCGCCGATTCCCTGAGTGGCGGATGCGTGTGCTCGATTCGGCGCCGACGAGCGGGAACGAGTTCATCTTCGTGCTGGAGAAGCGGGCCGACTAGTGTACGCGTGTGCCCCCACGCACAAGTGTGGCGGGCCCCGCGTCGTCATCGTTGATCCATCCGACTGGAGAATTCTGACGTCCGTTGCACATTGGCTCACTGGGTTCTCTCGAGCGTTCAGGCGACGCGGGCTCAAGTTGAGGCGTGTGGCGGGAGCGTCTACACTGCGCACTCGAACGTCGACACGAGCGCGTGGTTCTGCGCGTCGGGCATGACTCAGCAAACCCTGCAAGGATCGTCCATCATGAAGGTACTTGTCACAGGCGGATGTGGGTATATCGGCAGCCATACGGTCCGGGCGCTGACGGCGGCGGGGCATCAGGTGGTGGTGCTGGACAGCCTCGTCACGGGACATCGAGTCGCGCTCGACGAGAAGATCCCGCTGATCGTCGGTGACCTGTGCGATCGGACGCTGTTGTCCGAGCTGTTCGCCGGAGAGCGATTCGACGCCGTCGTCCATTTTGCGGCGTTCATCGAAGTCGGGGAGTCGGTTCGCGATCCGCTCAGGTTTTACGAGAATAACGTCTCGAACACGATTCATCTGCTGCAGGCGATGCAGGCGAACGGCGTGCGGAAGCTCGTCTTCAGTTCGACGTGCGCCGTGTACGGGACGCCGGATACGATGCCGCTCGTCGAGACGATGCCGTGCAGTCCGGCGAGTCCCTACGCCAGGGCCAAGTACGCGGTGGAGTGGGCCCTGGAGGATTCCAACGTCGCCTGGGACCTGGGCTACACGGCGCTTCGATACTTCAATGCGGCGGGCGCCGCGTCGGATGCGACGATCGGCGAGGATCATGATCCGGAATCGCACCTGATTCCGAACGTCCTGAAAGTGGCGCTCGGGCAGCGGGAGCACGTGATGATCTTCGGAACGGACTACGACACGCCGGACGGCACGTGCCTGCGGGATTACATTCACGTGGAGGACCTGGCGGCGGCCCACGTCGCCGCCGTGGAGGCGCTTCAGCCCGGAGAGCGGCGGATCTACAACGCGGGCACGGGACAGGGCGCCAGCGTCCGCGAAGTGATCGACGTGGCGCGTGAGGTCACGGGGCATGCGATTCCGGCGATCGAAGCGCCGCGACGGGCCGGCGATGTTCCCAGACTGTACGCCGATTCCGGCCGAATCCAGACGGAGCTCGGCTGGGCGCCAAAGTATACCGCGTTGCGCGATATCGTTATCAGCGCCTGGCGATGGCACGAGGCGCATCCGAATGGGTTTGGCGACAAACGCAAGCGGACGGCCGCGGTTTAAGCCGTACACGGCGCTTGTACATTGTTGACGATAACGTCACGAACGATCGCGTCGTGACGGCGCGGGGGCTTCGCCGGTCGGGATCAGGGTCCGAAAGAATCTGTTTGACTGGCGTCGGCGATCGATTCTAGAATGCGGAAAGACAGCCTCAGGAGGCTCCCTTTGCGTCGCAGCGCCGTCGACATGCTCGCCACACTCGCCTGCAGAAAGCGCCGATCCCGGCGCACATCAATGCTGCCGCGCGGGATGAAGGTTTCCGTCGGTGTCTGCGATTTCATGTCCAAGATCTTCAATGAATGACACGGCGACTCAGCGCTGCTGCGCCCTGATGACCATTCGTTCAGAGTGAGCGCAGGAAACGATCGCCGACTTCTGTAGTTTTTTTGTTACACAGTATTTTGCAGCCCGCGATCTCGCGATCGCGTTCGTCGATCGCAGAACTCGCCTGAACAGCGATTCTCGATGGCGCCAGGAAACGAATCTTTTTCCGTGTCTGATCGAGCCCACGGCTCTCAGACGACGGGACGTGGAGATAAAAGTATGCACGCCAATCTTGCCGAGCAGGCAAAGGTGAACCCCAAGGAAGTTCTCGACGAACTGAAGAAGCATATCCTCGTCGATGGGTTCGAGATCGTTGTGGATCTTGAACGAAGTCGCGGCAATCGCATGTACGACGCCAACAGCGATCGCGAAATCATCGACATGTACAGCTTCTACGCGTCAATGCCCCTTGGATTCAATCATCCGTATTTTGATAACCCGGACGTTCGCGAAGAACTCGCGACGGCGGCGATGCACAAGATCGCCAATTCGGATGTCTATTCCGTTCAGATGGCGCGATTCGTCAAGATGTTTGATCGCGTCATGGGCGTTCCGGAGCTGCCGCGGTACTTCTTTATCGAAGGCGGCGCCCTGGCGGTCGAAAACGCGCTGAAGGCCGCGATGGACTGGAAGGTGCGGAAGAACCTGGCGGCGGGTCGTGGTGAGATCGGCACGGAAGTGCTGCATTTCAGGAACTGCTTCCACGGCCGAAGCGGCTACACGATGTCGCTGACCAACACGGATCCCGTCAAAGTGCAGTACTACGCCAAGTTCGACTGGCCGCGCGTGATCAATCCGAAGATCAACTTCGCGCTGGCGGAGCCCGAGCGAACGGCGAAGGCGATCGAAATCGAGGCCCAGGCGGAGGCGGAGATCCTGCAGGCCATCAAGGATCGGCCGCATCGCATCTGCGCGATGATCATCGAACCGATTCAGGGTGAAGGCGGCGATCGTCACTTCCGCACGGAGTGGTTCCGGAAGATGCGGAACCTCTGCGACGAGCACGACATGCTCCTGATCTATGACGAGGTTCAGTGCGGCATGGGCGTGACGGGCAGGAACTGGGCGTTCCAGCACCACGGCGTTCTGCCGGACATTCTCTGCTTCGGCAAGAAGGCGCAGGTCTGCGGCATCATGGCCGGCGATCGCCTGGACGAGGTTCCGGACAACGTCTTCCGAACGCCAAGCCGGATCAACAGCACGTGGGGCGGCAACTTCACGGACATGGTCCGCTCGATGCACTATCTGAATGTGATCGAACGCGAGGATCTCGTGGAGAACGCGCGAACCACGGGCGCCTATTTCCTTGAACAACTCCATCAGCTTCACGACGAAGAACCGATGATCGAGGCCGTCCGCGGGAAGGGGCTGCTTTGCGCGTTTTCGCTCAAGGACAAGGGCTTCCGCGACAAGTTCTGGAAGGGCTGCTTCGAAGTCGGACTGCTCGTCGTCCGCTGCGGCGAACGATCGATCCGTTTCCGACCCGTTCTCGACACGAAGCCCGAGATGGTTGACGAAGTGATGCGCCTCATGCGTGAGGAAATTCGACGAATCAAGGCGGAGTAGGGGAAAGCCGCCTTATCTGCTCTGTTTAGGGACAGGGTAGGGGTGGGCCAGCGGCGCTTGTCGTCGCTGGCTCTTTTTTTTGCGCACGATCGGCGGACGGGGCGACGGATTCGGACGAATTGCCGGATCGCGGCTAAGATCCCGAACGTTGATCGCGCCGCCACCGCCCGGCGCCGTCGATCGTGGATCCTGAGGGCGGGCGCCTCCGACTCGCACACGCACGACCTCATGCAGCCCTCGCCCGAGAACCGTCTGCTCGCCCGCTCGATCATCGCCTCGCAGTTTGCTCCGCCGTTCATGTTCTCCGGCGTGGCCATCGCGCTGCCGACGATGGGACTGGAGCTGCACGCGGGGGCGACGTCGCTGACGCTCGTCGAGACGCTCTTCCTGGCGGGCAGTCTCTCCTTCCTGCTGCCGATCGGCCGGCTGGCGGACGCGGGCGACAAGAAATCGCTCTACAAGTTCGGTCTGCTCGGTTTCTCACTGACGTCGATCCTGATCAGCCTGATGACGTCCATGCCGATTATCCTCTGTCTGCGTTTCGTGCAGGGGCTGACGTCGGCCGTATTCGTTGCGACGGGACCTGCAATCCTTGCGGACATTGTGCCGTCGGAGCATCGGGGGCGGGCGTTCGGCAGTTCCATGGGCGCGATCTATTCCGGGCTGACGCTGGGCCCCATCGTTGCGGGGGTGCTCGTCAAGTGGATCAGCTGGCGGGCCGTGTTCCTGTTTGGCGCGGTCATTCTGATGGCGGGGTACCTGCTGATTCGCCGACTGATGCCGGCGAAGGCGGAGCTGCCCGTGCGCGTGCTGCATCTTCCGAGTGTGCTGCTTGTCGTAGCGGCGGCGCTTTCAGTGGTCATCGGCAGCGCGTTTGTGAAGGACGGGGCGATCGCCTACGAGGTCATCGCGGCGGGGCTGGCGATGGCGACGACGTTCGTGTTCATGCAGCGCCGGCTGGAAAAGCCGCTGCTGAATGTGACAGCGCTGATGGCCAATCGCGTCCTGCGGAATGCGCTGCTGGTTCAGATGCTCGTCTATACGCAGGCGATGGTATCGATGTTCCTCCTGAGCCTCTACCTGCAGGTGTCGCTGCGGATCGAGCCCGAGGACACGGGGCCCGTGCTCGCAGTCGGGTCCGTCATCATGGCGATCCTGGCGCCGTTTTCGGGTCGGCTGGCGGATCGATTCAGGCCCGGTGTCCTGTCGAGTCTCGGTATTGCGTCGATTCTTGTGACGGCCGTGATGGCGACGACGCTGAACGAGCACACGAGCCTCTGGTTTGTTCGGGGCATGCTCGCGTTCCAGGGACTCGGCTTCGCGCTCTTCAGTTCGCCGAACATGACGATCATCATGAACAGCGTGGCGTCGGCGAAGGTAAGCATGGCGTCGGCCCTGGGCGCCAAGAGCCGATCGATGGGGACGGTCACGGGCATGCTGATTGCGTCGATTCTCGTGTCGATTCACATCGGCGCCGATCGGGTGCAGGATCATCCGGAGTCGATGATCGACATTGTCTCATCGGCGTTTGTGATTCTCATCATCGGATTGTCGCTGGCGCTGCTGTTGAGTATCGTCGGCGAGTTTCGGGACGCGTCACAGGCGACGGCTCAACTTGCGGCAACGCAGAATCGTGTAGGATAGCGGGCGCGAACCGGCGGCCCGTCGCCGCAGGGACAATTCGGTCAACTCGGGCGAAGGGGCGCCAAAATGAAATACGCCGCCGTCGTGCAGCACGCGCGCGAAATCACGCTGATGGGAACGGCGGACGCCGACTGCTGGGCGGCGCCGCTCGAGAGCGTGGGGCTGACGCCGTGTCGGCGCGATCATCGCGTGGGGATGCTGATCAGTGTCGCCGCCGGCAGGTGGGGCATTCACTTTCGGGAAGTGGCCATCGGCGTCGCGGCGTGTCGACAGCCAGGAGGCGTCGAACCGGACGGGTACTTCGCGGCGTACGCCTTTCATTCGTCACGGCTCTTTGCCTGGTGCGAACGAACGTTCTTCAAGGCGTCACACCGACTGGCGACGATCGACATGACGCTCGATCCGCCGGTGTCGATCGAAATCCGAAGCCGATCGGAGATCGCGCTGCGCGCCGCCATGGGGACGACCCGCGAAGCGTCACGCCGTGAGAACGTCGATATCGTCTTCCCGGTCTTCCTGCCGAATCGCGGCAACCGAGTGTCGATGAAGCGCAACGCCTTTCACGTTCGCGTCGCCGGCGAGACGGACGTCTATCCCTATGAACCGGCGTCAGATTTCTTCACTGTCGGCGACAACGGAGGGGCGCTCGCGATGCCGCTTCTGGCCGACTGCGATTTTCAGGGGACGGAATGGCTGGTTCGGCGGGATGCGATCCACGCGCGGACGAAGACCCGGTCGGAAGCGCGCTGACGGCACTGCGGGATCGGCGCCGTGTTCGGTTCGGCTCAGCGGGTTGAAACGCCGACGCCGATTATAGAAACCGGCGATGCGAGGCCACGTTACACTTATTAGTGGAAAAGGGGCGGACGTCGGGGCCGGGGAGTCGGGGATGCGATGCGACGAACGTCCTGAGGCGACGCCATGATGACTTACGGTGTCTTTGCATTGCTGATCACGCTCCTGCTGGTCGGGATCGGTGTCATCGTCGGCAGCCGGGGGAAGGATGGCGAGCGATCCTGTCCGGCGTGCGGGCGTCTCAACAGTTCATGGGCGGATTACTGCGCCAATTGCGGCGCAAAACTGAATCGCTGAAACGGCGGCGATCGATCTTCGCGCGTTCGCGCGGCCTGCATGATATTGCGATCGGTCCCGCCAGGGCCCCGTTCGAAACCATCGAGCGGGAAGGAGGAATTCAATGAGTGAGTTGGATGGTTTACGGCCGCCGCCATGGGAGCGGCGGGAAAGACAACGGCGGTTTTCCGGCGTGTCGCGCATCAGGCTGCTGATCGTCGGCCTGATCGGTCTGGCGTTCGGATTCCTTGCGATTCTCTGGTTCGGTATTCGTGTCGAGGTCAACACGAATGAACTGATGGTGCTGATGAACAAGACGGGACGCGTTCTGCCGGACGAACTGCGGGACGAGTTCGGCGATCAGGTCGTGCTCTATCCGGACCTTGTCGAGAAGATCGCGAAGATCACGGGTGAGTCGGCGGACGACGTGCGCGACGGCTACAAGGGGATTCGCTACGAAGTCAGCAAGGAAGGCCGGTACTTCCCCAATCCCTACAGCAAAAAGTCGTACCTGATGCCGACGACGCTGATCAAGCAGAACGAAATCGGCGTGAAGATTCGGAAGTTCGGCAAGCCGCTGCCATTTCCGAAGACAGTCGCGACGGAGGCGGACGAGCGCGGTCCCGTCGCCGAGGTTCTCGGGCCCGGGCGGCATGACGTCAATCTGCTCGCATACGAAGTTCAGCGTTTCCCCGCCGTCCAGATTCCGCCCGGCCACGTCGGGGTCGTCAGTCTGCTGTCGGGCGCGACGCCGAAGACGAAGAACACTTTCGTGGTCGATCCGGGTGAGAAGGGCGTTCAGCGCGAGTGCCTGGAGCCGGGACTGTATTACATTAACCCGTACCTCAAGAAGATCGACATCATCGACACGCGCAGCCAGAAGTACGACATGATCGGCGACGGCGCCGTGCTGTTTCCATCGAGTGACAGCTTCACGATCAAGATCGAGGGCACGATCGAATGGGCGATTCGCCCCGATCGAGTCGCCGAAGTCATGGTCGCCTACGGCACCTATGGCGACGCCGCGCACATTCTGGACAAGATCATCCTGCCGAACGTACGCAGCATCGCGGGAATTCAGGGTTCGAAGCTGAAGGCCCGCGAATTCATCAACGGCAACACGCGCACGGCGTTCCAGCTCAAGCTGTTCGAACAGCTGAAGGTGGAATGCTGGAACCAGGGGATCGACATTCGCGCGGCCCTCGTTCGGGATATCCAGCCGCCGGCGGAGATTGCCAGCCTGATCAGTCTGCGCGAGCAGGCCGATCAGGAGATCGAGCGTTCGACGAATCAGATGGAGGAGGCGAAGGCCGAGGCGATGCTCGTCGAGCAGCAGGAACGCCAGAACCAGAACAGCGAGGTCGGCGACGCGCGGCGCGAGGTCGTGACCATCACGAAGACCGCGGAGCAGGAGAAGAGCGTCGCGATCACGGAGGCCAATCAGGAGCTTGAAGTCGCCCGGCTGCGATTGCAGGCCGCCGAGAAGGAGGGGGCGGCGATGGTCGCCCGCGGTGAGGCGGAGGCGAAGGTCATTCTGTTTGACTACAAGGCGCAGGCGGAGCCGCTGGCGGACGCCGTGTCCGCGTTCGGCGGTGGCATGGCGTACGCCCAGCACTTCTATCTCAAGAAGGTGGCGCCGTCGATTCAGTCGATCCTGACGAATTCGGAAGGTCCGTTCGCGGACATTTTCGGTTCGTTCGGCGACATGAGCAAAACGACGCCGACGGGAGTCGGCGAGCATGTGAGCGTGCGTGAGGAGGCCAAACCATGAAGCGGTTCATTCCCCTGATCATCGGTGGGTTGCTGGTCGTCGTTTCCATGTTCGGTCTGTTCACCTGGTTCCTGTGCCGGATTTACGTGCCGGAAGGCAAGTGCGCCGTGCTCATCAAGAAGACGGGTGAACTGCTGCCCGAAGGTGAATCCGTGGCGACGAAATCGGGCCAGCGCGGTATCCAGCAACAGGTGCTCGGCCCGGGGCGGCACTTTCGCGATCCGCTTCGCTGGGACTGGCAGCTCGTCGATCTGACGGAGATTCCCTCGGGCGATCCGAAGACATGGAAACTGACTGTCGGCACGCGGAGTGGCGGCGATCTGAGCAGCGGACAGTACACGTTCGAGGGCGAGTTCCCGAAGATCGGTGTCGTGACCCGCAAGGTCGGTAAACGGCCGCCGCAGGGACAGGTGGTCGTGTCGCGCGCGTCGGGGTACCAGGGTATTCTCGAAGAGGTGCTCACGCCGGGCGTGTACAAGATCAACCCGTATGTCTATGAAGTCGAGACCTATCCGGCGACGGTCATTCCCGCCGGCTTTGTCGGTGTCGTCACGAATCTGTTCGGCGCGGACCGGGCCGACGCGGTTTCGGCGGAGACGCCGACGAGTGGACCGACAGGGCTGGGGGACGAGGGATCCGCGTCAAGCTATCAGCGCCGCATGGCGAGCGCCGACGAACGCGGCACGGTGCGTGATGTTCTTCAGCCGGGCATTTACTTCATTAACCCGAAGTTGAAGAAAGTGACGCTCGTTGAGATCGGATACAACGAGTATTCCCAGTTGCGAATCGACGAGATCAGTGATTCACAGATCAGCTTTCCATCGGACACGGGTTATCTGATCCGCGTGGGTGTGACAGTCGTCTGGGGCATTGATCCGGATCACGCCGCCGAAATCGTGAACAACTTCGGCAATGTGGACAAGGTTCTGGAGAAGGTCATCAACCCGCAGCTCCGCAGCATCTGTCGCAACATCGGATCGACTTACGCGGCGCGCGACTTCATTCAGGGCGAGAAGCGTGAGCAGTTTCAGCGCGACATGACGGCGGAGCTGCAGCGCGTCTGCGCCGCGAAGAATGTGGAGGTGCTGCTCGCGCTGGTGCGAGACATTGAGGTCCACGCGCCAATGGCCGAGGCCGGCGGCGGCAAGACCAGCGTGACGGAAGATCTGAAACGCACGATCCAGCAGAGCTACATCGCGATCGAGAGCCAGCTCACGAAGGAGAAGCAGCGCGAGGCCGCGACGAAGAAGGCCGAGCTCGAGGAAGTGAAGAAACGCGTGGACATCGCGCGCGAGACGATTCGCGCCGAGACGCGCATCCTCGTCGCCAACATCAAGGCCGAAGGCGACAAGCGGGCGGCCGAGATCGCGGCGGAGGCCGGCCTGGAAGTGGCGACGATTCAGCAGCAGGTCGCGTCGCTCGATGCGCAGCGTCGGCAGATTCTCGGCCAGGCGGCCGCGGATGTTGAACGCATGAAACGCGACGCCGATGCGCAGGGGTATCGCATGCTGGTCAGCGCGTTCGGCTCACCGCAGGCCTACAACCTCTACACATTCACGGAGGACTTCAATCCGAAGTCCATCAGGCTGATCTTTGCGGGGCAGGGCACGTTCTGGACGGACCTGTCGCGGTTTGAAGACGCGGGGGCCGCACAGCTGCTGCAGGCGGCGGATCGCCCCGCGCCGGCGTCCAGTGTCTCGGGAAATCCGTAGCCTGTGACGTGACGACGGCGCCGGTCAGGACCGATCGTCGTTCGCCGCCGACTGCCATTCATGTGGCAGATCGGCGGCGTTTTTCATTCAGGACGGGTGATAACCCCGGCGAGTCGTCTGACGCCGGCGGGAGCGTCGATCGACGCTGGCGTCGTGGCATGGGCGGATGATCTGGGACGTCGGCCGATCTCCCCCGATAATTCCCTCCGCAGGGGATCTCGTCGCCCGGGCGCCCGGACATCACGTCAAGAATCCGCTCTCACGGCCCGATTTTTGGGGTAGCTTGTTAAAATGGGGGGCTTGGGTAAAATGGGTGGTCACGACAAAAGGGAGGACGCTTCGATCGTGACCGACGCGCTGAACTCAGCCACCAGCGGCGCCTTTCGACAGAAGACCGTCTTTACGACGGGGGAAGTCGCCGAGATCTGTCAGATCAGCCAGCAGACGGTGATCCGCTGCTTTGACAACGGCAAGCTCAAGGGCTTCCGGGTGCCGGGCTCCAAGTTCCGGCGCATTCCGCGCGAGTCGCTCATCGCATTCATGAATGAGAACCAGATTCCGTTGTCGAATCTGGAGTCGGGAAAGAAGCGGGTCCTCATCGTCGATGACGATCCCGAGATTGTGGACGTGCTCGTCGAGATTCTCGAGGCCGACGGCCGGTTCGAGGTGCAGAGCGCTTCGAACGGTTTCGACGCCGGCGCCGCCACAAAGTCCTTCAAGCCCGATATCGTCCTGCTCGACTTCATGCTGCCGGACATCAACGGCAACGTCGTCTGTGAGCGCATCCGGCAGGACACGGATCTGGCCAACACGCGCGTGATCATCGTGTCCGGCGCCGTCGATCCGTCGGAGGTGGAGACATTGCTTCAGGCGGGGGCCGACGACTTCATTCAGAAGCCGTTTGATATTCAGCATCTCATTCGTCGAATGGTCGAGTTGCTCGCCGCCCAGGCGTAGCGGACCGGCCGCAGGCGATTGCGGGAATCGTAGGCATGTCCACGGCCGCTCAACAGCCGAACACGCGCGAAGTCGATCTGGTTCTCGGCCAGCTCGAGGCGATTCCGCCGCTGTCACCCGTCGCCACGCGCATCCTCTCTCTGACGGCGGACGACAACGCCTCGCCACGTGACCTCGTTCGATTGATTGAATCGGACCCGGCCCTGACGGCGCGACTGCTGTCGATGCTGGGGCGCGCCGAGACGGGCGTTCGCCCGACGGCTGTCAACCTGGACAACGCCGTTCGATTGCTTGGATTCAAGGCGATTCGTCATGTGACGATCGCGTTGAAGGTGCAGGAAGCCTTCGGGCTGGGAGAGTCCGATCACGAAAAAGGCTCGCCATTCGATCGACTGGCCTTCTGGAAACACTGTCTTGCCGTCGCCTGCGCCGCGCAGGGGCTGGCTGAGGCGACAAACCAGAAGCTCGATGTTCACGAGGCGTTCGTCTGCGGTCTGCTTCACGATCTGGGGAAGATCGCCCTGCACACGGCGATGCCCAAGAGCTACGCGAAGATCGTCGAGCAGGCGGACGAGCTGCGTTCCGATATCGGCGCGATCGAGCGGCGCCTGCTTGGCGCCGATCATTCCGTCGCGGGGCATCGACTCGCCAAGCGCTGGGGGCTGCCCTCGCGCCTGGTCGATTGCATCTGGCTTCACCATCAGACGCCCGAGGCGCTGCCGGCGAATATCGCCGCGCAGGGCCACGTTCAGCTGATTCACCTCGCCGACACGATTGCCCGCGAGCAGCAGCTCGGCTGGTCCGGCAACTATCGCGTATCGACGGCGTCACACGAACTGGCGAAGCGAATCGGGGTATCGCAGGACGCCGTCGCGAATGTGGTGGAAGGGCTTGCGGAGGCAATTGACGCCCGGGCCGAATGGATCGGCGGCGAGAAGATCGACGCCCGGCGCGAGTACCTCCACGCGCTTCTGAAGACGACGGAAGACCTCACGCGCCATCACGAGGCGCTTCGACGCGAAGTGAATCGTCATCGGCGAAAGGAAACGTATTTTGACGCCGTTCGGCGGATTGTTTCGACGCTGTCGCCGAACGACGCCGTCCGTGATGTCTGCGAGAGGCTGGCCGCAGAGTTTACCCAGTCGATGGAGGCGAACGCGTGCATCGTGTTCGCCGTCGGGGCCGATGACTGGCTCGAACTCGCCGGTGTCAGTGACACGCGAGCCTGGGGACGCTCGGAGTCCGATCCGACGCTGGCGGATGTGTTACGCGCCGAATGCGACGCGAATCCGCCCACGCCTGATAACGATGAGGCCGCCAGTCCTGTCCGGCCGATTCCCGCGACACTGACGTCGATCATCGCCCGCTGCGGCGAAGGGGCGTTCCCGGACAGGGATGTGAGCTGGATTCCGCTGCCGTCGCGAGGCGACTGTCGCAGCGGTGTGATTCTGCATCTGAGCGACGCCCGCGCTGCGCTGGTCGAACAGGACGCGGCGGCCGTGACGACAGTGTGCAGGGCCGCCGGCGCTGCGCTGGCGAATTCCCTTGAACGCGTGGCGTCTGAGCGGCTCAGCGACGAACTGGCGGACGCCGGACGACGCGCCGGCGAGGCGCAGCGTGAGGCCGCCAATGAGCGGCTGATCGAGACCGTTACGGCCATGGCGGCCGGTGCGGCCCACGAACTGAACAACCCGCTGACGGTCATTTCGACGCGCGCCCAGGCCCTCGGACTGAAGATAGCGGACGACGGCGCGAAAAAATCGCTGGATGCGATATCGGCCCATGCGCGGGTGGCGAGCGATATCGTGTCGGAGCTGATGGCGTTTGCGAAGGCGGCCGCGCCGTCGCCTTCGACCTTCGACCTGGCGGGGTGCATAAACGCGCTGGCGTCTGAGCTGGCGAATGACGGATTATTGGCCGAGCAGTTGAGCCTCGATCTGCCATCCGATCTTCCGCAGGTCCGATTCGATCGCGACCAGCTTTGCGGTGTTTTTCGAGAGATTTTCAGGAATTCGCTGGAGGCCACGGCGGCGGAATCACGGCGCATGGCCATCAAGGCCGCCTTCGATCCGGCCGAAGAACAACTCGTCGTCAGCGTGATCGACAACGGTCGCGGCATGACGGCGGAGGTTCTGAGTCGGGCGATGGATCCGTTCTATTCGCATCGACCTGCGGGACGAAGCCGAGGGCTCGGGCTTGCTCGCGTACGTCGCTGGATGCTGCTCGGTGGTGGCGACGTGCAACTGGAAAGCAAGCCCGGCGTCGGGACACGCGTGGTGCTGCGACTACCCGCGGCGCAACGCGACGTCTGACGAGGGAAACGAATTCTGGGGGGTCGCGCAGAGGTGCGCGGATCGGAACGTCTCTTCGAGATGCGTTCCTCGTTGATGGCCTCGTTCGCCGGAGACGATCAACCCCGCAAAGCGAATTTCCGGCGGCCGCGACAGCGGTCCCGGCCACGACAGGAGGTCGTGCGCGGATGTCTGCGAAAGAAGCTATGTCAACAGGGGCCGGACAGGATCCAAGGATTCTCATCGCGGCGCAGGATGACGATCGGACGACCGCGTTGATCGCGGAAATCGTGATCCAGCTCCAGCCGCAGATCACGCACGTCGCGAGCGTCGAAGACGCCCGGCGCGCGATCAGGGCGACGCGTCCGACGCTGATCATCGCCGATCAGTATCTCGACGACGGTTACGGACTGGACATCATTCCGCGCGACGGATCTCTCCGAACGCCGGTCATCCTGATCCAGGAACATGTCGAAACGGATCGAATGATCGAGGCGATGCGCCTCGGCGTGGCGGATGTGTTCGAACAGCCGATCGATCCGGACGAGGTGATCGACGCGATTCAGCGCCTTCACAAACGCGAGATGATCCGCCAGCGCGATGAACGACGGGCGAAGCGCCTGCGGCGAATGTCGTCCAGGCTGATCCGAGATCGGCGCGACCTGCGTCGCCGCGTGGATGTCATCTGCAATGACATCGTTGTCGCCTATCGCCAGCTGGCGGAGAAGGTCGTCGCGTCGCCCGTGTGGACGGCCAGCGATGACGGTACGCCGAAGCGACGGCCGGCGCGCGACGCGCACTGACGCCCGACACAGCGACGCTTCAACAGACTGCTCTTATCCCATAGATGACGCCCGACGGATCAAATGGATCCGTCGGGCGTTTTTCATTTCGCAGGTCAGGTCGGTGACCCGACAAACACTCGCGCCATCGAAATTTGGGGCGATGACCCGACCTACTTACTCATGGGCGATGAGCCGAATTACCTGCGCTTGGGTTGCGCCGGGACGATCTCGTCGACGCCGAAGTCGATGAACTGGCCGCCCGTCGTCTGGTGACAGTGAATCGCAATGAGATTCTCGCCTTCGCGCATCAGGCCGCTTGAGAGCTCGACCACTTCGTAGCCTGTCGTGTAGCCTCCGAGTTCGAACGCGCGCTTGCCGTTGATATAGACAGCGGCGTCCTCGTCATGATGAATCCGAAGCGCCAGGCGACTCGGAGGCGGGTTCGGCAGCGTGACGAACCGCCTCAGCCAGATATCACTCGTGTTCCATTCCTCGCCGATTCTGGCGCCGGGCGTTTCCTTCGTGCCGAGACCGCCGACGCCCTCCTTCCACGCCGCGTCGTCGAACCGGAGCCCGAACCAGTCGTCGGCGGGTCGCTCCGTCGTGTAGCGGCAGGGGGCCTCGGAATCGGCGCCGGTTGCGACGACAGTCTTCGTTTCCGTGGGCTTCGGCATGGGCGCCCAGTTGGCGGCGCGCGTTTTGTCGCGCGAGGCGTACTTCTTCCAGATCGCCTTTTCGTAGAGCATCCGCAGAAAGACGCCGCCGACGACGGGACGCGCCGTGAAGCCGCGCTTCTTTGCCGTGGACGTGAAATACCAGTCGGTCATCGGCGAGCGATCCGGCGTTTCGTTCAGGAACCTGTGGACGGGGCGGACGAGCGCCTCGAAATCGTCGCGCTTTTCCGTGAGCGTCGCCGTCCAGAGTATCCAGTCGAGCTTCGTGTAGTCGGAGCGATTGTCGAGGGGCAGACCGTAGGGGTTCTGGATTCGGCGGTAGTACGCCATCTCCGTTTCATAGACTTCCGCCGGGAAGAGCTTCAGGTCGAGAATGCGATCCCAGACGAGGTTGTACTTCTGGCTCCACGTGCCCCTGCGATCGAACGCCAGGCGATAGTGATCGTCATCGCGTGCGGCCTCCACCCAGTTCCTGGCGAACAGACCGGCGAGCTTGCGATAGCGCGCGGCCTCGTCCGTCATGCCGCGCATCTCGGCCATCATTGCGTAAGCGCCGAGACCGCAGATCGCCTTGGCGCTGAGGTTGACGTTGTGCGCCATATGGCCGGCGAAGTCATCCGTGCAGAGCTGATTCTCCGGATCGAACCCCTTGTCGGCGAGGTAGGCGGCCCAGAGGCTGAGCTGATCCCAGTAGTCGCCGGCGAAGTCGGCGTTTCCTTCCATGCGGGCGAGGGCGGCGAAGAGCAGCAGCAGGTTGCCGCATTCCTCGACGGGCATCTGGTTCTCCTCGCTGTCCTCCTGGCCACCGTATCGCTGGCCGTTGGCCTTCGGGTACTGGCCGAGGTCGTGCGGGGCGAATGGGAATCGCCATCGATCCGACGCCGCGTACTTCATGAAGGGCGTGATAAAGGACTTGGTCAGCGTGGGACCGAAGAGCAGGAACTGGGGCGCCATGGGATAGAAGACGTCGGACGTGGCCATGCAGCCGTTGGAGTGATTCTCCTTGGAGAACTGAAGGGGCTGGCCGTTGTCATCGGCGACGAACTTGCCGGCCGCGAAGCACTGTCGATAGGCGAGCGCCGCGATGTCGGCGTAGGCGTCGCCGCCCGCCTGTCGGACATCGTTCAGCAGCTCAGCGTCGAAATCCGCGCAGCGCCGCTCGAGGGCGTCGTGCTCGTTGACGGCGGCCTCGATCAGGTCGCTCGCGTTCCAGCCGTCCTTCCGCCAGTAGGGCCGGAGTTTGTGATTCATGAATTCGATCGCGTAGAGATCGTCGTAGGCGATCAGGGCGTAACGGGAAACGGGCGTTTGTTCGACCTTGCCGAGCGACATGGCGACGGCGGCGACGACCTGGTCGGCGTTGACGGGAAATGTCGGCGCCTGGCCCTTGAGGGCGGCGGCCCCGTCGCGATCAAATGCTGCGCGAAGGTCGTCGGCCTTTCCGAAGGCCGTGTTCGGCGCCATTCGCTTGTCGGCGGCGACATAGAGATAACCCCAGTCGATGCGAATGTCGTCGCCTGATCGATTGAGGACGCGCTGTGATGTCGAACCGAGTCGGATGGCGACGGCGTTGTTCACGAGCTCCGCGGCGCCGGCGACCTGCTGGTTGAGGCGATCCGTGGCCAGTTCGCCACTCGCGTCGAAGTAGAAGTCGACATCATGGGGTTTGCCGTCCGCGGACGAGACTTCGCAGTTGATGTAGGTCGTGGGGCGGCTGAGCAGCAGGAGATCATCGGGCAGGGCGGGCGTCGTGAAGGTGAGCGTGACGCTGACGCCGTGACCCGCGAATTTGTAGATCGTGCGAGTCGGCAGGACGGCGACGGACGTCTGCTTCAACGCGTCGATCGATTCCGGCCCGGCGCCCATCAGACGACAGGCGTGACCATCGATGCGGACGAGGGCGCCCAGTCGCTGCTGTTTGCCCGTCCAGTGCGTCGTTGCTGTGTCCGTCAGATGGTCGCTCTGAGACCAGACACTGAAGTAGGGATCGCATGCGACGAGCGGGACGGCGGGTGGGCGGAAGCCGGGTTCGTTCGCGCTTGTTGCGGATGAGAAGATTCCGAGCGTCAGGGCGCCCAGGAGGCAAATCGGCTTCAGAGCGGAGTGGTTCATGTTGGCGGGGGTCCTTGTGTTGTCGTTGTCGACGAACTTCGAAACGAGGATCGCTCCGTGTTCAGGTCAGGTCGCGGACGATTGCTTCAGTGTCGCCATTCGGGCAAAAAGACAATCGTACTGGGATGCCATCAACCGACAATCCGTCGGCGCATTTCTTCGCGATTGTCGATGCGAATCCACCCGCGGATGCGAGCATAGTCCAACAATTGTTGGAATCGGCGTGTTCGGACTCGAAACTCGCCGGCAGCGAACACCATCGAGAGTGTCCCTGTCGGGGAACTCCGGGGGTGGGATTCGAACCCACAACCGACCGCTTAACAGGCGGTTGCTCCACCATTGAGCTACCCCGGAATGATGCGCGGGCCTGAGTCGCATTGCGTGTCCGCGTGTTGTTGATGAGCCGTCGAAGGGAATCGAACCCCCAACCTGCTGTTTACAAAACAGCCGCTCCGCCTGTTGAGCTACGACGGCAAAGAATGACGACGCCGATGGGATTCGAACCCACGATCTCCGGCTTGACAGACCGGCGTGATAACCGCTTCACTACGGCGCCATTCCGGGGCCCGCGATCAATGGCCGCGAGTCGTCCCGTATTTCCGTTTTCGATTCGCGCGACAAATCGGCGCGAACGTTCTCCGCTTTGCGCTCATCCATCTCTCGACGGCGCAAGAAAAAGCCCACATCCAGGTCACGCCTGACGCGGGCTTCCGATCCATGCGTTGAAGGGTTTCGCTTCGACGCCTGTGTCGGAAGAATCCGCCAACCAGCGTCGCGCGTGATTCACACGCTACCAGTCAGTCGGGCTCCCGCGGAGATCGCGATTCGTATCCGTCGTATCGACGCGCGTGCGCGCATCGTCCGTTCGCGGATTCGCAACGGTACGACGATCGATCGCATTCCGATGGACAACAGAGGCGTACATTTCAACGCTCCAATGGCCGCGACGCGGCGACTGACTTCTTAATCGATACGGATTTCTCCGGCCGAATAAATAAGTACCACAGGAATGAGTGAAACGCAAGCCGGAAATTCGACATTTCTGAATCGCGACCAACGAAGGACTGACATCCAGCGAGAATCCAGACATGTGTCGTGATTCGTGACCGTCACGCCGCAGAAACGGAAGACGCCCGGCGAATCGTGTGATTCACCGGGCGTCCGTTTCTCTTGCAGGTCAGGTCATCGACCTGATGCTTGGCTTGCTTCGCGGTTGTGCCGGATCGATGACCCGATCGACGCGTCTCAAAGCGCCAAATCACCAAGTCGCAATTCACCAATTAGTACCGGTAGTGATCCGGCTTGTAGGGGCCGTCGACGGGCACGCCGATGTAGTCGGCCTGATCCTTTGTCAGCTTCGTCAGTCTGACGCCGAGCTGTTCGAGGTGGAGCCGCGCGACCTTCTCGTCGAGATGCTTCGGCAGCACGAAGACGATGTTGTCGTACTTGCTGTGGTTCTGATGGAGCTCCATCTGCGCCATGACCTGGTTCGTGAAGCTGTTGCTCATCACGAAGCTGGGATGGCCCGTCGCGCAGCCGAGGTTCAGCAGGCGGCCTTCGGCGAGGATGATGATGCTGTGTTCCTTCACGGCGCCGTCGGCCTTGAAGGTGAACTCATCGACCTGCGGCTTGACCGTCTCGCGAACGACCTTGCCGGCCTTCACGAGCTTGCCCAGGCCCGCCATGTCGATCTCGTTGTCGAAGTGGCCGATGTTGCCGACGATCGCGCCGGTCTTCATCTTCTGCATGTGCTCGGCCTTGATGATGTCCTTGTTGCCCGTCGTCGTGACGAAGATGTCCGCCTTATCGACGACATCTTCCAGCGTGACGACCTGGTAACCTTCCATCGCGGCCTGGAGGGCGCAGATCGGATCGATTTCCGTGATCACGACGCGGCAGCCCTGGCCTCGGAGCGACTGGGCGCAGCCCTTACCGACGTCACCGTAGCCGCAGACGACGGCCATCTTGCCGCCCATCATGACGTCCGTCGCGCGATTGATGCCGTCGATGAGCGAGTGCCGGCAGCCGTAGACGTTGTCGAACTTGCTCTTCGTGACGCAGTCATTGACGTTGATGGCCGGGAAGAGCAGCGTCTTGTTCTTGCTCATCTCGTAGAGGCGATGGACGCCCGTCGTCGTCTCTTCGCTGACGCCGACGACGCCCTCGGCGAGCTTCGTCCACTTGCCGGGGTTCTCGGCGAGTTCGCTGCGGATGGCTTCGAGGATGATGCCCCACTCTTCCGGCTCGCTGTCGGCGTTGTAGGCCGGGACCTTGCCCGCCTTCTCGAACTCTCGCGCCTTGTGGACGAAGAGCGTGGCGTCGCCACCGTCGTCGAGGATGAGCGTCGGTCCGTCGTGATCGGGCCAGCTCAGGGCCTGGATCGTGCACCACCAGTATTCTTCCAGCGTTTCACCCTTCCAGGCGAAGACGGGGACGCCGCTCGGGTTTTCCGGCGTGCCGTTGGGACCCACGGCGACGGCGATGGCGGCGTGATCCTGCGTCGAGAAGATGTTGCAGCTGGCCCAGCGGACTTCGGCGCCGAGTTCGACGAGCGTCTCAATGAGGACGGCCGTCTGAATCGTCATGTGGAGCGAGCCCGTGATGCGGGCGCCGGCAAGCGGCCTGGCCGCGCCGTACTCCGCGCGGAGCGACATGAGACCGGGCATTTCCTGTTCGGCCAGGCGAATTTCCTTGCGGCCGAACTTCGCGAGTTTGGCGAATTCTTCCGGCGTCGTGTTGACGACTTTGTAGTCAAGCTTCGTGGGAGCGGCGGTTGTCATATGCGTTGTAACTCCTGTGGTTTTGGCTGGGCGAGTTCCGTGGCTCGCCGTCAGTTGTTTTCCGTGACGTTGTTACGTGATTACTTTCGGGCTGTGACGACGAACAGGGGCGGCGCTTCAACGCGACCGGACGTGGCGCCGGCCGTCTGCAATCGCCGCGACTGGACGTCGCGAAAACCCGTTTCCGTCAGCATTCTGCAGAACTCCTCCGGCGAGAAACCCCACCAGAGGTCTTTCATGCGTTCGTAGAATCCCTGATCCTCGTGCGACTCCTGCTCGACGATCATGACGCGACCGCCGCGGCGGAGGGCGCGTCGCATTTCCGCCAGGGCCGGCTGCGGCTCCTTCACATGATGAAGGACGAGCAGGGCGACGGCGAGGTCGGCGGACCCTGTCGAAATCGGCAGTTTTCCGAGCTCGCCGCGATGGAAATCGACATTTGTCGCGCCGCATTCGGCCACGCGCTGCCGGCCGCATTCCAGCATGGATTCGGCCGGGTCGATGGCGATGACTTTCGCGAAGTGGCCCGCCAGTATCGGCAGGAGGTATCCCGTGCCGGAGCCAATGTCGGCGACAGTCCAGTCGTGCGGCAAGAGCGGCAGGAAGGCCTCGAGGGCGAAGAGTTCGCCGAAGGCCTCGTTACGTAGTTCATCCCAGCGCCTGCCGAGGCGATTGAAGAAGCCCGTGGCGTTACCGCCGCGCGTCGCGAGAACGCGGCGCAGGCGTTCGTCCATGCCGTCTGCGAGGGGCTGCGTGGCGAGCCAGCGAATCATGAAGCCGCGAACGTCGTCATCGGCGATGTCGGCGTCATCCGGCGGTGTGACGGCGGAATAGAGCGTCGAAGTCCCGTGCCGTCGGTCCCGAATCAGCTCCGCCTCGCGCAGGACGCGGAGGTGCCGGGAGATCGTGGACTGAGGCAGGGAGAGGATCTCCACGAGCTCCGAGACGTTAAGTTCTTCGTGCGTAAGTACTTGGAGGATCCGTTGCCGCGTCGGCTCGGCCAGCGCGCGAAGCGTGTCGGAGCTTTCGGACAGCGGGGCGGGGTGGAGAATCGATTCATCCATGTATTCGGATAGTAGGATATAGTCCGAGAGTCGTCAAGGGGATTCCGGCCTGGGCCTTCCCCCCGGCTCGGAGAACGAGCCGCAGATGACGTATTCAAAGCCTCGCCGTCTCCGGCGCGGCGGATTCGCAGTATGTAGGGCGGGTCATCGACCCGCCGGTCTCGTGGAAGGGCCCCGCATTTTTCCATCCCGCGGCGCCGTAGCGGGGGCGTAGAATTCACGTCAACAAGGAAAGGAGTCGGCGATGTGTACCTCATTATTTCCGGCGTTCGCCATCGTTTTGTTGTGGCCCGTGTCGGCTTCGCAAATGCTCCCGGCGTCGGATCCGGAGATCGTTGGACCCGTGCGCCGCGTGGAGCAGTTCGACTCGTGCTGTGGCGTAACTCCGGCGTTTCAGGATCACGTCGACGAAATCCGGCGCGAAATTGCGGCGTGCGATCGCCATCGGTGGGCGGGCGATTACGTCGGAAAAGGGGGGCTTGCCGCGGAGTACCTGACGATCGCTCCCAACGCGGGGTGCGCTTACCAATTCGCTGGGAGCCTGGGGACGTATGTGCAGAAGTGGGGCGTCGTCAGTGAGGACGAGGAGTCACTGATACATATTCCCTTCGAGCCGGAATGGAGCGATGTCCGTCGCGACGCGAACGACGTCGTCCTCATTCCGGTCACATGGGGCGCAATGCGCTTGCTGATTCGGCCGTCGGAGATCGGCGAATTCTGTGATGACGCGCACAGGCAGAGGGCGGAATCCCGAGGCGACTGCGAAAAGCTCGAGATTCCGTATCTGCAAACGCCGAATCAGGCCATTGATTACTCAATCCTGCCGACGATCCCGGAGGCGTACAAGCCGTACCTGATCACTCGGACCCTTCATGCGAATATCACGCGCGTTGTGGAGAGCAGAGTGGATGCGCTCGACGCGTCGGAGGATTCGCTGAGGTGTCGCAAGTCGCGCGTTGTCATCGACGCCGGCAGGAAAGACGGTCTGCTTGTCGGGAGTGTTCTGGAGGTTGTCGAGCCCGCGTTCGTGATGCGCCGCACGCTGAAACTCACGCGCGTCGAAGATGAATGCGCTGAGGGCGTGATTCATGAACTCATCACCAGCGACGATCGAGGCGAGCCAACGACGGAATGGAAGCTGGTGGCGGGACCACGAGAATCCGGTTCTGAAACTGAGATGAAAGCCCATTCCGAGAACGCCGCCGCCAAGCCGGCTGGTGCTAAGACCATTGCGGAAGCCAGGGAAATTGCCGTCGATCTGGCGATGCGGGATCATGGATTTCGACCGCCGGCGGCGCCCGTCGTATTGTGGGGGTGGTGCGAAAACGAATGCAGGGTCGACCTTGATGAGCGACATGTGATTAGTTGCGAACCCTCGCTGATCATCGTCGTGTCCAATGACGGCTCGTGCCGACCCTATCCGGGCGGTTGGGGCTTGCCGGATGGTGTGTCGGAGGCCGCACGTGGGAAGGCGCGTGTTCCGCGTTCTCGTGGCGGCTTGCGAAAGTTCGGCGGAGTTGAGCTCATCGCCAAGAACTACGCGATTCAGTCGGGGCTCCTGCCAACCGACGGCGTGATTCAGTCCGAAGAAGTCGAGGATGGCTGGTTGTTCCTTTTCACGCCCGGCAGGTATCTGAATCAACCGCCGAACCCTCCGGCGAAGAAGAAGGACGCGCGAGAGGCAGGCTTTGACGTGTGGCGATTTATTGCGAAGCCAGGCGCTTACCTGAGCGAGCGTTTTCCACGTGAGCCGCTCACAGGCGAGCCGTTCATGATACATGTTGACAGGAATGGCAATTGCAGAACGATCGAAATGGACATTGAGGCGGCGGCGAACGCCGCTCCCAATGAATGACACCGCCATGCGTCGCGAATCGGAATGTCAATTGCACGTAGGCGCAAAGGGCTGCGCGAACTGCAGGGCGGGCCATCGCCCCGTCGATTCGTTCGCAGACCACGCGAATTTCCACTCCGAATCGGTCGGCGAGCAACTACGATCGAACGCCACAAGGCAAGGAAACGCCGATGACAATCCGTTTGATTCAGGCGTTCACGGTTTCAGAATTCGAATCACTCGTCGCCGACGCCGCCATTGCCGTCGTTCACTTTGACGCCGATTGGGACGCGATCCTGCGAACGCCGACGCGCATCGAGATGCGCAAGGCGGAGGAAGCGCTGGGTGATCACGTCGTGTTTGCCGAGGTCGATGTTGACGCGTCTGTCGATGTGGCGAGATCGATCCCTATCGCAAACGTTCCTGCCGTCGCCTATTACCGCCATGGCGAACTGATGGATGTCGTCATCGGGGCCGGACAGGATGTGAGCGGGCTGACGCGCCGTGTGATCGCCGGCGAACCAATAGGGCGACAGGCGAAGGGACCGAGCGTCTTGCGCCGCACAGTGGATATGTTCGTCACTTCCACGAAGTCGCATTGGCGGAAGGAGCTGTTGCGTTGGCGTAGGTTACTCAACCAATGCAGGAGCTGATGGCGCGGTTACAGATGAGCGGTCCGTCTCGCGGCGTTATCCGACGGAATCAGCGGCGCGTCCATGCGGCGGCGCACGCCGCATGGAACCGAGCCGCGACCGTGAGAGAGTCGGGCGCGTGTTGCTCATTTCATTTCGATGTACTTATGGATTGGTGGGACGCGATGGCGCGAACGGCGACGCTGGTCGATCTGACGTCAACGCGCGTGTCGTAGGTCGCCTGGCCACTTGCTAACGCGTGTGGCTCGGAAAGGGCGTGTCGTTGCGATCGCTCAAAGACTGCGTGTCAATATGGCGGCTCGGCAGTCTCTCAACGACGCTGGCGGGACGCGCCGCGAACACGCGCGGGCGCCGCGTTGATCCGAGCCGCGACCGTGAGGGAGTCGGGCGCGGGGCGCTGACATAGTCTCGTGAATCTCGATGGACAAGTCGGGCGCGTGTTGCTCATTTCTTTTCGCTATTCTTGTGGATTGGTGGGACGCGATGGCGCGGACGGCGATGCTGGTCGAACTGGCGACTGTGCACACGTCGTTGGTCGCCTGGCCACTTGCTGACGCGCGTGGCTCGGTAGCGGCGTGTCATCGCAAACGACCGGAGTCGGCTTATCAGCGAAGTTGCTTCGATTCGGCGTGTCGACATCAGCGTGTCAACAATGTGGGTCGACATCGGCGCGCAGCGCCGATCGTTGGCCGATTGTGGCAAACCGATGACCGATGCACGAAATGCACTTCGAGCTCGCCGCCCTGTTGTAGCCCGGCAGGCGATCGCTGCTGAGGAAGTGGTTGCAGACACTGACGGTGGCGTCGGGCGCCACTTCGCGGACGCAGTCGGACAGGGCCTGGAACGCGTCCAGCATGAAGCGCAGCGGCGGCTGCAGTTTGTCAATCGTCCTGTCGCGATGGGGCATACGCCAACGGGAGACTTGCGCTTCGTCCGTGAAGTAGTGCCGCTCGAAGTCGGCGCGATGCTCGGGCAGCAGCGTCATCATGTTGTCAACGGCGTCCTTCGACAGCCGGGCGAAGTCGAAATAGAAGTGTTTCACGCCGACGGCGGACAGCCGGGCAAACGTCTCCCGGAGATAGGTTCGATCCGTCACGGGGAGAACGGGACAGCAACTCGCCGTCACGAAGATACCGTTGTCGATGCAGAATCTTGCCAGCGCAAGGCGATCCTCCATCGGCGCCGCGTCGGGCTCCAGCTTCTGACGGAGATCCTCGTCGGGCATCGTGGCGCTGATGATGACCTGATTGATGTCCTTCGCGTCAATCATCGCGTCGCGGATGTCCTGCGGGGGGAGTCCCGCCTTGGTGACGAGAAAGTAACGGGCGTTGTGCTTCCGCAGGATTTCCAGAATGGTGAGCGTCAGCCCCGTTTCGAGGAGCGCGGGTTGGAAGCAGTCCGTCTTGGCGGAGAAGTAGAAGTAGTGATCGCGAAGCATGTCGCAGTTCGTTCGCAGCCAGTCATCAAGGTAGGCCGGGTAGTCGTCGTAGACGATGACTTCGTCGAAGTAGTCGCGTTCCAGGGCATAGATACCGCAGTAGACGCAGCGGAACTGGCAGCCGAAGACCGGGTTGATTTCCAGCATGCCGCGCGGGCAGGTCGGACTGTTGGCGTGCTGGACGATTTCGGCGCCCTGATCGATGCCCGAACGATGGGTGATTTTCAGAGGGCGATGCATGGACGCGCCTCGCTTGATGGTCTCGTGCCGGTGAACAAACGCGCCATCATGGTAGTCCTTTCCGGCGGCACAACCAATCATCGCTGCGTTCACGGATACGGTCCGGGGCGATTCTAATCGTCCTGTTTTGGTCAACATTCGATCATGGAGGCGTGGAAATTCCAGCGCCTGCTGCGGGATATTCGGCAGCGGCGCGAGCGATCCGCGAAGCTCCGGGGTGACGCCCGCCATTCATGATCGCCAGAGGCGATTTACAGCGCGGAATATGCGTGCGATCCCCATGCGTTCTGGCACGTGACATGCTTGTTTGCCTTGGGAGCGCAGGCGCGCGGTCGGTAACTCCGCGCGTGCGGCGCCGTGTCCCATGGAGGTGATCGCTCGAATGTTCCGTATTCTCGACGCCCGCTGGCTGGCATCCGACGTCAAATGGTTCCGCATCAGGGCCCCGCTTGCGGCGCGAAATCGCCAGCCGGGGCAGTTTGTCATCCTGCGGCTCGAAGAGGGCGGCGAGCGCATTCCGCTGACGATGGCGGCGGCCGATCGCAACAGCGGAACGATTGAGCTGATTGTCAAGGCGATCGGGGCCACGACGAAGCGCCTCTGTGACCTTCAGGCGGACGACGATATCGCCGACATCATGGGACCTTTGGGCAAACCCACGGAGATCCACGCATGTGAGCACGCCGTACTCGTCGGTGGGGGGGTCGGCACGGCCGTGATCTATCCGCTCGCGCCGGCCTTGCGGGAGGCGGGCTGCCACGTGACGGCGATCACCGGCGGACGCACGCGCGAACTCGTTGTGCTCGAAGCGGAACTGAAAACTGTTTGTGACGACGTCTTCGTGACGACGGACGACGGGTCCTGCGGATTCAGGGGCAACGTCGCGGACAAGCTCGATGAGCTGCTTGCGGGCGCCGACAGGCCGGTGGGGGTTGTGTACGCCGCGGGGCCCGTTCCGATGATGCGCGCCGTCTGCGATCGAACACGCGCGAAGAAGATCAGGACGATCGTATCGCTCAACCCCATCATGGTGGACGGCACGGGCATGTGCGGCGGCTGCCGGATCACGGTCGGCGGCCGACAGGTGTTCGCGTGCGTTGATGGTCCCGAGTTCGATGGTCACGAGGTCGATTTTGACGAACTGGCGGATCGACTGACGGCGTATCGCACGCAGGAGCGCGCGGCGCTCGACGTATATGAGCATGAACAGACCCACGAGTGCGGGTCGCAGCGGCTGAGCGTTTCCTGATGTCGTCCCCCCGAAAGTACAAAGCGAGCGAAGGAAAACCTGAGGAACTCCAACGATGGCGATGAGCCCGAAAGATCGGATCAAGATTCAGCGGCAGTCCATGCCCGAGCGCGACGCCGGCCTGCGCAGCGGCGATTTCAGGGAGGTCAATATCGGTTTCTCGATAGACCTGGCGCAGACGGAGTCTGTGCGCTGCCTGCAATGCAAAGACGCCAAGTGCAGTTGCGGATGTCCCGTCGGGATTCCGATTCCGGAGTTTCTCGAACGAATCGCCGAGAATGATCTGCCGGGCGCCGCCGAGATTCTGCTCGGCGCCAATGCGCTGCCGGGGATTACCGGGCGCGTCTGCCCGCAGGAGGAGCAGTGCGAGCAGTTCTGCGTGCGCGCCAAGTCGAAGAACGGCGCCCCCGTGGCAATTGGTCATCTTGAGCGGTTTGTCGCCGACTGGGCGCGCGAGAACATGGACATCCGCCAGATCTGCGCGCCGCCGACGGGTAAGAAAGTCGCCGTTGTCGGTTCGGGCCCGGCTGGGCTTACATGCGCCGGCGAGCTTGCCAAGTGCGGGCACGATGTGACGATTTTCGAGGCGCTGCATACGGTCGGCGGCGTGCTGACGTACGGAATCCCCGAGTTTCGCCTGCCCAATAAGATCATCGAAGCGGAAGTCGACCGCCTGCGTCAGATGGGCGTGAAGATCATCTGCAACGTTGTCGTCGGTCGAACCTTCACAGTGGACGAACTGCTCACGGAAGAGGGCTTTGACGCCATGTTCATCGCGAACGGTGCGGGCCTGCCTGTCTTCATGAACATTCCGGGGGAGAACTACAAGGGCGTCTATTCGGCCAATGAGTATCTGACGCGAACCAATCTCATGCGGGCGTACGAGTTTCCTGTGGTCGACACACCGATCATCCAGGGGGATCGGATCGCGGTCATCGGCGGTGGCAACGTGGCGATGGACGCCGTACGCACGGCGAAGCGGCTCGGCGCCAAAGTCGCGACGCTCGTCTATCGGCGAAGCCGAGATGAGATGCCCGCCCGCAGGGAAGAAGTGCATCACGCCGAGCAGGAGGGCATCGAGTTCCGGATGCTGACGGCGCCGCTACGGATCATCGGTGATGAGAAACGCTGGGTCCGCGGACTGGAATGCCAGCGCATGGAACTCGGTGAGCCCGACGACAGCGGTCGGCGTCGCCCCATGGCAATTCCCGGTTCGGAGTTCGTCATCGACTGCGACGTCGTGATCGAGGCGATCGGTACACGGGCGAATCCGCTGCTGACAGCGACGACGCCCGATCTGACACTCAACAAGTGGGGCTACATCGAGGTGGATGACAACGGCGCCACGAGCAAGCCGGGCGTATACGCCGGTGGCGACATCACGCGCGGCAGCGCGACAGTCATCCTCGCCATGGGCGATGGCAAACGCGCAGCAATGTCGATTCACGATTATCTGGCGGCGCCCGCGGAGGCGCCCGCAGGCGTCTGAGTCGCTCCCATCGTTCCGAGCCGGGTCATTCCGCCAGATGCGCCCGCGTTTGCATGTCGACCGCCGCATGACTGCGGCGGCTCGGAACGGGGGAGTCGATCTTCACGCACGAGGAGCGCGGGGCGAATGGGATGCCGACGCCGAACGTCCGCATGCAGACGGGCGCGAGCGCTCGACGATCGCTATTGAGTCGCTCCCATCGTTCCGAGCCGGGCCAGTCATGGCCGGGTCAGTCCGCCAGTTGCGCCCGCGTTTGCATGTCGACCGCCGCATGACTGCGGCGGCTCGGAAGGGCTTCATCAAGACTCTCGCTACATCAGTCGTTTGCGTCGCATGAATTTCGTTCTTGACCTGGACGGTGATCTCAGAGTATCTATTAGTTCATCAGTTCAGTGGAATCCTGAACCGAAAGGAGGTGTCGTGTGTATTTCAATGCCATTCATCTGATCACGGGACCTCGCCGCGTCCTGAGCCGCTGAGCGATGTTCCGCCGTCGGCCGATCGCGGCCGGTTCCCGTGATATTTCCATTCCTTTCATGACTTGAAACTGGAACGGGCTGCGCGCGTTTTTGCGCGCCGCCCCGAATGACAGGAGCGTTTATGCCATCGCGCAAACGCAACATGGAGACGCTGCGCGCACTGTGCGCGCAGGTACATTCGGACGACGGTGTCGATCCGAAATACGAGAAGAAACGAAGCGCCAATCGGATTGGCGTGTGCAGTCGGAAACTTCGCCAGTTGTGCCGACAGGTGGCCCATGCGCTGCAGATGGTCCTGCCGGACGCGCTGTCGGACTGTGACGCGACATTGATGAGCGTCGAGCCCGCGCCCAACGCGGGGCGATTGCGCGTTGTTGTCGCTGTATCGCAGGCGTGTGATCCAGCGTCGGTCGCAGAGCGCCTGAAACGACTGAGCGGCCATCTTCGCAGCGAAGTGGCGCAGGCCGTTTCGAGGCGGCGCGTTCCGGAACTCACGTTTACCGTCGTCTTGAAGACGGACGCCGTGTGATTGGATGAATTGACGCCTGGCCACATCGGGAAGCGTTGAGTGCTCCCGGGTGGCCGGGCGTTTTCCGGAATGAACGTTGTCGCGATGTCAATCTCGCTGGAGAACATTCCCGTCGGAAACGGCGAAATTCTCACATGATCCTTCGGGGATCATTCGCGGCGAGGATCCGCGATCGAATCCACGAGTTGCAGCGTCTCGCGAACGAGATTTCCGACGGTTCCTTTTCGACGAGGCGACGACGGATCCACAATCCGATCCGCCCGCGAGTCGGGCAGGCGCAGATTCAGTCGTTGCTCGATCGTCGCGATGGGATGCGGCGCCGCGTCGAATTCCGGCCAGGACAGCGCATTCGCCAGGTTTCCCCGGAAGTCGTCGTCGGGGTGGATTGTCTGAAAGGGCGCCCCGGCGGCCCGGGCGACATAGTGGCGCAGCTCGTTGATGACGACGAGCGACCGGGGCGATTGCGGCACGCCGGCGTGTCTGGCGAACTCCACGTTCGTCATCCCGGTCCGATCGCCGGGGAAGGCGATTCGCGACTTCGCGACGGCCGATGTGGCGTTTCGCTTCCTGGCTAGGATCCTTCTCAGCAATCGAAGCACGATCGGGCTCCATCGAACACTGAACGACGTCAGGCGAGGCGGTCGCGGCGATCTTCCTTCCGATTCCCCATGACGAAGTGTAGTGTAGTCGGAATGCAGTTCAGAATCACAATCGATCGTGTTTGTGTCGCCATCCTGAGCTTCCTGACGGCGGGTTGCATCGCGCCGGCGGTCGCCGCCGCAGCCGCCGAGCCGGCCTTCGGGATCAACCTGGCGGGACCGGTGGACTGGAACAGCGAACTCCCGTTCGTGGACGTCTTTCGCATGTCCCGGCCCTGGATCAGTCAGCGTGAGGGGGCGGGCTGGGGGAAGGGGCCCGAGCTGGATCTGGACAAGCGAGGTTACGTCCGGCGTCTCAAACCCGGTTGCTTTGCAGAGTCCATTGTCTGCACGATCGACGGTAATCACTATCCGTCGGGTAATTACACGATGTTTTTTGAAGGGACGGGCGAGATTGAACCGGCGGGGGCGGCGACGCGTGTTGTGTCGACAAAGTCAAAGGACGGCGTCACGCGGATGACATTCGACGTGGACGCGTCGCGCGGAGCGATCTTCCTGCGGTTGCGAAAGACGGCGCCGAAAGATCCCGTTCGCAATATCCGCGTCATCATGCCGGGATTTGAGGACACGTATGAGGCGGAGCCCTTTCATCCAAAGTTCCTCGAGCGATGGCGAGGCGTCGCGTGCATTCGCTTCATGGACTGGATGCACACCAACGGCTCATCGATTCGAAACGTCGCCGATCGTCCGCGAATGAACGACGCCACGTGGTCAGCCAGGGGCATACCTCTGGAGGTGATGATCGACCTGTGCAATCGACTGGCGTGCGACGCGTGGTTCTGCGTTCCGCACATGGCGGATGACGACTACGTTCGCAAGTTCGCGAGTGTCGTAAAGAAACGCCTCGATCGAAAGCGACGTGTGTATGTGGAATTGTCGAACGAAGTCTGGAACGGCGGATTCCAGCAACAGCATTACGCCCAGGCGCAGGCGAAGAGGCTCGGGATCGGTTCGCCGGAGCATGGCTGGGAGGCGTCGGGCAAGTGGTACGCCCGTCGCTGCGTGGAGATCTTCGCAATCTTCAACGACGTGTTCGGAGAGAAGAAGGGGCAAAAGGACGGCCGACTGGTTCGCGTGATCGCGGGGCAGGCGTCAAACTCGTGGTGGAGCGAACACGTCATTCTGCCGGCGGAGGTTCCGGGAGGGCGAGCGAGTGACTTCGCCGATGTACTGGCGATTGCGCCGTATGTCGGTCTGGTCCCAACGCCCAATGGGAAGCCGTCCTCCGACGATGTCGCGGGCTGGAGCGTGGACCAGGTGATGGATCATGTGGAGAACGTCGCGCTGAAGGAGGCCATCCGGGCGATGAATGACCAGGCGCGCATCGCGAAGGCTCACGGTCTGGCGCTGGTCGCCTATGAAGCCGGGCAGCATCTGGTGGGGGCCGGCGGTGGCGAAAACAACGACAAGCTGACGGAGCTCCTGCAGCGGGCGAATCGCGACCCGCGCATGGGAAAGGTGTACGACGCGTATTTCAAGGCGTGGGAGGACGCCGATGGGGAGCTGCTCTGTCATTTTTCCAGCGTCGGAACGTGGAGCAAATGGGGGAGCTGGGGCCTGCTGCAATACGCGGACGACGATCCGAAGGCGTCTCCGAAGTACCAGGCTGTCAGGCGATGGCGCAGTGGGTTGGCCCGAACGCGCCACCAGAATCAACGTCGTCGCAGCGATCCTTCGCCTTAGTCGCGCGCTTCGTCGATCCGCGCCTTGATGATCTCGACCAGCGCCCGCGTGAACGGGGCGGCGTCATGATAATCCAGATGGGAGCGATCGGGGCAGGTAAACGCCGCGAGGGATTCGTCGTCGTCGGAGTGGATTACGATGGCGCCTGACGCCGCCGCGAGAACATTCCAATAGCGATCGCGTGGATATCGTCCGGATTCCGGAATGACGTCGTCGGCGCGATAGGGCATCCGGACAAGGATGACGATACATCCGCGGGCCTGCAGTTTTCTCACGGCGCGCTCGATCCGCTCGACGACCGGCCGGATATCCGTCGCGCTCTTCGCGTTTGCTCGTTCGATGTTTCGAGCGGATGGCGGCCGTTTCTTTGCAAGATCGATCTTCGAAAAGTCCAGGTACTCGCGTCGTTCATGATCGAGTCGGCGGGCGCCTGGATCTCGATTCTGGCCAGTCACCTGCGACCAGAGGAGGCTGCGAATCGACAGCGACGAATTTCGAAACGCCAGCGCTTCCCGCAGGGGGCGCGCCAACTTCGATTCCATGGCCTTTGCGGGCGATACGTCTTCGCGAAGTTGATTCAGATACGCGATTGCATCCTCGTCAAACACGCCCATTTCGCTGAACAGCTGTTCCGGGATCAGGTCGACGATCACCATGCCGCGATACGACGCGTCCTCCGCAAGATGCTCGAGAATCGGGATGGGCGCCGTCGCATTGATGCCAAGCTGGACGACATCACGGCCGAAGGCTTCGCCCATGACATCCAGATCGATGTCGGCGCGGATTCTTGAGGTCCCCAGCAGGACTGTCGACTCGGGTCCGACGCGCCGCATCGACATCGCCCAGAGTTCGGCCGAGTCGCTTGGCTCCGGGTGATAGCCCCGCCATCGCCAGTGGGCCTCCCATCCGCCGAGGAGCAGCAATGTCCCCACGAGCGCGACGACCCACGTCTTCCGCCAGGGACCCGCCGGCAGTCGATCATCAGAACTGGAAGTAGATAAAGGCACGATCATCTTCCTGTACAAGAGCAAGTGATACGAGGATGGCGATGAGGACGAGGGACCTTGCCCACGAGGGGAGTTTGTCCGCCGTCGCCTCGATACTCGAATCACGCAGCATCCATTGGCCGATCAGCAGGCACGCCGTCACGAGTCCGACGGATCCGATGGCGAAAGGCTGCGTCGGGAACCCAGGGGGGCGCGTGAACATCGCCGTCACGACTTCCCAGGCGGCGCCGAAATCCGGGGCGCGGAAGAAGACCCACGTGACGCACACGAGCAGGTATGTCAGCGCTGCGAGAAACACCCTGCCGTAGCGCCGCTGCGCCCATTGGGCGTCGCTCCAGAAGTGTCGGGCGACGCGCTCCGCGACCAGGTAGAGACCATGGAGACCGCCCCAGACGACGAATCGCCACGAGGCGCCATGCCAGAGGCCGCCGATGAGCATTGTCGCCATCAGGTTCACATTCGTTCGAACACGTCCATGTCGATTCCCGCCGAGGGGGATATACAGGTAGTCCCGCAGCCATGTCGACAGGGAGATATGCCAGCGCCGCCAGAAATCGGAGAACCCCATGGCGGCGTAAGGAAAGCGAAAGTTGTCCGGCAGGACAAAGCCGAGGCACATGGCCGCGCCGATGGCGCAGGTTGAATAGCCCGCGAAGTCGCAGAAGATCTGGCCGGAAAACGCGATCGTGCCGAGCCAGGCGTCAACGAAACCGACGCCGGTCGCGTTGTCGTACACCTGGTCGGCGACAGGCGCGAGGATACCGTCGGCGAGGACGACTTTCTCGAAGAGACCGACGGCGAGGAGGCAGAATCCCCATCCGAGCTGTCGCGGGTTCGCCTGGCGCGGTTCGGCGCACTGCGGCAGGAAGTCGGAGGCCCGAACGATGGGTCCGGCGACGAGTTGCGGAAAGAACGTGACGAACAGGGCGAAATCGAGGAAGGACTTGCAGGGTTGCAGGTTTCGCCGGTAGACGTCGATCGTGTAGGAGAGCGTCTGAAACGTGTAGAAGGAGATACCGACAGGGAGCACGATGTTGCTTGTCGGCGGTCGATAGGAGACGCCCGACATCCTGAGAAGTTCGACGAAGTTCTCCAGGAGGAAGCCGCCGTACTTGAAGTAGCCGAGAAGACCCAGATTCGTGACGAGGCTGACGAGCATCAGCGCGCGTCGCCGGTTGGGATTGTCGGACGCGTTCATCCATTTGGCCGCGAACCAATCGACGAGTGTCGACAGCCAGATGAGGGCGACAAAGGGCGGGTTCCAGGCCGCATAGAAAATGTAGCTCGCCACCAGCAGATTGAGTTTCTTCGCCCGCCAGGAGAGTGGCGCCATGTGCAGGCAGAGGACGATCCCGAAGAAGACGAGGAACGTGAGGGAATTGAAGATCATGGCGCTGGCTCAGGTTCCGGTCGGGTCGCGCCTCAAGTCAGTTGCGCGGCGCGGCTCTCGTCAGTTACGTTGTCGTTTTCCCTGGCGCTAACACGACGCCCTCGTTACGTCGATCAACTCCGTCGAGATGATCTGCGTTATTCCCTGCCGGGCGCGTCGAGAGTACTCGCGACGGAAATGCCGGACCGAATCAACGATCAGTTTGAATTGTAGTGGAATTATCCGAATCGCTGAAATCGCCGGATGCGCGGGGATCGCGAGTACCGAGAATCAACGCCCTCGCAGTTGGTCTGGTCGATTGACGCGGTGACAGGGGCGAGCGTCCAACCAGAGTTGCGTCCCGCGACTATTTCGCCGCCATTGCGCGTCAGTTGGCGGGGTCGCCGTTCGGCGCGTCTCGCTCCGCGTCCTCGGCCTCCATCATTCGAAACGCCGCCTCCAGCGGCTCGATGAGTGTCGCCTGGTAGTCTGAGAGCGACGCATAGCCTTGCGCCTTGATGTAGCATTCCTTTGATTCCGTGGGTTTCAGGTTGAACGCTTTGGCGAGGACCTTCATGCAATCCATGAAGCCGAGCCCCATGCCTTGTCCGGCGGCGCAGACCTCGACAGGCGGCTTGCCTTCCTCGGCGAGTGTCAGCAGGCGTTTCACATCGTCGCGCGCGAGAAACGCCTTCCATTCGGCCCGATGTCGGCGTCGATTGCGCCATGCCAGGACGCGACGTTCCGCGGCTTCGACGAGTGATTCAATGGGATGTCGCCAACCGGCCATTGTCCGTCGCCTTTCGTCTTCAGCGGGCCGCGCGTCACGCCCGGCAATTCTCACGGCGTTGGCGCGTCGACGGCGATTCGCCATTGCTCCAGTTGCCAGCGGCCTACTTTGGCGAGGATTGCGTTTCGTTCCGCGCGGCGCCAGGAGCCCCAAACCCAGATGAGCGTGAGCGTGGACACGATGAGCATCAGCAGGCCGAAACTCGCCTCAGCGACGGCGAGCATTTGCGTCTGGTTGGATGTATGAAGCAGTGAGGCCGTGCGACGGACTTCGGCGACGGCCCACAGGCGTGGCGGGGCGTCGTCGGGGATGTCGATCGATTGAGCCAATGCGCTGACATCGAATGGCTCCGTCGCCGTGGACCAGAAATGGCGAATCTCGACAACGCCCGCGGCGCCGAGCAGCAGCGCGAACACGGCCATCGTCAACAGTGGCCCGCGACCGCGTGAGGCCGCGCTAACCTCTGACAAGTAGATCTCAAGGATTCGTCGTTCGTGGTCTGTGAGCGATGGGGCGGCGTTCATCACAGCGTCCTTTCCATCTCGTCGGCTGAGCAAACGTGTCGTGACTTGGGTGGCCTTCGAGAAGTTTATCGTAATTCGACGGCCGAACGGCGGGAACCCCGTCGGCTGGTTGCAGCGTCCTGGCGGGCGCGCCACGTCGAGTTTCCTCGCGGCGAGTGCAATTGATGGTCTCCCGTGATTTCACCCCTGCGCCGGTTGCACTATGATTCTTCGACATGGCCACAACACACGTCACAGTCCGACTTCCTGACTGGCTTTGTGAACTCGTTCCTGAACTGACCGCGAAGGCGTATCCGACGAACGACGAGCGGATGGAAATCGCCTTGCGCGTGGCGATGGAGAATATCCGGCATGGGACCGGCGGTCCGTTCGGCGCCGCCGTGTTCAATCTGAAGGACGGATCGCTCGTCTCGGTCGGCGTGAATCTCGTGACAAGCAGCGGTCTGTCCATGACGCACGCGGAGGTCGTCGCCATCGCCATGGCGCAGGCCGAGCTCAGGCGATTCGATCTGGGCGACGCGGCGCTGCCGCCGCTGCAACTGGCGACATCCGCGGAGCCGTGCTCGATGTGCATCGGGGCGATTCACTGGTCGGGGCTCAGGTCGATCATCGCCGCGGCGCGGGACGAGGATGTGCGGGCGATCGGATTCGACGAGGGGAACAAGCCCGCGAACTGGGTCGAGCGATTTGCGGAGACGGGTGTGGCGTATCGGTCAGACGTGCTGCGACGGGGCGGTATCGACGTGTTGCAGGCGTACGCCGAACAAGGCGGACGGATCTATAACGCCGGGATGTGACGCGCGGCGTTGGATTCGATCGTACGATGGGCCATGCCCACCAAACCGTCGAAGTCGTCAAAAACGTTCTTTGAATGTCGGGTTGTTCTCGCCATCCTGGTGGGCATGGCCCACGCTACCGGGGCGGATGTCCTCGACATGTAAGGAACGAGAGGGGATTCTCGTTCTGGCAGTGGGGGAGGAGTAACGGGATCGGAATCCCGTTCCAGCGAGCGAACATAAATCGAGTCGCCGACCAACCGAGCCGCGAGCGTCAGCGAGTCGGTCACGCGACGCAGGCATGACGAGTGGGGCGGGAAGGGAATCCCGCCGGATTTGGGTACGGGATGGGAATCCCGTACCAGCGAGCCGGATGTGGGTACGGGAAGGGAATCCCGTACCAGCGAGCCGGATGTGGGAACGGGATGGGAATCCCGTTCCAGCGAGCAAAGAAAAAACGCGTCGGATTCGAGATGAATCCAACGCGTTTGGTTCATTCGTGAATTGTCAGGTCGATGACCTGGGAGTCGCAAGCGACGGATGGAACGGGAAGGGAATCCCGTTCCAGCGGTGTGGGAGGAGGAACGGGAAGGGAATCCCGTTCCAGCAAGGCTCGCCGCCGCTTACCAGCCGACGACGCTGTAGCCGGCGTCCACGTAGTGGATTTCGCCGGTGACGCCGCTGGACAGTTCGCTGCACAGGTAAAGCGCCGACTTGCCGACTTCATCCGACTCGATGTTCCGCTTGAGCGGGCTCTTCGTCGGGTAGTGGTCGAGGATCTTGTCGAAGCCGCCAATGCCGGCCGAGCTGAGCGTGCGGCAGGGACCGGCGGAGATGGCGTTGACGCGGACCTTCTTCAGGTCGCCGAGGTCTGCCGCCATGTAGCGGACGGAGCTCTCGAGGGCCGCCTTGCAGACGCCCATGACGTTGTAGCCCGGCACAAACTTGGCGGCGCCGAGGTAGCTGAGCGTCAGGACGCTGGAGCCTTCCTTGAACATGTCGAAGGCCTTCTGGCAGACGCTGATGAACGAATAGACGCTGATGTCCATCGCCTGTTTGAAGTCTTCGCGCCCCGTCTGGTAGAAGCGATTGAGCAGGGCGTCCTTGTTGGCGAAGGCCACGGCGTGGACGAGAAAGTCAATCTTGTCGTACGAAGCGCGAACCTTGCCGAGGAATTCCTCGACCTGCTCGTCGCTCGTCACATCGCAGGGTTCGATGATCCTGGCGCCGATCGGCTCGGCCAGCTTGCGAACGCGCCGTTCCATGCGATCGCCCGGCAGATGGTTGAACGCCATCTCGGCGCCTTCCTTGTGGAACATGTCGGCGATGTACCACGCCAGGCTGTGATCGTTGGCAACCCCAAAAACGACGCCCTTTTTGCCTTCGAGCAGGCCCATCGAAATCCTCTCAAACTCTGACCGTCGGCGCCGGACGTTCGTCCGTGTCGCTACGACTGTTATGACAAAACCGCTAATTTAGGCCGTTGGCGGACATCTGTCCAGCAGGGGGCGGATGGGGCCCGCAGGTCCGTTGTTGCGTCACAAATGCCGGGATAGACTACGGTTGTGGTTGCTTCCGCCCCGACAAACTCACCCGCACGGATTCTCGTGAGCGTCCCGAACTGGATTGGTGACGTCGTGATGGCGACGCCGGCGCTGGCGGCCCTGCGACGCCGATTCGCCGGCGACCGTATCGTCCATCTCATGCGGCCCTATGTCTCGGAGGTGTTGCGCGGCTGTGACCTGGCGGACGCGGAGATCTTCTGGCCGCAGAAGGCGGCGAACGGCGACCCGCGTCAGACGCGCGGAACCATGGATCTCATCCGGCGGCTTCGCGCCGAACACTTCGACCTGGCCGTGCTGCTCACGAACTCATTTCGCTCGGCGGCAATCGTGCGGATGGCGGGAATCGGTCGCCGGGCGGGTTACGCCCGGGATGGTCGCGGCTGGCTGCTGAACGAGACGCTCGTCCCGCCGCGCGAGAAGGGGCAATACGTTCCGATCCCGGCGCTGGACTACTACAACGCGCTGGCGCGCCGCGTCGGGTGCGACGATGTCGGCCTTGAGATGCGACTGGCGGCCAGCGCCGAGGAGGACGCGGGGATCATCTCGCGGCTCGGCGATCTGGCGGATCGGCGGCCCCTCGTGGCGCTGAATCCCGGCGCCAATTATGGCTCGGCGAAATGCTGGCCGGCGGAGAAGTACGCCGCGCTGTCGGATCGGCTCGTTCGGGAATGCGGCGCGACAGTTGTCGCCTCCCTGAGTCCGAAGGAACGCGAGATCGGTGATCGTCTGGCGGCGGCAGCGAAGGAGCCTGTTCGGATTTTCGTGGACCTGGGGATCGGTCTGCTCAGGGCGCTCGTCAAGCGATGCGACCTGCTCGTGACGAACGACACGGGGCCACGGCACTTTGCGCCGGCCTTCGGCGTTCCGGTCGTGACTGTTTTCGGGTCGAGCGATCCGGCGTGGACGATCACGCGATTCGAGAAAGAGCGCATCGTGAAGCTGGATCTGGATTGCCAGCCGTGCATGGAGAGGACGTGTCCGCTGAAGCACCACGCCTGCATGCGGGATCTGACAGTGGACAGGGTTTTTGACGCGGCGCGGTCGGCGCTGGCGGAGGCGAGTGTCGCGCCGCGCAGCTGAGCGCGGACGATGAGGCGGGATGATCGTGTTCGATTCCATGACGATCGACAAACCGTACGCGGGGATGCTGCAGCGCGCGGGCCTGAGCAGCGTGGCCGAAGTGCTCTATCGCGAGGGCGATCAGCTGGCGGCGTGGAGCCGGACGACGGATGTGATTCGTTGCGATCCGGAGGGCGACGCCACGAGCGTCTATGTCAAACGCTATCACTACCCGCGCTGGCGGCATCGATTCAAGGCGATGTTCCGAGGGACATTGTTCCGCAGGAGCCGGGCGCGTAGCGAGTACCACGCCCTTCGGCTGATGCGGCGGCTGGGGATCCAGGCGGTCCGTCCCGTCGCCTTCGGCGAGCGGCGCATACTGTTCTTCGTTCGAAGCTGTTTCCTGATCACGGAGTCCGTGCCGGACGCCATGCCGCTGAGCGCGTTTATTCAGAAATTCGGGGCCCATCGCGGGACACCGCGATCGATCGAGATACGACGCGAGATCCTCGTGTCGCTGGCGCGGCAGGTGCGCCACATGCACGACGCCGGCTTCGTGCATCGCGACCTGTTCTGGCGGAATGTGCTGATTCGCTGCCTGCCGGGCGATCGATTCGAGTTCTATTTTCTGGACGCGTCCGTCGGCCGGTGGATTCGCATGCGGCGACGGCGGGATGACAGCATCGTCGCCGACCTGGCCGCGATGGGCGCGGCGGCGCCGCACTTCTGCTCAAAGGCGGACCAGTTGCGGTTCCTGCTGGAATACCTCGGCGTGAAGACGCTCGATCCGGAGAATCGGGCGTGGCTGCGGCGCGTGCAGACGCAGTCGGATCTGCTGAGGCCCAACGAGCTGGAGCGGCTGCGTCGCGGTCGCGTGTTTTCGGAACCGCAGGCGGAGACGCTCGCTGTCGATCAGGCGACGTGAGATGGAAGGCGCATGACCCTTCGCGTGATCGTCGACAACGCATATCGCGATCGGATGGCCGCCACGGGGCTTCGCGCGTACGGCGATTTTCTGGCGCTGTGTGATCGCGGCGAGGCGATTTCGTCCTCGCGAAGCGGCCGGACGTTCCGTGTTCCGCTGGGAGATGGGGCGAGCAACATCGACGGCTTTCTGAAGGTTCATGACTATTCGTACTGGCGGCGTTCGCGCTGGCGGCGAGACAAGGGCGCCCTCGAAGCGGCGAATTACGCCATCATGCGACATCGATGCGGCTTGAACACACCGGACGTGATCGCATACGGCGCGCGCACGGGCGGTCTGCGTTATCGCGAGGGCTTTATTCTGACGCGGGCGATTGACGGAGCGCAGTCACTGGACGCGTACGCCGATGCGCATGGCGGAACCATCAGCGAAGGGATCGCCATCGCTGTTGCGGCGCTGACGCGGCAGATGCACGCCGCGGGATTCTGCCATGTTGACCTGCAGTGGCGAAACATCCTCGTGGCCGGTGGCGAAGCGGGGGGCGCTGTTCAGTTGTGCCTGCTGGACTCGCCGCGAGGTGGTCTTCGCACAACGCGTGTGTCGCAGTGGCATGGCCGGGTTCGGGACCTGTCGAGCCTGTACAAGGGCGCGCGACATCGCCTGACGCCGAGGGCGCAACTGCGATGGCTGAAGACGTATCTGGGCGGACGCCGATTGACGAATGTCGATCGGGCGATGGTTCGTGTGATTTTGCGGGATCGGGCCAGTAAGGATCGAACATAGGCGGCATGGGCGAGACCCTCACGATCGATGATCGCTATCGGGAGCGGCTCGCGGCGGCGGGGCTGGAGCGCTTCGACGCGCTGCTGCGCGCCGACGTCGGCGAGGTCGTGACGCGGCGGAAGGACCGCGAGACGCGACGCGTCATCGTGGGCGTGGGCGAAGATCGCGAGACGCTGTATATCAAGCGCTGCTTCTCGATCGGTCCCAAGCACGCCTTCTGGCCGCGATTTCTGATGCGGCCGTGTCATACGCCGCCGATCAAGGAAGCCAAAGCGATTGCCATGTGCAGGGCGGCGGGTATTCCAACGGTGGATGTCGTGGCGAGCGGCGAAATGCGCCGCGTCGGCATACCGAGCGCCGGCTTCGTCGTGATGACGGCGGCGCCGATGGCGTGGACGCTGAATGACTGGCTGACGATCGGGTATGAGCGAGATCGGCGGCTGGAAGATCACGAACGCGTTGCGCTGCTGCGGGCTGTGGGCGATCTCCTCGGCAGGATTGCAATGGCCGACATCGATTGGCCCGACTGCAAGGCGAAGCACATTCACGCGGCGCCGGGGGAGGACGGCGACTGGCGGCTGGCCGTGATTGATCTCGAAAGAGCGCGTCGCATTGAAGGATTCGGAGGGGACTTTACGAGCTGTTATTCGGCGGTCTCCCGATTGCTTCCCAGCCTGACACCTTCGACTTTGCGTCATGAAGATCTGATCGCCTTTTGGACAGCGGCGCTTCCATACATGGACGCCGTCTCGAAGGCGAAAGTGGTTGATCGAGAGACAACGGTCTCGATGATCTCATTTGGCAGTGAAGCAAGTCCCAGGCTTGACGAGGCGTTCGAACATCCAAACCGTCTGCCGATGACACGCGTGGGCGGGATGCGCGTCGATCCTCGATATGTCGACTTACTGCGCGACGCGGGGCTGTCCAAGTATGACGACGTGATGTCGTCGGCCGTCGGCGCCTCGATGAACAAGCCGGGGCTGGCGTCCTATCGCGAGCGAATCCGGTTGACACTCGGCGCCGGAGATCGCGCTGAAACCGTCTATCTCAAGCGATACAGACGACCGCCCCTGAAAGAGCAGTTGCGGCGGATGTGGGAGTTCAGGTTCCGTCGCGGTTCGGCGGAACGGGAGATGCACTTCGCCCGCCATCTGGGGCTGTTGGGTGTCAACACGATGCGGCGGATTGCGCTGGGGAGCCGCATGCGTGGCTGGCTCGAGCAATCGGGATTCGGGATCACGGGGGAGGTCCCCGGCGAGTCGCTGGAGACGCTGGTCGACCACTGGTCGAGTCAGGCCGCGGCGGTTCCGACGCCGTCGGAGCGGCGCGATCTGATCGAGCAGCTCGCAAACGTCGCCTTCCGTCTGCACAACAACGGCCTGTTTCATCGCGATCTGTACCTGTGCCACGTGTTCATGAGTCGCCGGGAGGATGGGGCGATTGTGCTCTCTGTGATTGATCTGGGGCGGATGATTCGGTCCGCAGTGCGCGCCGAACGCTGGCGGATCAAGGATCTGGCGGCCCTGGCGTACAGTTCTCCCGCGCCGCTCGTGACACGCGCGGATCGCGTGCGATTCCTGTATCATTACGCCCGGCTTGAGACGCGCGGGGATCGCCAGGCCGTGCGTAAGCGCGCCCGGGGGCTTGTCGCCTCAATAGAGGCGCGGACTCGCCGGACGGCGCGGCATGACGAGAGTCGCAGGCGGAGGCTTCAGACAGCTTGAAGATCGCAATCGTCAATGAGCGGATCGAAGTATGGCGCGGCGGCGCAGAGACGTCGGGTATGGAGATCGCGTCGCTGCTGGCCGAGCGCGGCCACGACGTCCACATCTTCACGACGACGAACGCCCAGGACGTGCCGGGCATTTCGATCCATACCGTGTCGCCGTCCAGGGTTCTGCGGACGCGCCGGATGGTGAGTTTCCTGCGGCGCGTGGGCGAGGCGATTGCGCGCGAGGGCTGCGACGTCGTCCACGCGATTTCGCCGATGCCGACGGCGGACGTTTACCAGCCGCGCGGCGGTCTTCTGCCGGAAATCGTGGCAAGGAATGTGGCGACGCGCCCCACGGCGTCGCGGCGCCTGTTCAAGCGCGCCATGCTGGCGATGAACGTGAAGCAGCGTTCGCAGGTCGCGCTGGAGCGGCGCATCTTCCGCGAGGGCGGTCCCGTCATCGCGTGCGTTTCGGAATATGTGGCCCGGCAATGTCGCGAGCATTACGGCGCGCCCGAGGATCGCATTCGCGTGATCTTCAACGGCGTGAATCCGGCGCCGCTGTCGGACGCCGAGCGGGCGTCGCAGCGCGCCGACATGCGAAAAGAGCTGGGCGTTGCGGACGACGAACTGCTGCTGCTGTTTCTCGCGCACAACTATCGACTCAAGGGGATCAACCCGCTGATCGAAGCGATCGCGCGGCTCGTGGGCGGCGGATTCAAGTCGTTCCGGCTTCTGGTGGCGGGGCGCGACAACGTCGTTCCGTACAAGCGGCGAGTCGACGCGATGGGCCTTGAGAAGTACGTGACGTTCACGGGGCCCACCAAGCGGGCGACGCGTTTCTACGCCGGCGCCGATGTGTGCGTGCACCCGACCTTTTACGACCCGTGCAGTCGCGTGATCCTGGAGGCGCTGTACTACGGGCTGCCGAGCATCACGACGGCGTACAACGGGGCGTCGGAAGTCATCAGGGATGGAAGCAACGGCTTCGTGATCGATCGACCGGACGATTCTGGTCTGCTGGCGCGGCGGATCCAGGATCTGGCGTCGCCAACCCTGCGCGAGCAGTTTTCGATCAACGCGACGGCGATTCGGGAGCGGATCGGGATGCGGCGTCACGTCTCGGAGCTGGAATCACTGTTCGAGGAAACCCTGGAGCGGAAGGGCAAGCGCCTGTCATCCGGCGTATAGCGTCGCGCCGTGACGAATCGGGTCGAGAGAACATGTTCGATCGCTTTTTCGGAAAGAAGAAACAGCCGCCCTCCGCGGCGGAGGGCGGGGCCCGGCCTCGCGAGGCGGCTCCGTCAGACGCGTCCACTCCCGAGGCGGGGGGCAATGAACTGACGGTTGCCGGGACCACGATCGGTCTCTGCTTCAATTTCATGCGCGGGCTCGCCTTCGACAGTGAGAGTCTGTCGGATGAGGGGCTTCGTGAGGTTCTGGATACACTGGGCCAGTACAGGCTGAGGGCGACGTTCTTCTGCGCTGCGAAGCTCTGTGAGACGGCGCCTGAAGTCATTCGACGGATCGCGGATGCGGGCCATGAGCTTGGCGCGCTGGGCTATGCCGACGAGGTGGCGTCGAAGCTGGATGACGCGGCGCTGACGCAGCTCGCGATGAGTTGTCGCGCCGCGTTCAGGAAGCTCGGGATTCGCGTGATCGGTTTCCGGGCGCCCAAATCGCACTGGGACGACCGGCTGATGTCAGTGTTGCCCCTGCACGGTTACGTGTATAGTGCCGAGCACGACCACGGCCGGCATCCGTATTGGATTCGAACGGACACGAAGCCGATCGTCCGAATTCCGGTTCGAACGGATGATCGCGGATTGCGGCTGCGAGAGAACACGCGGGATGAAGTCATTGCGAAGCACTTCCGCGTCCTGCGAAAGGCGTATCAGCGAAAGTGCTTTGTGACCGTCTGCTTTCACCCGTGGATCCTGGCGGAGTCGCAGAATCGCATGGAGCACTGGCGTGAGTGGCTGGAGCAGGTAACGCTGGGCGGCGCCCGAGTTGGCGCCCTGGAAGACGCGCTGCCGGAGGCCATCCGCAACGGCGGGGCGCCGAAGTAACCCAGGGCGGATTGAAACGACGGACACAGATGCCTTTGACGCTTCAGATTGTATTGATGATGGCGCTCGCTTATGTGATCGGCGGTATCCCGATGGGGCTGCTGGTCGCGAAGGCCAAGGGCGTCGACATTCGCAAGGCCGGCAGCGGGAACATCGGCGCGACCAATGTGGCGCGCGTGATCGGTCCCTATTTCGGCGTGCTGGTTCTGTTGCTTGACGCGATCAAGGGCGCCTCGACATCACTGGGAACGGCCTGGTATCTCGACACGCACGGCGCCGACTTCGCGGCGATGGGACCCGCCACGCCGGATCTTGTCCGACTCTGCGTCGCCATCGCGTGCGTCGTCGGGAACACGGCGTCGATCTTCCTCGGGTTCAGGGGTGGCAAGGGCGTGGCGACGGCGTTGGGCGTCTTTCTCGGAATACATCCTTATCTGACCTGGCCGGTCCTGATTTCCTTTGGTTTCTGGTTATTGGTTGTGGGCCGAACGAAGTATGTTTCGCTTGGATCGATCGCCGCCTCGGCCACCGTCCCCTTTTCCTTCCTCGCGTGCGCCAAGTACTTCCGCTGGGACCTTTCCGAGCATTGGCCGCTGCTGTGCCTGACAGTGATCCTGGCGGCGGTCGTCGCTGTGCGGCATCGGGCGAATATCGGGCGGCTGAAGTCCGGCACCGAAAGCCGGATCGGCGGCGCCTCGCCCGATACCTCGTCGAACCCCGGCGAGTGAGGCGGCGATAACAGGATTCCCATCAAACCCCGGATCGCGCCAAACGTCCTATTTCCGGGGTGGTCCGATTTCCGCATCGCTGTGGATTGCTTGAACGGCCTCGCCGCGAGACATAAACTCATTTGAATGCCGGGGCTTGCGACCGGCGTTTCAGAACGAAAACCATCCGCTTTTCCACCAACCTCGATTCGCACGCGTGGCGCCGCAACGCGCCGTGGTGGCGAATGATGTTGGAGTTTCGATTGTTCGTTCGGCGCATGTGAAGAGAGAGTCACACGCCAGGGGTTAGACGAATCCAAGGTTCCTGCATTCGGATCGCACGGGCGAGCCGGCACGCACAATGGGGGGAACCATCCGCCGCAAACGAGGCGATGGAGTAACAACGATGATGGGGACGAAGTCACTTCGTAACGCGTTGATCGTGGCGATTGCCGCCGTGGGAATGACGGGCATGACATGTCCGACCGGCGCGACACCTCTGCCATTCGGGCAGATCACGGCCGTGCAGCTCTTCGACCAGGAGAACTACACGGTTGCATTCTCGGTCGAAACGGCGGTGCTGGACGCGTCGGCGCTGACCCAGGTGAACTGGGTCTTCGGCGATGGCAGCGGCTTTGTCGAGGGACCTTCCGATCGCGCGACAATTCAGCATATCTATCTCGCGCCGGGCGACTACGAGGTGACGGCGTACCTGTTCAACGCCGATGGCTTCGTGGACCAGATCACGTCGATCGTGTCTGTGTCGCAGAACGGCGATCCCGGCACGAACCCGACGCCGGGGGATGTTCCGACGAAGGCGTCGGGCCCCAGTCCGACGAATGGCGCGACGAATGTCAGCGTCGACGTCGAGCTGAGCTGGACGGCCGGCCTCGACGCGGAAAGTCACGATGTGTATTTCGGAACGTCCGAAGAAGCCGTGGACGCGGCAACGACGGGCGCCGCCGGTTTCTATCTCGGTAACCAGACGGAAACGACAATCGATCCGGGCGATCTGGCGCCGGAGACGGAGTACTTCTGGCGCATCGACGAACTGAACGCCAACGGAACGACGAAGGGCGATGTTTACAGCTTCACGACGGGCAAGGCGCCCGGCGCGGCGAAGTCGCCGATTCCGGCGGATGGCTCGACGTCCGCCCGTGTTGACCAGATTCTGCGATGGACGGCCGGCTCAAACGCCACGAGCCACGACGTCTATTTCGGCAAGGACATGCTCCTCGTGAAGGACGCGACGCAGGACGACGACGCGTTCATAGGGAACCAGTCCGCGACGATGTTTGATCCCGAGGATGAGGACGCGGACAACGAAGGCGAACTGCTCGCCGATACGACGTACTTCTGGCGCATCGACGAAGTCGGCGCCGGCGGAACGACGAAGGGCGCCGTATTCCAGTTCAGGACATCGGCCGCCCCGGCGAAGGTGATGAGCCCCGCGCCGGCGGATGGCGCGACGGACGAGAATGTCAACGTCGTGCTGTCGTGGACCTCGGCGCCGAGTGTCGAGAGTTTCGACGTGTACTTCGGCACGGATGAGGTCGAAGTCGAAGCGGCCGATCGCGACGCCGTCGAATTCACGGGCAATCGGACGTCCAAGACGTTCGATCCGAGCGGCGTCGTTGGCGGCGTGACATACTTCTGGCGAATCGACCCGATCGGACCGGGCGGAACCACGAAGGGCGATGTGCTCAGCTTCACGACGGCGGACGCGCCGGGCCAGGTGACGGGCGCCTTCCTGCCGCTGCAGAATGCGACGAATGTCGACATCGAAACGGATCTCGATTGGAGCCCGGGCGCCGGCGGCGCGACGACATCCTTCTCGATCTATCTCAGCACGAGCGCCAGCGCTGTCACGAACGCGCAGGCGTCCGCCCTGATCCAGACGCAGGACGCGTCGAGTTCGATTCTCGTCCGTGACCCGAGCGATCCGCTCAATCCCGACACAACGTATTTCTGGCGTGTGGACGCCAATGGTCCGGGCGGCACGACGCCCGGTCCCGTGCTGTCGTTCACGACGGGCAGTATCCCGCAGCAGGCCATGTCGCCGAATCCGGCGATCGGACAGAACGGCGTCGCCCTCGACGTGACGCTGAACTGGCAGCCGGCGGTGGGCGCGTCGGCGTACGACGTGTATCTCGGTACGACTCAGTCCGAGGTCCTGAACGCCGGGCAGCAGGACGCCGTCTATGAGGGCGCCGTCAACGTCACGAACTACCAGCCCGCGGAGCTGGAAGGCAATACGGAGTACTTCTGGCGGATCGACTCAAAGGGCCCCGGCGGTGTCACTGTCGGTGTTGTCTGGAAGTTCACAACGGCGCCGGCGCGGGCCCTGAACCCGTCGCCGACACTCAACCAGATGAACGTCTCACTCGACACGGACCTCACGTGGTCGGCGGGCAGCGGCGTCGTTTCGCACGACGTTTACCTGGGCACGGACATGATGGCCGTGACGGACGCGGACAATGCGGATCCCGAGTTCCAGGTGAACCAGATGTCGGCGACATTCACGCCGGTATTACCGCTGACGGGCAACACGACGTACTTCTGGCGAATCGACGAAGTCGGCGCCTTCGGTACGACGAAGGGGACCGTCTGGAAGTTCACGACGGGGGCGGGCCAGGCGGACATCGTCAGCCCGGCGGACGGCGATGAACTGATCGCCCTGATGCCGACGCTGACCTGGACGGCGGGTGACGGCGCCGCGATGCATGACGTGTATCTCGGAACGAGCGAATCCGCGGTCCAGAACGCGACGCGCGGCAGCGCCGAGTTCAAGGTCACGCGCAACCTGGGTACTGAAACCTACACGCCGCCGACGCGGCTGTCGGGGTCCACTGTGTACTTCTGGCGTATCGACAGCGTGACGGCGAACGGCACGACGAAGGGCGAAGTGTGGCAGTTCCGCACGCGGCCCGCTCGAGCGTCGGCGCCGTCGCCGGCGAACTTCGCGACCAATGTGGGTCTGAACGACCTGCTCGAATGGACGGGTGATCCCGAAGCGCTTCGATTCGAGGTGTACATCGGTACGAACGAGGCGAATGTCACGAGCGCGGAAGTTGGTTCCGTACCGGGCGGCGTCACGTTGTTCGACACAATGGACACAACGATCGATCCGCTCCTGACGGCCGGCTCGACGTTCTACTGGCGTGTGGATACCGTCGCGGGCGACGATGTGACGCGGACGCGAGGCGCGATCTGGCGCTTCACGGTGGCGGCGCTGGAACTGCCGGGCACGGCGGGCAGTCCGTCGCCCTTCAGCGGCGCGACGAACACAAGCCAGTCGCCCACGCTGACCTGGTCGGCCGCGACGAACACGGGCAGCTACGACGTGTACTTCGGCACAAGCATGACGGATGTCCTGAACGCCACGAACGCCAGTCCTGAGTTCCAGGGCAACCAGACGACGCGGACGTTCAGCCCCGGCATGCTCGCGGCGGGGACGACGTACTACTGGCGCATCGATCCGAAGAACGACGTCGGCACGACGGAAGGCGCCGTGTGGTCGTTCACGACGATGCCGTAATCCGGCGCCGCTTAAATCCGCATGGAATATTCGTGCGGACAGTGGACTGAACTGGAGTGGGGTTAACAAGGCGACGCGTCTCGCAATGGCGAGGCGCGTCGCTTTTTCGTTGATCAGTGACTCGTTGCGCCTTCCCGCCGGATGCGCCCGCCCAGCCGGCGCATCTGAATGGCGGCCAGGAAGAAGCCGACGCTGGCGATCAGAAGCGGGATAACCGCGGAACGGTCATTGACGGCGTAGAGCCAGACGCCAAGCCCCTGAAACACAATGCCGCGGACACCCACGAGTGTCGCGTGGACGGCGAGGTAGCGCGGCGCCTGCTCGGTATCCGGCGCGAAATGGACGGGGCCGAGGGTCCATCCCAGGTGCACGCCGACCATGCCGATGGCGTAGAAGACGGTCACGCCCGCCAGCGACGCAAAGGACCAGACGATGGCGAGCAGCAGCGGATAGGCCGTGAGGATCAGGAAGGCGACGCTGACAAGTCTGACGGGCCCCACGCGATCGGCGATGCGACCGGCCGGAAAGAGCAGGACTATCATCATCGCCTGCAGGGCGACGGTCGTCGCAAGTGAGTAATCGTTCTCATTGAGCAGGAGTCGATCCGTGCTGATCAGCGGCAACAGCGCGTAGCAGATCATCCAGCCGACGCCGTAGAGCATGTAGGCGCCCTCATAGGCTCGAAAGTTCCGATCGACGCGCAGGACGCCCAGGGATTCCACGACGGGTTTCCACCACTCGTCGAGGGCTTCTCGAAGACCGCCGTCGCCATCGCGCTGCGGCGCAATCCGGATGTACAGACACATCGCGGCCATGAGCAGGAGCGACATGATCGGCAGGTAGTATCGATAGGCCGTCGGATCCTCCACGGACACGCGCCCGACGAGGTAGCCGCCGAGCATGATGCCGGCGAATCGGAAGACGCCGATCAGACCGTAGGCTCGGCCGCGATAGCTTTCCGGATAGCACGTGCGAAGGATCGTGGCGGTGACGGGCGTAATGGCGCCGCCGCCGCCGGTCCCGCCGAACGCGGAGATCAGCCAGAGGACGATCAGTGGCGTCAGTGTTGTGACCTGCGACATCAGCAGCAGGGGCAGCGACATCGTCAGGCCGATGATCGCAATGTACGCGCGCATCGAGATCGCCTGAAAGACGCGATGCCAGTAGATCGTGAAGAACTGCATGACGGGCATGGAGACCGTCAGGATGAAGGTTTCCGTCACGCTCGCGTTGAAGTGCTTCCGGGCCAGGAACGGGAGGAAGACGGCGAGCGCCGCCGCGGCGCCGCGCATCAACTCGGCGCAGATATGCAGTGTCAGCGTGCGCTGAACGGTCGCATCGACGAGCCGGGCCGCGGACGCGTTGGATTCGAGAGTGTCCGCCATGCGGGTCGTATCAGTCTCTGTCAGCCGAGCGCCAGGAGCCTCGCCAGGTTGATTTCGCGGCCAAGGACGATGAGCGTGTCGCCATCGCGAACGACATCATCGGCCGCAGGGATGAAGCGAAACTCGCCGGTATCCGCCCGCTTCGTCGCGAGCACGAGCAGATGATATTCCGATCGAAGACCGGTTTCCGCGAGTTTTTTTCCGTCCAGCTTCTTGGGCAGCTGGATCTCCATGATTCGATGGTCTTCCTCAAACGGGAAGTAGTCCACGAGAGACGGGTAGGCCACGCGCCGCGCCGTTCGCTCCGCCGTCTCCCGCTCGGGGAAGATGATCTCGTGGGCGCCGATCGAGCGGAGGATCAGGGCGTGATCCTCGCTGACGGCCTTGCAGCGGATCTTGCGAACGCCGATCTGATGGAGATGCAGCGTGCAGAGAATGCTGGGTTCCATGCTTTCGCCGAGACTGACGATGGCCTCGTCGCAGTCGGCGGAGACGATCGCCTTCAGGGCGGTCAGGTCGCGGGCGTCGCAGATCACGGCCTGGTGGACATGGTCGCGCAATTCAGCAACGCGGCGTTCACTGGAATCGACGGCGAGGACCTCGCAATGCAGCGCGGCGAGCTGCCTGGCGAGATGCGAGCCGAATTGTCCGAGACCAATGACAGTGATCTGCTTCATCGCGAATGCTCCTAGCCGACCATGATCGCTTCTTCGGGGTAACGGACGGCGACGGCGTCGGTTTCGTAGATGACGACGGCGAAAGTCAGCGGGCCGACGCGACCTACAAACATGGAGAGAATGATCCAGAACTTGCTGGCGGCCGTCAGCTCGGGTGTCACGCCCAGTGACAATCCGACAGTGCCGAATGCCGAGACCTGTTCGAAGAACAGGGACTCGATGGACATATCCTTGTTGCCCTGTTCGAAGAGGGTCAGCAGCATTGTGCCCGTGTTAATCCAGAGGACGCCGAGTCCGATGATGACGGCGGCCTTGGCGACAAGACTCGGCGGCAGACGTCGCCCCATGAGCGTGACATCCTTGCGACCGCGGAGCCAGGCGTAGAGCTGGGCGAACCATGTGACGATGGTGCTCGTCTTCACGCCGCCGGCGCAGGAACCGGGAGATCCGCCGATGAACATCAGCACGCACATGATCAGCACGGCTGTCATCGGCAGTGTCGTGAGGTCGATCGTGTTGAAGCCCGCCGTTCGGCAGGTCACGGACTGAAACAGCGCGTTGACGCAGGTTCGGAAGAAGCCGTGGTTGGATGAGATGCCATGGAGCGGTGCGAGCAGCAGCGTCCCGATCACAATCAGCGCAACGGACGTGATAACGACGATGCGCGTGTTGAGCGTCCACTTCAGCGTGCGCTGCCTGCGCCGACGGACGGCGCGCCAGAGCCTCGAAATTGACTCGAGCATAACGCCGTGACCGAGTCCGCCGAGGATGATGAGCGACATGATCGTGATCATCATCGTCGGATCCGTCGCAAACGAGACGAGGCTGTCGGACTGCAGGGCGAAGCCGGCGTTACAGAAGGCGGAAATCGCGTGGAAGATCGCATGAAAGCCGGGCGTCGGGCAGCCGGGCGCCGACGTGTAGACGCGATAGATGAACGCGGCGCCGATGAGTTCCGTGACGAGCGTGACGAGAACGATTCTGCCCAGGTCGCGCCGCATCTGTGTGGCGGCGTGGCCCTGGTAGAACGTGTCGCCGATCGACTGTTTCGATCGCAGCGACATGCGCCCCATGAAGAGCTGAGTCGCCAGGGCGGCGAAGGTCATGATTCCGAGACCGCCGAGTTGAATCAGGCCCAGGATGACGCATTGCCCGAAGACGGAGAAATCCGTCGCCGTGTCCCTGACGGCGAGCCCAGTGACACAGACGGCGGACGTGGCCGTGAACAGGGCGTCGAGAACGCCGACGCTGCCGTGGGTCCCGGCGGCGGGCAGCGCCAGCAGGATCGTCCCGATGACGATGAGACCGACGAACGTGAGGACGAACAATCGGTCCGAACGGGCGAGGAGCTTCTCAAACCATGTATTCTCGTTGATCACGTTGATATTCGTCGGCTGTTGACTCTCGGCCCGGAAGCGATTCGTCAGACATTGAATCGGAAATTGATGATGTCGCCATCCTGCACAATGTAGTGCTTCGGCTCAAGTCGGACACAGTTCGCGTTCTTGGCGGCCCGCATGTCGCCGGCCTTCCGGAAGTCCTCGAAGGCGACGATTTCGGCGCGAATGAAGCCCCGCTGGATGTCGCTGTGGATCTTACCGGCCGCTTCCACGGCCTCCGTGCCCGTGCGAATCGTCCAGGCGCGGACCTCGTCCTCTCCGGCCGTCAGGAACGACATGAGCCCCACGGCGTTATAGGCCGTGCGGAGGAGTCGCGTCCGGGCGGGCGCCGTCAGGCCGAGATCCTCGAGGAACGTCTTGCGGTCCTCGGGCTCGAGCTGCGCGATGTCCGCCTCGATCGACGCGGACATGGCGATAGTGGCCAGGGCGTGGGAGTGGACGAACGGCGGCTCGGCGGCGACTTTGTCCTCGCCGACATTGATGACGACCATGACGGGCTTGAGCGTCAGGAACCCGAAGCTGCCCGCGATGCGTCGTTCGTCGTCGTTCTGGATGGCGCTGGAAACGGGCGCCTCATTCTCGAGGGCCTCGCGAACGCGAATCATCATGGCGAGTTCGCGAAGTTCCTGGTCACGCGTCTTCGTGGGCTTTTGCGTCGATTTTTCCAGTTTCTCGATGCGGTTGACCACCTGCTCGAGGTCGGCAAAAAGGAACTCGGTAAAGAGCTCATCCAGGTCGGCCCTGGCGTTGATTCGATCCCGGTACTGGATGACCGAGTCGGATTCAAAATCGCGAACGACCATCACGATGCCGTCGCACTTGCGGGCCGACTGCATTCGTTTGCGAAATTCGGCCTGGCCATGGGCGTCGGCGAGCGAGGCGCCGGGGATGTCAACGAATTCGATCTGGGCGGGCGTGTATTTCTTCGGTTTGTAAATATCCGAGAGAAAGTCGAGCCGTTCGTCGGGAACGCTCACGCTGGCGAGCTGTTCCGACATGGCGTGCGACGGATCGACTGTCTGTCCCGTGATGGCGGAGAACAGGGTTGTCTTGCCGGATTGCGGCGGACCAATCAATGCGAACTTCATAGGGGTCTTCGTCCTCTCTTTCGGGGGCGGATTCTAAGGCGAAGCGGCGGAATCGGCGACACATCGTCGAGGGAGGCGGCGGCCCGGCGTCAGGGGGCCGAACGGACCGCCAGATGGTCGAGGAGATTCGCGCAGCTCGTGACGAAGACGTCGGGTCGGTCCGCAAGCAGGTCGAGAATTCCGAGGTAGGCGTGGCCCCATTCGGCGAATTGGCGACTGCCCGGGAAGGACGTTCGAACATGCCAGTCAATGGCGCCGCATCCGCCGGCCTCGACCAGGCGATCGATCCACTCGGCGGCGACGCGGATCCCGTCGGCGCGGGTTGCGCCCGGGCGATAGAAAACGGCGCCGTCCATGAGCATCGTCGGAAGCTGGAGCGTGTGGACGGGCCGTCGTGCGACGGGATTCCAGGGATGATGCGGCAGGGCGACGCCGAGCCGGAAGCCCGGCGCTTCGTTGAAGGCGATCGACGCGTCGTATTCGAGGGCGGCGCGTGTGTGGGCGTCGAGCGTCGGCCAGATCGGGCGGCCGAGTCGCCAGTAGTGGTGTCGACCGCCGCGCAGGGACACACCGGCGTATTTTTCCAGGTGTTCGATCTCTTCCGCAAACATGTCGTGATTCGCGTGGGCGTTGTACGAGGCGTGCAGGGCAATCTCGAACCCACGATCGACGATCGTCGGAAAGAGGCGGCGGAAACGCCGATCCGCGATGTCATAGCGCACATCGTGGGCCGGGCTCGCGCCGGTCATCCCGCAATGCCGGGATGCGAAGAAGAAGGTGCTGCTGAATCCCCGCTCGGCTTCGGCGCCGATGATCTCGTCGAAGAGCCAGTGACGATCGGTCGGGCCATGAGCGTCGCGACGCGACAGCTCGAGCGTGTTGCGGAGCGTTGAGCGCAGGCGGGTCGTCCAGGGCGCCCCGTGAATGCGATCGAGCTGGCGGCGAGTGGAGGACGCGCGGGGATCGAGCGGCGCGTCGACGTCGTGCGTCAGAAGCACACAGGCCCTGGCGCCGTTGGGCCACAGGGACGAGCTCCGCACTTCAAACCGCGATTCGATCGACTGTCGAAACGCCTCGACGTAATGGTTGACGATCGGGATCGCCGGCAGGGCGTCGCGGGCGAAAATCGAACCGGCGTAGGTCAGGCGATCGTGCGCGTCGAAGGCGCCGTCCGGCGCGTCCGCGTGGGCCGCGTCGGACAGCCAGAATCGAATCGCCTCGAAGAGGTCGAAGGCGAGTCGCTCCGGGCAGGCGGACTGAAGCGCCGCCGGGTTCAGGGGGGGAGGCGCCGTCGCCGTGTAATTGTGCCGAGGAATCCAGAGCGCGCCCGCCCGTGTGCGCTCGGCGCTGTATTCAATAACGGCGCGATCTGATGAAGCGACACTGTCAGTTCTCCGCAGATCGACGCCGAGGATCTCGGAAAGCCAGTTGAGTGTTGCATCGACGAATGGGGAGGGCGCCGCGACGATCGACACAGTGCGCTGCGGGTTGTGCGCCGCCGCGCTGTCGGAAACGCACAGGTCTGTGGGCGATGGCGCGAGTGTCATTCCACGCCCGCCTTTCGCTTAACACGCCAGAGTCGTCGATTGGCCTCCTCACGCAGAATCGTCCGGCACGCGCTGAAGAGTGTGAGTGGTTGTCGACGTTTGAAGCCCTTGATCGCGCGGGACATGGCGGCGTAACGAACCGGGGAACGTGAGAACGTGAAGGATCGGGGCGACCTGACGAGCATCGAATGGAGTTGGTCGAGATCCGTCGGCGGCGTTGCGACATCGAAGTGGTTCAGCGCCGCGCCAAGTTCGCCGGGGATGTGTGCGTCGGCGCCGACCAGTGTGGGCTTGCCGTACTTCGCCGCCAGAGACTCGGCCATCTTGTTGTCGTCTGCTGAACAGCGGGCGTTGGCCGTTTCGATGAGGTCGATTTCGTCCAGGGGGATGCTCGCGAGGTCATGGCTCCGCGCGGGATGCGGCAGCACGGCGAGCCCGCGCGGGGCGGCGTGAATGAAACGAAGCGTTTCGCGGATGTCGCGCGTCGCCGGCGATTGTGACACAAAGAGGGCGACGATGTCGCCGGCGTTCGTCGAGATCTCCACGGCGGGGATGACGATCACACCGCAGGTCGAGGCGAGGCGTTGGGCCTCCTCGCTTCCGGCCAGGCTGTCATGATCGGTAATTGCGACGGCGTGAATGTTGTTGTCGCGGCAGAAGCGCAGAATCGTTCGCGGCGACATCATGCTGTCGAATGATGCGCGTGTGTGAACATGGAATAGCAGGTTGAACGTCATTGTCGTTTCGTCGCGAAGAAGCCGTTGCGTCGCAGCGTCGTAAAGTCGTGTCTCAGTTCTCTCCACGTGGGACCGAGGTCGTTCCAACGCACGTTCGTGTGGACGCGCGGACTGAGGCAGTCCCGCAGAACGCGCAGCACGGCGCCGGGTCGTTGCGTGACGTGCAGCCAGTCGCCGTGACCGAAGGGCCACTGGAAGCGCAATCCCACGGCGTAATCGCTCTGCGGTTCCAGGGATTCCCCGAGCGCCAGGCGAACCGTGTCCACGGGAAAGTTCACGCCGGCGGTGATGGCCAGATCGAGCGATCCCCAGAATTTCGGGTTCACTTCCATGAGGCGCAGGCGATTCGTCGAGCGTTCGCGTTTGAATTCGACCATCGCAACGCCATGCCAGGCGAGGGCGTCAAGCAGGCGTTTGCCTGTTTCGAACAGGTCCTGTTCCCAGGCGCTTTCGGCGCAGCTGCTGGCGCCGCCGTCGGCCGGGAATTCGCGAATCCGCCGATGCATGAACCATCGTCGCAGAACGCCACGCTCGTAGAGCGCGAAGAAGGCGCAGCCGGCGCCTTCGACGAACTCCTGGGCGATGGGCGCCAACGACTGCTGTTTGTGGGCGATCCGCCACGTTTGCTCGCCGCCGCGGAAGGCCTCGGCGGTCTCGAACAGGAGGACCGGTCCGCGATCGAGCTCGTGGCGTTTCTTGACGACGATCGGAAAGCCCGCCTCATCGGCGACGCGTTCGATCGCGTCGGCGTCGTCGAGGCGCCAGCAGCGCGGCACATCAAGGCCGGCGTTCGTCGCAAAGGCGTTCAGTCGCCACTTGTCCATGCACAGTTCGATGGTGTCGGCGTCCTGCAGGGCGACGCGCGTCTGCGTTGAGAGTTGTTCGGCCGCCCGGGCGAGCGTGATGACGGAGCGACCTCCGATGGGCAGGAGGGCGCCGTATGGTTCCGCCGACAGGTGTCGCACGAGGGCGTCGATATTGCTGACATCAGATACGACGCGGGTATCGATCAGGGCTCGAAGGCGTCGAGAGGATTCGCAGCACACGCCGCGGGGCCCGAGGGCGTCCACGGGGTAGCCGGCCTCGCTGAGGGCGCGAACGGCGGCGAGGGTATTACGATAGCCGGCGTCTGTCAGAAGGATGGCGGGTTTGCCGGCGCTGGCGATCACGACGCGACGGCCCTGCCGACATTGGCGACTGTCATTTCATGCTGCCGCGGATCGACCTCCTCGACGGCGACCTTCGGCGCAAGATCGACGACGCCGCCGCTGATCGATTCGCCGATCACCATGATGCGAGCGTCTTCCTGCATGGCCGCGTAAAGCGCCGAATCGCGATCGCGGACGTGGTAGCCGATGAGGTACTCGCCGGGTGGCACGTTGAGCGCGACACGATAGCGGACACGGCTGCACGCGCCCTCAATGGCGGGCGGCGTCTGGTAGTGCATGCGCGTGCTGCTCGTCTCGAACATGACGAGGCGATCCTCCGTTCGGATCAGGGAGAGACCGAAGGAGGGGCGGGCCATGGGATGGTTGTATCGAACGTCGAATTCGATCGTGACTTCCTCGCCCGGCGTGAACGTCTGCTTGTCGCGGCCGGTCTTGTCGATGAAGCGAACGGGGGAGACGTCCACGAGCGTCTTCTTGCGTGACGACGGCAGCATGCTGGCCTCGATGCACGCTTCGTGATACTGCGCGACGGCCTCGGCGGCGCCGCCGACATACTGGATGCAGCCCTCGGAGACGACCATCGCCCGATCGCAGAAGGAGGCGACGGAGCGGAGATCGTGCGACACATAGACCACGGCGACGCCCCGATCGAGGAAGCCCCGCATCTTGTCCATGCACTTCGAGCGGAAGACGCGATCCCCGACGCTGAGGACCTCGTCCACGAGCAGGACGTCGGGCTCCACGTGGGCCGCGACGGAGAAGCCGAGACGGGCGTACATGCCGCTGGAGTAGCGCTTGATGGGCGTGTCGAGGAAGTCGCGAATCCCCGCGAATTCGACGATGTCCTCGAACTTGCGATCGACCTCTTTCCGACGCATGCCCAGGATGGCCGCGTTCATGTAGATGTTCTCGCGGCCGGTCAAATCGGGATGGAACCCGGCGCCGACTTCGATCAGCGCCGAGACGCGACCGTCAATTGAGATCTTTCCGCGATTGGGGCGGAGGATGCCGGCGAGAAGCTTGAGAATCGTGCTCTTTCCCGCGCCGTTGGGGCCGATGATTCCGAACGCCTCGCCGGGCTGGACTTCGAAGGAGATGTCCTGGAGGGCCCAGAATTCCGCGTCATCGAGTCCGCCCTGGCTGCGTCGGCCGCGATCGAGGCGCAGCCACGCGCCGACCGCGTCGCGGAGCGAGTTGTGCCGCTCGCCGCGTCGGAACTTCTTGAACACATTCTGAACGTGAATGCTCTTTGTCATTGGGCCGCGTATCTATCCTTGCGTAGCGCGTCTCGCGCCGACTGTGCCGCCGCGAATCAGATGTTCTCCGCGAACTCAAATTCCCGTTTTCTGAACCACCACCAGCCGACCGTGACGGACACGATCGAGACGAGCGTTGCGTAGGCGAATGGACCATCGAAGGGCGATTCGCCGTGAATCAGACAATCTCGATAGGCGCGAATGATCGGCGTCATCGGATTGAGCTGGATCAGGATGCGTTTCCAGGGCGCCGTGGCCTCGAGCTGATAGACGACGCACGTGACGAACATCCACAACTGAATGATCGAACGAAAGAGGAAGCCGACGTCGCGATAGAACAGGTTGGCCATGGAGAGCAGCAGGCCCACGCCGGCCATGAATGCGACCTGGACGAGCACGACGAACGGGATCAGCAACATCGTCCACGACGCGTGGAAGTGCCAGCCGTTCGGGTAGAAGTGCAGCAGCGCCGCCAGAATGATGAGCACGAAGGACGCGATCACGAAATCCAGAAACGCGCTGACAATGGCGGACAGCGGAAAGACCTCCCGTGGGAAGTAGATCTTCGTTACGAGCGGTCGATTCGCGACGAGCGAGCCGATGGCGCCCGTCAGGCCGTTGGCGAAGAACATCCAGGGAACCAGGCCGCTGAAGGCGAAGAGCGAATAGGGCAGGCTGTCGTTGCCCGTCAGTCGCTGACGTTCGACTTCGACAACCTCGCCGAAAACGAATGTAAAGATCGCCATCATGGCGGCGGGCGGGACCACGGCCCACGCGGCGCCGAGAATCGAGTGCTTGTAGCGAACGCGGATGTCGCGCCACGCGAGCATCCACATCAACTGCCGATAGCGCACCAGTTCGCGGATTCGCTGGGGGGCGCTGGGGACTGTCAGTTCCAGGTGGTTGGTAAACGCCGTCACGCGGTCACAGTCTCCTGTTGCGGCCGAGTCATCGCTGCGGCCGTGGGTTGCGGGGCGGCGGCCTCGCGGTATCGAAGGGCAATCGCCTCGATCATGCTGTCTGCGTCGAAACGCTCGATGACCGAGCGGCGCGCCGCGTCGGCGAGCCGATATCGATGCGGCGCGTCGCACGCCATCTGATGCATGGCGATGGACAGCGATCGCGGGTCATTCGCAGGAACGAGGACGCCGTTGACGCCATCCCGAATCACATCTGTGTTGCCACCGACGTTGGTCGCGATGGCGGGCAGTCCCGATGCGAGGGCTTCCAGCAGGGCGTTGGAAAGACCTTCCCAGAGAGAGGGCAGGACAAACGCGTCCGCCAGCTGATACCAGGGCGGCAGGTTGTCCTGGGCGCCGACAAAGCGAATATCCCGACCAGTCGCCGCCATGGCGCGATTCGGGATCGCGCCGTTCGAGTGGTCCTCGCCGACGATGATCAGTGTCGCGTCGTCCGTGAAGGGCGTCGACATGAATGCGTCGATCAGGACGTCGTGTCCCTTGACCGGCTTGAGGTTGCCGACGCTCAGGAACACGAATCGACTCAGCGGAATGTCAAAGCGCCGGCGTAGGTCGTCGCGCATCGCCGCCGGGCGGAATGTCGTCGTATCGACGCCGTTGTTGATGACGTCAAAGGCCGATGTCGGCAGGTTGAAGATCGACGTCGCCGTTCGGGCGGCGTCGGCGCCAACGGCCCAGCGACACCGGCAGCGGATCAGGGCTTCGCGAAGCATCTTCCGGCGGATGCCGCCGATGGACGCGTTGGCATGCTCCAGACCGTGGAAGCTGGCGACGACCGGGATATCGCCGGCCCACTCCGCCGCGATCACGCTGTCGACGAGCATCGTCAGACCGCGGACGTGCAGCGTGTCTACTGCGTGTGTTTTCAGGATGGCCGCGAGTTTGCCGGAGAAATCGCGATCGGGACCGTTCGTCGGGTCGGGAATGATGGTCACGTTCGGACCGAGTTCCGTGGCGCGCCGCTCCGCCAGGGCGTTCCATCCGCGGACAACGACCACATGGTTGAACGCGTCAAAGGAGAGTCGGTTCACGACGTTGATGAGTTGCTGTTCGAGACCACCGCGTTCGAGCCCAAACACGGGATGGCACACCGTCGTCACGCGCGGGGCGCGGATCGTCGGTCGATCGTCGGCGCGGTTGATCTTCGTGGCGCCGATCGCGATTCGATCCATTCTGCAGGTCTCGGGCATGACGTGGCTCCCGTGGCGAAGTTGTGCGCGCAATCCATCTGCCAAGGGATTTATCGGCGATTAAGCCACGCTGTGTCGAAGCCTGGCGGCGGAAGCGCAACTTCTGCGCGATGGATGTGCGTTGTGAGCGCAATTCGTGCGCCGTGAGGCGCAGCATGGTCTGCGAATCAGACGAAGATGGGCTTGTCGGTCTCGTTTTCGCAGACCAGATGGATCAGCAGGGCGTTCGTGGCGCCGTTGTGTTCGAGTCGCGTGCCGGCGACGACGGCGATGAGATCGCCGGGTCTGACGAGCTTGCGCTTCAGCAGCTCGGTATCGACATCGCGCAGCATCTGAAGAATGTCGTGATGCCGATTCATGCAGATCGGGATGACACCGAAGTACATCGCCATGCGGCGGCAGACGAGTTCATCCGACGAGAGGCCCACGACCGGGACGCCGAGGCGCGTCTTGCTCAGCAGGCGGGCCGTGTTGCCGGTATCCGTCCAGACGGCGACGACTTTCGCTTCCAGCTCGCGGGCGAGCAGGCTGGCGCCATGGGCGACAGCCGTCGTGATGCGCCGCATCGTCAGGGCCGGATCCATGCGCGACGCGCGATTGCGCAGGCGCATTTCATCCTCCGTGAACAGGGCGGTCCGCGAGAGCATCTCGACGCTTTCGAGCGGATAGGCGCCGATCGACGTCTCGGCGCTGAGCATGACGCAGTCGGCCTTGTCGAGAATGGCGTTCGCCACGTCGCTGACCTCGGCGCGCGTCGCGACGGGGGACTCGACCATCGACTGAAGCATCTGCGTCGCAACGATGCAGGGCTTGGCGGCGTTCTGGCACTGGCGGACGATGCGCTTCTGCAGGATCGGGACGCGCGCCAGATCCATCTCCACGCCGAGATCCCCTCGCGCGACGAGGATGACGTCCGCCGACTCGATGATCTGGTCCATGTGCCTGATGGCCTGAACCGTTTCGATCTTGGCGACAATGCGGCATCGATCTTCCAACGGCATCAGCTCGCGAAGTTCCTGTAGGTCCTTCGCGCTTCTTACGAACGAAAGGGCGACATAGTCCAGCCCATTCTCGATGGCCCATGCGACATCTTCGCGATCCTTGTCCGTCAGGGCGGACATGGCGAGATCGCTGTCGGGGAGGTTGAGACCTTTCCGCGTTCGGATCATGCCGCCGACTTCGCAGACGCAGATGAGCTTGTCATCGTGCACTTCCTTGACGCGGAGCTGAACCAGACCGTCATCGATCAGCACGCGATGATCGATCAGAACCTCCCGGATCAACTCGGGCCGATTCGTCGAGACGCGGCCGGAACCGCCGACCATGTGCTCGGCGACGATCTCCAGCCTGTCGCCGCGGGCGATCTCGAATTCGTCGTCCTCGAGCGGGTCGATGCGAATCTTGGGACCGCACAAATCGCCCATGACGGCGACGGGTTCGCCCGTCTTTTCGCGGGCCTTGTTAATCTGCCGGTAGGTCGCGGCGTGCTGTTCGAGCGTGCCGTGGGAGAAGTTGAGCCGGAAGACATCCACGCCGGCCTCGATGAGCTTGAGGATCATATCGAGCGAGTCGGTCGCGGGACCGAGCGTGGCGACGATTTTGGTCTGGATCACAGGGCGTCCTCTCTGCGCGACTTCGTCAGGAAAGTACGCCAGTTTGTAAGGGATGCGAATGGGGGAATCAAACGGAAAGTTCGATGAAGACGTGACGTCCCTGCCGGGACGCGGGCGCATCCGGGAATCAACCCCCAAAGGGCGCAGCCTCCCAAGACGTGTAGGGTCCGCTGTGCGGACCGTCCGCCCGGTGGCGAATGGTCGCATCGAGACGAACAATGCTCTATTCGACTCCGTGCGATCGAACAACAACCAGTTATCGAGCGGTCTCCTCGACATCTTGGCGAATGGTCCGTACAGCGGACCCTACGGGGGCTGTCATCTGGAGATTGCGCCGCGAACCGGACCTTACGTCGCTGACCGCCCACCCAGCGACTAACTGTTGTAACCCGACCTGACTTCGCGGAAACAAAACCGGCCCAGGTGATAAAGCCCAAACGGAATTGCCATGATGGCCATAACGAGAATACAACCGGCGACGTACAGGATCAGGGCGGCCGTCAACCATCTCGATTCGGATTTCGCGTTTCGGTAAGCCCTGCGCAACTCCGCATCATTACGAGGACGCGAAGCCGCGATCCGGCGTTCGTCGTTCCATCGTGGCGAAACAACTGCGCCGCCAAGGTCCTCCAGGGCGCCGACTGTCGCGTCGATGAGTGTGTCGTCAGAAACGCCATGCCGGACGAGGACGAGTGTCCAGTCCTCTGTACGCTCTGGCAGCGCGTCGATGGCGTCACAATCCACTGTCGAATCAATCGGTTCCTCTATGTTCTTATTCTTCTCGTATCCGGGAGGAACTTCCCAGAGATCAACCGTTATTTCTGGAACGCACGCAAACGCTATGCGACCTTTGAAATGGGCGCTCGCCTGTTCCGGCTCGCGCGGCATGATGCGGACCGGATTCCCGATCATGCGCTCGATCTTCTCGCAGATCAGATCGACGCATGGCGGCGACTTGTCGAATCGAATGGCGGGTGGCGTGAGTTGCATGTTTCTGAGTTTCTGCGAATGCGAGTCGTGTTGGGTGCGCTGTGCGGACCGTCCGTCCGGCGGTGCGTGGTCCCGCCGTGGCGAAGTCGTGCAGGGTCCGCTGTGCGGACCGTCAGCCCGGTGGCGAATGGTCGCCTCGAGACGAACCATGCTCTATTCGATTCCGCGCGAGCGAAAAATAACCAGCTATCGAGCGGTCCCCTCGACACCTTGGCGAATGGTCCGCACAGCGGACCCTACCTCGATTATTCTACTTCTCAGCGATCTCCAGCTCGCTCAGACTCGGCCCCGTGTACGCATCACCCAGGAAATACTCAATCACGTCGATCGTTCCGACAATGTGGTCATTGAAGGTTCCCAGCGCTTCGGCGGGGACCCAGAGTTCTTCGTGGACTTTGGCCCCGACCTGTTTGCGTTCGAATTTCGCGACATATTCCACATCGACATCGAACCGGGTGACGAATCCGGCGAAACCAGAGTGTTCGTCGACCGTGTTCCAATCCCGCGCGATGCTGGCGGCGTACTCCGCGTTAAGCACGGGATAGTCGTGTAGGGTCCGCTGTGCGGACCGTCCGCCCGGTGGCGAATGGTCGCCTCGAGACGAACAATGCTCAATTCGATTCCGTGCGAGCGAAAAACAACCAGTTATCGAGCGGTTCCCTCGACATCTTGGCGAATGGTCCGCACAGCGGACCCTACTCGATTATTCTACTTCTCAGCGATCTCCAGTGCGCTCAGACTCGGCCCCGTGTACGCCTCACCCAGGAAATACTCAATCACATCGATCGTTCCGACAATGTGGTCATTGAAGGTTTCCAGCGCTTCGGCGGGGACCCAGAGTTCTTCGTGGACTTTGGCCCCGACCTGTTTGCGTTCGAATTTCGCGACATATTCCACATCGACATCGAACCGGGTGACGAATCCGGCGAAACCAGAGTGTTCGTCGACCGTGTTCCAATCCCGCGCGATGCTGGCGGCGTACTCCGCGTTAAGCACGGGATAGAAAATCGGCTGAAACGGGAATCTCGGCGGGAAGCGCCGGCGGCCGGTTGCCTGGATCTTGCGCCATTCAAACAGTCCGACAGGGCGATAGAGCGTCAACGTTTTCGATTGAGTCAATTCGTGCATCTCCGGCGCTGCAGTCGTGTAGGGTCCGCTGTGCGGACCGTCCGCCCGGTGGCGAATGGTCGCATCGAGACGAACAATGCTCAATTCGATTCCGTGCGAGCGAAAAACAACCAGTCATCGAGCGGTCCCCTCGACACCTTGGCGAATGGTCCGCACAGCGGACCCTACGGGCGCCCGCGCTTTACCGGCGCAGAAAATGATCCATCAATTCGTGCCCGCGTTCCACCTGAAAATCGCTCTGGCGGGCGAACGCCTCGGTGAACCTCGCTTCCACAACGCCCGCCGGAATGTCGGCGCCGGCCATGCAGAAGGGGGGCGGTTCGCTCGTGTGCGTCTTCGTGTTCACGGGCGTCGGATGGTCCGGCGCCACAAGAATGCGCCATCGATCGAACGACTTCAGCGCGTCGACAAGCGGCCCCACGATGTCGGCGTCGATGCGCTCGATCGCTTCGACCTTCGCCCTGGCGTCGCCCATGTGGCCCGCCTCATCGGGCGCTTCGATGTGGACGGCAATCAGGTCATATTCGTTCAGGGCGTCGATCGCGTAGCGCCCCTTCGCGGCATAGTCTGTATCGATGAAGCCCGTCGCGCCCGGCACGTCGATGATCGGCCAGCCGATGAGCCGGCCGAGACCGCGAATCAGATCGACGGCGGCGATCACGGCGCCTGAGACTCCGTAGCGCGGTCGGAAGCGCTGGAGAATCGGCACGACGCCCTGGCCCCAGAGCCAGATGTCCGTGGCGATCGCCTTGCCGGCGGCGCGGCGCGCCGCGTTGACAGGATGATTCACGAGGATGTCGCGGGCCTTGTCCATGATGCGACGGAGATCCTCGCCCGCCCGACCCTTGGGCAGGTAGTCCGCGATGGTCTCTCCCGGGATGTCGTGCGGCGGCATGCAGACGGCGTCGAGCGTCGACTGATCCTTCATGACGAGCAGGTTGCGATAGGACACGCCCGTATGGAATTCCATCGGCTCGCCGGCGAAGGCCGCGTTCAGATCGGCGACGATCCGCTCAGACTCCTCCGTCTCGATGTGGCCCGCCGTGAAGTCGCGCATGTCGCCATCATCGACGCTGATCATGTTGCAGCGAAAAACGACATCGTCCGGCTTCAGTTCGATCTTGCGCGCGACGGCCTCGATCGGCGCCCGGCCGGTATAGTGCTTCGTCACGTCGTAGCCGAGCAGCGACATCGTGGCCACGTCGCTGCCGGGGGAGTAGCCGTCGGGGACCGTTCGAACGGCGCCGATACGTCCCATGCGAACGAGATCGTCAATGTTGGGGGTAACGGCGGCTTCGAGCGGCGTTTGACCGCCCAGGGCGTCGACGGGTTCGTCGGCGGCGCCGTCGGCGAGGATAATGGCGTACTTGGTTAACACGAACGGCTCCGGCGAGTCCTTCTCTGTTCGATTGGCGCGTTGGGCGAATCCGTCCGCCGCAATCCCGTGATGATATCGGAGAGGACGACGGCATCCAAGCGCTCGACGCCTCGCGGCGACGGTCCCGCGAATGAACGTGTCGCAAGGGCGGGCGGACTGCGTTCATCGCGTTCCCTGTGCTTGGCCCTTCTGGGCGCCGCCAAAAACGGAGCGTCTGTTCAGCGCCTCGCTGTCCTCAGCGTGGCGAACCGTGCGGCGTCCACGCGCCTGACCCCGCGGTGAGGACGCGGCGGCGTCGCCGGGCGCGCTGCGCGCCGTCCCATCGTTACCGCGTGAGGCGCCAGATATCGATCATCCGATCGCAATGCGTTCGGGGGCGCAAGCGCCGCGTTTGTCGGGATGATGCGTGAGGTGATGAACGGGATTGAATTGCGCGACCATGGTATCGTTCGCATGAAACTCCGTCGCGCGGAGGATGGACGACGCCGATCGTTTGAATCGTCGAGTAATCCCGACCTCATCGCACGCTGCGACCATACACCTGTCTTACAATGAGTGCGGCAATCGAATGCAATGTCAGGTTATGGCACTCTCGCATTGCTGCGCAATAGGGCGTCAGTCGACATGACATATGTCTGACAGGTTGCTTGATTATGCAGATCGGTAGAATGTTCCGCTATGAATGGGCTTGAATCTCATCGTGATCCGGCATTCCTTGGGGCGTCCATTGGCGAGCGAATCCGCCGATTGCGACAGCGTCGCGGCTGGACGCAGTTGCGACTGGCGGCGGAGGCGAACGTCAATCAGGGATACCTGTCCGCGATCGAACGCAATCAGCGTGCGCCGCGAACGGGGACCCTCAAGGCGATCGCGATCGCGCTCGAAGTGCCGGAAGCCGTGCTCTACGGCGAAGGCGACGGGCACGACGCGCCGCGCACCCTGGACACGCGGGAGCTGCCGCTCTTCGGCGCGATCCCCAACGGACCGCCGGCCGAATCCCAGGAACAGCTCGAAATGTTCCCCGTGCTGCGCCATCTGTGGCACGCCGATCGATACTGCCTGCGCTGCGAATTCGACAGCATGGAGCCGACGCTGAAGCGCGGCGACCTGATTCTTGTCGAATACCGGCCGGAAGTGGCGCCGGAGTTCGTGCAGGGGAAGATCTGCGCCTGTCTCGTGGATGGTCGCCCGACACTGAAGCGCGTCAGCGTGGAGTATCGGGAAGACGAGATCCTCGTCATCCTGCGGGGGGACAACCCGGCGTCGCCGCCCATCGTTGTGGACCAGACGAGCGAATTCTCCATCCAGGGCGTGGCCGTCTGCCTCGTGAGCCGGGAGCTGTAGTGACCGGCATTCGAGCCTATTCTCCAGGTGCGCTGCGATTTGCCCGGTCGACCCATCCCCGCCATCGTTGAGACGATTCAATCTTGTCGTACAGGGTTCCACATTCCGGGCAGGTGTGCTTCGTGGGGAGCCCGGTCAGACGATACATGCAGTTGGGGCACAGATCGTAGCCGGCGGTTCGGGCGAGGCGGACGATTCGCCGGTAGCGCACGGCGACAAAGATCGCATGCAGCGCAAACAGGCCGAAAAACGCCTCGCCCGCGTAGGGTATGTTGTGGTCGGACGCCATCTGGTTCGTTCCGCTGAATACGTCGAAGCAAACGGGGGCCTGGACCAGCCAGTAGGCGGACGCGATCGCCACGCAGCCAACGAACGATTGGCGTTCCATGCGACGAACGGCGGCGGGGCAGGGCCTGGATTTGCGGCGTCCGGATTTGCCAAACATCATCTTGATTCCACGTTCGGTCCGCGCCTGTCTCGTCGACAGTCGCCCAACACTGATGCGCGTCAGCGTTGAGTGTCGGGAAGAAGAGATCCTCGTCATCCTGCGGGGGGACAACGCGGCGTCTCCACCCTTCGTCGTGGACCAGACGAGCGGGTTCTCCATCCAGAGTGTGGCCGTGTGTCTCGTGAGCCGGGAGCCGCAGCGGAGACTTGCACTCTGTCACACACCTATGTCACGTTTCGCGCGATTCACCTATCCGCGCCATTGCCGAAACGAGACCTCCTTATCGTAGGTCTTCCCGCACTCCGGGTACGAGTGCGGCGTCGGAAGTCCTTTCGGGCGATAGATGCAATCGGGGCACAGATCGTGGCCGGCGACAGGACGCCGCCGGGGTTCCATCCTACCACAGCCTTCCGGCGCCAGCGATGTTGACGCCGGCGCCGCCCGGATTCCGCGACGTACAGATTCAGAAACTGGCCAGCGGTGGATGAACGGCTAGAATCCCGCTTCCCGCGGATCCACACAAGCGCGAACACGTGGGATGGAGGCGCCTCGCCATTGTCGAAACACAGCCTTGAGAGATTCTACGAGCCCAATCTGCGCCTGACGCAGGCCCACGGCCTGATCGGCTACAACGCCGGATACGCCGAGTCGCGGGATGGCGGCTCTTTCGACGAACACCAGCGGGATCTTGTCTGGAAACTGCTGGGCGACGCCCCGATCGGTCCCGACAGCGTGGTCCTGGATGTCGGCTGCGGCATCGGCGGTCCCAGCACCTGGATCCACGAACGATTCCATCCGAAGCGCGTCATCGGCATGGACTACTGTTTCTCAAGTGTTCGCGCGGCGCATCAGCGTCTGAACGGGGCGACGGATCGACCGCGGTTCCTTCGAGGTGACGCCCATCGCCTGCCGCTTCCCGACGCGTCGGTCGACGTGATCTTCAATCTCGAATCGGCGCTTCACTACTCCGACAAACACCAGTTTCTCAGTGAGTGCTTTCGCATTCTGAAACCCGGCGCGATGTTGTGCCTCGGCGACGTGACGACGGAGCATCGGAAGTTCTTCAAATTCGCGCAGATGCTCGACATCGCCGGCACGCAGTTCAGCACGCAGGCGACGCTCTGGCGCACGCGCGACTATCTGGAGGCGTTCGAGGCGACAGGCTTCACGCTGATGCGACACGACATGGTCTCCCAGCAGGCGGCCAACGCCCTGAAGAACGGTCTCGCGGATGTGGGGCGCGTCGGCTGGCGGGGCGCCAAGGGCTATCGCGGCCGCTTCTGTTACCTGTGGATGATGGAAGTGTTGTTTCGGCGCGAGTGGCTGATCTATGATCTGTTCGCGCTGAGAAAGCCGGCGTAGTGTCGACGACTCGCAATCACCGAATCTTCGCAACGAGCATCGTTCGATCGTCGTCCGGCGCGTGACCCGCCGTGAAGTCCTCGACGCCGGCGACGACAGTGTCGATCAGGCCTTCCGCCGTCAGCATGCAGTTCTCGAGCGCCTTGTCGAGGCGTTCGACGCCGAACTGTTCGTGGGCCGGGTTCATCGCCTCTGTAATTCCATCCGTGTAGAAGATCACCTGGTCGCCGGGCAGAAACGTCACTTCGGCCTCCTGGTACTCCGTTTCCGCCATGATCCCGAGCGGAAGGCTTTGGGCCCCGTCCAGTGAAGAGATGGTTCCGTTCGTGCAGCTCTTGACGCGCGGTGGGTTGTGACCGGCGCTGGCGTAGCGGAGCGTTCTCGACGGCGCGTGATAGCAGGCGTAGAAGGCCGTGACGAATCCGCCGATGTGCCCGGTGTAGCGATCGTGCAGATGCTGATTCAGATAGGTCAGCAGTTTCGCAGGCGGGCTGGGCGGTCCCGGGAAGGCGTGGGCCAGACCGTGCGTGATGGACATGATGACGGCGGCCGGCGTGCCGTGACCGCTGACGTCGGCGACGAGAATGCCCCAGCAGTCATCCGGCAGCTCAAAGAAGTCGTAGTAATCGCCACCGGCCCGCGCCGACGTGCGGTAGTAGGCCGCGAGCTGCATCGTTGAGATGTCGGGCAGCTTCTCCGGGAGCAGCGAACGCTGAATCTTCCCGACGTTCTGCAGTTCGCGATCGAGCTCGGCGTAGGCGGCCTCCAGCTTGTCCTTCAGAACGAGCGTCTGCGTCGCGCGACCGAAGAGATTGCTCATCCAGACCCATTGCGGCAGGCTTTCGTTGTCAAAGGCGTTCGCGTCGTTGCGCGCCAGGACGACCATGTTGAGCGATTCGCCCTGATCGTAAAGCGGCAGCACAATGATCGACTTGCAGTCGCCGAGGTACTTGCGCGCCGGATCGTCGTCGGCAAGCTCGAGCTGGTTGATCACTTTGGGTTCATTGCCGTAGATGAGATTGGCAAAGAGCCCGCCGTAGAGAACCGGCAGGCGATCCTGCTGCTTCCACGGATCCACCTCTTCTTCCCATCCCGAGTACCGCGTGACACGAACCATTGGCGCTTCGAGGTCGCGTCGACTGAGCGAAATGCGCCGATCCACAGTGACGATCTCGCCCATTTTGGCCGTGTAGGTCTGCACCATCGACTGCGGCGTCTGCTGAAGGCTCAGCTCGCGCATCGTGTCGATCGTGTGGGCAAGGCGCGTTCGCCAGTCGAGGCCGGGCGTAATGGTTTCGGGGATACCGTGCGTCATCAGTCGTCACTCAGGGTCAGGGGCGATGGGCCCGGGGCCCGCAGGAATCGAAAAGACGATCACCTCCCGGCGCGCGACCCCCGTCGCCGCCGGCGCCTTCACTCTTCAAAGGGCGTCGTGATGACCTAGTATAGCCGCAATCGTCGCGAATCGACGGGGGGACGGCGTCGGGCGTCGCCCGACACGGTCGCCGCGCCGCGGCGGATTCATGGAGCGGGGGGCGCCGACAGGCGGTCACGCCGGCCCGGACGGGCGCAATTGTCGCCGAATCGCGGGGTTTGGCGTCCGAGAACGGGTTGCATGACAACGCCCTGTCTGTGGGAAGCCGATGAAAGCTCCGTCGAACGACATCGGAGGCGGCATGCCCATTCTCGACATCGAACACGAGTCCCCGGAATCAGATCTCTCCATCGGCGCAGATCGACGGGCGCATCATCGGCTCTCCATCAGCGCGCCGGCGTCCATTCGTCTTGGGAGTGGCCCCTGGCGGGACGCGGCGATCACGCGAAACCTGTCGGCGGGCGGCGCCCTGATCGAGGCGCCGTCGGCGCTGGTTCGGGAATACGCCGCGGGCGATCCCATCGGGTTCGAAGTCCGCCTCCCGGCGTACGAAGGCGTCTGGCCAACGCCTACCACGGGCGCCGCCGAGGCGATCGTGCTCAGGACCTTTCCGATCACAGCGATGTCGGATGACAGCGCGGCCGAGCGATCGGACGTGGCGATGATCGCGCTGCGATTCTGCGAGCGGATGCGATTCCGATTCGATTGAAACGGTAAAAAGCACGACGGCGCCGGTAGTCAGGCGGCGCCGCGTGCGAGGCAACTTATATTCTGTAGGTTGCTGTCTGTCTGCCGGGCGTTTCCTGCTTCAACGCATCCGGTTTGTTTTCATTACTCCGCGTCATCGTCATCGTGGCTGTGATGAACGCATCCGCCACACATGCTGATCTCGATGTCGGCCAGGCCTTCGCGATCGCGCCAGTCGGCCTTCGTCTGGACCGGGATCCACTCGTCCATCCGCACGGCGCGGGCTTCGAGGTTCGCGTTCAGGCCGACGTTCCACATGAGCAGCTGCGGGCCGTTCTGGAATCCCGTCGGGAAGACGTCCGCCTGCGGCGCCGATCGAATGAAGGCGGCGTCGGTCTCGAGGATCTGTCGGGCGCTGGCGGCCGTCGCCATGCAGTCGTTCGGATCGGCGGAGTGCTCCAGACCGAGCAGGTGGCCGAGTTCGTGCGAGCCGACGTTGGCGATCGCCAGGGCGACTTCTTCCGTGCTCGGGAAGAGATTCTCGAACATGGCCATGTCTTCCGTGTAGATGATCGCTTCCTGATCGAGGTAGGTGTTGAACGTATCGACGTTGTCGGCGAGGCCCAGGTACGCGCTGTTGTAGTTGCCGAAGTAGAGCTTCGTGAACTGGCCCGTCGGCTTCGTATTGTGTCGGCTGTCGAGCAGGACGACATCGTAGTTGGCGAAGTCCTTCTTCATGTGGTCGATGATGAGGTCGATCATATAGTCCGTCTTGCCGCTGTGGCGGGCCGAGATGGACTCGGCGCTGAAGGCTCGCATCGTGACGTTCGGCTCGAGACCGATCTGGACGCTGGCGCCGCCTTCGAAGTCCATCCACACGACCTGCTGTCGCGGGGCCTGGACCTGCTGGCCGGGCTGCCGTCGGGCCGTCACGGTGAACGTGCCCGGGGCGAATCGACCCTGCGTCGAGGCGAAGTGCTGGCTGCTCGAGATCGCAACACCAAGGAAGAGGTTCGTCGTCTTGTGGCGGATGACACGCGACATGTACGGGTCAAGCTGGCCGCCGTAATAGGATCGATCGTCGCTGGCGTCGATCAGGTCGTCATTGCCGTTGAACAGGGCGGCGACGGTATTCAGTCCGTTGTGGCCGGCCAGTTCGATCGTGATACGATCGCCGGGGTCCGCGGGACCTAGGTCGAAGACAGCGATATCGCTGAGGTCGTCGAGGCGACCTTCGAACGTGACGACGTTGGTTTCCGGGATCACTTTGACGCTGGCCGTCGCGAAGGTCGATGAGCGTGACGTCGAGTTGCCGGCGCCGGGCGTTGTTGTCTGCGTTCCGCCCGTGGAGCCGACGCCGACACTGGACCCGGGATCGGGCAGCACGGAGACTTCGCAACCCGCCAGAAGACCGGCGAGCGCGAGCATCGAAAGACTGAACCTGGAAAAATGCGCAAACGGATTCTGTCGGTTCGTGTGAAGGTGCATAAGTTGCCTCCTGATGCACATCCACCGACCTACCTCCGTTGGGCGAGTCAGTTAAGATTGGAATTGACTACTGCCGGCTCCGGCCGACTGCGTGACTGAAAGTAACTGTACGATTCAGCGGCGCGACGCAAGCCGGATTCCGCTCGACCCGTCGTCCCGAATCTCGATGATCGGACGACAGAAGCGCGACGCCGCCGGTAATCAGAAGGATGGACGATTGGCTTGGGACCTCAGCCAGTTTCGGGACGACGTCGGAATTGCCGCAAGCGATTTTCGTGATCCGATGGATTCCTCGTTCGTGGGGGATTTATGGGAACGCAAGGCGATCGATCGTCCCGACGCGATCGCGGAACTCGCGCAGGGTTTCGTTTCCGCCGGCGCCGATGTCATTGTCGCCTTCACGGATCGCCTGAATCGCATCGAGCTGGCGGGACTCTCGGACGTCGCGTCAGCGGACTCAGACAGCGCCCTTCAGTTGAATGAGAGAATCGTGACACGGCTGCGAGAGGCCGTCTCCGCCGCGCCGCAGCGGACGCAGGTGTTCTGCGCGATCGGTCCCGTCGACTCACTGTGGATGCTGGAGGAGATATCGGAAGCGGACCTTCGCGATGTCTACGAGGAGCAGGCTCGGCGATGCATCGACGCGGGCGCGGACGGTTTCCTGTGTCGATCGTTCTCGGAACTTCAGCCGCTGCGCGTGGCGGTCTCGGCGATACGAGGCCTGTGCGACCTGCCGCTGATTGGCGCCATGACATTCGACGCCGGACCGGACGCGATGGATACGACGACAGGGGTGACGATCCCCGAGGCGTGTCGCGTGCTGGGCGAGGCGGGGGCGGACATGGTCGGTGTGGACCACGGGGAGTTTCCGGACGGGACGGCGGCGATCGTGTCGCTGATGGCGCAATCCGGCCCGTTGCCGGTCTATGCCGAGGTGAACGCGGGTCGGGCCGAAATCGTCGATCAGCGTGTCATGTTTCGCGAACCGCCCGCGGCGTTCGGGGAACGGCTGGAACGGCTCTGCGACGCCGGCGCCAGGATTGTCGGCGGCGGTCGTGGCGTGAGTCGGGACCATGTCCATCAACTGAGCCGCCATCGCGATCGGCGGGTCCGAAAAGGGCGTCGAAATCCGGGGACGGATTGAGCGCGTCGTCGCCGCGTCGGCGTAGAATGAACATGGCTGTGATGATGCGGCGGTTTCGACGATCAGATGCTGATCGGACTTTGTAGTGACAACGACTTGCGCGAGCGTGCGCAAAATCTTGACCAGCGTCGTAACCCCCGTATAATCAAGTTTTTGGAGCGCCTTGCCGACCCAGCGTCCGGGGCGCTTCCAGCCGCAAGCATGCCTGGACGTTTGGGGGTTCCAAGCGGCGCCTGCCTAAGCAAAAAACGATTCGTTAGTCCCCGCAGCTTTCGTCCGAAGATGGCCTCAGGAGGATTCTAATGTCAGTCTGTTCAACACGAGGCGCGAGGTTCGTCCTGATGGCGGCGTTTACGCTCGCCATCGCGCCCGCCGGTCTCTACGCACAGGATTCCGAGCAGGGCATGGTCGGCCAGGACAAGAACGCCTGGGAGGCTTGGAAGTCTGCGCAGCGCGTCATCGAGCGGGGCGATCTCGAGGAGGCCGCGCCGCTGTTCGACACCATCGCGGCGATGAACATCTCCGACCTTCGCATCGCGCTGATGGCCGATCGCACGGGCTCGACGCGCCTCGAATACTGGGCGCAGAACGAGAACGCGCCGCTGAGCGTCAAGTCGACCGTGGAGAAGATTCTCAACGGACGACGGCAGCGTGGTCTGGCCGAAGATGGCTGGCATCTCGCGGCCGTGGGCCGCTTCAAGTTTGCCGACGCGAACTTCAAGGCCCTCATCGAGTCGAATCCCGATCCTGTGGCGCTCCTTGAACTCGCGCGACAGAATCCGAATCGCCATGACGTTCTCGTCAAGCTGATCAACAACACGGAAGTCGGTGAATCCGCCGTCGCGTTCCTCAAGCTCCTCGAGAAGGGCGAAGAGGCGCTGCGCACGGATCCCTTCGAAATCGAAACGCACATCTCGCGACTCTCCGGTTCCCCCCGCATGGTTTACAATGCGACGAACCGGCTTCGCGACAGCGGCGAATACGCTGTGCCGCATCTGATTCAGGCCCTGCAGGACCCGAATCGCAGCGAGATTCACGCGACCGTGATCCAGGTGCTGTCCGATCTCGGACGCGGCGCCCTGAACCCGCTCGTGCAGGCGTTCGGCATCAAGGACGATGTCACGAAGGTCATCCTGATCAAGGCGGCCGGTGACATCGGCTACAAGCAGTCGGTTCCCTACCTGGTGGAGCTGATTCAGGATGAGAATGAGGCGCCGGCCGTCAAGGACGCGGCGCGCGAGGCCCTGCGAAAGCTGGGCGCCAGCGAAGGCTACAACCTGGCGTCGCTCTTCCTCGAGCTGGGCAACCTGTACTACGACGGCGCCGATTCGCTGCTGCCGGTCAAGGCCCTCGATACGGCGAACATCTGGTACCTTCGCGATCAGGAACTGCGATACGTCGCCGTGCCGCGCGACACGTTCATCGACATCATGGCGATGCGCTGTGCCGAGGAGACGCTGAAGTACGCCGCCAACACGGACGAGGCCATCGCCCTCTGGCTGGCGGCCAATACGCGTCGCGAGGCGAAGCTGGGCATGAACGTCGAAAGCGATCAGCCCGATCCGCTCGCCAACAAGGACTCGACACGACCTGAGAACACGCCGCGATCGATCTACTTCAACCGCGCCGCCGGCGCCAAGTATGACCACATGATGCTGGCCCGCGCTGTGAAGGGGAATGACGTCGGCGTCGCCCTGGGCGCCATCGCGGCCCTGCGATCGACGGCCGGCGAAGCCAACCTCATCGGCGGCGAGGACTACAAGCAGGCCCTCGTGCAGGCCATGAGCTTCCCGAATCGACAGGTGCGCTTCAAGGCGGCCGAGGCCCTGGCCCTGTCCACGCCGGACAAGGACTTCACGGGTTCGCAGAATGTCGTTCCCGTCCTGGGCGAATCGCTCAAGTCGTCGAGCCGACGGGCGGCCCTGATCGCCATCGGCGACGTCGATCTCCGCAACAAGTTCCAGGCCCTCCTTCGAGCGGCCAACTTCGAAACGGCCGCGGGCGGCACGCTTTACGAAGCGACGCGCATTGGTCGCGAGCAGGCTGTCGGCGCCTTCGACGTCGTGCTGCTCGGCCTCGATATCACGCAGCCGGATGTGACGGCGGCCATCGCCGAACTCCGCAAGGACTTCGCGACGGCGTCCGTGCCCATCCTGCTCGTCTCCGGCGACATCGGTCAGGGCAATCGCGTCGCCCGCGGACAGCGCGGCGTGGAAGTCCTCGATACGACAGTCATCGAAATCGGTGACGTCGCCCGCATCACGGAGATCGTCTCCAATCGCATCAATCGAGCGGCCCAGGCCCTCGGCATGACGGGAATGAACGAGAACATGTCGCTGGCCCTCGCCCTGCGGGCGGCCGACGCGATTCGCGCCATCGGCCTCAGCTCGTCGAAGATCTTCGACGTGTCCCGCGCCGAGCCGGCGATGATCTCGGCCATCAAGGGGGATACGGAGTCGCTGCGCGTCCGAGTCGCCGGCGCGCTGTCCATGGTCGGCACGGCCACGGCCCAGGAAACCCTGGCCGAAGTCGCCATGATGCCCGATCACGCCCAGGCCGAGCGAATCGCACAGTTCGACGCCCTGGCGGAGTCCGCCCGACTGCACGGCAACCAGCTCGGCGAGCGGGAAGTCGTCAGCAAGCTGATCGAATTCACGATGAAGGAGTCGGATCTGGTCCTTCGGGCCGCGGCCTCGAAGGCGCTGGGCGCCCTCGACTTGCCAAGCAACAAGGCCAGCGAGATCATTTCGGCTCAGCACAACGGCTGATCACGCCAGACGTCATGTGACGCGCCGGCGATGAATCAGCCGGCGACGCCCGCGATCACGAACGTTGCGGGCGGTTCACAGACCGAACGGCGCCGAGTGAGCACACGGCGAGATTTCGCTGTGTGCTCACTCGCTTTTTACGGCCGGGCCGAGCCGTCGGAATGGAGTCCGAACATGACGCCGACACGCAAGCTTGTCATTTTCCCCGGCTCGGGCAGCCAGGGATTCACCAGCGCCATCTGCAAACATCTGAAAGTGAAGCCCGGCAGGTGCGAGGCGAAACACTTCTCCGAGGGCAACACGTTCGTGCGCGTGTTGGAGAACGTCCGGGGTCGCGACGTCTTCTTCGTGCAGTCGCTGAGCTATCCCGTCAACGATCACCTGCTGGAGATTCTCTTCTACGTGGACGCCTTTCGGCGGGCGTCGGCGGAGAGCGTGACGGCCGTGATTCCCTTCTTCAGCTACGGCAAGGGCGACAAGAAGGATGAACCCCGCGTGTCGATCCGGGCGCGCGTCGTTGCGGACTGCCTGGAAGCGGCGGGTGTCGATCGCATCATGACGATGGACCTGCACGCGCCGCAGATCCAGGGCTTCTTTCGCGTGCCCGTCGACCATCTGTACGCACAGCCGGCGATCGCCAACCATTTCAGGAAGAAGATCAATCGAAACTGGGTCGTTGTGGCGCCCGACGTGGGCGCCGCGAAGATGGCGAACGCCTACGCCAAGAGCTTCGGAACAACGACGGCGATCGCCGAAAAGACGCGGCCGGATCACCGCGAGAACGCCGTCGTGACCCGACTGATCGGCAATGTCGAGGGCAAGAATGCGCTGATCGTTGATGACTTCACGATCAGCGGCGGCACCCTCGTCGCCACGGCGAAGCGGCTGAAGGAAGAAGGCGCGAAGGATGTCTACGCCTGCGTCGCCCACGGTGTGATGACGGCGGGCTCCGCGGCGAGGATTGAGGCGAGCCCGATCAAAGAAATGGTCGTCACGGACACGATCGAGCATCGCTTCGAGCCGTTCGGCAAGAAGATTAAGATCGCCTCCGTCGCGCCGCTGTTTGCGGAGGCGATCAACAGCGTCTTCCGGCAGACGAGCGTGTCGAAGCTGTTCGAAGTCTGAGGCGTAGGTTGGGCGCCGCCCGCCGAAGACCTTTGACGTTCATCGATTCGCACGGACGCCACGCTCCTCGCGACGCTTGCGCTCGACGATGTTTGCGGGCGGCGCCCACCCTTCACTTGGGGCAGGCGGAGGCTGTCCGGAAATTCCGCCACCCCTCCGGGGCGGAATCAACGGAATTGAACGCATTCCACGGGTTGCGCTTCGACCGCTTCGCGGCCTTTGCTCCACCCGTGGCTACGATCCGGCGCTCCTTCGGAGCGGAAATGCCCCGAGGAAACACAGGGATTCTTCGACGATTTCGTGAAACGAGCGCGTGGCCTTGAATTCCCGGAAAGCCTCGGCCGGCGCCCAGTGGCGCGCTATTTTCCAACAACGAAGTTCATCAGGTGAACGCAGACCAGTCCACCGATCGTGCCGATGGCGTAGCCGGCGATGGCGAGCAGAGCGCCGACCGGGGCGAGGGCGGGGCTGAAGGCGCCGGCGACGATTGGGGCCGAGGCCGGTCCTCCGATATTCGCCTGCGAACCTGTCGCGACATAGAACAGCGGCGCTCGAAACAATACCGCCGCGATTGTCAACACGATGACATGGACGAGCATCCACGTTGCCGCGATCAGGAGATAGCCCGGCGCGGCGCCGAGTTTGTGAAAGTCCGCGCCTGCGCCGATGCAGGCGACGAGCAGGTAGATCATCACGCCGCCAAATCGCGACGCCCCGGCGCCTTCCAGCTTGCGCAGGGAGGTGCAGGACGCAAGCATGCCCAGCAGTGTCACACAGAGTACCTTCCACGCTGTGGGACTGATGTATGCGCTGATCGATGCAAGCCACGATGTGTGCGTATCGTCCGCCGAGGCGGCCATCCCGCCGGAGAACAGCCAGTCAACGCCGATCGACGAGATCCACGACGCCCCAAGTCCCAGCGCCAGGATGGCGCCGATGTCGCCAATGGAGGCGTGGCGGCCGACGGCGTCATGATAGTCTTCCATGCGACGCGTCAGCGCTTCAATGGCCGTTGTGTCGGCCCCAAGCCGTTCATCGATCGATTTTGAACGGGCGGCAAGAAAGAGCAGCACGGCCAGCCAGAGGTTGGAGATGAACGCGTCAACGACGATGATCGGGCTGATGGCCGCGTCCGACACGTCAAAGGAGCGTTGCAGCGCGACGGCGTTGGGACCGCCGCCGATCCAGCTGCCCGCCATGTAGGCGAGCGGAAGATGCCCTTCGACCGGCAGATGGTTCCGCCAGAGCCAGACGGCGATCGGTCCCCCCAGGATGACGCCGAGCGAACCCGCCAGGAGCATGCCGACGGCCTTGGGGCCGAGCCGGACGATTCCCTTCAGGTCAAGGTTCAGCGTCAGCAGAAAGAGGCTGGCGAGCAGCACAGGCCCCTTGATGAAGGCGTACACAGGCGACGCGTTCGGGAGGACGCGAACCGTTGTTCCGTCGCCCATCGTCCACGGCGTCGAGAGCAGCGTCGGCAGGAAGTAGCAAAAGACGAGCCCGGGCACAATCTTGAAGATTCGCCCAATCGTCGGGCGGGACGACGCGAAGAGGATGATTGCCGGAACAGCGAGGATGACCGCCAGGACGCCCGGGATGTCATGGATGAGGATCGTCTCAGTGGCGGGCGCTGCGAGCATGCCGCGGGATGCTATCGGCAGGGGACGTCAGCGCCCAATTCGCATTTCCGAACCGCGACCGCCAGTGAGGGGGCCAGGTGTACAACCAAGGCGAGCGACGCTGGTCTCACATCACGTCCTCGAGACGCATCGGGCGTCGGCCGTCGCCAGTCGCTTCGTCAGGCCACAGACCCCGTGCAGCTCGACCCGCCGCCGGCCGTGCAGCCGTAGCAGTGGTTGCCGATGCGGATTTCGCGCGACGTGATCTTCGCCGGATCGAAGTCCCGGATGTGCGTCGGCGATCCATTGCCGAGGGGCATGTCGAGCATCTGATTGAAGTCGCAGTCATACAGCGCGCCATCCCAGCCGATGCTCAGCGTGGTGCGGCACATGACGCTCGCAGCCGCGTCCGCGTTGAAGGCGTCCGACAGCTTCCGCATGTACGACGCGTAGGTCCCGCGTTCGATCAGGAAGTCGAGAAATCGGCTGATCGGCATGTTGGTGATCGTAAACAGGCTGTTGAAGACGATCCCGTGTCGCCGATCCAGCTCGCGTTTGTAGTCCGCCTCGATCGACGCCTGTTTCGGCGGAAGAAACGCTCCGACGGGATTGAAGACGAGGTTGAGCGTGAGCCCCGTATCGGGCTGGCCGTAGCCGAGTTCATTCAGCCGCTTCAGCGCGCGAATCGATCGTTCGAAAACGTGATCGCCGCGCTGGGCGTCCGTCTGCGATTCCATGTAGTACGGCAGGCTCGCCGTCACTTCGACGCGGCGGCTGGCCAGGAATTCGGGCAGGTCTTCGTATCCCGGCGCGACGAGAATCGTCAGGTTCGAACGATCGATGACGCGGCGATTCATCTCGACAATGCGATCGACGAGCCAGCGAAAATCCGGGTTCATCTCCGGCGCGCCGCCCGTCAGATCCACGACGGGCGCGTCTGTCTTCGCCAGCGCTTCCAGGCAGAATTCCATCGTCTCGCGCGTCATGATCTCTTTGCGATCGGGGCCCGCGTCGACATGGCAATGCCTGCACACCTGGTTGCACATTTTTCCGACGTTGATCTGAAACGTCGTAATGCCTGTCGCGGTCAACGGCGCCAGGTTGATGTCCGAGAGGCGACGGTCAAACGCGACAACACCGGCGTCGTCCGCCAGGACGCGCTGCTGCTCGGCGATGACCGCGAGCGGATGATTGCGTTTTCTGAGGGATTGCGTCATGGGCGTTCGTTCGTCGGCGTCAGGCTTCGTTACATGGAGAGTTTTTCGGCGCAGTTGCGCATCTGGAGTCCGTGGACGAGGGCGGCGCCCCCCTTGATCGCGGCGGCGACGTGGACCGCCTCCGTCATCTGGTCGAGGTTGGACCCTTTCTCGAGACAGGTGGTCGTGTATGCGTCGATGCAGTAGGGGCACTGGACGGCGTGTGCGACAGCAAGGGCGATCAGGGCCTTCTCACGTTCCGACAGGGCGCCTTCCTCGAAGACGGCCCCGTAGTACGCGCTGAATTTCCGCCAGAGCTCGGGGGCGTCTTTGCCCATGTCGCCGAATCGCGGAAGGTCCTCGGAGTTGTAATAGTCGGGCATCCGTGTCTCCTCGTGATGAAGTCCGCCAAAGCGCGCCGATCTTGCAGGCGTCGGACGTCGGCGGGGGATTCTACCGTGCCCCGGCGCGTCGTGCAGGTGGCGCGAGAGGGGGGTAAAAAAGAGAAGACGCCGTCACTCAGACGACGTCCTCTCGGATAATTGCTCTTTCCCCTTGGTTCGATCGGGCTTAGCGGCGGCGTCGAATCAGGGCGATGCCACCGAGGCCGAGCAGGGCCAGCGTGGCCGGCTCAGGGGCCGGGTTGACGACATCACCGAAGGTTGTGCCGACGACGATGTTGTCCACCAGGATGCCTTCGTTCTGGCTCGAGTCCGACTGGCGCAGCGCGATTGCTGAGACAGTGAGTCCGGTCGGGCCGAGGTTGTTACCCAGGATCGATGTGTCCGTCTCAAGCGCGGCGTCGAGCCAGAGCTGCGACGCGTTGTTGTCCTGGTCGTACGCGACGATCAGGCGATACGTCGTGCCGAAGGACAGATCCGATCCCCACGTGGCGTCGGCTGTGCTCGACGTCGTCGAGAGACCAACGGAGAAGTCGCCCGGGCCGGTCGGGTTGACGATGTCAACACGGGCGCGGAAGTTGGACGAGCCGCCGTCGCTGAAGTGAATGAAATACTCGTAGTCGCCGCCACCGATGACGGAACCGGGATCGTTGACCGTGAAGTCGGCGCCGTAGTAAACAACGCCGGTCGTCGTCGCGAACGACTTGTTCGCGTCTTCCGACGGAACGCCGTGCTGCACGAGGGCCTGACCGCCCACGACCTGAAGGTCGCCCGCGACGCCGCTGTGCGTCGCCCAGCCACCGTTCGGGACGAGCGATCCATCGGGATAGTCGAAATTGTCGTACGTCAGGACACTGGCGTTTGCCGTGCTGACCGCGAACATCAAAGCCAAGGCCGCTGCAATTCTGATCTTCATTCTGTCCTCCTTCGATTCCTTTGCTTGGCGCAATCTATTCCCGGCCACAAGCTGAGCGGGCAACGCCAAACCCTGATTCAAACTGTTCTTAGTTGGGGTCGCTTCTTTCCACCCCTCGAAAACACCCTCTAGCCTAAGGGAATTAAGACCTGGGTCAAAGGGAATCGCGTCAAGAAATCATTAATCTAAGCACTGCGAAGTCCGCAAATCGGCGTGTGAAATCATCGCAAATTCGCCCGAACGCTCCATTTATGGACATCCTTGTCCGTGATCACGCGGGAGCGCGGCACACCGTTTTTTGCCGCCTCGGATGGCCGCCCGCGCGACGCCTCCCGTCCTCTTGGTTGAGAGGAATACCGGACGTATTCCCGAACCTCGCACGTAGATTGGAGATGAGTCAGATGACTTCAGTACACAGACGCGTGGCCCTGGCCATGGCGATCGCGGCGTGGGCCGCGACTTCCGCCCAGGCGGCGATCACGGCCACCTTCCCCGCGGCGACGCTCATCGGTCCGCCGGCCAGTACCCTTCCGGGCGCCCTTCAGAGCAATACGCAGGTGTTCGTGTTCGACGAGCAGCAGAGTGTGGCCCTTCCCGGTTCGATTCCGGTCGATATCACGGCCATCGGAACCTACAACAACGCCGCCTCCCTGACGCCCGGTGTCCTGCTGACGGGGACCGTCGTCGATTCCCACCTGATTCACTTCGATCAGGTCGGTCCCGGCACGACAACGCTGACCGGATCCGTCTCCTTCGACGGTGACATTCTCGGCGTCCAGCTCCTCAGCCCGACGCTGAACTCCGCCGATGGTCTCGGCACGGCCGGCGCCTATCCGACGGGAAATCCGAATCGCGGCGTCGAGTTCGTCGGCGAGTCGATCACGGTCCTGGCGACGAATCGGGATATCCGATTCACGCTGATCACGTCGAATGTCATCGATCAGGTGCGCGTCTTCACGCGTCCCGCGGACGGACCGACGGAACCCAGGCCGTTTGTCTGGGAATTCTCACTGGATATTGGTTCGGACAAGGAACTGAGCGATCCGAACATGGATGGCGACGAGGGCTTCGATCCCGGCGACGTGTACTTTTCCAATGAAGGTCCGGTGACACCGCCCCTGGTTCCGTGTGGCCGTGACGCCATCTTCAAGGACGACGCGCTGCTCTTCCCGGGGGATCCGATGCCCGACGCCCCCGACTGCGCCGGCGTCACAGGCGCGCCCGTGGGTTCAAACTGCCCCGCACAGGACTGCATTTTTGAATACTTCGATCTGGACGCCCACGATCAGATCGACGTCGACCTGCGGCAGTACATTCCGCCGACGTCGCCGCTCGACGCGCCATTGCGTCAGCAGCAGTTGTTCCCGTTCGCGCCGGCCAACTGCATTTTCGAGTTCAAGTTCGTCCTGCTCTCCTATGACGACGACAAGGCGGAGAACTGGACGCTCGGCGATGTTCCCGTCACGGGACCCTCGGCGGCGGGCGTGAGTTCCTACGGTTCGAGCGCGGCGCGCGATGAGATCATCGGCTGGACGATGTCGCCGCTCGGGGGCGTCATGTACAGCGTCGCCGACGTCTATCCGGCGGCGAGCGAACGCGAAGTGCATCCCGATCTGTTCCCCAATCCCGATGTCCCGGGCGACGCGGAAGACGATGACGTGGATTCACTCGATATCGTCAGGAACGACAACCCCAACGAGCCGGACGGACCGCTCGGTCTGTGCCCCTACTGGACCTGGAGCCCCGATCATGAAGCGCCGAGTCCGGCGGCCCTCGACCCGGGCGGCGTTTACCTGACGTTCATGCTGGCGCCGGCCGCTCCCGTGAAGATCGTGGATGAGGCCATTCACCTGGGGCTTCCGGAGTCGACGGACATCGACGCGTTCGAGTTCACGTGGCTGCCTGAACAGGACACGGGCGTTCTCTCACTCGCGTTGGTCTTCAGCGTCGACAACGACGATCCGGCGACGCCGGGGGATGAGTCGGGCGGGCTGCATCCCGGAATCCTCTACGGTTCCTTCATGACCGGCTTCTCATTTCCGCTGATGGCGCCGTCGGATCCCGCGGTTCGGGACGACATCGACGCCGTGACAATCTGGAGCGAGCGAATCGGAGGCGAGCCGGAACCGTGCCGCTGCCCGGGCGACATGAACGCCGACAACGTGCGAAACGGTCTCGATATCCAGTTGTTTACCAACTGCATTGTGTCCGGGGGCGGCGCTGGATGTGAGTGTGCGGATATCAACAGTGATGGCGTCTTCGATCTCGCGGATGTCACGGACTTTGTGGGGCTGCTGATGTCCAAGACGCCGTGTCCATAGTTGCGTCAGACGACGCGCTGAACCACTCAACGTGAATCATCGGCGGCCCGCGCGAATGCGCGGGCCGCTTTTTTGCGCCAGGCGCCGCCGACAACGCATTCTCCGGCCGAATGTCCGCTGTGCGCGGGCGAGTCGCGAACATGGTTGGCGCCACCGATGACTCTGCGGGCGACCACGGAATTTACGTAGCCTGTTGTGAGATCCGGTTGTGTGTCAGGGGGATGGCAATTCGCGTTGACACGCCGCGATCGAAGTCGGGTTCTGGCCCCCATAAAACCTCGGGGTGTCAGATCGCAATTGCGCGCATCAAGACGATTCGAAGTGCTGTCGCGGCCCTGACGACATTGATCCTGTCGAACCCTCAGGGTTGGGAGCAGGACACGCGAAGGGGTTTTCGGACGGTCGGTCCATGTCAGCGACGCGGTCGAAACGCGCCGGGGAGACGATTCGGGCATGCGGGCGGAGGAAGCCAGGTTGGACACGGACGAGCGGTCTGTCGGTCTGTCCGCAGGCGGGCGATGGTTGATGTACTCGGCGTTGCTCGTCGGCCTTCTCGTGGCGGTGTTGTCCGGTTTCGACACAGGAGCGATCGACATCGCCCGTGGCGCGGATGGACGGATGGGGGGCGTCTGCATCACGTTGCTCGCCGGGGCGCTGATCCTCGACCGATTTTCACGACTGTCGGGTGCGCTGCGGCTTGTCGGTCTGGTGATCGCGCTGGTAGGCGTGGGGCGCCAGATTGGCGAAGGCGGCGCGGGATGGGTCGTCCCGACATCGGAAGGCGACGCGGCGTCGCAGTCACTTTATTCGGCGCTGGCCGTCTTTCTGATCAGCGTTGGCGCCCTTCGCGTCCGGCTTGGCAGGTTTCAGCTTTCTCAGATGGCGATGGCGGCGTCGGCCTTGATGGCGCTCATCGCCGTCTTCGGGCGACTGATTGATCTGGCGCTTCCCGCATTGTCCTCCCATTCGACACTGATGCCGCTGTTGACGGCGCTGGCGGTGGTTTTACTGATTGTCGCCCAGCTTGCCCGATATCCTGAGGATTCGATCTGTCAGATGATCAGCGCGGGTGGGCGAAGTTCCCTGACTCTCAAGCTCGCGGTTCCCGTTGTGGGCGTGATTATTGTCGCCATCGGCGGTGTTCACTGGGTGGCGATGTCGTCGATTCGAAAATCCCACGACGATCAGATCGTCAACGAGGCCCATCTCGCGATGTCCAGTCTGCGCGGCGTGTTTGTCGCCTCATCCAATGACGGCGACGCGCAGCGCGGCCTCGAGGAGATGTTACGCGCCGGTCGCGTGACCGACGCTGTTGTGGTCAACGCCCGCACACATCGCGTCGTCGCGTCGAGTCATCGCGAGTGGATCGGGCAGCTGCTTTTCAGCCTTCCATGGGAGGGTTACGCAGAAGAGATCTGGGCGGCGATCGAGACCGGCAGGGAGAGTCTCGACATGGGACATCTGGGCGGCCAGGTGGTCGATCTGACCGCATTCGTGACGCGGTCCCGACCGCGCGCCGACGCCGGTTCGGAGGCGGCCCGATCCGATGGAATGGTGGCAATGCTGCACATTCGCGCCGACGACATTCGGTTTCGAATGACGTCCCAGATGCGTCAGCTGGGCGTTGTGATAGCGGGCGTCTTCCTTGTGACCTGCGTTTTCGCCGCCTACCTCGTTCGGATTCGACTCCTGAAACGCATCTCTCACATTGCGGACGTCATCCAGCGATGGAGCCAGGGGGAAGTCGAACTCAGAACCACGCGTGTTGCCGACGACGAACTGGGCCGGATCGCCGGATCGCTCAACAACATGCTGGACATGGTGGAGGCCCAGCGTCAGCAGATCTCTCTATTGGCCACCGTCTCGCGCCGAACGACCAACGCCGTCCTGTTGCTCGATATCGATCAGCGAATTGTCTGGGCGAACGAAGCGTTCACGAGAATGTCAGGGTACGAATCGTGGGATTGCCTCACGAAGAAACTCGACACGATTGCGTTCTGCGAGCGAACCGACAGTGACACGGTCGCGCGAATCAGGGAGGCGATCGCGAATCGCGAGGGGATTCGCACGGAGATTCTCCTGCACGGCATGGAGGGGCACGAATACTGGGTTGATCTGGACATTCAGCCCATGCGGAACGACAACGGCGAGTTCAACGGGTTCATCGTCATTCAGACGGACATCGACGCCCGGAAGACAACGGAGCTCGAACTCGATCGCGTCCGCGGACATCTCTACACGGCAATCGAGACCATCGACGCCGCCGTCGTCATGTATGACAGGGATGGCCGCTTTGTCATGTGCAACTCGACCTATCGGGAGACGGGATTCGTCCGATCCGACCTGCTGGTTCGAGGAACGCCGATTGAACGAATCGTCACGGCGTTTTTCGAGAAATATCCCGCCATGATGAGGGATCGTCCGCTGGATCAGTGCGTCGCCGATGAACTGACGCGCTATCGAAGCGGCGCGGCGACATGGACTGTCTTCCTGGGGGATCAGTACCTCCGGCTCTCGACTCGACCGACGCCTGACGGCGGAATCGTCTGCGTGGGTATCGACGTGACGGAAATCGAACTCATCCACACGGAACTGAACGCGGCGTTTGAAGCGGCGGAATCCGCGAACCGAACCAAGACGGAATTCCTCGCCAACATGAGCCACGAGATTCGAACGCCGATGTCCGCCATTCTCGGCTATGCGGAAATGCTGAACGATGACGAAAACGTCTGGGGTGATCCCGAAAAGCGTCGCGACTACCTGAAGGTGATCGAGCGCAGCGGCGAGCACCTGATGTCGATCATCAACGACATTCTCGATCTCTCGAAGATCGAGGCGGGCAAGATGACCATCGAGGATATTCCGTTTGATCCGATGTCGCTCGTGCGGAATGTCGCCGAACTTTACGACGTCAACGCGCGGCTCAAGGAACTCAAGCTCGGCGTGATCGCGGAGTCGCCGGCGCCGAAGCGAATCCTCGGCGATCCCGTGCGCGTGCAGCAGGTTATCTGCAATCTCGTCGGCAACGCCATCAAGTTCACGAAGGACGGCGGCGTGCGCATCATCGTTCGCGTTGACGATCACGCCGAGCGATCGCGCCTCGTGATCTCCGTGAACGATACGGGGATCGGCATGACGAGCGAGCAGATGTCGCGCCTCTTCAACGCCTTCGAGCAGGCGGAGACCTCCACATCGCGCCGGTTCGGCGGGACCGGTCTCGGCCTGCGCATCTCGAAGCGCCTGATGGAACTGATGGGCGGAACGCTGTCGGTCGCATCCACGCTGGGACAGGGCAGCGATTTCACGCTGTCGCTTCCGTTGCGGATTGCCGACGCGGACGGCGGCGACGCGGTGTCGACGTCAACTGCCGCCGGCGCCGATGAATCGGACAATGTCTGTAAGCTCGCCGATCGGCGCGTGCTTCTCATGGAAGACGGCGTCGATAACCAGAAGCTCATTCGCCATCTTCTTGAATCCGCGGGCGCCGAGGTGAAGGTTACCGACAACGGGCGCGACGGGATCTGCGCCATGACCGTCGATGGTACCCTCGACGGCGCTCTCAGATCGCCGGCCCCGTTCGATCTCATTCTGACTGACGTTCAGATGCCCGAGATGGATGGCTATGCGGCGTCGGAACTTCTTCGCGACATGGGCTGCTCGACGCCGATTGTCGTTCTGACGGCGGACGCCATGGCGGGGACCGCGGAACGATGTCTGGCGGCGGGCTGCGACAGCTTCGTTTCAAAGCCCGTCAGTCGGGCGACATTGATCGAGGTCTGTGTTCGCGCCATCGAAGCGAACGCCGCCATGAAACGCTCCCTGTCAGATCAGGCGAGATGAGATCCGCGAACCCGCGGAACAAAAATGGGGCGCGCCCGACAGACGCGCCCCGCAGACCTTTCTGGCAGATTGCCGACGACTGAATCAACCGCCGTTCAGCAGCGTATCCACGAACATCTGCACGTCGATTCCGTCGATGACGGCGTCCTGGTTCATGTCCGCCAGGCCGATGCCGCAGTTCGGGTATTGCGCGGCGTAGTCGTTCGGCGAGACCAGGGCCATCGCAAATGGCGTCGTGTCGCCCATGTCGGTCACGCCGTCGCAGTTCATGTCACCTTGCAGCGCCGCCGGCATGCGTCCCCAGATCTCGACGTCGTCGATATTCCAGCCGGGATACGTGACGGATCCATCCGTCGGTCCCATGCCCCAGCGGAGGTAGACAGTCTGCTGATGATCGGCGACGGCGGAGATGTCGTAGGTCTGGAGTGTCCAGCTTGACTCGCTGATGGTCGCCCCGGAGTGCGCCCAGACGCCTGTCCAGCTGACGCCGTCGTTCGACACTTCGATGTCGGCGTGGTCGTATGAGGAGGATTCCACGCCCAGCCAGCGCCGGAATCGAAGGGAAACACCCGCCGCCTGTGAGCAATCGAGCGGCGTCGTTGTGAGGTACATCGTGGAGCTCATGTCGTCCACGTAGTCGCCGTTCAGGTTGTAGCCATAGACGTTGGTTCCCGTGTATCCACTCGTCGGATCGAGATTGTGCGTTCCGCCGCCCGTCGGCTGGCCAAACGCCCATGATCCCGTCGTGGCCCATCCGGGGTCCTGGTTGAAGTCGAATACCAGGATCGGCTCGGGGCCGCCGACGTCAATATCGACCGTCGCGAGGTCGGACACGCCCGTATTGTCGCTCACGTCATACGTGAACGTGTCGAGACCATTGAATCCGGTGGATGGGGCGTATCGAACCGTATCGCCGAATCCGCTGAGAATGTAGGGGACTGTGTCGATGACAGCGTTCGTCGCCACATCACGGAGCTGCCCGTTGGTCGGCAGCGACTCAATCGTGTACGCCAGAGGTCCCGCGCCCTCTGTCATTCCCTGGAGCGTCACGCTCAGGGGCGTGTTCGCAGGTGTTGCGACACTCACGTCCGTCGCCGCCGGCGGACAGATGTCGCCGAGCGGCAGGATTCGAAGCGCCCAGCCGACGAGGTTCCCCGTGTCGCCGCCGGCCGCGTCCTCGACACTCAGCGTCCAGGCGCCGAACGGCGATTGTCGATCGAAGTCGGCGAGTGCGCCGGGACCGTCTGGCGCCGCGCCTTCGTCGTCATACGTCAGCTGCAGGTCGCTGGCGCCACCGCCCGTGCGATTGTGCAGCGTGACCTGCGTTCCCGTCGGCGACTGGAGCCTGACGATGAGATCGCCAATGTACGTGTGTGACACGTCGAGCGCCACATCGAGATCGCCGATGCAGAAGTGCTGATCGACATTCAGAACGCTGGTCGTCGTGTTGTAGTCAGTGATCGGCAGCGGCGTATCCGTGGCGTTGAACACGTATCGCCCGACCTCAAGGGAGATGTCGCGCGTCGAGTCGCCAACATGATCCGTCGTATTGACGAAACTGATTGTGTCCGTGAACAGACCGATCGGCAGGCTGTCGGCGGCCGAGGTAATCGTCGCCGTCACCTCCAGCGTCTGACCGGCCGCGAGCGAACCCGTCAGCGGGCCTTCGAGCGAGACCCACGTGGCGGCCGGATCGTGCGTGACCTGGTATTCGATCATCGCTTCGCTGACATTTCGAAGCGTGTAGGTCGAACTGATCGGCGCGAAGGGTCCACCCTCGGGCCCTTCCGCCCGGAACACACCGGACGGGCTGACGCGCAAGGCCGCCTCGGCGTCCGGAATCAGCAGGCTCGGATCGCCAAGCAGGTTGTACATTTCGAAGTAGCGGCGCGTCGTAGCGTCGCCGCCCATCTGGGCCGCGTAGCGGACGCGCGTCTGGTTGAACGCCGGGCCGAGTTCGCGGATGTAGTCGTCGTAGAACACGCTGAACAACGTCTTCTGAAGCACGTCGTCTTCCGTCCAGTAGCTGTTGACGGAAGAACCCCAGATCGCGGCGGCGCCCTTGTTGGGCGCCAGAATCCATGTTTCGCAGTAGCACTCCGTCAGCGTGTAGGTGCCCGTCACGCAGGCAAAGCTGCAGACGAACGGGTACATGTTTGCGTTGACAAGACCATTCACATCCGTCTGCGTGAACGGCGGGCCGTCGGCCCAGGAGGTCTCGCTGCCGTGGCCGCTGTAGATACCGAACACGCGCCCGGAATTGAACGCGTCTCTGACCTGCTGCGTTGTCGCGTTATTCGTATGGCTGTACAGCTTCAGGTATTCGAAGTTGTTCGGTTCCATGTAGTTCGCGATGCAGTAGTCATGCGTTCCCTCGCTCACGCTGTAGTTGTCCTCCGACGCCATGAACACGGCTCTGGAGAGGTAGGAGGGATCGGCCAGCGGACCGTTCTCAAAATAGAGCGTCTTGTCGATGACGGCCGTGAGCTGGGCGCCTGTTCGAACCGGGAAACGACCGATGGCGATGTCCGGGAACCAGTCCCCGGCGCCGTCCATGCACGTGTAGGGCAGGTCAGTCGCCGGCGTTCCGTCGCCGCCGCCCGTCCAGTTTGGAATCGTGTTCGTATCGCCGACGAGCAGAATGTAATCGGGCGCGTTCAGCGGATCCGCCCACTGCGAACTGATGTACGTCAGAATCTGTGCCGTCGTGACGCCCGCGGGCGCCGTCCACGTCGTGACCTTGAATCCCTGGTCGGTCTTTGCCTGTGCAAACGCGCCGATGTCGTTCGCGAATTCGTCGGCGACGATGATCAGGTAATTCCCCGTTTGCGCCTTGTCGACGGGCGCGAGCGAGGGGTTCAGGACGATCGACGACAGGCCCGGCGTCAGACCGCGTTGCGCGGGTTGTACGGGGGCGGCGCCAAACTCGACGACCACATCCATCTGCGGCGTGAGTTCGAGCTTCTGGTTCGCCGGGTTGTATCGAACCGGATGGGCCTCGACGAGCATCAGTCGTCGACCGCGAACCATACCGAGCTCGGAAATATCCACCGCGTTCGCGGGGATGGCCGCGTTGATCGCGTAGGCCGCCGGATCGACGGTGTATCCGGCCTGCTCCGCGGCGCCGGGAATCTTCGGGATCGGCGCTCGAACCGGCGCCAGGCGAATCGGCTCGCCGACGGCCGCCGGATCGAGGCTGATCGTGTCCGTTGTGTCGGCGATGCGCGCTGTGACATTCGCGCCGACCGGCGCGACAAACACGCTGCGAAAAACGGGAATGGCCGGGGCGCCGATATCGCCCGCGATGGCGGCGCCGGGCCAGTCAACCTCAACGAAGGCGCCGTCCGGAGTCTTGAAGGTGTGAACCCGCAGACCTTCGACGCGAACCCGGAACTCGAGTCGGTCCGTTTCGTCCGCGACGAGTCGCAGATCAGGCGCAACGGCTGCGTTGGACTCCTTCGCCCGCAGGCCGTCAGGCGTTACCGCATACCAGGCGTCTGCGGCGGCCGAAAGCGCCGCGGCAAACAGGGCGGCGGCCGTCGCTGCGATGCACACGAGTCTCTTGGGTGCACGCGAAATCATGGTGGTACTCCTTTATCATGAGGCTTGAAATGAATGGATGAATTTGGACTGAATGTTGAGTGGACGCCGAATTGAGGCGCCGATGACGTGCGGATGGGAATCAGGAAGGCGGCTTGAGTGTGATTGCGAAGCGGGGCCAGGTCACGATTGCACGCGGGCGCTGCCGCGAATTCGGCGTCGTGACGCCGTGACGAACGGCCATGCGACGATTCGAGTTTTGCAACTCGCCCGCGCACGATGACTGGGCTCCCACACCTTCCCCGGTGAAGGCCGGGGCGAGGACCTTCCCAAAAAACAAGACCTAACCATCTTTTTATGGGGTTTGGTCGCCGATCGCAAGCCCGGCGGCCCGCGATTCATCAGATTTCGGGCGATGATCCCGATTGGGGCGGGTGAGACCGAAAAAAAACGCGGCCCGATCGAAGTCGATCGGGCCGCGTCATCTATGGGAATCGCCGCCGAAGTCGGCGGTCGGTTGCAGTGGATCGGGCTTACATGCCCATGCCGCCCGGGATGCCCGGACCGCCGCCGTGGCCCTTCTTCTCTTCCTTGATCTCGCTGACAGCGCAGTCCGTCGTCAGGAGGAGGGAGGCGACGGAGGCCGCGTTCTGCAGGGCGACGCGCTCGACCTTGGCCGGCACGATGACACCCATCTGGATCATGTCGCCGTACTCATTGGTCAGTGCGTTGAAGCCGAGGTTCGCCTGCTTCGACTCGAAGACCTTCTGGGCGACGACGCTGCCGTCGAGGCCGGCGTTTTCGCTGATGACCTTGATCGGGGCCCAGAGGGCGCGGCGAACGATGTCGACGCCCGTCTTCTGATCACCCCTGGCCTTCTTCTCTTCCTTGTCGAGAACCTGGGCCAGAGCGCGGAGCGGGGCGACGCCGCCGCCCGGCAGGATGCCCTCTTCGACGGCCGCGCGACAGGCGTGCAGCGCGTCTTCGACGCGGGCCTTCTTCTCCTTCATTTCGACTTCCGTCGCCGCGCCGACCTTGATCATGGCGACGCCGCCGGCCAGCTTGGCCAGGCGCTCGTCGAGCTTCTCACGATCGTAGTCGCTCGTCGTGCGATCGATCTCGGCGCGGATCTGGTCGATGCGGGCCTTGATGTCCGAACCGGCGCCGGCGCCCTGAATGATCGTCGTGTTGTCCTTGTCGATCACGACGCGCTTCGCCTGGCCGAGGTCCTTGATGTCGAGACCTTCCAGCGTGACACCCGTCTCTTCGAAGACCGGCGTGCCGCCCGTCATGATCGCGATGTCCTGCAGCATGGCCTTGCGGCGATCGCCGAAGCCCGGCGCCTTGACGGCGCAGCACTGGAGTGTGCCGCGGAGCTTGTTGACGACGAGCGTCGCGAGGGCTTCGCCTTCGATGTCCTCTGCGATGATGACCAGGGCGCGGCCGCTCTTGGCGACCTTCTCGAGCAGCGGGACGATGTCCTTGACGCTCGAGATCTTCTTCTCGTGAATCAGGATGTAGGGCTTTTCGAGACGGGCTTCCATCTCGGCCGGATCCGTGACGAAGTGCGGCGACAGGTAACCCTTGTCGAACTGCATACCCTCGACGGTCTCAACAATCGTCTCGATCGTCTGGCCTTCCTCGACGGTGATGACGCCGTCCTTGCCGACCTTGTCCATCGCCTCGGCGATCTTCCTGCCGATCTCGGCGTCGTGGTTCGCGGCGCAGGTGCCGACCTGGGCGATCTGCTTCGACTCCTTCACCGGCTTGCTCATGCGGGCGTACTCTTCGACGATCGACTTCACGGCGAGGTCGATGCCGCGCTTGAGCTCCATCGCGTTGGCGCCGGCCGCGACGTTCTTGAGGCCCTCATTGAAGATGGACTCGACATAGACTGTGGCCGTTGTCGTGCCGTCGCCCGCGTCGTTCGACGTCTTCGTGGCGACTTCCTTCACCATCTTCGCGCCCATGTCCGCGTACGGATCGTCGAGCTCGATTTCCTTCGCCACGCTGACGCCGTCCTTCGTGACCGTCGGCGAACCGAACGACTTCTCGATGACGACATTGCGGCCGCAGGGGCCCATCGTGACCTTGACCGCCCGGGCGAGCTGGTTGACGCCGCTGCGAATCGCTTCGCGGGCTTCCATATCAAACGTGATCTTCTTCGCTGCCATAACGCTTTCTTACTCCGTGTTTCGGTTACTTTTCGTAGTCGTCGTTGATGCCGTCGTAGGGATCTTCCCGCCAGGTCTTGCCGGCTTCCTTCACCTGCAGTTCCGCCGTTTCAATCACGTCGGAATCGACATAGAGGACGTCGTCCACCAGGTCCGTCGCAATGATGTCGGACGTGCGGATGTCGATGCGAAAGCCGCTGTCCTCCACCCGCGTGTAGGCGAGCGGCTGGATGTGCAACGCGTCTTCGTTGCCGGCGAACGTCAACATCAGTCGGGCTTCCTGGCCAAACTTGATCGATTCGTCCAGGGCCGTGACAAACAGGCTGGGCTTCATTCGTTCCCTTTGACAGCTGTGGCTCGTCAGCTTGGCTGTGAGCCGGTTCGTGGAGCGTGGCGTGTCGGATCGCGAACGTCGCGGATGACGACACGGCCTCGCCCGAATCCTCTCCGACGCACGGAGAGGCGCCTTCGCCCGCCTTAGTCGAGAATCGCGAGGATGTCGCTTTCGTCCATGATGAGGAATTCGTCGCCGTCGATCTTCACTTCCGTGCCGGCGTAGCTTGTGAAGAGCACTTCATTGCCCTTCGTGACCTGCATCTTGGCGCGCTCGCCCGTGTTGAGCAGCTTGCCGTCGCCCACGGCGATGACTTCGCCGCGCTTCGGCTTTTCCTTGGCGCTGTCCGGCAGCACGATGCCGCCCGCCGTCATGGCGTCCGCCTCGATTCGCTTCACAACCACCTTGTCGCCGATCGGGCGAATCTTGATGCGTGTCTTCGTCGCAGCCATGTGTCGAACTCCTTGAAGTTTCTCGTGTCATCCAATGCGCCGAAACCGACGCTTTCCTGTTTATCTCACCGGCGCCTCACGCGGGGCCGGAAATCACTCCGATGCGTTAATTCATGTTCGGCGGCGTCGGCAGGTCGATGTCGTACACGCGACGCGCCATGCGGGAGATCATGCGAATGATCCGTTCGCGATGTCGCGCGCCTTCGACGACGCTGAAGACGTCCAGCTTGATCGCGTCCGACAGCAGCCGCGGGGCCGGGTCGTCGCAGACATACAAACATGGCGTTGTCAGACCGATCCGGCGGATCCGTCGAACCGCCTCCAGCCCCCCCGAGGGCGGCAGCAGGTCGTCCACGATCACCAGGTCGACCGGATTGCTCGTGGCGACGCCGATCGCCTCCATGTCGGAATGCGTCCAGTGGACGCCGATCGGCCAGCGCGACAGCCAGCTCGACAAATCGGCCGGCCAGCCGCTCTCGTCGGCGTGGGCGATCAGCAGACTCAGCTTGGGCGAACCAAACGTCACGGAACGCAATGCCTCCAGGGCGCCTCGGTCCGCCTCTCAGGCGCACCGAGCCCGTCGTCCCTCAATGCAACGTCCGTGCCAGACGCTGAATCGGCAGCTCGTCGTATGGCGTCATGGTTGTAAATAAAGCTGAAATAACAAGTTACGATGAACTTTCTCAGTCGCAGTTGGCGAATGCCCGGCGATCTGACGCTGCCAGATTGGTCGCCGACGCCCGCTGACGGAGCGACTGGACTGTCAGATTGGCATTCTCGGCGACGGCCGCAACAGGAGGCCTATCATCCGCAATTGACGTCGAACCCGGGGCATTGGCGATCGGGGCGAGCGGCTCGTGGTTCACGGAAGGAGCGAATCGGCATGAAGGCGTCGGATCTGTTTGTGAAATGCCTGGAGGCGGAGGGCGTCGAGTTCATCTTCGGTGTGCCCGGCGAGGAAAACGCCGACCTGATGATCTCCCTCGACAACTCGCCGATCCGGTTCATCCTCTGCCGGCACGAGCAGGCGGCGGCGTTCATGGCCGACGTCTACGGTCGGCTGACGGGCAGGGCGGGCGTCTGCCTCTCCACGCTCGGTCCCGGCGCAACGAATCTCGTGACCGGCGTCGCCAATGGGAACATGGACCGATCACCGATGGTGGTGATCACGGGGCAGGGCGGCACGCAGCGCCTCCACAAGGAATCTCATCAGGCGATGGACATCGTGGACATGTTCAAGCCGCTGACCAAGTGGGCCGACATGGTCCAGCACCCCGACAATATCCCCGAAATGATCCGCAAGGCGTTCAAACTCGCCGAGTGTGAGAAGCCCGGCGCCTGCCTGGTGGAACTGCCCGAGGACATCGCCGAGATGGAGGCCGAGGGAGTTCCCATCCCGCCCGTGCCGACGCGTCGGCCCGGGCCCGATCCGAAGGCGCTGGTGGACGCCGTTGGGCTGATCCACGCCGCGAAAAATCCGATCATCCTGGCGGGCAACGGCTGCGTACGTAAGCGAAGCAGCGAGCAACTCTGCCGATTCGTCACGCGCACGGGGGTTGGCGTTGTCAATACGTTCATGGGCAAGGGGGCGATCCCGCGCAGCAGCGAGCATTGTCTCTTCACGATCGGACTGCAGTCGCGTGATCACGTGTCGTGCATCATGGACGAGGCGGATCTCGTCATTGCGATCGGCTACGACCTCGTCGAATACGATCCGATGCGATGGAATCAGGGCAATTCGAAGAAGATTCTGCACATCGACTTCCTGCCGGCCGAGGTGGACGATCAGTATCGCGCGGATGTCGAGCTCATTGGCGACATCGCGAACTGCCTGCATGGATTGATCGAGGCGCTCGGCGATCTGGAGGAGCCGCTGTTCGATATTTCGCGCCACGCGAAGCGGCGCGCCGAGATGATCGCCGATTTTGACAGTCACAACGACGACGAGACGACGGGGACAATCCGGCCGCAGAAGGCGCTGGCCGACTGTCGCGCCGTGCTGGGCCCCGGCGATCTGCTCCTGTCTGATGTCGGCGCCCACAAGATGTGGGTTGCTCGGCACTTTCACTGCGACGAGCCGAACACCTGCCTGATCCCGAATGGTTTCTGTTCGATGGGCTTCGCGCTGCCGGGGGCGATCTCCGCGAAACTGATCCATCCGGACAAGCGCGTGATCGCCGTCTGCGGCGACGCCGGTTTCCTGATGAACATTCAGGATTTCGAAACGGCCGTGCGATACAACGTCCCGATCGTCTGCCTCGTGTGGGAGGACTTCGCTTACGGACTGATCGAGTGGAAACAGGAGACGCACTTCGGCCGGCACGTCGACCTGAGTTTCCGTAATCCTGACTTCGTGAAACTGGCCGAGGCGTTCGGTGGTTACGGCGCCTATGTGGACAAGTCCGCCGATCTGCAGGGGGCGCTGGAAAAAGCGTTCGCCAGCGGCAAACCGTCCATCGTTGCGATGCCCGTCGATTACGCGGAGAATCTCAGGCTGACGAAGCGGCTGGGAGAGTTGACGTGTTCGCTGTAGGGTCACATTCAGTTGGCTCTGCGGGCGAGTCCGGGCACGATTGGACGACCATTGAAAGCAAACGATCGAGATTATTCCAAGCCGACGCGCGTCAGGGCGCATCGGATCAGGATACTGTGGGTGACGGCTTTTTCGTGCGCCTACGCCTTGTTTCTGACATTGGTGGTGTCAAGAGCGGACGGTATTCCGATCGAGGGCGCCGTACTAATGCACCTCGTATTTGCATTCAGCATTTTCTATGTGTCGCGTCCCCTGCGGACAGCGGGTGATGTGATTCTCATCGCTGTTTACGCCGCCTTTGTTGCGATGCTCCTTCGTTTCTCACTGATCTACTTCGCATTCAAGTCGCCAGCTTCTATCGCATGGGCGGCCGAGTTTCTGGGCGGAGGGCTCTTTTGGCAGGGTCTTGGGAATCTCGTGTTTCTGCTCTGCATGGCGAAAATCGACAACGACTTCATCTTCAGGCCGGATCTTCGACGCTGCCTGAACTGTGACTACAATCTGACTGGAACTGGCAGCGGACGATGATCCGAATGTGGGGCTGCAATTCCAAAGCGCCAGCGGGAGTTCTTGTCGCGTCGTCAACGCGGGCGCGGCGCAAATCGCCGGAACAAACACAATGCTTGAATCCAGATGTCCATTCTACCTCGCCAACAAACCCGTGAGCGCCAACTCTGACCTTGAGGTCACGAACAAGGCGACTGAGCCTGTATGAGTTCATCCCAAGGCCAGGCATCGCGAGCCGAACGATCCGTCTGGGCAAAGCAGGCGTATCTCGCCGTATGGTCGCTGGCGTGGGCGCTGCTCATGTCGAAGATCGAGGCGGGTCGAGGCATTCAGTCGCACACTCAGGGCCTCATGTGGTTGTTGTTCTACGTCGTCGGCGTGGGATTCTGTTCGCGTCCACTCAGGACGGTTGGCGAGACACTTGTCCTTTCTGCGGGTGCGGCCCTTGTTTTTCAGTCGGCGCGAACGTTGCTTCAGGTGTATTTTGGCCTGGCGCAGTTAACGTCGATCAGGCTCGGCCTGCGTCTGGTCGTTTCCTTCTTTGAAGGCTGGTTGGTTCTGTCGATGCTGCTCCTTGTGGGGCGCGGGATCGTCCGTCGCCTGTCGATCGTCCCTTATCTGGGAAAGTGCGTTCACTGCGACTACGATCTGAAGGGCAACGCGTCGGGTACATGCCCCGAGTGCGGTGAGGCCATTCACGAGGATCAGCGACGGTATCTTCGTCGCCAGGAACGCGAATCACTCCAGTCCGAAAGCGGTCACTGATGCTGAAACCCAATTATCCCTTCTACCTCGCCAACAAACCCGTCAGCGCCAACACGGACCTCGAGGTCACCAACAAGGCCACGGGCGAAGTCGCCACGCGTGTCGCCATGGCGGACGCCGATGTGATCGATGAGGCGATCGCGCTCGCTGAGAAGGCCTGCGCGCCGATGCGCAGGTTCCCGTCCTACAAGCGGGCGGAAGTGCTGCACCACGTCGCGAAACGCATGAAGGAGCGGCACGAGGAACTCTCGAAGGCCCTCTGCATCGAGGCCGGTAAGCCGATCAAGGACGCCCGGGGCGAAGTCACGCGCGGCATCGACACGTTCACGATCGCGGCGGAAGAGGCCGTGCGAAATTACGGCGAATGGGCGCCGCTGGATATCTCCGCCCGGGCCGAGGGCTACGAGTCCATCTGGAAGCGCGTGCCCATTGGCGTCTGTTCCTTCATCTCACCGTTCAACTTCCCGATCAACCTGGCGGCCCACAAAGTCGCGCCGGCCATCGCGGCGGGCTGCCCGTTCATCCTCAAGCCTGCGTCGCGCACGCCGATCGGCGCCCTCATCATCGGCGAGATTCTCGCCGAGACGGATCTGCCGGCGGGGGCGTTCAGCATCCTGCCGTGCCATCGCGAAGGCGCCGACCTGTTCACGACCGACGAGCGACTGAAGCTGCTTTCGTTCACTGGCTCGCCCGATGTCGGCTGGGCCCTCAAGGCGAAGGCCGGCAAGAAGCCGGTCGTTCTTGAGCTCGGCGGCAACGCCGCCTGCGTTGTCGACAAGGACGCGGATCTCGACTTTGCCACGCAGCGCATCATGATCGGCGCCTTCTACCAGTCGGGACAATCCTGCATCGGTGTCCAGCGGATCCTTATCCACGAGACCATCTACGACGCGATGAAAGCGAAGCTCGTCGCCGCCACGAAGGAACTGAAGACCGGCGACCCGATGGACGAGGACACGTTCGTCGGTCCCATGATCGACGTGAAGGAGGCCGAGCGGATCGAGAAGTGGGTGGCCGAGGCGACGAGTCGCGGCGCAAAGATCCTCTGCGGCGGCAAACGCGATGGCGCCTTTTATGACGCGACGCTGATCGAACAGGCGCCGAAGGACGCCGCGATCACCTGTCAGGAGGCGTTCGGCCCTGTGGCGACGGTTGAGCCGTTCAGCAACTTCCGGCAGGCGTGCGACATCGTGAACGACAGCGTCTTCGGTCTCCAGGCGGGCGTCTTCACGAACAGCATGCAGAACGCCTTCTACGCCTTCAACGAACTGGAAGTCGGCGGCGTCGTGATCAATGACGTCCCTTCGTTCCGCGTGGACTCGATGCCCTACGGCGGCGTCAAGGACAGCGGTCTGGGCCGCGAGGGGATTCGCTACGCCATCGAGGACATGACTGAGAAACGCCTGCTCGTCCTCAACAAGATGGGCCAGAACCCCACGTAGGGCGGGTTCCACCCGCCTCATAATGCTGTGCGCTGACGCGGCCGGGTGGCCCATCGCTTCAGCGGTGGTGGGCGCGATGATGGCATTGCGCGTCACCTCTGAATCCGATGATCGACTTGGAATCCGTAAGGGATCTGGTAATTCGTATCGTCGTGACCGCCACCCCTGAAGGGGTGGGCCACCCGCAGAACCCGCCCTACAGAGGGTCAGCGAGAACCTTACGCCGACGCCACATTCCCGTATGATCGGCGCCGACTCGAATTGCATGGATGGCGCGATCAGGGGAACCAAAGCGGCATGAAGAAGAAGCTCTGCTTTATATTCGGAACACGACCCGAGGCGATCAAGCTGGCGCCGGCGATCCTGCTGGCGCGCGACGACGATCGGTTCGACGTCCGCGTCGTTGTCACGGGGCAGCATCGCGAGATGCTGGATCAGATGCTGTCGTTCTTCGGCATCCGGCCCGACCACGATCTGAACGTCATGCAGCCGAATCAGTCGCTCGCCTCGCTGACGGCGCGCGTGATCACGGGCGTCGACGCGCTGCTGCAATCCGACAAGCCCGACTGGGTGCTCGTGCAGGGCGACACGACGACTGTCTGGGCGGCCGCGATCTCCGCCTTCTTCAACCAGGTTCCCGTGGCGCACGTCGAGGCGGGCCTGCGAACGAACAACAAGTACCAGCCCTTTCCGGAGGAGATCAATCGCCGACTCGCCGGCCAGGTCGCGGACATTCACTTCCCGCCGACAAAATGGGCGCAGGAGAATCTGCTGCGCGAGGCGATTCCGGCCGATCGCATCCACGTCACGGGCAACACGGTCATCGACGCGCTGCACTGGACGATTCGCAGGAACCACGAAACACCGCCCGCCGAGACGAAGGAGATCGTCGCGTGGATGGACGCAAATGTCGGCGATCTCCGAATGGTCCTCATCACGGGGCATCGCCGCGAGAGCTTCGGTGAGGGCTTCCAGAACATTTGCGAGAGCATCGCCGAGCTGGCGGACGCCTATCCAGATGTCCATTGGGTCTATCCCGTCCATCTCAATCCGAACGTGCAGAAGCCGGTCCACGAGCGACTGGACAGCCATGCGAATGTGCATCTGCTCAGACCTCAGCCTTATCCGGCGTTCGTCGCCATGATGGAACGCTGCACGCTGGCCCTGACGGATTCCGGAGGCGTGCAGGAGGAGGCGCCGAGCCTGGGCAAGCCCGTCCTCGTCATGCGCTCGACAACGGAACGCCCCGAGGGCGTCGACGCCGGTGTCGTGAAACTCGTTGGGACACAGCGGCAGTCGATCGTCGACAATTGTCGCGCCCTGCTCGACGCCAACGTGGGCGATGGACCACGCGTCAGCCCTTACGGCGATGGCCACGCGTCGGAACGCATCCTCGATATTCTCGCGAAGTCCTAGCGATCGCGGCTGACGCATCGGTTCAGCTCACGCAAGGGTGGCCCATTGCTTCAGCAACGGGGTCGCGACGATGCGAATACGTGATGACCGTTCGAGTGTTGAGTCGAATCCTGTTGCGGTTCTTTCGCCATTCGACAGGTGTTCACATTCTTCCGGCGATTCGTCGCCGTCGTATCGTCGCGCCCGCCACCACTGAAGTGGTGGGCCACCCGGACACCACTCCTGAGGGTGGCCCATTGCTTCAGCAATGGGGTCGCGACGATTCGAATACGTGATGACCGTTCGAGTGTTGAGTCGAATCCTGTTGCGGTTCTTTCGC